>CAZIFQ010000006.1:0-146813 GCA_964538375.1 uncultured Bacteroidaceae bacterium | reverse complement strand
CGTTGATAGGCTGTAGGTGTAAAGGCAGTAATGTCAAAGCCGAGCAGTACTAATTGCCCGTGAGCTTTCTTAAAGGCTAATTAAAAAATTTTCCAACATGTTAAACATATTGATTCCACCTTCGCGTAAAGCTCCGGTGGATAACGATTTTAGGTGATTGTAGCGATGAGGAACCACCTCTTACCTTTCCGAACAGAGAAGTTAAGCTCATCAGCGCCGATGGTACTGCATTTGTGGGAGAGTAGGTCATCGCCTATCTTTTAATCCTGTTCCGAGTAACTCGGAACAGGATTTTTATTTAATCTACATACAGCTGTTTAACAGCTGATTCGTTTCCAAAAAACAAAATCAACATATATCCTTTGTAACTTTACAATCTTTCCTTAGGAGAGATCGTTATCTTTATGTTGAAAAACGGTGAAACCGAAAATAACTAACATATTATTTCTTCTTCTTCTGATCTCTGGCTCTGCCTCTGCTCAGGTTATTGATACTACCATTAGAATCAACGCCTGGAAACTGATGCATAACTATTCGAGATTCGAAGATACTGAGCTCGACACTTCTACCTTTAGATTACACGAGAACTTCAACCCCCTGTATAGGGGAGGTGATATGTATGAACAGCTGGGAATACTTGGAAATGTAGCTCAAAATCTTAATTTCTTTAAACGTCCGGTGACCAAGCAGTTTCTCTTTGCATCTGGTATGGTTCCCTACATGGCAAGCCCTGATAACACTACCTTTTTTAACACGAGGAGCCCTTATACTGAATTGATATACAGCAACTCGCTGGGAACATATGGTACGGAAGAATCAGTTCACCTGATGCACACCCAGAACATGGATCCCTTCTCTAATATCGGTCTGGAATTTGAATTGTTGTCGGGAAAAGAACTTTATGATAATGAGGAATCACGTATAAGTAGATTTTCATTGTTTGGTAACAGGACAAAAGATAAATATTCAGGTTTTGGAACTGTACATTACAACAGTTTTAATAATAATGAGAATGGGGGCCTGTATAATACAGGATCATTCCTACGTGATAGCCTGGAGGATAATTTCAATTACGATATGAACCTTCTATCTGCAACATCCGGATATAGAAACATACAACTGTTTTATACTCAGAAATTTACATTGCTTGAAAAGGTGAGTAACACCGATACACTGGGAGTGACAACTACTACCGGTAGAAATCTATCATTTAACCACCAGATACAGGCAGAGAGAAATAAGCGGTTCTACGCAGATGAAGTTAGCACATCGAGCCTGGCTTCATATTATGATAACTTCTATTACTTCCATAATGCAGTGAAGGATTCAGTGGTACATGACAAAATCTCAAATACTTTCCAACTTATCCTTGGAGACCCCTACACCGATAAATTGTCGGCCAGGGTTTATGCAGGACATGAATTTGTCCGCTATGGACAGCGTTCGCCTGATCAATATGAATATTTCAGCCATTTTGACACACTGAGTTATTCACCTGTGGTGCTGGATTCAGTATTCAGGGATACAGCAGATTATACCTGGAACAACAATTATTTTAATGAGCTTTTTGTAGGTTTTCACCTGGCAGGGCCTCCTGAAAATGACTGGTACTGGAACATTGATGGAAAGTATTACCTGGCCGGATACTATCAACATAATTTTACTATTGATGCTACATTTTCTCGCGCACTGACCGATTCGCTCAGGTTGGGCCTAAGAGGCGGTGTTGAAAACCGAAATGTCAGCTATTATCATAACCATTATTCCTCCTCATTTTTTCAGTGGGATAATGACTTCTCAGCATCGCAAATCATTAAGGGTGAGGCGTTTTTAACAAGTCCCGCAAGGAGGTTCAATGCTTCTGTAACTCTTGGCATGCTGACAAATTATCAGTATTGGGATGAAAAAGCCCTTCCCGCTCAATATAATCCGGTAATGTATATTGTTTCCGGAATCCTGAATAAAAGTTTTACACTTGCCGGATTTAATTCAGTCAATAAATTACTGATTCAGTATACAACTGCTGATGATGTTCTTCATTTGCCACTGGCATCGCTGAAGACCTCAAACTATTGGGAACATGGCTGGTTCGACAATGTGCTAATAAGCCAGATAGGTTTCGATATGTTTATCACAACACCCTATCTGGGAAACTCTTATATGCCTGCCACTGGTGTATTTTACCTACAAGATGATCAAATTATTGGCGGATACCCGTTTTTAGACGCTGTTTTATCAATGCGACTGAAACGAGCAAGGTTCTTCCTGTCATATAACAACCTATTGTCAGGTCTTGTAAGCAATAACTATTTCACTCTTGCAAATTATCCAACTAAGCCACGCTACTTGCGACTTGGGCTTGCATGGACATTTTACGATTAATTCCTATTGTAAAACATTTCGGCATATTTTTTGTTAATACAAGCCAATGCGAATCTTTAAATTTTTCGCTATGAAAATGAAAACATTTAAGAAAATTATAATAATTCTGGCCCTGATACTCACTCCTGCATTTTTTGAAGGATGTGGAAACAATACTAAACAGGACGCAGAATTAACTCAAAACGGTAAAGACAACCGTTCCCTCTCGGATCTGGAAGAGATCCAGGAGAAAGGGAAGCTTGTTGTTGTGACTGACTATAATTCAACAAGTTATTTTATTTATCGTGGGCAACCCATGGGCTACCAGTACCAAATGCTCCAGGAATTAGCCACTTATCTCGACCTTCGTTTGGAAGTAAAGGTAAGTAACGACCTGGAGGATAGTTTTAATAACCTGAATCAGGGCGATATAGATCTAATTGCTATCAACCTGACAGTGACAGCTGACCGAATGGATAAAGTAACTTTTACCTCTCCGCATACCCAGACACGACAGGTACTGGTGCAACGCATGCCTGCGAATTATAAAAAAATGAATGCTTCACAGCTGACCGACTCTCTTATCAGGAATCAGCTTGATTTAGCGGGCAAAACTATCCACGTGCAGAAAGGATCTGCATATGCAAAACGACTGGAAAGTCTCTCTAATGAAATTGGAGCAGCTATTGATATAGTAGAGGTTCCTGTTGAAGCTGAACAACTGATTCATATGGTTGCAAGGGGAGAGATAGATTATACCGTGTCTGATGAGAATGTCGCAAGAGTGAATAAATCATACTTTCCCTTTCTGGATGTTTCCACAGCGATTTCATTTAACCAAAAACTGGCGTGGGCTGTAAGAAAAGGGTCGGTCGATCTGAAAAAAGAAATTGATACCTGGCTGGATGATTTCAGAACCACCAGGAGATATGCTGTGATATATAATAAGTACTTTGACAACCAACAATCTGTATCTATTGTAAAAAGTGACTATTACGCTTTGGGAAGTGGCAAAATCTCTAAATATGACGATGCTATTAAACGCGAAAGCGAGAGGATAGGTTGGGATTGGCGATTGGTATCTTCAATGGTTTACCAGGAATCACGATTTAATCCAAATGCAGTATCCTGGGCAGGTGCCTATGGCTTAATGCAGTTGATGCCTCGTACTGGCAACAGATTTGGAGTTGGACGCAAATCATCACCTGAAGCTCAGATCAGGGCGGGGATAAGCTTTATTAAATGGCTTGACAATCGCTTCGATAATGAGATTCCTGATCGGGATGAAAGAACAAAATTTGTCCTGGCTTCATACAATGTAGGTAAAGGTCATGTGGATGATGCAAGGCGTTTGGCAGAGAAATATGGTGACGATCCCAATATCTGGGATGACAATGTGGGAAAGTGGTTATTGAATAAATCACAACCCAATTACTATCATGATCCTGTTGTGAAGTATGGTTATGCCAGGGGAATTGAAACCTATAACTATGTGAAGCAGGTGATTAATAGGTATGAACACTACAAAAATATTATCGACTCTGATATCGTTACGGTTCAATTAGTTCCATAAACTCACTTAAGATCATTGCTGTTGCTCCCCAAATAATGTCATTATCAATTTTGATATAGGGAGCCAATATGTCATAACCATGTCGGTGTATATTCTTTTTGTACCGGTTTGAAGGATTCAATATTTCATGCAAGCTGGGGGTAAGCAGATACTGCACTTCCGAACTATCGGGCTTAAAGAGAGGTCTTCCCGGTAACCAAGCTACATATGGAGTAACACAAAAATTACTTACAGGAATAAAGAGTGTCGTTAATTTTCCCAGCATCGCTGCAGTTCCTGCTTTAATGCCTGTTTCCTCTTCGGTTTCCCTGATAGCTGTTTGCTCTAACTCAAGGTCTGCTTCTTCATACATTCCGCCGGGAAAGCTGATTTGGCCACTATGCGGACCATCATATTCATTCCGCTTCATGAAAATAGTGTGTATATAGTCTCCTTCAGGAAATAATACAATAAGCACCGCAGCTTTGCGACATCCCTTTCCCTCTCTCCCTCTCTCGATTTCCACCCTTCTCCCTTCCGGAGCCATCTTCTGTTGAGCAGATTTTCCAGGCAGCGGTCCTTTGAGAACTGTTGATAATGTCTGTTTATTTATACGGTCAATCATTAGGTATTGAGAAAAAAATGTAAGAATTTTGATTAAAACAAAGATAATTGATGTTACCATTAATCAAACGTATTTTACTGTTTTCCATTCTTCTTTGCCTGGCAACGTATTTATCCGCCCAGGCCGAAGATTCTGTTGTTTATAGTGAGCAGGATAGTGTGCAAGATGTAAAGCTGGAGAACCTGGAGAAACAATTAAGGTCTGTCAATTTTCTTCTCAGGAAAAATGACCTGGAGCAGCAACAGGTTTCAGATTCCCTCAAAACTGCTAATATAGAATTAGAAAGTAAGGTTCAACTACTAAATACAGAATCTGTATTTGTTAAGGAAAAGCTTGCTCAGACTTTTAGGGAGTTAGAGCAAAACAAGAACAAGTTAGAAGAAAGCAAAAAGGTATTTAAAACTATATATTTTGTTACGGTCCCAATTGTCTTTCTGTTCGTTCTTAGCGCTTTTATTGTCCTCCTTGTATTGCTCTCCCGATATAAAACCAGCACTAACGCTAAATTTATTGCCCTTCGAAAGTATACCTACGAAGGCATTCAAGAGGTAAGAGCAGATTATTTACATGAGATTAAAAGAAGGGTGAAAAAAATTGCAGGGAAATTAAAAGTAAAAAGTAAAAAGGAAAAAGGGAAAAGTAAAAAGTAAAAAGGGACTGCCCCTTTTAGAAAATATATTTTCAATTCCACAATATCTTCATATACGTATTGCAGTATAAAAACGCAGCGCTTACGAAAACGATTAGTTAAAGCGTATCGACTTCTCAGGTGAAATCCTCGAAATGATCATCGAGGGTATCAAAAGGAAAATAAACGTTACAAGTAAGGTGCCCGCATTGAGCGCCAGGACATGTAGAATGTTGAAGTTAATAGGCACTGTATCGAGATAATAAGAAGATGGGTCAAGTCCGATAAGTTCAAATTTCCATTGCAGGAAACAGAGTGTCAGTCCAATTATATTTCCCCAGAAAAGTCCCTTGAGCGCAAGGTAGCCCGACTGGTAAAGGAAAATCGATCTTATTGAGGCATTTACTGTTCCCAAGGCCTTCAATATACCGATCATGTTTGTTCTTTCGAGAATCAGGATCAGCAACCCGGAGATCATATTAAAACCAGCCACGATTACCATTAATAGGATAATGATGATGACATTCATATCCTGAAGATTCAACCAGTCAAATATTTGGTTATATCTTTCCTGTATGGGTATCGCCTTTATCCTCGCTCCATCATCAAGAAGCTCCATAACTATCTCTTCCCTTATTTTTTCAGTAACGATTCCAGCGTCTTGAATATCATATAACATTACTTCGTATCCGCTTACCTTCTCGGTCCCCCAGTTATTTAAGCGCTGAATGTGCTTGATATCCGAATAAATATAAAGCTGGTCAAACTCAACAAGACTTGTTCTGTAAATTCCGGAAATGGTGAACTTCCTGGCTCGGGGAGGATCCTGTATGAAATACATATTAAAGCTGTCGCCGACTTTAAATTTCAGCAGAGAGCATATTGATTCTGATAGCAGGACATTGTTCGTTCTGACAGAATCATTGATATGTATCATTTCACCTGCCACCAGGCTTTCCTCCAGAAACGACCAATCATAATCCGGACTCACTCCTTTTAAAACAGCACCCTGTATGTTCTCTGTTGTCTTTATTATTCCAGCTTTTGTGGCGAATGTTTGTACATGACGCACCTCTTCCATTTCAGCTATACGTGCCATCGATGGCAGATTCTTTGGGATTGGAGATGTTTCGTAAGAAGAGTTAGAATCCATATTTACCACCTGGATGTGGGACCCAAAACCAATAACTTTGTTGGAGATTTCATTTTTGAAACCTGTAACAATCGATACAGCGACTATCATCACTGCCAGGCCAAGGGCAATACCGAAGGTGGCGATCCCAACAATGGAGCGTGAGAATGATTTTTTTTCTCCACGGTGGCCGATTATCCTTTTAGCTATGAAAAGTTCTGTATTCAAAAAGAAGAATTTTGGTTCCCTAAAAATAGGTAACTTTGTTTGAATATAAACACATATGCACTACTCAATTTTATTAGCGATAGTAATTGCTTTGTTTTCCTGTCAGGGCCACAATGAAACACAAACCGGTGCTGAGCAGGTGGAGATCTACCTTCCTCTTCTCGAAGGGAAGACTATCGCTGTTGTTGGCAATCACACCTCTCTTATAGGAGAAACACATATCGTTGATTCTCTTCTTTGTTACGGAGTTGACATTTCCGGTGTTTTTGCCCCTGAACACGGCTTCAGAGGTGAGGTGGATGCCGGAACATATGTGGATGATGATTTTGATGCAAAGACAGGTGTTCCCATTGTTTCTTTGTATGGTAAACACAAGAAACCTACTTCTGAGGATCTTGAAGGCGTTGATTTGGTTCTATTTGATATTCAGGATGTTGGCGTTAGGTTTTATACATACATCTCAACTCTCCATTATGTTATGGAAGCGTGTGCTGAGAATAATGTTCCACTGCTGGTGCTCGACCGACCCAATCCAAATGGCGGATATGTTGATGGGCCAATCCTGGAAGAGGAACACAGTTCTTTCATCGGGATGCACCCCATTCCTGTTGTCTATGGCATGACCATTGGTGAACTGGCACAGATGATCAATGGCGAAGGGTGGTTAACTAAAGCTAAAAAATGTGATCTCACCGTTATACCATGTTCCAATTATTACCATGGCAAATTCTACTTTTTGCCCGTAAGCCCCTCTCCAAATCTTCCAAATAACCACGCCATATGGCTCTATCCCTCCACCTGTTTCTTTGAAGGAACCGTGATCAGTGAGGGAAGGGGAACAATGATGCCCTTTGAAGTTTTTGGACACCCTGATCTTCCGGGAGATTTTTCCTATACGCCACTTAGTATACCGGGAATGTCGACGCATCCAAAACTAGAAGGAGTGGAGTGCCATGGCAAAGACTTACGCACTTTTGTGCCGGATGAGAGTTGGAACCAACTTTACCTTCACTGGCTGATTGATGCATATAATATTTTCCCTGATCAGGAAAACTTTTTCATCCCATTTTTTGAAAAACTTGCAGGGACAAATACCTTGCGGCAGCAAATTGTAAGTGGAATGACAGCTGAAGAGATAAGGGAGTCCTGGCAAGATGACCTGGAAGATTACAATCGGATGCGTAAGTTGTATTTATTGTACCAATAGCTTATTCTTAAGATTCAGATTATTAGTGTTATAGAATATTTTAATTATGTAATTAATTATGTAATTCTTTTTAGACTTTTACCTTCTTGATTTTTTCAATATTCCCATCTTTCGTATTTCATATCCCCATAGAAAGTATATAAATGTTTGAAAAGCTTAAACGGTTTTCCCGGGATACACTTTGAGTGCCGCTTCCAGTATTTCCATCGCCTTTTCAAGATCCGCTTTTTTGAGGACATAAGCGATTCTTACTTCATTCTTACCCAATCCGGGTGTAGAATAGAAACCGCTGGCAGGTGCCATCATTACGGTTTGATTTTCATGTTCAAATTCGCTGAGAATCCATTTTGAAAATACATCTGCATCATCAACAGGGAGCTGTACCACGGTATAAAATGCTCCACCGGGTGAAGGACATAAGACACCCGGTATTTTGTTAAGGGCACTAACCATATAGTCGCGTCGCTCGATATATTCATTATAAACTTCTTTGAAATATGAAGCTGGTGTATCGAGAGCTGCTTCGCTGGCAATCTGTCCAAATGATGGAGGACTCAGTCTTGCCTGGGCAAATTTCATAGCGGTATTAAGTACATCTCTGTTTTTGGTAACAAGGCAGCCAATTCTTGCTCCGCACATACTGTAGCGCTTAGACACTGAGTCCATCATGATCACATGTTGCTCCAAACCTTCAAGGTACATGGCAGAAAAATGACTTTCTCCATCATAGCAAAATTCCCTGTATACCTCGTCAGAATAGAGGTACAGGTCGTGTTTTTTCACTATTTCCCCAAGCTGTCTCAGCTCCTCTTCAGAGTATAGGTAACCTGTAGGATTGTTAGGATTGCAAATTATAATTCCCCTTGTTTTTGGCGTAATAACTTTCTCAAATTCTTCAATAGCAGGCAAGGCAAAACCGTTTTCTATGCTCGAAGTAATAGGTACAAACTTTACTCCGGCCGCAGTTGAGAAACCGTTGTAATTGGCATAGAAGGGTTCCGGACAAATAACTTCTTCATCTGGATTAACAGTAGACATCAAGGCAAAAGAGATCGCTTCTGAGCCACCCGTAGTAACAATAATCTCAGTGTGATCCACATTGATATTAATCTTCTGGTAACTTGCTGCTAGTTTCCTGCGGTAACTTTCAATTCCCGCAGAGTGACTGTATTCAATCACTTCTTCTTTCAGGTTCCTGATGGCATCAAGCGCCACATCGGGTGTTTTTATATCGGGCTGTCCAATATTGAGGTGATATACTTTGCGACCTTTCTTCTTTGCTTCTTCTGCAAAGGGAACAAGCTTTCTAATTGGAGAGGCAGGCATGGCCTTGCCTTTATTTGAGATACCTGGCATGTTTAATGAGTTAATGGGTTAATGAGCCAATGAGTTAATGGGTTAATGAGCCAATGAGTTAATGGGTTAATATTATTCATCAATTTTTTCATTCAATTCTTACAATCTTTCAACCTCTACAGGCAGAATTAATGCTGTTCTTTTTGCCCCTCAACAACTTTTCCTTTAATTATCAGTCTCACTGGCGAATTTACAGCGCTTGAATATACTATAATGGTTTTCATAAATGAACCTGCCAATGCTGTATTATAAATAACTTCTACTTCATCGCCCTGTCCTGATTCAATAGGTTCTTTTGACCAGGAGGGAATTGTACATCCACAAGTCGATCTTACTTTGTTAACTATGAGTGGCTTTTTACCAATATTTTTAAATTTAAATGTATAGCTTCCATCACTATCTATTTGAATATCTCCATAATCATGAGTTGTCTCTTCAAAAAAGATCTCCACTCCGGAGTTTTTGGCTTGTTGCTCGTTTTGATTAATGCATGAATTAAAAAGGATTGCAGCGAATCCCAGTAGAAGAAGCTTTTTCATTGTTATTCTGCTTTTAGCAAAAGCAAAAGTAGCAGAAATTCTATAAATACAGTGAAGTAAGAGGTGGTGTTTAATGACAGGAAAATGCATCTGTCTATTCTGAAGAATTAGAATATTTAATTTTCATGGGTATACCAGAACAATCGTATTCTTTCTAACCTCTATTCATAAATCCAAACAGCTTTTTTAATTAGACTTTTATCTGAGAGTTGGTCCAATATAAATGCAGCTACATTTGATCGGGATATTTTTGGATTTCCTCTAAAAATGGTATGCTCACTTCCATATTTGTAATTCCCGTTGTATTGTTCATTACTGAGGCCTCCGGGACGCACTATTGTCCATTGCAGATCACTCTCTACAATAGTTTGCTCATTCTGGTTGTGATCGGCTATTGGTATCTTGAGCATCACATCTACTATAATAAATCTTAGAAGTTTCGGCATGTAATTCTTACTTTCACCGGTACCAAATGAAGAGAGATATATAAAACGTTTTACCTTTTGGGTTTCCAGATGCTTTACGATCAGACTGATTCCATCGGTGATTTCTTTTGAGCGTTTTCTTAAAGACCTACCGCCCAATGTTGAAATGCAAACATCTGATCCGCTTAGAGCCGTCTTCACTTTAGCACTATCGCTTAAACTACCAACAACAACTTTTAGATTTGGATGCTGTATGACAATCGAATCCTCTCTTCTAACATATGCTGTAACCTGATGTTGCAGTGATAGTGCCTTTTCCACTATTATCTGTCCTGTTTGTCCGCTTGCTCCGAAAATACTTATATTCATTGTAAAATTCGTTTGTATGAGTAACGCTTAAATAGATGAAGAGTTTTGTTAAAAGATGTATTTCGTAGTTAATATTATTTTTATCTCCAATATTGAGATAGGTTTGCTGGTGTTAATCTTTCAAATATTTTGAAAGAGAATAACCGTTCTTAATAGGAATGAATTTGGAGATACGAGGGCTGATTGCCTTCTCAGGGCAATTGTAGATGCAGCGCATGCACATCGAACAAGAAAATCCAAAACCTGGTTTCCCGTTTTTCTTTTGCTTAATATTTTTTTCAGGACAATTTTCCCAGCATATTCCACAGGCAACACAGTCCTTGTTAGCATGCAATTCAAGTCCAAACATTCGTGCAGCAGGCGACTCTCCTTTACCGAGAAAATTCAGGATATAAGATTTGGCTGGTATATTTCGTGTCGTGACCGTCTCCTCGATCAGAGCTTTGCTTAGATCTTCTATTTTCTTCTCAGATTCTGCGATCAATTTTAAATTCAAGTCATCAGGAAAGTTCATGATAAAAGTTAATGGCATCGCCAATATCTCATCAAGAGCAATTGAATATCCTTTTTTATTGAATTGCTTGCGTAAATCAGATGAAACAGCACCGTTCACCCAACCAGTGTTACAGCCAACACCAATAATACTGACAAGATCATAAAGATCAGATGGCAAATTTTTAACAAAACGTTTTACTGTCCGCGGTGCATTAAAACCATGAACGGGATGAATTAAAACCAGGTGCTTATTTCTTTCCAGTTGATCCGGTTCTGTAAACTCAAGGGGCAGTAGCTGTGTACCTGAAGGCTCTAATTGTTTGGCAAGCCTGTTAGCCAGATGCTGGACATTCCCCGTAGGACTAAAGTAAATGATCGTATGTGTGGTCATGTGGGATTAATACATATTTTCAATATTCCAGACAAAGGCCCTGATGCCTACATCCTTATTGACTTCATCCATGCGTTTTATTGCAGCCAATGCAGGATCCACCTTTTCATCTTCTACAATGGTCATTCGTGCTGTATTTTGTTCCGGCCAGGTGTGAGTTTTCATGTGAGGGTTTCCATCCATACTTCCTCGGCCTGTCAACTCCGTCCATCTTGTGAAACCGCGGATGTTGAGTTTTTCAAACATATATTCCACCTTTTCGGTGTGTGCTTGATTGTATACTATAAAAATAGCTTTCATTTTTTAATAAATTTAGTGTTCAGTGTTCAGCGTTTAGCGAGGAGGGACCATAGTTTTCTCAACACTAAACGCTCGACACTCAACTTTAATTTTCGATCATAAAGTCATATTCCATTACCTTCTTCCTCTTATCGTTTTTTCGCATAAACATATGGTAAACGACTGGAACAAGAAGCAAAGTAATAAAGGTAGAGAAGATCAATCCCCCGATGACAGCGATCCCCATTGGGCTCCAGATCTCTGACCCATCTCCTGTACTCATTGCCAATGGTAGCATACCAAGGATGGTAGTAAATGAAGTCATAAGCACTGGTCTTAATCGTGATTTTCCGGATTCGATAATCGCCTCTTTCAATTCATAACCACGGTCACGCATCAGGTTGATATAGTCCACTAATACAATGGCGTTTTTCACCACGATACCAATTAGCATTACCCCGCCGATCATTGAAACAGTGCTCATAGTAATTCCGGTAACAATGTGCGCCAGAATCACCCCGGTAAATGCAAATGGAATGGAGAACATAATGATGAACGGCATTTTGAGCGATTCAAACTGTGCTGCCATCACAATATATACAAGTCCGAGCGCCAGGAGAATGAGCATCAATAAGTCCTGCATAGTTTCCCTCATATCTTCGACAGCTCCACCAGATTCAATAAGCACATCATTTGGTATTTCTATATTATCTACGATATCATCGATTTGAGCTGACAGCACGTTAAGAGGTACTTTATATGGGGTTACTGTTACGTTCACTATACGCTGACGTCTTTTGTGTTCAATGTTAGGCGGCACCCAATATTCTTCCACATCAGCAACTTCTTTCAATCGTACCGATTGCCCTTGCTGATTTGTAAGAAGTATATTTTCTACATCCGTGATCGAATTCCTCTGGTCTTTATTAAATCGAATAAGAATGTCATATTCATTTCCTTCTTCACGGTATCTTCTCATAAATGGGCCTTCAATCCTATTTCGAACTGCATTTGCTATAGTAAAAGTATTCAGTCCGTGCATGGCCATTTTTTCCCTGTCTGGAATGATCTGAAGTTCAGGCTTCATGGGATTTCGGCTCACCTTCACGTTTGTTGCACCATTTAGTAATGAAATACTATCCGCAAGTTGTTCAGCAATCAATGATGTCTTGGTAAAATCATAGCCAAATATCTCGATGGCAATGTCATTGCTCATCATTCCACCTGCTCCCATTCCACCATTTGGAGTAACAGTGTATGATACAATCTCTGGTAATGTTTCCAGGTAGTCCCTTAGACCATCACATATTACCCAGACATCGCGGTCTCTCTCCTCCTGGTTAACAAGTATGGCAGATACATTGATAATGTGATTTCCCCTTTCTGTGAACAGAGACATCATTCCACCATTATCATCTAAACCGGATGAAGTACTCAATAGTGTAATTTCCGGATAGTTCTCCTGTAGAAAATGATCAACCATACGACTAATTTTGCGGGATTCGTCAACATTAACACCAGTTGGTAGTTCTATTTGAGCAGAGAGCTGTCCTTCATCCGCTTCGGGGAACATTACAAAACCAACATCTTTTGTTAGAAAGATGGATCCTGCAAAAATTGCAATTGTTATTATTACAACTAACCAACGCACTTTTAATGCACCTCTTAAGGTATTGCCATAAATTTTATTCAACCAGTTAAGAAATCTGTCAATTGTATTGGTATAACTGAGAGCCCTGTTTTTCCTTGGTTTATTCTTTAACTTCAGCAATTTAGATGCTAACATTGGAGTAAGCGTTATCGCAGCAAGTGTTGAAGTAGCAACGGTTATAGAAACAACCCATCCAAGCTGTTTGAACATCATTCCAGTAAGTCCTGGCATCAATGTCAATGGCAGGAATACAGCTAAAACAACAAGGGTTGTCACAATTACAGCCAACCAAACTTCATTTGTTGCATAAATAGCGGCCTCTCGAGGTTTACCTCCCTTTTCCACATGTTTTGTAATATTTTCCAATACCACAATGGCATCGTCAACCACCATACCAATGGCAATTGAGAGCGACGACAGGGAAATAATATTTATTGAATTATCAGTAACAAAAAGATATATGAATGCGACAATTAACGCTATCGGGATTGTAAGAATAATGATAAATGTTGCCCGCCATCTCCCCAGGAAGAATAGTATAATCAAAACAACGAATATGGCTGCAAACATAAGCGAACGCGTAAGGTTATCGATAGAACCTTTAATAAATTCAGAAGAATCAAAAAACATGGTCACTTCTACATCGGGAGGAAGCGTTTTAATAAGTTCGGGCATCATTTTTTTGATGTCCTGATTTACCTTAACTGTATTTGCTCCAGACTGCTTTTGTACCATGATCCTAACTCCAGTCTTACCGTTGATATTTTCTTCGAAGGTCATGTCACGAAGGGTGTCCGTAACTGTAGCAATATCACTTAGATAAATAGACTGTCCATTGATACTTGCAAGGACAATATCTCTGATTTCATCACTGCTTGCAAATTCTCCCTGAACACGGATGGGGTAATTCATCATACCCATATCAATATTACCAGCAGGAAGGTTCATGTTTTCGGCATTCAGAATACCGGCGATCATTTCAACGCTTAGATTATATCCTTCCATTTTTTGAGGATCAATATCAATCTGAATTTCTCGTCCGGGAGCTCCGATAATACCTACAGATCCAATTCCATCAATCCGGTTAAGCGGATTAATAACTCTTTCGTCCAGCAGATTTTCTAATGCAGGGTAGCTTTCATCAGCGGTTACTGCATAGAAAAGAATTGGCATCATAGATGAGTTGAATTTAAGAATGATCGGGTTATCCACATCATCAGGGAGATAGGGCGTAATCCTGTTCAAGGCATCCCGGATTTCATTTGTCGCTTCGTTAAGGTCTGCTCCAAATTCAAATTCCAGAACAACTATTGACATCCCATCACTTGATGTGGATGAAATCTCTTTCAGGTTACTAATAGCATTCAGGTTGCTTTCCATTCTGTCTGTGACATTGGTTTCAACATCTGCAGCACTGGCTCCGCTGTATAGGGTCATCACAGAGATGGCAGGGAATTCCATTTCAGGATAAAAGTCGACAGATAGCTGTCTTAAGGCGTAAGCTCCCAGTACCACCACTGCAATAAAAAGCATGATGGTTGTTATTGGCCTTTTTACGGCGCTTTGATATATACTCATGATAATCCTTTTTTCAATTACTATTCTTCAACTAACTTGATCTTGTCTCCATCCATGAGGTTTATATGTCCCGCATAGATCAATTCAGCACCGGATTTAACATTTTCGGAAATGAGTTCAACCATATCATCTACACGCTCTCCCATTGTTACCTGGTATTTCCTGGCAACATTTCCTTCACGCAGAAATACGTAGCGATTGTTGGTCCCGGTTTGTTTAATTACTGCCAGAGCGGGAACCAGAAGGGCTTCACGGTCACCCATCTCAATTGTTACAGCGCTGTACATTCCTGGTCTAAGTTTGTAATCAGGATTGTCCAGTCGAAGTTCAACAGTGAAAGTACGTGTTGCTGCATTTACAGTTGGATAGATCGTATGCACTGTGGCTTCGAAATTATCAGTAGGATAAACATCAGATTCAACAATAGCAACCTGGCCCTTTATAACCAGGGGAAGGTAGCTTTCTGAAAGATTGATATATACTTTTAATACATCCATTTTTACGAGACTTACTATGGCTGCCTTTCCTGCCTGTGTATTAGGTGCACCGGAAAAAATTTCCCCATCATTGTAATATTTGCCTGTAATGACACCTTTATATGGAGCTTTAAGTGTTGTATTCTCTTCCAGGTTGGCAAGTGCTGTTTTTGTAACGTTCACTTGTGTCTTCATTTGGTCATATGCCTGTTGGGTAATTGATCCATATTGAAGAAGTGTGTCCATGCGTGCCAGATCCTTTTTCAGGTTTGCATATTGCAGTCTTGTTTGTGACAACTGACTTTTGTCCATACTAACAAGTATCTGTCCCTTTTTCACATAGTCATTTACATCAACAGGAATACTTCGGATTTTACCGGGGATTGACGGAGCCAGGTAGGTTTCTTCTTCAGCTACAAGTGAAGCAGTTGATTTAACTGTTCTCTTTATCGTTGTTATTTCTACAGGCATTGTTTTAATTGGCTGAATATGTTCAGTAATAATATCCTGAACTAGTTCAGTGCTCACCGCTGCAGAGTCTTTAGCGGCTCCTGACTTAGATTTTGAGGGATCAAAATCCTTACAAGAGAACATGCTAATAGCAAAAACTGCTGTTATCGTGAAGGTTAAAATTCGTTTCATGGTCATGGTATTTATAAATTGCTAAGGTTATTCATTAATTTTTCTAACTGTATTCTTGCGTTCATTACATCGAACATGGCGCTTAGGTATGAGCTCTGTGCCTCCAGGTATGAGCTGTTGGCCTGGGTGACTTCCATACTTGAAGCCATTCCATTTTGATATTTTCTCTGGTAACTTTTAAGAACATTTTCAGCTACCTCCACATTCTCTATTTGAGTGGTGTAATTTTCCACGCTGCTCTCAAGGTTATATTTCAACTGCCTGTTTTGAATTTCAAGCTGATCAGCCATTATCTCAGAATTTCTTTCAGACATCTCATATTGAATCCTGGCCTGGTTAACTTTAGCTTTTCTCATCCCACTGGAGAAAACAGGTATGCTAAGAGATAAGCCGGCCAGATGATTTGGAGTCATGTCAAATCCGGCAGTTAAAATCTTTTGATTGTAATTATAGAAACCAACAAAGGTTGGTGCATAATTCCATTTTTCAATATTCCAGAGTTTCTTGTTTATTTCAGATTCTGCTGCAACCATCTGGTAAGTAATATTTTGTTCCTTATCAAAATCTTTCATCAAGAGGTCGATAGCAGCCATCTCGTTGAAGAGCGATTCCAGGTTATCGCTTAGTGTTATTTCTGTTCCTGCAGGTACTCCCAGGGTGAACCTCAACATGTTGTAATTCAATTCCAGTCCTCGTTCCATGGAACGTTTGGTATTCTCCAGTTGGTTTACTGTAACTTTAAACTGATCAGTATCTGTTTTCTCAGCCATCCCTGCTTCAAACATTTTTTCGGTTTGTTGCATCATTGACCTGAGGTTTTCCAGGTTCCCTTCCAGGAAGTCAAGCGATCTTTCCGTAATCAAGGTAAGGTAATAAGCACTAATTACAGCTTCTTTTGTGCTGACCTCGCTGTTGCTGAGGGCCATTCCTGCAATTTCTTTGGCAAGTTTGGCTGTTTGGATACCAACAATATATTGTCCACTAAATATCAATTGTGAAACTTGAAGCTTGGCAGTAAACTGGTCGGACATCAGGATCGTACCTCCGCCAAGTTCACTTGAAAGAGTAGTCTCATAGAATGATCCGGCACTGTAGCGATATAGGTCCATTACCGTAGTTCCTGGAAATTGTAAGAATGTTGCTTCTTGCGCAGCTATATCTGCAGCTGCAAATTCTGGTGACTCGGGATCAAAATCTCCTCCAAATGAAAATTCCATTTCATACCCAAAGTAGGTCATATAATCCACTGCAATGTCTGCCTGGGGAAGTCCCTGAGATATGGCCTCCCAAATTGCGGACTGAGACTTGTCCAACTCTTGTCGCGAGTTCATCAGCGACTTGTTATTTTCGTTTGCATATTCGATAGCCTCGCCGAGGTTCAGTACCAGTGCAGGGGATTGATCCTGTGCCAGTACTGCTGTGCCCAGCAGAGCTGCAAACGCTATTGTAATGGTTCTTTTTTTCATATCTGTAATTATCTATTAATATCTGCTTAATAATTAAATGGTCCTTGTTCTTCAATAAGCTTTTTGCCTTTTTCAGTTGATATTCCAATTAGGTATGGCGTGATGACATTATTAAATAACTCGCCACGATGATATCCTTCAAGGGTTAACTTGCTATCAGGACCAAAAAGATCAAATAATTCATGAAGGGTTGAATTCACAATTCCTACGTTTAAGTCTGTTCGGAAGATCTTTTGTTCAATCCCCTGTTTAAGAATATTATATGTCATGGAGTGATCCCGTATATCTCCCTTATCCTGAATTTGCTTAAAAATATGAGAGTGATATTTCTTCATGTCCTGAAAAAGCAGGGGATTCACCTGTTTCATCACGCTGATCATCCCGTTCACGAGCTTGAACAATGCCACTACCACATTTTCGGAAGTATCAATAATCTCTCTTGCTATTCTATGTTGTTCTTCCTTATAATAGGTTATAACACTTAGCAGGAGCATATCTTTGTCTTTGAAGTTTTCATAAATGGTTCTCTTGGAGATACCCATATCCCCAGCGAGAGCATCCATGGTGATACTTCTGATCCCATATTTTGCAAAGAGTGCACCAGCTTCATTAATAATTCGTTCCTGAATTTCTGTTGTTTCCATAATCGGGTGCAATAATATAAAAACTTTTTTAGTTTTTAGAGTTTTCAATGTTAAATTTGTATAAAATCGGCAAATGCTTACTGCGAATCGGTAGACGGTATTTTTTTTCCTACTTTTGCAACTCATAAAATGATAGTTTTAACAGATTGATTCGAGCATAAAGATGGATATCCCTACAAAATACAATCCTGCACTGGTGGAGGACAAATGGTATGCTTACTGGATGGAAAATGACTTTTTTTCCAGCACGCCAGATGATCGTGAACCTTATACTATTGTTATTCCTCCGCCAAATGTAACAGGAGTATTGCATATGGGGCACATGCTTAATAATACCTTGCAGGATGTATTGATTCGCAGGGCGCGCATGATGGGTAAAAATGCACTGTGGGTTCCCGGAACTGATCATGCTTCAATTGCTACAGAAGCAAGGGTAGTGGCCATGTTGAGGGAGAAGGGAATTGACAAAAATGATCTCTCAAGAAATGAGTTCCTGGAACATGCATGGGAGTGGAAGGAGAAGCACGGAGGTATCATTCTTGAGCAGTTGAAAAAACTGGGAGCCAGTTGTGATTGGAGTAGAACGAAATTTACCATGGACGATGATTTGTCGGAAAGCGTATTGCTGACATTCGTGGATTTATATAATAAAGGACATATCTACAGGGGCGTGAGAATGGTGAATTGGGATCCCCAGGCACAAACAGCAGTTTCTGACGAAGAGGTACTCCATAAAGAGCTACAGTCAAAACTGTATTTTGTAAGATACCAGGTGGAAGGAGAAGATGATTTTATCACCATTGCTACTACTCGGCCTGAAACAATTCTGGGAGATACCGCAGTGTGCGTACATCCTGAAGATGAAAGATTTAAGAAATATCATGGTAAGCGTGTTCTTGTGCCCCTGGTGAACCGTCCCGTACCAATCATTGTTGATGAATACGTGGACAGGGAATTTGGAACCGGTGCATTAAAGATCACCCCGGCGCATGATATCAATGACTATGAATTGGGATTGAAGCATAACCTGGCTATTATTGATATTTTTAATCCTGATGGAACACTGAGCGAGGCAGCAGAAATATTAATTGGAGAAGACAGGTTCAAGGCCAAAGAGCTGATTATTCCAATGCTTGAGGAAGCAGGAAACATGGTGAAGATTGAAGACTACATAAATAAGGTGGGTTTTTCAGAGAGGACGGATGCTGTTATTGAACCAAAACTATCCCTGCAATGGTTCCTGAACATGAAGGAGCTGGCTATTCCCGCACTGGAGAATGTGATGAATGATACGGTTCAATTACAACCCAGCAAGTTTAAGAATGTTTACCGCCACTGGATGGAGAATGTGAAAGATTGGTGTATCTCCCGCCAGCTTTGGTGGGGACAGAGAATACCTGCATTTTTCTACGGGGAGAATCCAGGGCCCAATGACTATGTTGTTGCCATGACCATTGAAGAGGCACTGGAATTAGCTATAGAGAAAACGGGAAACGATAAACTGACTGCAAATGACCTGAAACAGGACGAGGATGTTTTAGATACATGGTTCTCATCATGGTTGTGGCCTATATCAGTATTTGATGGGATCAGGAATCCGGATAATGAAGATATCAACTATTACTATCCGACCAACGACCTGGTTACTGCGCCGGAAATACTATTCTTCTGGGTTGCCAGGATGATCATTGCCGGTTACGAGTATAGGAATGAAAAACCATTTAACAATGTATACCTTACCGGGATAGTCAGGGATGGACAGCGAAGAAAGATGTCGAAGTCCCTGGGAAACTCTCCCGACCCGATCGAACTGATGAAGAAATACAGTGCCGATGGCGTCAGGGTAGGAATGCTATTTTGTTCACCAGCAGGTAACGATCTTCTCTTCGATGAAAACTTAACTGAGCAGGGAAGAAACTTTAGCAATAAAATATGGAACGCATTCCGGCTCGTGAAGAACTGGGAAGTGGACGAAGATATTGATCAGCCCGAAGCATCAGTGAAAGCTATTGAATGGTTCGATGCTTTTCTGAACAGATCTATAAAGCATATAGAAAAGCAGTTTAAGAAATACAGAATTTCTGATGCGCTGATGATCATTTATAAACTGTTCTGGGACGAATTCTCCTCCTGGTACCTGGAAATGATCAAGCCTGGCTATCAAAAGCCGATTGACAGGCAGACCTATGAGTCTACACTGGATTTCTTTGAGAAACTTCTGAAGATCTTACATCCTTTTATGCCTTTTATTACGGAAGAATTGTGGCATTATATTCGGGACAGGAAAGAAGGGGAGAGTATCATGGTTTCAGAAATGCCTGTAGATGAGCCCTATGACAAATCAATATTAAAGGATTTTGAAAATATTTCAGCTGTAATTACTCAAATCAGGAGCATCAGGAAGGATAAAAATATCTCCCAGCAGGAGCAACTCGAAATGTCTGTTAGAAACAGTAATAATGGAAATTATCCCGAAGCATTTGTTTCTGTTGTGAAGAAGATGGGGAATATCTCTAAGCTGACTTTTTCCGAGGAGAAAATCGATTCTGCTGTATCATTTATGGTAAAAAATGTTGAATACTACATTCCACTTGGAGCATTGGTAAATGTGGAAGAGGAGATTGAAAAACTGCAAAAGGAACTTGATTATACAAAGGGATTCCAAAACAGTGTAATGAAGAAATTAGGCAATGAGAGGTTTGTGAATAATGCTCCGGAGAGTGTTGTCGCCGCAGAAAAGAAAAAGCTGGCCGATGCAGAGGAAAAAATTGCCTCTCTCCAAGGTCAAATTAACTCATTAACTCATTAACTCATTGACTCATTAACTCATTAACTCATTTAACCCTTAAACCCTTAAGCCCTTCCTCCCCCTAAGGATTCAGTCTTCTTGTTTGCCAGCTATCTTCTTCAGATAGAAAATACTCAATTCTGTCATGAAGTCGGTTTTCCCGTCCCTGCCAAAACTCTATTGAATCCGGAATAAGAACATAGCCCCCCCAGTGAGGTGGCTTTGGAATGGCTTCATGTTTGAGATAAGCACTGCTAACCACTTCATAGCGAGCTTCTAATGTATATCGGTCCTTAATAGCTTTGCTTTGTTCGGAGGCCCACGCACCCAGTTGGTTGCTCCTAGGCCTGGCAGAATGATAAAGTTCAGAATCTTTTTTAGACATCTTCTTCACCTTTCCTTCTATCAAGATCTGTCTCTCCAGCTCAGGCCAGAAAAAACTCATGGCTGCATAAGGATTTTCATTCAGGTCTTTTCCTTTTTGACTTTTATAGTTGGTATAGAACTGAAATCCCTTTGCTTCGTAACTTTTCAGAAGAATTATTCTTGATGAAACCCGCCCCTTTACATTAGAAGTAGCCAATGTTACTGCTGAAGGTTCAGGCAGATCTGCATCAAATGCATCCTGCAGCCATCTTTCAAAAAATTCCATTGGATTTTCCGGGAGCGCAGATTCATCGATCTTCGATTTACCGTATTCATTCCTGAAGTTTAGAGGATCGGTCATAAAATTCCGTTTCTAGTAAAACAGAACAGCTGTAAGAATGTTCAATAAAATTGTAGTAAAATACTGTTTTCAGGAGTGCTTTGGGGAGAAGCTGTTATTTCTTACAAAAAGAAATTAAAAATCTGCTTTTAAACTCAGATCCAGGCTTTTAATCTGGTGAGTTAAGGCCCCTACAGAAATAAAATCAACACCACATTCTGCGTATTCACGGATAGTATCAATAGTAATGCCTCCGGATGACTCAGTTTCATACTTCCCCTTGATGAGTTGAACGGCTTCTTTTGTCAGTTCCGGTGAAAAATTGTCCAGCATGATACGGGATACTCCCCCGGTTTTCAATACGATTTCAATATCTTCAAGCGACCTTGTTTCCACTTCTATCTGTAGGTCAAGATTATGCTCAGCCAGGTATTCCCCTGCCCTCAGAATTGCCTTGTCAATCCCGCCGGCAAAATCAATGTGGTTGTCTTTGATTAATATCATATCATAGAGGCCGGCTCTATGATTTACAGCACCGCCTATCTCAACGGCAGCTTTTTCAATATGTCTGAATCCCGGTGTGGTTTTGCGTGTGTCCAGAATTCTCGTATCGGTTCCTTCAAGCAATTTGACATATTTCCTGGTTTGTGTGGCAATACCGCTCATTCGTTGGGCGACATTCAATATTAATCGCTCGGTTTGCAGGATTGACCTTACACTTCCGTGCACAGAAAGAACAGTATCTCCAATCCTTATTTCTTCGCCATCCTCAATAAAAATATTACAGCGTAACGCAGAATCAAACCTGTTGAATATTCTCTTTGCCATCTTAACACCCGCGATAACACCGTCTTCTTTTACCAGTAAAACGGCTGAACCACTTGCTGATGCGGGAATAGTACTTAGTGTTGTATGATCGCCTTCACCAATGTCTTCGCTGAACCACTGGTCAATCAGTGTAACAGGATTCCAATCATTTAGCACGCTGTCAGACTTTTTCAATGGTTAAATTATAGATAAGATTCTTTTCATCTTGCTCTATGAAATACATGTTAACCCTAAATACAGCGTTTTCTGTTTTGAGTTCCCCGATTTCATATTTGGATCCTTGCTTTGTTCCTTCGTATGTAACAGTAAATGAGACAGGAGGATTATTTTCAAAAAAATCTTCTAGTAATCTTGTTGCCTGATTTTTGCTGATCATTTGTTTCTTCTCAGCTAAATTTATCTCCAGGTTTTTATGAAGGTGCCTGGATAATTTTTTCGCATCACCCCTTTCAAAAGCGGAAATAATATCTTTTGAGATTGTCTGTGAAGAGACAACCGGAGTAGTTACAAACAACACTAAAAATAATAATAAAACTTTTCTTAACATTCTTTTGACTTATTTAAAAACTTTTGGCCGGGTTATGGAAATACAAATCCTATTTAGACTAAGTTTGTAAATCAAGTACAATAATCGGACCAAGAGTAAGAAGTGCAAGTTATAAAAAATCGATGTATAAACTGTAAAATATGAGGATTACACTGATCCTTACGGGAAAAACAAAGCAGGACTATCTAAAGGAGGGCGTTGATGAATACTTAAAAAGAATCAGGAGATATGTCCCTTTTGATGTACTTATTGTACCCGATGGAAAAAGTACCCGAAAAACAGATTTCAGGCAAATTAAGGAAAGTGAGGGCCTTAAGATTTTACAGAAAATTAAGCCGGGTGAGTATGTAATATTGCTGGACGAAAACGGGAAAGTTTATTCATCAGAGAATTTTGCGGATCATATTTCGGCATTGGAGGGGAGAACAGGAAGCGTTGTTTTTGTTGTCGGGGGTGCCTATGGTTTCTCTAAGGAAGTTTATGCCAGGGCAAATGAAAAGTTATCTTTATCGAAGATGACCTTCTCACACCAGATGGTCAGATTAATATTTACAGAGCAACTATATAAGGCTTTTTCTATTCTTAATGGAGAGCCATATCATCATAAATAGTCGAATGTATGTTACAAAATAATCAGAAAGATATTTCCCGGGGCAAGATGAAGCGCTATTCATTGATATCCTCGGTGATTTTTATTCTTGCGTCTTTGGCCCTGGGTCTTATCCAGGTAAATTACCAGAATGAGACATATAGCGAAAAGGACATCGCCAGGTTTGAAAGAGTTCTGCATTCAAAAGAGAACGTGTTAAACGATGAGTTCGAACTGCTTAAAGAGGAGTTTCCAGGCAATGATCCTGTAAATATATTAAATGCACAATCAGATAAGTACACTAAATTAGCAGAGGACCGGGGCATATACATTTTTTATTTTCAAGAGAAGGATTTGGTGTATTGGACTGATCATACAGTACCTATACAACCACGATGGAATATCAGGAATAACAGGGGGTTTATAGAACTTCGGAATGCTTCGTATGTATCAGTTAGTGTGCCGGCTGATAGCGGAATTTTATATGGATTGATTCTTATAAAAACCACCTTTCCTTATGAAAATGAATACCTGTCAAATTCTTTTCAGAAAGATTTTCGCATGGGTTCTGATGTTGTATGTACCAGTCAACATGATGATCATTTATATAAAATAAAGAATAAGGAAGGTGATTTTCTTTTCTCACTGGATGTAAATGAAAATCCAAAGGGGAACCAGCAGAACGTTATACTATCACTTTTCTGTTTTTTGATCGCTTTGCTGGCAATATTTAGTTTTTTTTACTGGCTTATATTCTCCAGGGAATCAAGATTTGGAAGAACGATCTCTTTGCTTTCGAGTATTACCGTTATGGCATTGTCATTTGTCTTAATATTCCATTTTAAATTTCCCGGAGTAGTTTTTGTTTCCAGCATCTTTCAGCCGGATGTCTTTGCCAATCTGACCTTCTCTTCTCTTGGTAATTTGTGGGTATTTGTGCTCTTAGTACTTTTTTCAGTGATCCTGTTTTACATGTTTTTCGATAGGTCGGGCAAGATTCCTGTGAAGTATCATCGACCGATAGCTTTTCTTCTTCTCTTAATCAATTCTTTTTGGTTCATTTTGCTGCACCATATATTGGTATCCCTGGTACTGGATTCGAACATCTCTTTCGAGGCCTACAAATTAAACTCACTTGATCTATACACTTTTATATCTCTGTTTATACTGGCACTTGGATTTACAGCTTTATGCCTTATATTGGATAAAGCCCTTTCGTATTATAAATCTTCAAAATCAATATCACAGTTTTTAATTGTTTTGTTGACGGTTGTTCTGGTTCAGGGCCCTTTCCTCTTAACACAACAATTGCATATTGAACCTTTCACACCTTTCTTCTATCTCTGCTTTGTTTTAGCAATAATGTATATTCAGCACTCCGAAGGGAAGAAAATACGCTTTTCGAACTTTTTCTTTCTGATTTTCTTCTTTGCGCTTTACTCAACACTGGAGTTTCAGAAACATAGTTCGGAGAAGACAGAGAGCCAGAAGGAGATAGAATTGGTAAAACTCTCTTCCGAAAGAGATGTAGTAGCTGAAATGTTGTTTGTCGAATTATCGGGAAATATTAAGAACGATAGTATCTTAATGAAGCGGCTCTCATTTACATATTTCAATATCGACTTAATTTATGAATATCTTCAGAGGAATTATTTTACCGGGTACTGGACCAAGTATAATTTACAAATTGCATTTTGCCAACCGGATGATAGTGTCCATGTAAGGCCTCCTTTTGACAATTGGTTCCACTGCTACGATTTTTTCGATGAAATGATCCTGACTGAAGGAATGGAAGTCCCGCAGTCTGATTTCTATTTTCTCAACAACCTGAATGCAAGAATTTCATACCTGGCAAAGATTCCGTTTTACCTGAATGAAAAAGAACTTTCTTTGTTTCTTGAGTTGGATTCGAAGATTATTTCTGAAGAGCTGGGATATCCGGAATTATTGCTGAAAAGAGAATCCACCGAGACGATACCTTTCTCTTATGCCAGGTATAATAAGGGACAACTGATAACCAGTGGAGGTGAGTTTGAATACCGGCTTACTCCGAATGTGTACTCCAAACAGGAGTCAACATTTGAAAAGAGTAGGTTCGATGGTTACGATCACAGTATCTTAAATGTTGATGCAGACAATACTGTTATTGTCAGTACACCGGTTGTCTCCATCGTTGATAAGCTGATCTCATTCACTTATATTTTTGCCTTTTCTTTTATTCTTCTTTCACTGGGATTTTTAGGTGTCTCTGCACCTCGTTTGAGATCCAACCTGATTTGGGATTTCAAAAACAAGATACAATATTCTATGATTGGTATTCTCTTCCTCACCTTCGTGTTTATCTGTGCAGGAACAATCTATTTCATTATAGAGCAGTACCAGACAAAGCACCATAACAACCTTCAGAATACTATGCGGTCGGTTTATATTGAACTGGTGCATAAGGTGGAGTATGAAGAGGATTTGAGAAACTGGAGTTCAGATAGTTATTACAACCTGGATGAGTTACTGCGTAAATTCTCCAATGTATTTTATACAGATATCAATATGTATGATGAGGCAGGGTACTTACTGGCCTCTTCCCGGGCAGAAATATTTAATCAGCAACTCCTCAGTGTAAGAATGAATCGCGATGCATATGAGAAGTTAGCCACTGAACATTATTCGGCCTTTATTCATACCGAACATATAGGGAACCTGAGTTACCAGTCTGCCTATATACCTTTTATGAATAGTGAAAATCAGTTTTTGGCCTATCTGAATTTACCCTACTTTACACAACCTGAAGTATTGGCACAGGAAGCGACTAATCTTGTTGTAGCTATACTCAACATATATGTCATACTTCTTTTGTTGATACTGTTTTTAAGTGTATTTCTTGCCGACAGGATTACACAGCCCTTAAGAGTAATACAGAACAGGATTGCTCAACTGAGCTTTAGTAAGAAAAATGAGAAGATTACATACAATGGGAAAGATGAAATCCATGGATTGGTTGATGAGTATAATTTTATGGTGGATGAGCTAAGTCGCAGTGCCGGGCTTCTGGCCCAGTCTGAGCGTGAAACGGCGTGGAGAGAAATGGCGAAGCAGATTGCACATGAGATCAAGAATCCGCTTACGCCAATGAAGCTGAATGTTCAACATTTGATGAGAATGGTAAATGAAGGAGATGAAAATATTGACGAGCAAATTGAGAAAATTAGCCAGGCCCTTATTGAGCAAATCGATTCATTGACCTCAATTGCCAATGAGTTTTCCGATTTTGCGAAGATGCCAAAAGCCAAGAATCAGAAGATTAACTTAATTACAAAACTTAAGAATACTGCTCAACTCTTCCAGAACAGTGACAAGGCAGCGGTAGTGCTCGACATCGGGAAAGCCAGGGACATACATGTTTTTGGAGATCCGGAGCAGATGCAGCGTTTAATCATCAACCTGGTAAAAAACAGTATTCAGTCCATTCCAGATAACAGGAAGGGTGTAATAAAAATATCGGCCGGGATAACTGGTGACGGCAATGCTCTCCTGAGTGTTACAGACAATGGAAAGGGTATCCCCGATTCAATACAAGACAAATTATTTCAGCCCAATTTTACAACCAAGGGTAGCGGAATGGGAATGGGATTGGCTATTGCATCCAATATTGTCACCTCCATGAATGGAAAAATATGGTTTGAAACCGAGATGAATATTGGCACTACATTCTTTATTATACTGCCTTTTCATGAGGACTAAGGGAAGTAATTATTTGTGAACAGAAGCAACCTACATTTTAATCCATCTGTCATTTTAAAAAATGGATGAAAGAACATACTTTTTTTCCCTATCTTAGATTTCGAATATTTTATTTAGATAATTACAATTGAAGGGTACAGGAAAAATACTTATTACCATTCTCATGCTCACATTGGTATGCACTCCACTGATGTCGCAAACTTCTATTTCCGGCCAGGTAAATGATTACTATCTACCAATTACAGAACTCTGTTTTAGGGAAGGTAGTGTTATACCCAACGCAGTTCGGGTAAGTGATCCTGTAGCTGTCAGTGTTGGCGATACTGTGATGGTATATCAGCCCAAAGGACTTGGAGTGCAGACCACCGGGGCACCTGGGGAAATTGATGGCTATTTTGCATATACCGGTAAATATTCAATTCTTATAGTTCACGCCATTGACCTTGATACTGTGATTTTTAATGCGCCCACAGGATTTAAAGTCCTTGATGACGAGCCATACGGAAATGGAGATGTAGGCCAGCTGATAAAAGTTGCGACCTATGACAATGCTGTAGTTACTGATAAGCTATATGCCAAGGAATGGGATCCTGTTACAAATACTGGTGGAGTATTGGTTGTATATATCAAAGAGAAACTCACCCTGATGGATTCAATCGATGTCTCGGGACAGGGTTTTAAAGGCGCTGTTCCTTATGGCACTTATGGCGCAGGCAATTGCTATATTGATGATCCATTTGGATTAGATGATGACTTTTATGATGAAGATGAAGAAACAAAGGCAGGATTGAAAGGTGAAGGAGCCATTGATACAACCTTTCACCTGATGCGTGGATTGAGATATGTGCTAAATGGAGGAGGTGGTGGAAATGCAAAGTATTCAGGTGGCGGTGGTGGAAGTAACCGCACTGCAGGAGGTGAAGGTGGATTCGAAAGCGATTTATGTACGCCGGCAGCAACCCTGACACAAGGAATGGGTGGCGATGCCTTAGGTGCTGATTTGTATAAAAATGATGATTGGACCGACACCGATGATGACCTGAAAGCAAATCGAATTTTTATGGGTGGCGGAGGAGGAACCGGAACCCAGGACCCTGGTTATGCGGCTTCAGATGGTGGAAATGGTGGTGGTATTGTGATAATTATTGCGGATACCCTTGAGGTGAATTCAGGCATGCCTATTTTGGCAAGGGGAGATTCAACAATTACCGCGGTAGCTACTGGTGCTGGTGGTGGCGGCGGTGCCATAATCCTGGATGTGTCTCATTATGAGGGGAACATTCAGCTCTCAGCCCGGGGTGGAGATGGAGGAAGCACATTTAATGGAGCAAATTATACAGGTCCGGGCGGCGGCGGCGGCGGTGGAATCTATTGGATGAGATATGATTCGGTTAATGTAAACAAAGATTTAGCAAAAAGTAAAGGAGGTATATCCAATGGGGTGAGTACAGATCCGGGTGAAGATGGACTCGCTGCAGCAATACTTGACAGTTTGAATGTCCCGCTTAATGGATTTCTTTTTAATACCCTGCCAAAAGGTAAAACTGTTTGTTCTGACGAACGGCCTGCACCTATCAACGCTTCCCGTCCAAAGGGAGGAAGCGGACAATATGATTACCAATGGTGGTATATGCCTGATACCGCTTCGGTTTGGTACAGTGAACCTGAAGATACCCTTGAGGATTATCATTTCAAAGGTCCGCTGACCATGACCACAAAATATCAAAGAGTGGTTAGCAGTGCAGGCCTTACGGAAGGTGATGATGTATCTATTACCTACACTGTTCTTCAGAAAATCGAAGGGAATGGTATACTGGCTTCAGATACAGTGTGTTTTGGACTGGTAGCCATTCCATTTATTCAAAATATTGATTCTACACTCGGAGGGGCAAAGTTTGGGACCGAATTCGACTATTTCTGGATAAACAGTACCGATGACGGGGCTACCTGGTCTGATACTCTTTCCAACAATTCCAATGTTGGCTATAGTCCACGCGAACTTGAAACCACAACTTCATATAGCAGGATAATAAGATCCGGCGTTTGCGACGATACAAGTAATACTGTAATAGTAACTGTACTTCCTGCTGTAGGTTTCAATTTCATTAGCCAGGATACCATATTGTGTAAAAACCAGATCCCGGATGAGTTGATTGGTACCAAGCCAACAGGAGGAGATGCTGCACTGTTTAGCTATAAATGGGAGAAAGCAGTGGCGGTTGGCGGGCCTTATACCGAGGTCGCACTAACGCAACATTATCAGCCCCCGCTATTAACTAATTCAGTATACTACAGGAGAGTTTTCTATTCAGGAATCGATGATGCATGTAAGGATACAACAGATGTCCTTGCCATTGAGGTATTGCCGCTGATTAGTAATAATGACCTGTTGACACCCGAAGATACAGTTTGTGAAAGTTTCCCATTTCCTGATCCGGGAATTCTCGCTGACGATCCTGAAGGAGGAGATGGAACTTATACTTATACCTGGCAGGTTAGCGATGATTTAGCTAGTTGGGGTGATTCAATCACTTATAATAATGTAAATAGTCCTTTTAACCTTAACGGCTTCCCTGCAAAAAGGTATATCAGGCGCCTTGTATTGTCCGGGGCTGACGATGTTTGCCAGGATACAAGTGACATCTTGATTGTGAATGTTATTCCATCTGTAAATAATAATGCCTTGATCTCAACAGATATTACCATTTGCCAGGACGTTGCTATGCCAGTGCTGACTGCGAATCCTGTCGATGGTGGTGATGGCAATTTTAGTACACTTTGGCGGTCCAGTACAGATGGAACAAATTTTAGTGCTGCTGCTGGGACAAACGACACACCAGATAGTTACTCCCCGGGAGCTTTGCTGACAACAACCTATTTCCAGAGAGAAGTATGGTCTTCTAATGATAGCCGAAAAGTCTGTGATACCTACTCTGATAATATAAAAGCAACGGTTGTTCCTCGAATTGCAGAAAATTATCTTAATGATAAGAACGATCCTGCTTATATCTGTTATGATACAGACTTAAGTATTATCGGTTCAGATGAAACTTCCTCGCCAGCATTATTGGGAGGTGATGGAGCAGGGACATACTTCTTCAAATGGGAGACAAGCCCAACTCCAATTGATGGTGATTTTGTTGATGCTTCTGTTTCCACAAGTAATTATTTTGAAGCGAGTGTTACGGAACTGCAATACTTGAGAAGAATAGTAAGCTCAGGTGTTTGCGAGGATACATCATTACCATTGGAAGTGTTTGTCAGGCGGCTGCCACACGGTGTGTTGGCCCTGGATGATACACAGGATGCTATAATCTGTGAATCGGAAGATATATCATCGAAGTTAAAAGTTGACCTTGAAGGTGAAACAGGTGTGCTAAGCTATTTTATTAAGGTGACATATACCTCTGAAGAAGGACCAGGAACTATTGATACAGATGATGTTACAAGCAATCCTGGAATTATTGAGCATAAGCCATTTACGGATGACTCGGCTACTTTTGTATATGTACTGAATGCCATTGTGGATAATAATGGTTGTGTTGCTCCTGCCGATAGTATGCTGGGCTCAGCTTCTATTAAGGTGTATCAAACACCTGATGCCGAGATAATGCCACTCGATACAGGGGTATGCGGCCCAGCTATAAGTATAGAATCTATAGCTGACAGGGGAGGAGTAGGGCATTGGATTAAGTATGCCGGCAATGTTGATGTAACTTTTGATCCTGTCGATCTTGAAAGTACGGTAGCCACACTCGGTACACTGGATATTGAATCAGAAATCCTTGAATATGGATGGGTGCTTGAAACACCAAGATGCAGTGACACTGCTTTTGTTGAAATCGTACATTATAAAGAACCGGATGTCAGCTCATATACACTGAAAACCGACAGAGTTGAAGTTTTCGTACAAGACAGTTATGACTTGTCATTGCAAGCAAATCCGCTGGAGGTTGGGATAGCTGAATGGACAAACATTGGCAGTATTGGTGATATTGAAAATTCTACCATTGCGATCATAGATGAACCATTTGCATTCGAAAGTTCTCAGTTGTATGATTTTTTATATACGGTTATAAACGGAGCTTGCGGCCCATACACTGATGGCCTGACCATCAATAGATTAGACCTTAAGATTTATGATGGATTTTCTCCTGATGGTGATGAATACAATAACGCACTGGCTGCAAGAGGGCTGGATAATGCCCATCATTTTGAATGTTACATCTTTAACACCTGGGGTACCCTGGTGAAAAAGATAGATCAAGACGACCTGGCGGAATTAGGAACGATATCAGAATTTGTGAGCAGTGAGAATCCGGGGGACCCAATTCAGGTTCTGTGGAAAGGGTCGAGAAAGGATGATGAAACTTTTGTTTCGCCGGATGAGGTCGTGGATGATGGCACATATTTCTATAGCATCAATATTTATATGACAGAGGATGCCGGAGAAGAACCGTACCAGTTAAAAGGTACCATAGTAGTTAAAACACAGTAAAAACTGAATGAGGGTATATATTTCGATCATATTATTCGTGCTTACTTTTCCCTTATTGGGACAGGCCCAAGAAGACCTGCCCAATTTGAGCAATTACCAGCACAACTGGATGATCTATAATCCTGCATTCACCGGCTCGAGAGATGTAATGAGTGCCGGATTCTATACCCGTGCATTGAAAGTGAAAGATCCCGGTGGCCCTTTTTATACACAAGGATCTTTTCATACACCTTCAAAAAATGAAAAAGTTGCCTATGGTGGATTTCTTTCGATACAAAATAGTCCTACTATCATATGGCCCATAGGCACAAGTACCAATACGCATTTTACAGATTACCAGTTCTATGGCTCTTATGCTTACAGGATCCCTGGACCGCGTGGTCGGCTTTCATTGGGTATTTATGGAGGAGCAACCATCACTACGGCAACTTATTCTGATGATTTTTTACATGCAAATGATCCAAAGTTTCCACATGACGATATTCAAACTGCGGTCAAACCAAATGTAGGTGCCGGTGTGCTTTACTATACAGAAAAATTGTTTGTTGGACTTTCGATACCACGTTTAATACCTTCTTCTGACTCATTGTTTAACAATAGCGATACGACCGGCTTTGTTGGATTGTTGAAGAATTATACGGCTGTCTTGTCAGGAGGTTATGAATTTGCAGTCAGTGAAAACCTGTGTATCAGTCCTACATTTATTGTACTTTATGGGATAGAAGATCCATTGAATTTCGCGGGAGGAGTTAACTTTGGATTGTTTGATAAGAAAATATGGTTTGGTGTTGTGTATAAATCAGCAAATTCCGTGGCATTCAATGCAAACTTTCAGTTGAACAATAAAATGCTGATGGGAATTGCCTATGACTATTCTCTGAATTCAGAGAATACTTATTTTAAGAACGCCTTTGAGTTTGTACTCAGGTGGGAATTGAGAGAGACAGTGAAAACAAATATTCCATTTTATTATTAAGGAAAATTGAAGAAGATTTTTAACATATTGATTTTCTTACTGCTTACCTTGAACCTGGGTGCCCAGGATTTTTACAGGTATGAAACCCTGCGTCTTCCAACAAAGGGATTTGATGAGCTGGCACCCATTCCATATAAGGATGGAATTATATTCGTTCTTGGTCGTCCTGCAAGTGCAAGTCGGAAGCTAACCACGGAAAGTGGTAAGCCCATGACGGATATTTATTACGCTGAGAAAAAAGGTGAACGTAGCTGGGGAACCCCTGAACTATTGTCAAACTCATTGAAAACGCCCTTCATGGATGGGCCGCTTACAATTACTGCAGATGAGAGCTTGATCTGTTTTTCAAGAATGTACCGAGCAGAATCCAGGGATAAGAACAATACTAATTTAAAATTGCTTTTTGCAGATTTTGAGAATGATGAGTGGGTGAATATCAGGGAATTTGAACACAATGATCCCGAGTACACTATTACTACTCCTTTCCTGTCTCCGGACGGTAAAACATTATATTTTGCAGCGGATTTTGAAAGTTCACTTGGTGGCTTTGATATTTATGTATCAAGATTCAAAAATAACAGTTGGAGCACCCCTGTGAATATGGGTGATAAAATTAATTCTTCCTCTAATGATTTATTCCCCTTTCTTCATGTAAGCGGCAAACTCTATTTTAGTAGCCAGGGACATGGTTCCAGGGGTGATTATGATATTTTTTATTGCGATAATTTTATGGGTGATTGGTTGGATGCCAGGCCATTAGAAAGGTTCAATTCCCGGGCCGATGATTATTCCCTGGTGATGTCTGAAGATTATACCGAGGGATATTTTACACGAAGAGGAGGCTCATGGGATATATACAGGTTCTTTACGGACTATCCAAAAATTGAAAACCCACGCCCTATTCAACGTAACAGGTGGAAATATCGTCTCAAAGAAAATTCATTGGACACCATTGATTATTCTATGTTCGAATATGAATGGGTAATCAATGATACGCTGCACATTCCGGGTCATGAGGTCATCTTTCAATTTCCAAAACAGGGTGATTACTATTTAAGTTTCAATGTGCATAACAAGGTTACCGATACTACCGAATATGATGTGGGAAACCTCTTTCTTCCAATCCGTAGAATTGAGCAACCGGTTTTCGTATGCCAGGATACTGTAAAGGTAAATGAAGTGATGAATTTTAATGCAAGAGATACATACCTTCCAAATTTTCCAATTGAGGGATATTATTGGGATTTTGGAGATGGTATGAAAGATAAAGGCAAGACTGCAAGTCATCAGTATACTTCCCCTGGTATAAAAGAAGTAGTTCTGATAATTAAAGAGGACGTCAGAAAAGAACCGGATAATAAAGCTGTTTTTAAAGAAATAACAGTCCTTCCTGCTGATTAGATTTCTCTTCCTTGGAATGTTTTGTTTTAATTTGCACGAATTTTGTATATTTTTATGAAATCGAGTAAAATGAACCTAATGAAGAAATTCTTTCTAATAATATTATCTCTCTCTATCGCTCACATAGCGTATTCACAGCCCGTTCCAAATAAGGAAGAAAATATTCCGCATTTGATGACATTTGGTAATTTGGCCGAGACAAGCTGGGGTGATGATGATTTTTCGCAAGCTTTTTTCTTTCAAATTCCCAAAGATTTCAAACAACAGGTTTTTATAAGGGTTTTTGATCCGGATACCGGGGGAGAAATAGATGAAATTGCTGGACAATGGAATTCACAATGCAAGTTTGAAGTATATGGAGGTGACAGATGTCATTCTGAAGTTGATGCAAGGGAAACAAGTCCCATCGGAGATTACAAAAGTGGCACCCTCATGGCCATGAAGGTATTTGGTGAAAACCCGAGATATGATAAGCAATGGTACACCTTTGGCCCTTTCAATCCTGCAGAGGGAGAGTATCTTGATATTTTTGACAGCTATATCTTCAAAGTTATCTGCGAAGGAATATCAGGTGATGATGGCAATATGTATAACTACTATATGAGCACTAGTGGAACAGAAAATATTCCGATTGAAGGAGCCAATGCCTTCGCTTATGAGTATTCATTCAGAATGCACAATGATAATAGCGAAGTATCACACATCTATCCTTATATCGATGAGAATACAATTACCGTAAAAATCTCAAATTTCGATTGGGACGGTGATGGAGACATTATTGTTGTTTCCAGAGAAAGACAGGGGCAAAGAGTGCCTGTTTCACATGAGGATGATTGGGAAAATGATGAAATAAAGGTGATTGAGGAAGAGAAGAAAACATCGTATGACTTTCAATTTGCGAAAAAGAAAGGTAACCCAACGCCAATACGAAATAATAATGTGGTTGTGAATGTTAGAAATCAGTTTAACGAGACCATGCCATTCTATACCAGTCCAATTGGCGGAGTTCCAAAATATAAGTATTCTGTTATCGCTGAGCCCATTGATTAGTCATTAATACCCGCCGAATGAAAAGATTTCTTTTGCTAGTTACATTTTTTACCCTTTCAGCAGCGCTGTTTGGACAATCTTTTCAGATCATGCGATTTGGTATTGAAGATGGGCTGTGCCATGAATCTACCTATAACATGAACCAGGATTCACATGGTTTTTTGTGGATTGCTACAACACAAGGGCTATGTCGTTTTGATGGAAAAAATTTCACTTCAAATTTTCTTGGAGATCAACTCCCTTCTTCCATCGCACAGACCAGTTTTATTGATAGCAAAGGCAGGGTCTGGTTTGGCTATATGGATGGATTTATCAGCTACTTTGATGGTGTTAAGTTTACTGTGCTGGAACCAGAAGAAGATTCCAAATCTAATATTGTAGGTTTTGTTGAGGATAAATCAGGAGATATCCTGGCAATGACCCAGTCCACCGGGCTAATTATCATTGGATCAGACATGACCATGACCTATGATACAAATTCATTCCCGGGTAAGTTTGTTTCAAAAGCATACCTGATGGACGATGGTAAATTATTAGTGGGGGGATTCGATGGATTGTCTCTCTATACAAGAGGAAACGATTCTATATACTTTTCTGAAATAGGACTCATTCCCGGTTTGCCATTTGCCAGAATTCAAACTATTGTATCAGGGCAGGTACCTGATACTTATTGGATAGGAACCGAGGATGAGGGCATGTTTATGATTTCCGGTAAAGGTGGGGATTTGGAAGAATATGTGGTAACACAGATTGGTATTGGCCAGGGAATTGGCTACAGCAGCATTAATTCAATCTACACTGGCGACAAGGGGTATTTATGGATAAGTGATTATGGATATGGCGTTTATAGATTTCGTGTAGATGAAGCCGGTGAGTTGACAGACAAACTGTTTTTTAACGAGAAAAGTGGTTTGCCTGAACTTTACATTAAGGATATCTTTCAGGATGATGAAGGAAATATTTGGTTTGCATCCCAGGGTAGCGGTATTGCAGTGTTACGCGACCAGGCGTTTACCTTTTATAGTTTTGAACAGGATCAGGATATTCCTGCGATCTCTGCAATTTGTACCAAGGGAATAGACAACTGGTTTGGATCAGAAGCGGGGCTGATTTGGATTAATAGAGATAAGGTTTCAGACAGGAGAGTGTATACGACAGTAAATGGGCTTCCAAATGATAAAATAACAGATTTATTTTTGGACGCTGATAAAAATTTATATGTTGCCCTGGAATATTCAGGCGTTTATCTTCTTAAAAATGGTTCTCAAAGATTGATTCCGTTTTTCAAAGCAGATAACTCTCTTGGAAATTCAATTAACGCCATCGATGGTGATGAGAACACCATCTGGCTTGCAACAAATAATGGTGTTTATTCTGTAGACCTGAAGAATGGCGCTATTGATCATCGAAGTACAAATACCGGCTTACCTCATAATGTGATTAATGATATTATGATTGATCATGAAGGTGAGGTCTGGATAGCTACACGATCAAGTGGGTTATATTGTATAACTAAGGACGAAAGTTACACACTACAAGGAGATCCTAAGCTAGAATTTGTAGATATGACTATTGATGCGCAGGAAAATATTTGGGCCACAACTAAGGAAGATGGTGTTTTTAAATTCGACAGTGACTCTATTGCAGCATTTAGCACTGACAATGGACTGAAAGCGAAGTATACTTACGCAGTCGGAATTGATCCCAACGGACAAGTTTGGGTTGGTCACCGACTGGGTCTTAGCAAAATAGATCCTGAAACAAGAAATATTTCTGTTTTTGGACCTGAGACAGGATTCACTTCAGATATTCTTTATCGCTCCATAAATGTCAATGAGGATGGGGTTGTATTCTTTGGTACAAACGATGGTTTAATTGTATACGACTCAAAGAGGGCGAGGAAAGATACTATTGCTCCACGATTGAGTGTTGTACAATTGAATATCTCTGACTCAATCTATGATACATCTGCGGATATCAAATTGCCTTATGGGGCTTATAAGATTCGCATCGATTTTGTTGGAATAAACCTGAGCAGCCCGGAACAGGTTACTTACCAATATAAGCTGGAGGGTTTCGACCTGGATTGGTCTGAACCCACCCGTGAGACTTTTGCCAGGTACCCCCGGATTGAGGATGGTCAGTATACTTTTTTACTTAAAGCATGCGATGGAAATAGCAATTGCAGTGAAGAACCACTGAGTCTGAATATTTCTGTTAAAATTCCTATATGGAAGGCATGGTGGTTCATTGTTACGCTTATCGTTGTAGCCATTTTCAGCGTATTCTTAATTATTAAAATCAGGGAGAGAAAACAGAAAGCGCTGCAGGAATACCTCGAAACACAGCTGGATGTGAGGACCCGTGAGGTAATACATCAGAAAGAAGAGATTGAGACCAAGAACAGGGATATTACTGATAGTATCAACTATGCACAACGTATCCAGGCCAGCATATTACCGCCTATTAAGAAGTTGCACAATACTTTCTCTGGTTCATTTGTATTTTATCAACCGAGGGATATTGTGAGTGGAGATTTCTATTGGTACGATCGGCTTGGTGAAGATAAGTTTTTGATTGTTTGTGCCGACTCTACAGGACATGGAGTGCCCGGTGCATTCATGTCAATGATTGGTACTACTTTGATTAAGGATATCTGTCTGAGGCCTGATGTGAAAAAACCATCAGATGTCCTCAGGACACTTGACCTGGAAGTACGTGAAGCACTGAATCAAAACATGGAGACAGACGGATCTAATGATGGAATGGATATCATTGTTGCTGAGTTCGATCTGAAAACCAATATGTTCTCTGTCAGTTCAGCTATGCGGCCCGTGATTCTCTATCTCAATGGTGAGCAGATCTATGTAAAAGGAAGCCGGAGTTCAGTTGGTGGACAACTGGATGATGAGCATGCAACTAAAGAGTTCGACAATCAGCAGTTCCAATTGAATAAGGGAGATATCGTATATATGTTCTCTGATGGTTATCCTGATCAGTTTGGTGGTCCCCTGGGCCGTAAATTCAAAATGGTTAGATTGAAGAATCTCTTGCGAGATATTCATGATAAGCCGATGGAGGACCAGTACAATTACATCAAGAGTAATTTCTTCCTTTGGAAAGAAGATCTCGAACAGGTGGACGACGTTTTATTTATGGGAGTTAAGATTTAGCTTTTAAGCTCTGAAAATAATTTTTTCACCTTGGCTCCATAATTCGTTTCCGCTCGGCATATCGTTCCAAACAGAATTGTTGTAAACTATTCTTCATCAGGGTCATATAGTATCCTGACATCAGTTGTGTCGATATTACTACGGTTAAAATCCCTGTCGTAAAGAAAGAAGGTATAGAAGATAGTATCGTACTCAATGATCGGATATTCTATGGTAACAGAAATAGTGCCTATCAGTGGTTGTTTGTTAATGTATGGAATGATGTATTTCAGATAACCACCCTCTTCCTCGGGAACTTCAACATAATCTCCATCCTGGTAGTCATACAATTGTAGAAAAAGATTATACCTGACACTATCAGGGAGATCAGCAGTGGTAGTATCCGGCTCAAAACCTATGTTTCCATCTCCATCCGTGATGCTGAAATTTACTTGTCCGGTAAGCACTTCCTGGTCCAGACTATTAACGCTGATATACAGAAAAAAACTATCATAGTCGATGATTGGCTGATCAGGATATACAGGCGGCTCCTGGCATTGGTATAGTAGCCCTGAGAATAATAGTATTATGAAAGCAATCTTTTTCATAGCTCAATTTCAGCAAAGATACCACAAAAACCCTGCCTATTTCTTCCTCATATAAATCTGAATAGGAACACCGTGAAAATCAAAGTTCTGTCGAATCTTATTCTCAAGATATCTTTTATATGGTTCCTTGATATACTGCGGAAGGTTGCAATAGAATGCGAATGAAGGCGATACCGTTGGAAGCTGGGTCACATATTTTATTCGAATAAATTTACCTTTTACTGATGGTGGATGATTTGCTTCAATCACCTCTTGCATCACTTCGTTAAGTTTCGATGTGGGAATCTTCCTCTTTCGATTTCCAAACACTTTAATAGTTTCTTCCAGTGCTTTATGTATTCTCTGTTTGGTGAGCGCCGAAACAAAAACAATTGGCACATCATTAAATGGTTCGAGTTTTCTTCTGATTTTCTCCTCGAATTCTTTAGTTGTCCCTGTCTCTTTTTCAACAATATCCCACTTATTGACAAGCACAACAACGCCTTTTTTATTTTTCTCAATGAGGTGAAAGATGTTAACATCTTGACTCTCAATTCCTATGCTTGCATCGATTAAGAGGAGACAAACATCAGAATTTTCTATGGCCCTGATCGATCTCATCACTGAATAAAATTCAAGGTCTTCATTTACCTTGGCCTTCTTGCGCAGTCCGGCAGTATCGACAAGATAGAAGTCGAGATTAAATTTAGAATAGCGGGTATTGATTGAATCCCGGGTAGTCCCTGATACAGGAGTAACAATATTTCGTTCCTGGCCAATAAGGGAATTTATCAGGGAAGATTTCCCTACATTGGGTCTCCCAACTACTGCAATTTTCGGAAGGTCCTCTTCAAGTTCATCATCATCCTTTTTAAAATTCTCTACCAGTTTGTCAAGCATATCGCCTGTTCCGCTACCATTTATAGATGAAATGGGATAAAGATCACCCAATCCCAGTTTATAGAATTCATTTGCATCGTGTCCGCGGCCTGGATTATCCACTTTGTTGACAACCAACATTACGGGCTTTTTTACTCTACGTAAAATATTGGCAATGGCTATATCAAGATCAGAGATCCCGGTAGTCACATCAACCAGGAACACAATTACATCAGCTTCTTCAATAGCCAGGATCACCTGCTTGCGAATCTCTTCTTCAAAAATATCTTCAGAGTTTGTAATGTAACCACCAGTATCAATCACGCTGAAATCACGTCCATTCCAGACTACCTGTCCGTAGTGGCGGTCGCGTGTCACTCCTGATGTCTCATCTACAATAGCATGACGTGATTCCGTCATCCGGTTGAAGAATGTTGATTTACCTACGTTTGGCCTTCCTACAATTGCAACAATATTACCCATAGTCGTTTGTTTACCTGTAACCGAAATTTTTAAGATTCTTGTCGTTATTTCTCCAGTCTTTCTGCACTTTTACCTGCATTTCCAAAAAAACCTTTTTTTGGAAGAATGCTTCCATTTCCAACCTGGATTCCCTTCCAATTCTTTTTAATGCGCCTCCCTGGTGGCCAATTAGGATCCCTTTTTGAGTCTCTCTTTCTACATAAATGATTGCCCTGATACGAATAATACTCTCTTCCTCTTTAAAGGATTCGATTTCAATTTCTACAGAGTAGGGAATCTCTTTTTTGTAGTGAACCAGAATTCTTTCCCTGATCATCTCCCCTGTGAAGAAACGCTCGGATTTATCTGTGAGCATATCCTTTGGGTAGTAAGGGGGGGAAAGGGGGAGGAGCGCAATTATTCTTGATAGAACTGGCTTGACATTGAATTTTTTAAGTGCACTGATAGGGATAATTTCAGCCTTTGGAAGAAGCTCATGCCACTTCTCTACCAATAGTTCAAGCCGCTCCTGGCTGGATTGGTCTACCTTATTGATAAGCAGAATGACCGGAGCTTCAATTTTATTTAGTTTATCAAGAATCTGATCCGATTCTTCGGGCTTTTCATAAGGATCTGTAATGTAGAGTACAATATCAGCATCTGAGATTGCACTGCGGGCGCTTTTCAGCATCGATTCCTGCAACTTATATGCAGGATCAAGAATCCCGGGTGTATCTGAAAATACAATCTGGTAGTTCTCATCATTTACCATCCCATGTATACGATGCCTGGTGGTTTGCGCCTTAGATGTAATAATGGATAGTTTTTCACCAACCATGGCATTCATCAAGGTGGATTTCCCAACATTGGGCCTACCTATGATGTTTACAAATCCTGCTCTATGTGCTGTCGGTTTATTCAAAAGCGTTCATTTTTAGCATTTTAATCTCTTTTTCGGTCAGGAACCTCCATCTGCCCCTGGAGATGCTTTTCTTAGTAATTCCAGCAAAATATACCCTGTCAAGTTTGGTAACTTTGTAATCAAGTTTTTCAAACATGCGACGTATAACACGGTTTTTACCGGAATGTATTTCAATACCCACTTCACGTTTGCTATCAGGATTCGTATATGCGATAGCATCAGCTTTTACCACTCCATCTTCCAGCTCTACTCCTTCCGCAATACTCTTTAAATCATCCTGTATAATATTTTTATTCAGGTGTGCGTGGTATATCTTTTTCTTGTTAAAGCTGGGATGTGTTAAGCGTTTTGTTAAATCACCGTCATTCGTAAAGAGGAGAACGCCCGTTGTACTGCGGTCCAGGCGGCCCACAGGATAAATCCTTTCGTGGCAAGCCCCTTTAATTAGTTCCATCACCGTTTTTGAGGCATGTGGATCGTCAACAGTTGTAACATAATCCTTTGGCTTATTCAGTACCAGGTAAACCTTTTTTTCATTCTTCAATCTTTCACCGTTGTACCGTACCTCATCACCAGGTCCTACTTTTACACCCATCTCGGAAACTACTTTCCCATTAACCATGACCAAACCTGCTTTAATTAGCTCATCAGCTTCACGACGGGAACAAATACCGGCAGCAGCAATATGCTTGTTTAACCTTACGAGATCAGGATCCTTCTTACCTGGCTTTGTATTTTTATTTTCACCAGCGTATGATTTCCCTTTTGAATACCCCTTTTTTACGTCTGAATCCTTCTTATTATCGTCATCAATATTCGCGAATTTTCCATCAGCATTGCTTCTGCTTTTTCTTGGGGCATTTTTCTCAATTGGCTTAAAAGAAGGTCTTTTTCCACCAGCATTTTGCTGGTTTTTATTTGGTCTCGGCTTGTCCATTCTATGAATCTTAATCTGTGTAAGTTACGTCGTTTTTTTCGGCGGGTTTGCAAAGATATAATAAAATTATAAACTCATTAATATTTATATCTTTGTGGACGTAAAAAAATATGGCTAATTGCCGTATTTTTACGTTACTATTTAAACTATTGCTAATAACAGGAGTCTAAGCATTTTAGGTTTCCTAAGATTGACGGCTCACATTTAATTATCTATGACTCTTATTAAGTCTATTTCAGGTATCAGGGGAACCATTGGAGGAAAGCCCGGTGACGGAATGACCCCACTGGATGCGGTTAAATTTTCTGCGGCTTATGCAGTATGGCTGAAAAAAGAATCAGGGAAACAATTTCCTTCTGTGGTGCTAGGGCGTGATGCCCGTATTTCGGGAGAGATGATTGAGAAACTTGTCTCTGCTACTCTATCAGGAATGGGGGTTCGCGTTAGTGTGATTGGCCTGGCCACCACACCTACAGTGGAGATGGCAGTTCCTGAATTAAAAGCAGATGGAGGCATTATACTTACAGCAAGTCATAATCCAAGGCAATGGAATGCCTTAAAGCTTCTGAACCACAAAGGAGAATTTCTAACTGCCAATGAAGGAGCTTTCATTCTTGATATTATCGAAAAAGAAGACTTTGATTTTGCTTCCGTTGATGATCTGGGTATAACATCTGAGCTTACCGGCTTGAATGATTTTCATATTAAAAAAGTAATTGGCTTACCATTGGTTGATGCAGAAAAGATTAAATCGGCCGGATTTAAAGTGGTAATCGATTGTGTAAACTCTGTTGGAGGAATTATCCTGCCTGCATTGCTCAAGGAACTTGGAGTTGAAGAGGTAGTGAAGATGTATTGTGAGCCAACTGGCGAATTCCCGCACAATCCGGAACCACTGCCGGAGAACCTGGCAGATATTACAGCAATGATGAAGAAAGAAAATGCAGATGTGGGTTTTGTTGTTGACCCGGATGTAGACCGCCTGGTGATTGTTTCTGAAGACGGATCAGTGTTTGGAGAAGAATATACCCTTGTTGCAGTAGCTGATTATGTGTTGTCAAAAACTCCTGGGAATACCTGTTCCAACCTGTCATCATCAAGAGCGTTGGCTGATATAACACAAAAACACGGTGGAAAATATTTTGCTTCAGCCGTAGGAGAGGTAAATGTTGTTGAGGTGATGAAGAAGGAAAAGTGTATTATCGGAGGAGAAGGAAACGGTGGAGTGATCTACCCTGAACTCCATTATGGACGAGATGCCCTGGTGGGAATAGCATTATTTTTGAGTCATTTGGCTGAACAAAAAATGAAGTGCAGTGAATTAAGAACGAACCTTCCCGGCTATGAAATTGTTAAGAAAAAGATATCATTGACTCCTGGAACCGATATTGACAAAATACTTGTGTTGGTAGAAGAGGAAAATGAAGGAAAAGATTTGAATAAAACTGACGGTTTAAGGATAGATACTCCTGAAGGATGGGTGCATCTGAGGAAATCTAATACTGAACCCATTATTAGGGTGATTGCGGAAGGTGAAACAAGGGAAATTGCAAAAAACCTGGTCAACTCTGTGATGAGTTTTATTGAGAAATTGAAAGAATAAAAAATGCATTTGATATAATATGAAAAAGAAAATTTTAATTATAACGATAGTCATTGTTGCAGTAATTGTAGCACTGATTGTTTATTCGGCAGTCTCTGGTAAGGAGAAGGAAGTTATCCTGGAAACGGTTGTAGAGAAAGGGAGGTTTGAAATAGCTGTGATGGTTACCGGTGAACTGCAAGCCCAGAATGAGACAGCAATTGAGGCACCTGCAGCATTGAGAAGCAGGAATTTGCGTATTCGAAGTGTTAAGATTCAGGAACTTATCGCTGAAGGAACAGTTGTTGATTCGGGAGATTGGATTGCAACCTTAGATCGCTCTGAGGCTGATAATACACTCAAGGATATTATGGACGATCTTGAGAAACTGGAAGCAGCTCATCTAAGAACAAAGCTTGATACAACCATGGAATTGAGGCAATTACGTGACGAATTGATCAATTTGAAATTCAACATGGAGGAGACTGAAATTACACTGGAACAGTCTAAATATGAGCCGCCAGCCACTATTAGACAAGCCGAAATAAGTCTTGAAAAATCTGAACGGGCTTATGATCAAGCCAGTAAAAACTATGTGTTAAGGGTACAACAATCGGAAGGAGACATGCGTGATGCTGAAATAAACCTTGCTAAAGAGTCACGACGGAAAACGGAAATGGATAATGTCTTAAAGCAATTCGATATAGTAGCTCCTGCACCGGGGATGGTAATTTATAAACGAGATTGGAATGGTTCGAAAAGGACGGCCGGTGCTGAAATAAATTCATGGGATCCTACCGTTGCTACCCTGCCGGATCTTTCAACAATGATATCTAAAACTTATGTCAATGAGATAGACATAAGTAAAATTAGTACTGAGCAGGAGGTTATGATTGGAGTAGATGCATTTCCTGAAAAAGAATTTAGCGGTAATGTAGTTGAAGTAGCAAATATTGGAGAACAGCTGCCTAATACCGATGCGAAGGTATTTGAAGTTATAATTGCATTGAATGAGCAGGATTCAATCTTGCGCCCTTCAATGACAACCAGCAACAGTATTCTTACAAGAGTCTATGATGAGGTCCTTTATGTTCCTCTTGAGGCTGTGAGGGCAAATGATTCATTAACTTTTGTCTATACTAAAGCAAAGGAACGAAAGGTTGTGGTATTGGGCGAATCAAATGAGAATTTCATCATTGTTGAACAAGGCCTCAGTAAAGGAGAAACACTTTATCTCTCTGCCCCTGAAGATCCTGAATCATTTAAACTTACAGGTATTGAACTACTTGAAGTAATCAGGCAAAAGGAGTTAGAGAAACAAGAGCAGATAAAACAGAGGACACCAAAGGAAGACAAAAATTCTCCAAGTGGTGGGTCCAGCAGGCCACGTCAAAGAGGTTAATTATTATGGGAAGATATTTACACGACATTATTATTGCGATTGAATCTATCATGGCGAATCAATTGCGAAGTCTTCTGACAGCATTGGGAATTATTTTCGGAGTAGCGGCCGTTATCACGATGTTGGCGATTGGTAAAGGTGCTCAACAAGAGATACTTGAACAGATAAAAATGGTTGGTGTAAATAATATTGTGATTACTCCTATTGTTGAAGCCAATGGAGAGGACTCAGAGGACTCTGGTAATAAGGAACAGGGGAAGTTTTCTCCGGGATTAACGCTTGATGATGTAGATGCTATCAGGGAGGTGCTGCCAACTTTGAAACAGGTGAGTCCTGAAATAACACTGAATTCATACGTAATTAAGGGAGGAAAAAGAGAGTCAGCGAAATTACTGGGAGTTTCAAATGAATATTTTAATATATACAACCTACCCCTCGAGTCAGGCAGTTTCTTTAACGCTCACCAGGAAGAGAACGGTGTCCCGGTATGTGTTATCGGTGCCAATATCCGTAATAAGTTTTTCAGTAAATCAGATCCCATTGGCGAGTATATCAAATTCGATAAGGTTTGGCTCAAAATAGTGGGTGTACTGGAGATGTCAAATGTTAATCTCACACGCTTTGAAAATATTGGTGTGAACGTAATGAATGACAATATGTATGTTCCGGTTAAGACTATGCTGATGCGCTATCAGAACAGGTCGCTCGTGGCTTCCCGCTTGAAGAATGAATCTACATTCGTTGGCCGCTATTTTAGCATTAGCACGAGTCCAAGTCAAAATACCGCCGGAAACTACCATCAGCTGGATAAGATCATTGTTCAGGTAAATGAATCTGAACAGTTGAATCCATCTACAGATATCCTTGCCAGGATGATGCTTAGAAGGCATGAAGAGGTTAAAGACTTTGAAATTACTGTTCCTGAATTATTGCTGAAACAGGAGCAGCGAACCAAAGATATTTTCAATATTGTGCTTGGTGCCATTGCCAGTATCTCTTTGCTGGTAGGAGGAATTGGGATAATGAATATTATGTTCGCCTCGGTTATGGAGCGGATAAAAGAGATAGGTACTCGTCTTGCAATAGGGGCAAAGAAACAGGATATTGTTGTTCAGTTTTTGGCCGAAGCAGTACTAATAAGTGTTTCAGGAGGTATTGCAGGAGTTATCATCGGAGTATTTTCTTCGGCACTGATTACCAAATTTGCGGGAATCCTAACGGTGGTTTCTCCTGGTAGCGTAATCATAGCATTCTGTGTTTCTGCCTCAGTGGGGGTCATTTTTGGTTACTCACCCGCGAAACGTGCTTCAGAAAGAGATCCAATCGAATCTCTGCGGTATGAATAATTTAGTAGAAAATTCTTGACAATTAGACAGATGAAAAAATTTTTATTTGCAATAATTATAGTTTGTTCAGCTTTCTCGCTCCAGGGGCAAAGTGATTCTATTTATATGAAATTAGCCCTTGAAGACATAGTTGAATTGTCCCGTGAACAATCGCCTATGGCAACCATGGCGCGACATCAGTTTCGTAGATCTTATTGGGAATACAGGTCCTACAAGGCCAGTTTCCTGCCTAGCTTAACACTTAACGCTGAGATCCCGGATTTGAATCGTACGATTGAAAGCGTAATTCAAAATGACGGTTCTGAGTTATTTGTCGACAGGGCTGTGATGAATTCTTCATTGGATGCAAGGTTGTCACAAAACGTAAGCTTTACAGGTGGTAATATCTTCATGACTTCCAGTTTGGCTAGAATTGATAATTTGGGAGATCCTTCTTCCTATTCCTACCTGGCCTATCCTGCTACTATTGGATTTAGTCAACCTATTAACGGGTACAACGCATTTAAATGGGAGCGTAAGATTGAACCGGCAAAATACGAAGAGGCAAAGAAAAATTATATCCATTCCCTGGAGCAGGTAAGCAACAGGGCTGTTGGCTACTTCTTTGACCTGGTCCTGGCACAGATCAATGTCCAGATAAGCGAGAAGAACTTTGCCAATACTGATACACTCTATCATATTGCAGAAGGCCGTTACCAATTAGGTACTATCGCAGAAAATGAGCTGCTTCAAATGGAACTAAGTTACCTGAACTCTGGAACAGCGTTGAATAAGGCAAATATCGATCTCGAGGTGAAGAGGTTCCGTCTCAGATCGTTCCTCGGATTTAACGAAATGGCAAATATCCAGCTTGAAGTGCCTAAGTCTATCCCGGGAAATGAAATTGATTATGACAGGGCGCTGCAGGAAGCCAACGAGAACAATCCTGAAATTATGGAGATGCAGCGTCAATTGATTGAAGCTCAGCAGAGTGTGTCTCTTGCAAAGTCTCAGAAAGGACTGCAGGCAAATTTGTTTGCCTTGTACGGACTTAGTAAAAATGCTGGTGACCTGGGCGGAGTATATGTTGATCCTAAAGACCAGCAACGCTTAAGAGTTGGATTTGAGATTCCTATTCTCGACTGGGGAGAGGGCAGGGGACAATACAGAATGGCACAGTCGGCACAAGAGTTAATAAAGACAAACGTGCTGCAAGCTCAAACTGATTTTGAGCAACAGGTATTTCTTCAGGTGATGCAGTTTAACTTGCAGGATGATCAGCTTGTTATCGCTTCTAAAGCAGATACTATCGCACAGAAGCGATATGAAGTTACCAAGCAGCGCTTTCTTATTGGGAAAATTGATGTCTTGGACCTGAATGTGGCATTGGAAGAGAAAGATGTGGCACGCAGACAATATGTCCAGGCCCTGAGAAATTACTGGGACTATTTCTACAGCTTAAGAACCTTAACCTTGTATAACTGGATCACAGAGACTAAGTTAGAAGAGGACTTTAATGAAGTATTACTTAAGTAAGTTTATGTAATAGCTGGTAATGGCATTGTATTAATGATGTCTTATTCTGAATTTCCCTGTTTGTTCAAAAATGTGTTGGTAAATTTGCTGGTCTGTACCGCTAAGCTCAACACCTCTTCGTTTCATCACCAGCTTCATGGTTTCAAACGCTTTGTCCGTTTTGTAGAGACTCATTCCGGCAGCTCCTCCCCATGAAAACGATGGGATGAAGTTACGGGGAAAACCATCACCAAAAATATTGGCACTTACACCCACTACTGTACCTGTATTAAACATGGTATTGATGCCACATTTAGAGTGGTCGCCCATGATCAATCCGCAGAACTGGAGCCCGGTATTTCTAAACCTGTTAAGCGGATAATTCCAAAGTTTGACATTGGTATAATTATTTTTCAGGTTGGAGACATTGGTGTCGGCGCCAATATTACACCACTCTCCAATAACAGAATTTCCAAGGAAGCCATCATGACCTTTATTTGAATAGCCCTGGAGAATTGAGTTGTTTATCTCTCCACCCGCTTTGCAATGGGGGCCGATTGTTGTAGGTCCGTATATTTTAGTGACCAGCTTTATGGTCGAGTGATCGCAGAGAGCAAAAGGGCCCCTTATAACAGATCCTTCCATTATTTCAGTGTCAGCACCCAGGTAGATGGGTCCGGATGAAGCATTCAGCGTGAAATATTCACCTTTGAATCCTTCCTCTATAAATACTTTTTCCGGCTGAATGATATTGACAGTCTTGCTGAGTTTTTCAGATTGTCTCCCTGTGGTAAGTAGCTGGTAATCAGCTTCAATTTCTTGTCCGTTCAATGAAAATATTTTCCAGGGGAAATCAATCAGATCAATTTCCTGCCCATATTCTGTCGTACCTTCTTCATTGGTATCGCTGGTAAAATCGGTATTGTTATTCCTGGCAGCCAGCAAAGTATCTCCCTTTTTTAGGGTATTACCAGGTTTCAGCTTCAAAATGGCGCTGATGACATTCGCAGTGGGCAATAGCGAGGCATTGATCCAAAGATTTTCAGCTTCAGTGACGATTGGGAATTTTACAGACAGGTAATCCCGGGTTTGGGAGGAAGAAGTCATTTTAAGTCTTCTCTCCCATTTCTCACGAATGGTAAGAATACCCACCCTTAGCTCTGAAACCGGCTTGGTATATGTTAGAGGAAGAAGGTTTTCCCAGCTGTGATCATCAAAGAGAATGAAACCCATATTCAGATTTTTAATAAAAGTAGTAAAAAAAGCACAAAAAAAAGGGTGCTGACAAGCACCCTTTATATTTTATCAAAAAGAAAAATTTTACTTTTCTCCTCCTTCTTGCTTCTTGTAATGCGTCTTGTACCTGTTCATGAATTTATCAACACGTCCTGCAGTATCAACAAGCTTCATCTTACCAGTATAGAATGGGTGAGATGTATTAGAAATTTCAAGCTTAATTAATGGATATTCATTCCCATCTTCCAGCTTAATCTTCTCTCTTGTCTGTGCGGTTGACTTAGTTATAAATACAGTTTCGTTAGACATATCTTTAAATGCAACTAACCTGTAATTCTCCGGATGTATTCCTTTTTTCATTTTTAACAGTTTCTTATCCTACTATTCTTTTTTCAAACGGACTGCAAAGATAAGATGTTTTCTTTAAATCCAAAATTTTATCGGGCAGAAATTTGAATCCATCAAGCCACATCTTTTTAGTATTCAGGCAGTATTGATTCGTCAACAGCATCTCCCATGAAACGCTTGAAGGGTATTGATTTATCAATCATATACATGTAGGTATGATGTACCTTGGCATGCTGGGCTCCTGTTGCCTGGTATAGCGCCATCATTTTAGGGTTAAAGTCTCCTACCCACGAAATCTCTATTTCTTTCAAATGCGGGTTCTTTTCTACCACCGGCTTCATCTGCCAGAAGATGGCAGATTCAACACCTGAATTTTGAAATTTAGGTACAACGCCTGCTGCAACACCCCTTATCCTGGTCATTTTATTCCTGGATTTCAGCCAAAGGAATTTAAGTTTGTTGAGTAGATGTAATTTTCCGTTCAGATGCTTAAATATCTGGTTGGCATCAGGAAGGAAGATGAAGAAAGCAATCGGATCATCTTTATGATAGGCAAGCCAGACCAATTCCGGGTTCAAAATAGGTTTTGCCTTGTTCAGCATTTCGTAGATGACATCATGCTCCATAGGGATAAAGTCGTCTTTGAGCTTGACCCAGGCCGTGTTGTATATATGTACAATATCATCTACAAATTTATTGGCATCTTTATAGGTGAAGTGTTTAAAGCTAAAGCCAGGTTTATTATTCACCCATTCTGCAATCTTCCAAAATCGTTCCGGAAAGGGTTTATTGAGATCAATATGGTAAGAAAGCTGCCTGTAATAGAGTTGAAAACCGTAGGCCTCCAACAAATTCTGATAATATGGTTTGTTATATGCCATGCCATAACCCTGTTGTACAAAACCATAGACCAGGCAGCCCCAGTTGGATTCGTTCTCTCCAAAATTAATTGGACCTATCATGGCTTCAAAGCCCTGTTCTTTTAGCCAGTTTGCAGCCGTATCAAGCAATAGATTTGCAGCTTCCTGGCTATTGATACATTCAAAAAAGCCACATCCGCCGCTGTTAACATAATCTGCAGCAGCTTTATTCTTTTCGTAGAAAGCAGCAATCCGACCGATGGTTTTACCAGAATCATTTTTCAAGATCCAGCGAATGGCGTCGCCCTGGCCAAAGTGAACATTGGTTTTTGAATTGAAAGCAGCTTTAACGTCTTTGTTAAACGGAGCCACGTAATTAGGGTCGTCCTTATACAGGCGATGAGGAAACTTGATAAACTCTTGTTCAGTCCGCTTGTTAGAAACAAGTAAAATTTTCATTTGTATTCGATTATTCCAGGGTAAACCACTCTTTCAGTATTTCTTCATTTTTTGTAGAATCCACCTCATTTTTATGGATAAATTCATTCTTTTTTGGCAGATAGAGATAATCTTTCTCCAGCTCATTAATCTCACTCACGATCTCTTTAACTGCCTTCACAAAATGATGTACTTCTTTATCAAGCATGGTTGGATGCAGCGACCAGCGAACCCAGCCCGGCTTTTCAGACAGGTCGCCATTATTGATCATATCGGTTATCTCCTTGCTCTGGTCATAGCTAACTTCGAGCAAATAGTGCCCATATGTACCGGCACATGCACAGCCGCCACGAGTTTGAATGCCGTATTTGTCGTTGAGTAGCTTGACTATCAGGTTGAAATGTATCTCTGGATGATAGAAGGAAATGACACCGAGCCGGTCGTCCATATTATCCGCCAGAATTTTAATTCCGGAGATTTTGCGTAAACCCGGAAGTGCAATTTTCAATAATTCTTCTTCACGGGCTAGAATATTTTCGACGCCCATCTGTTCTTTTAATTCAATGGCAAGTGCTGTTTTAATTGACTGTAAGAAACCCGGTGTACCTCCATCTTCTCTTACCTCAATGTCATCCACATATTTGTAATTGCCCCATGGATTGGTCCAGTCAACTGTTCCTCCCCCGGGATTATCGGGAACCTCAAGCTTATACATCGCTTTGTCAAAAATCAGCACCCCGGATGAACCCGGCCCGCCAAGGAATTTATGTGGAGAGAAGAAAATGGCATCCAGTTTCTCTTTCGGATCGGCTGGATTCATATTGATATCCATATAAGGTGCACCGGCAGCATAATCAACAAAGATCAATCCACCGTATTCGTGCATCAACTTTGCCATCTCATGGATAGGGGTTTTTATTCCTGTTACATTTGAGCAAGCTGTGAAAGAACCAATTTTAAACTCCCGGTCCTTGTAGAGTTCCAACTTCCTTCTCAGGTCATCTATATCCACCAGTAAATCTTCATCCGGTTCCAGTTGAACTACCTCCGCAGTAGTCTCAAACCATGATGTATGGTTTGAATGGTGTTCCATGTGAGTAACAAAAATGACAGGTTTTTCCATCTTTTTAGGACAATCTCTATCTGTTCCGCCACATCCTTTCAAGCTTAGTATTCGCTGTAGCTTATTAACGACGGCTGTCATTCCAAATCCTGCTGTAAGTATTACATCATTAGGCCCGGCATTTACATGTTCCTTGATGTATTTATGTGAGTAGTGGTAGGCCTTGGTCATTAAGGTACTTGTTGTGGTCGCTTCGGTATGGGTATTGGCCACATAGGGACCAAATTTCTCCAATATATTTGATTCTATGGGCCGGTATAGCCGCCCACTTGCAATCCAATCTGCATAATAAATCTTCTGTTCGCCATAGGGGGAGACGAAGGTTTCATCAATACCGATGATATTATCCCGAAACTTTTGAAAGTAGCGTTCAAGTTCAGTCATTTCAAAAAAGATGTTGACAACATAAATATTAAAGGCGTAAAGATACACTAGATTTTATTATTTACTGCGTATATATTTATGCTGTCTAATTTCTTCCTGCGAACCTGGTGAGCAGTCTCAGAAACTCAATGTATACTGTTTAACTGTTTTACATAATCACAGATATGCCTATTTCAATTAGCATGCCAATTTCATATTTAGTATAACAACTGACAAATTAACATTGTTGAGATAAGCTTGAACATTGAACGATTAATGTTTAACGGGCAGCATCTCTAAACTCTAAACTCTCAACCCTCAACTTTTTTTTCTACTTTTGGATATGCGCGAACGATTGAAAGCACTTGCAAGGAATAAATTTCTCCGAAACGTATTTACGCTTCTCTCTGCCACAAGTATTGCTCAAGCCATATCTCTTGCTATATACCCTGTATTGACGCGCATTTATACTCCCGAGGAGCATGGATTATTTGCGCTATATATGAGCATTATTGCCATAACGGCGATTATCTCAACCGGCAAGTATGAAATGGCAGTAATGATTCCTAAAAAGGAGAAAGACGGTGAGGGACTTACTGTTCTTGGGATAGTATTAAGTCTTGTCTTCAGTATATTATTGTTGTTGTTTATCGCCATTTTTCATCAATCAATTCCAATCTGGTTAGGAAACGAAAATATTGGCAAATGGCTATACTTCATTCCGGCTTCCACTTTTTTGGTGGCGCTGTTTCAAACACTAAGCTATTGGTCCAACAGGATCACTGCATATAAAACCATTGCCGGTGCAAATCTTAGTCAGTCTATATCGAATTCTGCTGTTAAGTTGTCGACCAGTAGCACACTCGATACAGGGGGAGGGCTGATTGTTGGAGCTATAGTAGGACAGGCAGTAGGAGCACTTTATTTTCTGGTGAGATTGCTAAGAACAGATCTTACTCAATTTCTTCAGCTTAAGTGGGGGGAGCTAAAAAACCTGGCTAAGGAATACAAGTATTTCCCAAAATACAGAATGGTCCATAATTTGATCAATAACCTTTCTTCTTCCTTGCCTGTTTTTGTATTTACTCAATATTTCACACATGATATAGTAGGTTACTATGGACTGGGTTTTATGTTGATAAATCGGCCGATGAATCTTCTGTCAAACTCATTTTCAAAAGTTTTTTCGCAAAGGATCATTGAAAAACATAATGAAGGTAAACTTATTCATGTTGAGGTAAGAAAATTCGTCCTGCGCATGGCTGCTATTGCGGCCATACCTTTTGCTATTATCCTTATTTTTGGTCCGGGATTAGTCAGCTTCATCTTTGGAGAAGAATGGCATGAGGCCGGTGTATATATGAGAATTTTTGTCCCATGGCTGTTTATGGCATTTTTATCCGGACCCATTTCATTTCTGGGGGATATGCTTTCTGTGCAGAAAAAGGCATTAGTGATCGAGCTTATCAAAATCTCATTCAGGATACTGGCCCTGGTTATCGGTGTACTTTTGAATAATGTATACCTTGCACTTCTTCTCTTCAGCGGTTTAAGTGTATTTGTGCTGACGTATAGTTTGTTTTGGTATTTACAACTGGCAAAAAAGGCTGATACAGGAAGAGGAGCAGTGTAATATTTTGAATATGACAGGACTTAATTTAATCAATAAGCGAGGGTTTGCGTGGTACAGCATTGGGGCTTGCCATGTAAAGGGAAGTTTCTTTGATGCGGAGGGAAGGTTATACCAGGGAGAAGAAGTTCTGAATTATTTTAAGGATGTTGATTCACCCCTGGAATTCAGAAAGAAGATGCAAGGTATGAATGGTGTTTTTTCTGTTGTGTTGGCAATAGAGGGAGCAGTGTACCTGGCAGTAGATACAATAAGGTCGTTTCCTCTTTTTTATATAAAGAAAGGAAAAGAATGGCTTGTTTCAGATAATGCATGGTTCCTGAAGGAGCAGATGAATAATCCGCAGATTTCTTCACTTTCCAGGTTGGAATTCAGATCCACCGGCTTCGTTTCAGGAGATGAAACACTAATCTCAGGTTTGAATCAGCTCCAGGCAGGTGAAATAGTTGTTCTGGATTCAGAATGCACAAAGAACTATTATTTCTCCTACAGGGTGAAAAATGTTCGGGAAGCATCCTATGGGGAACATAAAAGGGAGGGAATCAGATATTTCGAGCAGGCATTTCAACGGCTGGTAGAAGGAATTGCTGGAAGAACCGCTCTTGTTCCTTTAAGTGGTGGGTATGATAGCAGGTTGATAGCTGTGATGTTAAAGAAATTAGGCCACAAGAATGTTATTTGTTTCTCTTATGGCCGAAAAGATAATCCGGAAGCTCTTGTATCAAGGCAGGTCGCCAAGGTTTTGGGTTTCCAGTGGATTTTTGTTGAATATGATGAAGAAACTATCGGCGCGTACCTGGAAAGTGCAACCTTTCAGGATTATTATAAATGGGGATCAAACCTGAGTTCCATGTTCTATTTCCAGGAGTATTTTGCAGTTAAGTATATGAAAGAGAAGAATCTAATTCCGGATGACTCTGTTTTTATCCCGGGCCATTCCGGTGATTTCCTTGGGGGAAGTCAGTTCTTCAAACATGGATTCTCAAGTCACCATGAGTCGATGGATGAAATGATAGACCGGATTTTCAGGGTGAAGTATCTATATGACGAATATAATGCAACAGAAACGAAAATTCTTAAGGATAAGATAAAATTAACACTGTTAGAAAAGGGTAAAGATCCTGATGACTTATCGTATTCTGTTCATGAAGATTGGGATTTTAAAGAAAAACTGGCGAAATTCAATTTTAACTCCAACTCCATCTATACATTTTGGAATTATGAATTCAGGATTCCATATTGGGACCTGGATCTCATCAGGTTCTTTCAGCATCTTCCGGTTGAAGAAAAAGTCAGTAAGAAGCTCTATGATGATATTTTGAGAAACAATTATTTCGAATCTTATGGACTGAATTTTACTGAGGAGTTGCAGCCCAGTCCTTCAGGGATCCTTAAACAGAGAGCGAAAGACCGAATGAAGAAGTATATCCCTGGGTTTATTAAGAATAGATTAGTAAAGAGACGAGATAATATCTGTTATTATGAAATTACTTCGATGCTCAGGGAGGATATGTTGAAAAAAGGAAGGGTGGTGAAGTATAATGGAAATAAATACAACAGATTCATTATTGAGTGGTTCCTGAATGAGTTGGAAAGAGAAGTTACTATGTAGAATACATCTTCATTGATTTCACAGTTCTTTTTCCTTCCTTAATCTTTATACTTCAAAAAATATGATTAAATTCGCACTCCTTAAAAATTAGTTTTTAAGGTTTTTCATACAACATGGTGGATGTAGCTCAGCTTGGTTAGAGCACCGGATTGTGGTTCCGGGGGTCGTGGGTTCAAGTCCCATCTTCCACCCAAAAATGCCGTACAAAGATGATTTGTGCGGCATTTTTTTATTAAATGAAAAAGGGGCCTTGGAAGGCCCCTTCATACTAACCACTTAAACCTAAAAAAGAAATTTTACTCATTCACCCGTTAGTGAAATGTAAAAGGACGTTTGATTTGTTCTCCTAGTATAACTCAACTTGTATGCCAAAGCATGTAAGTGTCACAAAAACAGAAAGATAAATAATATTTCATCCCTTCTATTTGACATAAATATTATCCGTTTTTGAACATTGTTGTTCGGATACGGACAATTTTAACATCCTTTAACGCTTGATGAAGGGTTTAATGAAAAATGGTTTAATGGGGCTTGTATTATTACCTTAATACATTTAACCCTTTAACCATTCATTCCCTATACCTTACCCCAACTCACAGAAAAGCCCCGCATTTCTGCGGGGCTCCCCAGTTCATCATGCAATCAAAAATCACACGAATCAAAAGTTTAGGTTTAGTAATATCTTAAATTAATGTTATTCTTCGCTAGGCGAATCAGCCCTTTAATGAGGTGGTCCCTGAGCGAAGTCGAAGGGCTACTTTTTGCGATTCCAGATGGTCTCACGTCCGAGGAATTTCATTCCAAGAACGTATCCTTTTAGATAAAGTACATCGTAGTTTCCATCCTCAAACCAGCAGTAGCAATCATATGTTTTGCCATTATCAGGATCATAAATACTTCCTCCATCCCAACGGTCTTTCTTGGCATTGTATGTGAATCCTTTTACTAGTTTCAAACCAATGATAGGGTTCTTCTGCTTTTTAGAATCAGGGTTTTCTTTATCAACTTTTGGTGTGCCGTCATCTTCGTTAGGTACCATTAACCAGTTAATAACACCGGCATATTTACCATTTGGCTGCTTGGTGATTTCAACTGAAGAAGAGTCACTTGCAGTGATCCATTCCCCTGTAAATTTTTGGGCTTGAGCAAAAGATGTCAGGGGAAGAAACAATAGAATTGAAAACGCAAATAATACTTTTTTCATTTCAGATAAATTTTAGTTTGTGGGCGTAAAATAATGGCTTTTTCTCAATTATGCTAATTGTTAGCATAAAAATAATTTTTCACTGCTCTTTTGAAGTGAATGCTTATTTTCTGATATACAGTGAGTAGGTATGCGAAAAATCGTTTTTTTCAGTGGCTTGTACCTTTTCTGTTTCCTTCTCTTCCCATTCTGTGAAATCGATCTCTGGAAAGAAAGTATCTGCTTCAAAGGATTTATGTACCCTGGTAAGATAAAGCTTCCCGGCAATGGGCATCATCTGCTTATAAACTATGCCTCCTCCAATAACAAAACACTCCCGGCTATTGCCTGCAATTTTTAGTGCTTCATCAATAGAGTATGCCATCTCACATCCTTCAAAAACTTCTTCAGGATTATCAGTGATAACAATATTGGTGCGATTGGGCAAGGCACCATTAGGCAGGGAGAGATAAGTGTTACGCCCCATCATTACTGCATGACCCGTTGTGATCTTCTTGAATCGTTTCAAGTCATCAGATAAGTGCCATAATAGCTTGTTATCTATCCCAATAGCGTTATTTTCCGCAATAGCGACGATGATGGATATATTTTCTTTTGGTGCTGTCATATTATATTGAAATTGCTCCTTTAATATGTGGATGAGGATCGTAATTCATCAGCTCAAAATCTTCAAATTTGAAATCAAATATTGAATTTATATCCGGATTAATTTTCATGTCCGGAAGAGAACGGGGTTCCCGCGTAAGCTGCAATTTTACCTGCTCAATGTGATTCAGGTAGATATGTGCATCTCCCAGGGTATGCACAAAGGTTCCCGGTTTTAATCCTGTTACCTGTGCCATCATCATTAGTAATAGGGCATAGGAGGCAATATTGAAAGGGACACCAAGGAAAATATCTGCACTGCGCTGGTAAAGCTGACAGGAGAGTTTTCCATTTGCAACATAAAACTGGAACAGAATATGACAGGGTGGAAGCGCCATTTTATCCAGATCTCCAACATTCCAGGCACTTACAATGTGTCTTCTGGAATCTGGATTGTTTTTTATAGAGTCGACCACAGTTTTAATCTGGTCTATGCTCTCATTCTCAGAAGTGGTCCATGATCTCCATTGGTAGCCATATATTCTTCCTAACTCACCTTTTTCATCTGCCCATTCATCCCAGATCCTGACCCCATGTTCATTGAGGTATTCAGTGTTAGTTTCTCCATTTAGAAACCATAGCAGCTCGTGAATAATGGAACGTAGATGTAGCTTTTTTGTAGTTAGTAGGGGGAATCCATCTGAAAAGTCAAACCTCATCTGATGACCAAAGACGCTGATTGTACCAGTTCCGGTACGGTCTTGCTTTTCAACACCTTCATCTAATACTCGCTGCAATAAATTCAGATACTGCTTCATTATCTCCTTGTTTTACACCGCGTAAAAATAGCATATCACTTAAGATTAAAAAAGGATTATTTATGAACAAAATATTTTACCCTTTGCAGCTCTGTGATATTTACCAAGCGGGAGGATATGGCGAGCAAAGTTGCAATATCATGTGCATAATATTATTATCTCAATATACAAACAAGATACTACAGTTTGTTTTTTTTAATAACTTTAGCATTAATTCAAAACAAAGGGCTATATATTCGTCTTTTAGAATTGCATGGTAAAAAGAATAATCAATACAGTTTTTGCACTATTTCTGCTCGTTGGCAGTGTTTTTAGCCAGGAGGCTATTACTTTAGATTCGGACTCAGCATGCACCATTTATGCTGATTTTATATTTAAAGATTCTTCAACTACCGAAAACGACTTCACCTATTTCTTCCAGGCTGCTTTCTATAAACCTGAAGCAGGAGAGACCATACAGTATGAATGGAGATTTCCGGATGGCTCAATAGTGATGGACTCAATAGCAGTATATACTTTTCCGGAAGAGGGATATTATAATGTATTCCTTATGCTGACCAATAACGCCGGATGTTCGGACTCCATCTTTAAAAAAGTCCCCATCTATAAGGAACTCAAACCCCCCAATGTTTTTACGCCTAATGGTGATATGATAAATGATTACTTCAAAGTAACTACCCAGGGTGATTATTCATATGATTTCCGTGTGTTTACCAGGACTGGCACACAGGTGTATTTTTCACATTCTCCAAAAATTACCTGGGACGGCAAAACCATTGGAGGTCGTGATGTACCAGAGGGTGTTTACTATTTTGTTATTGATAGTAAGGAAACCCCTGCTGTGACGCAGGTAAGTGGTTTCATCCACCTCTATCGTTGAGGAAAGGTTTAGTTTACCCTTCCCCTCCGAGCCACCCTCCTGGCAATTCTCTGGGCCTTTGCTATAACCCTGGGCTTTCTCATATTTGTCACCTTCTTAATGATCCAGGCGAAAAAAGCCGTAGAGAAGAAGGTAAATGAACCATAAACCACTGCTACAAGAGCCATTACCTGGTTATCGAGAATACTGCTGGCTACAAATATGGCGAGGACTGAGTTTTGCAGCCCGACTTCAATGGAAATAGTAAACTGATTTCTTTTGCCAAGCAAAAATGCCCTTGCAATCATCCATCCAAAAAACATGGCACTTGCATTAAGTAAGAGGGTGTGAGGTAATAGATTAAAGAAATCTTTGCTGGTAGTTGTAATCGAGCTTTCTCCAAAAAACAGAATGCCGGCATAGGCAAGAATAAGTATAAATGGAAGAATAAATTTCAGGGGTTTCTGGAGTTTGTCGGCAAGCTTCGTTCTCTTGTTTCGGATACGGATTCCAATATATACAGGAATAATTGTTATCAGAATTATCTGAAGAAGGGTATTCCCAACAGGTAAGTGTATTTCTGCATCAGCATGAATAAAAACCATTAGGGCGATGCTGACATTCAATGGAATTGTAATCAATGTAAGCAACGAGTTTAGCGCTGTCATTGATATGGACAAGGCGACATTACCGTTAAGCAGGTAAGTAATCAAATTCGAAGTGGCTCCTCCCGGACAGGAGGCAATTATTACTAAGCCCACCTTGAAGTAAGGATCAATATCTGTCAGAAAAGCAATGCTAAATGCAATTACAGGAAGCAGCAGAATCTGACAGCAAATTCCAAGAACAACCGCTCTCGGACGATTAAAAACATTTTTAAAATCCCTGAGTGTAACAGATAGTCCCATTCCAAGTGTAATGAGTGCCAATGTTACAGGTAGAAAATAATCTGCAAAGAGATTTGTCATCAGGGTAGAATTTGCATTTTCTGATGCACAAGTTAAGAAATTATGCCACACGGAATCGGTTCGTTATTGGAATTGGTCTAAATAGAGATTACTAAACTATTCCCTCATTTCCCTCCTTTCTTTTAATGTTTTCATTTTGATTTTCTGACACTGCATTTTTATCTGATTTGCCCTTCCAAAATATATTCTGTTTATGTTTAATTCTAAAGAATCTCTCAAACACTTGTTAATATATTATGACTGAAAGAAATTTTCATGTTTTAGGGGGCTATTTAGAGACTATGCAAATAGTAATTTTTATTATATTTATATGATTTTAGTTTTCACAAAGAGCACATTTTTATATGGTACTATGAATGTATAATATTCTAATCGGTTTGCAATGATTAAGAGAGTCTTCAGGTTTTATTATGAAGGATTCAGGAGTATGACCTGGGGGAAATCTCTCTGGGCAGTTATTTTGGTGAAACTATTTATCATGTTTGTTATTCTAAAGATATTCTTCTTCCCGGATATCTTAAAACGTGATTATGCGACCGATGAAGAAAGAAGCGACGCTGTTTTGGAACAATTAACTAATCCTTTATAAATATGTTTGAATCTATTGACACATCATTGATTGATTGGTCGAGAGGACAATTTGCCCTCACTGCCATGTTTCACTGGTTGTTCGTACCCCTTACACTCGGACTGGCGTTTATAGTGGCCTTTATGGAAACTATTTACGTGAAGACAGGTGATGAAGAGTGGAAACGTATTACGAAATTCTGGATGAAGGTCTTTGGTATCAACTTTGCCATTGGAGTTTCAACCGGGATAATCCTTGAGTTTGAATTTGGAACCAACTGGTCTAATTATTCATGGTTTGTTGGTGACATATTCGGCGCTCCGCTGGCCATTGAAGGAATCATGGCCTTCTTTATGGAGTCGACATTCATTGCAGTTATGTTCTTTGGTTGGAACAAAGTAAGTAAGCGATTCCACCTTACCAGTACCTGGCTAACTGCAATAGGTGCCAATCTGTCGGCCATCTGGATCCTTGTGGCAAATGCCTGGATGCAGGATCCTGTGGGGACAAAATTCAATCCGCTAACGGCCAGAAATGAAATGACGAATTTCTGGGAGGTGATATTGTCGGATTCAGCAGTTAATAAATTTTTACATACCATTACTTCCAGTTTCCTTCTGGCTTCAATTGCAGTGGTGGGTATCAGCGCCTGGTTCTTGCTGAGAAACCGGGAGATCTTATTTGCAAAACGCAGCACACTTGTGGCTGCGGTTTTTGGACTAATAGCTGCGATCATGACTATCGCAACAGGTGATACTTCAGGACGCCAGCTAGCTGAAAAGCAGCCTATGAAATTTGCTGCCATGGAAGCACTATATGATGGACAAACACATGCTCCCCTGGTAGCTTTTGGGGCATTAAAATCTGACACTACCGGGCAAATAAATCCTAAAGAGGAATTTATTTTCAAGTTTGAAATACCAAATGCCCTTTCTTACATGGTATTTCTGACGCCAAGCGGATATGTTCCCGGAATAGCTGATATGGTATTCGGGAATGAGGATGAGGGTATCATTTCTCTTGAAGAAAAGATAGAGAAAGGAGCCATAGCAATTCAAACACTTAAAGATTTGAAGCAGGCAAAGGACAGGGGAGATGAAGCAAAATTTGCTGAACTAAATGCAAAATTTGCAAACGAAAAATGGGTGGACGAATATTTTCAACACTTCGGCTATGGATATTTCAAGGGTCGAGATTCGAATGAGTTAATTCCTAATGTGAAAATTAACTTCTATTCCTTCCACCTGATGGTTATATTAGGTGGTCATTTCCTGATTTTCATGTTTATAGTATTGGTATTAAGCTTGAAGAACAATTGGGGTAAGCATAAATGGCTGCTTTGGGTGGCATTAATTACGCTGCCTATGCCGTGGATTGCATCCCAGGCCGGATGGGTACTGGCTGAGGTGGGTCGACAACCTTGGGTGGTTTATGAATTGATGCCCACATTGGCTGCAGTCACACGGCTGGATGCCACTACAGTGCAAGTGACGTTCTGGATATTCCTGCTGGCGTTTACAGCACTGTTTATTGCAGAAATAAAAATTTTGACAACACAAATTAAAAAAGGTCCGGGAGGGAATTAGCCATGTTTGAAAATTTATCATATCTCGCATTACAGCAATACTGGTATGTTATAGTATCCCTTCTGGGTGCCATCCTTGTTTTCCTGATGTTTGTTCAGGGAGGGCAGACTTTAATATACCGTATTGGGAAGTCCGAAACTGAACGGACAATTTTGATTAATACATTGGGTAGAAAGTGGGAATTCACTTTTTCAACCCTGGTTACTTTTGGAGGTGCATTTTTCGCCTCCTTTCCTCTATTCTATGCAACCAGCTTCGGCGGCGCTTACTGGGTCTGGATGATTATTCTTTTTGCATTTGTGATACAGGCAGTTTCTTATGAATTCAGATCAAAAGCTTCAAATTTCCTGGGTAAAAAGACCTATGAGGCCTTTCTCATCATTAATGGTTTATTAGGAACTCTATTAATTGGAACCGCTGTTGCTACTTTTTTCTCTGGATCGCAATTTTCATTAAATGAAATGAACAACGTTTCATGGGAGGTCTCCTCCCGTGGACTTGAAGCAGCACTCAATCCATTTAACCTCGCACTGGGCTTAACGGTATTCTTTCTTGCACGTGTACTCGGACTGCTATATTTTATGAAGACTATCGATCATGAGGTGATCATTGCCAGGGTTAAAAAAGCATTGCTGGTAAATGCCATTCCTTTTTTAGTTTTCTTCCTCACCTTTAGCATCTGGCTGATGCTGAGAGATGGATATGCAGTGGATCCGGAAAGTGGAAATGTTACCATGGAGGCGTTTAAATACTTTCATAACCTGGTCAGTATGCCCATTGTATTGATCATGTTTCTACTAGGCGTATTGCTGGTTCTTTTTGGTATTATCTGGCCATTGGTGAAAAAAAGCTCCAACGGAATATGGTATTCAGGAGCCGGAACCATCCTGGTTGTGATGAGTTTGTTCTTTTTGGCTGGGTTTAACAACACTAGTTTTTATCCCTCAAATTATGATTTACAAAGCTCATTGACTATCCAGAATAGTTCATCCAGTCACTATACACTCATTGCTATGAGCTATGTTTCACTCATGATTCCTTTTGTAATAGCTTATATCGTATATGCATGGAGGGCAATCAGTAAAAAGAAGATTGATGAAGCAGAGGTAACAGCCAAAGATGATACGCACATTTATTAATTAAAAAGGAAACACCATGATTGGTTCAGTATTAGGATATTTATCATGGCCGGCAATGATAATCATTAGCTATTGGCTTATACGTTGGGCATTGCGTCGCTTTGAAAAGAAGCAGCTAGAAGAATGATATATTTTTTCTAATTTGCATGCTTATTCAATGGCAGGCAAATGAAAAAACATATTCCAAATTTTATTACCCTATGTAACCTCATGGCCGGAACCGCTGCAGTGCTTATGGTGCTTAGCGATAAACCCGGTATAGCTGTAATTCTGATTCTCTCAGCTGCGATTTTCGATTTTCTGGACGGTAGCGCTGCCAGGTTATTACATGTCACTTCCGAAACAGGGAAACAACTCGATTCATTGGCAGATATCGTAAGTTTTGGACTGGTTCCTGCTACATTTATTTATAAGATTATGTTAGCCGTTCTGGAGAATCTACCGGATGACTCTGCCTGGAATTCATCTTTCGCTTCAACAACGATTCTAGTTTCTATCCTTATGGTTCCTTCGTTTTCAGCCATTCGTTTGGCAAGATTTAATATTCAGAAAGAAGGGAAAAGTGATTTTTTTGGTCTGCCGACACCGGCGCATGCGCTGTTCTGGACAGGACTATATTACGATATGATGATTAACGGTTCTATATTCGGGGAAATACCTGGTATCTGGTTTATGTGGGTCACTATGATAATTATGGCTGCAATGATGCTTGTCCCCATACCTATGCTATCCCTGAAATTCTCCAATCTTAAGCTGCGAAACAATATTTACCGGTACCTTGTGCTTGGCTTGGGATTATTAGTATTAATAATCTTATTTGTTCCTGGCTTTTCAATATTGATATTACTCTATATTTTACTCTCTCTTGTCAGCATTGTATTAACATAACGTCCTGTTATTTGTTATCCTGTTTGGAATAACATCATTTACACAAACAAACAATTTTCTGAAATGAATTTGTATAAGGAATTTGCTCAGCTCCTGAGCGAAACCGGAATGAAAGGTTCCATACATGAGAGCACCACAGCGCAGGAGATTCTTGAAAATTTCCCAGATGGCTCACGTATACTTACATTTAATTATGATACAGGGGAAAGATATTTAACCATAAACGATCTCTTTTAAATGGATTTTAATAATTTTGGCACAATTAATTTAATCAGATTTTACATCTCATGAAGATTGCAATAGATTTTGATGGTACCATTGTTGAGCACAAGTATCCTGCCATTGGAAAGGAGATGCTGTTTGCATTCGATACCTTGCATGCCCTGCGGGAACAGCGTCACCAATTGATCCTCTGGACCTATCGCAGTGGAAAAGAGTTGAATGCTGCTGTTGAGTATTGCAAGAAAAATGGTATTGAATTCTATGCAGTCAATAAGAATTATCCTGAAGAGGTATTTGTTGAGGGAGAGATAAGCAGAAAGATTCAGGCTGATTTCTACATTGATGATCGCAATATTGGTGGTTTTCCCGGATGGGGAGAGATATGGCAAATGCTCAATCCGCACCTGCAACCAAACCTGGAAAATGAATTGAAAAACTTTCCCCGAAAGAAGTCATTTTTAAAGCGACTCTTTAGTAATTAAAATCCTTTTTTGATGAAGATAAATAGCATTGCTTTGTCCTTTGTAGTTGTATTATTTGCAAGCACGAGCTGTATGCATACAGACGCACCTGTTAGAAATAATCCCTTGGTGCAGCAGCAAAAAATGAAGCTTGCTAAGCTTGAATCACCTTCTAATAAAGCAACATACACTTTGGGTGAAGAGATCCCGGTTGCTGTTTCATTTAAAGATACTGTTCACCTCGATTCATGCCTGGTTTATTTCAGGGGAAAAGAAGTAGGAAAATTCACCGCTACAGAGTCATATACCATCTTAACTGATGGCTCTCTTCCTGGTAAAGCAGGAGTGAGAGTTAAACTCTTTTATAATAATGGGTCCAGCGAAACACACAGTACCCAGATCACATTAAATTCTGATGTAATTCCAAAGCAATACCGGTATAAACTGGTGAATACCTTTCCGCATGACATTGGTGCCTATACCCAGGGCCTGGAATATTATGAGGGTTGGCTTTATGAAGGGACAGGGAATGAGAATCAGTCGACTGTAAGGAAGGTCCGGCTTGAGAATGGAGAGGTGTTACAAATCAGGAACAATGCATCTGAAATATTTGGAGAAGGGATCACCATTTACAATGGAAGAATATACCAGCTTACTTATCATGCACAGGTCTGTTTTATCTATGACCTTAATTCCCTTGAAGAGATTCAGAAAGTATACTACCAGAATAAGGAAGGATGGGGTTTAACAAATAATGGGACGGAATTGATAATGAGTGACGGAACAAATGTTATATATTTTCTTGATCCTGAAATGTTTACAGTTAACAGGCAGATCGAGGTCTTCGATAATGAAGGGGCGGTTACTGCGCTAAATGAGTTGGAATACATCAAGGGAAAAATTTACGCCAACCGCTATTATACAGATGAGATTGTAATCATTAATCCGGATAATGGAAAGGTGGAAGGCAGGGTGAACCTGAAGGAAATCCTGGCCGTTAAAGACCGCAAAGCCAGTACCAATGTACTTAATGGAATAGCATGGGATAGTGAAACAGGCAGGATTTTTGTTACCGGAAAATACTGGCCAAAGCTATTTGAAGTAAAATTCCAGGCAGTGATTACTGATTAAGCAGAAATATTGTTTGCAATAACAGTAACGCTTCTTGGAATAATCTGAAATTCCATGGGTGAGTGCCCAAGAGTTTCACCATCTGTTTCCAGGTGTAGTTGTCTTGGAGAATCAACAGAAATTACTTTTCCTGTATAGGTTTCCACTTTTTTGTGACTTCCTATTTTACCATTGTAGAGCATTTTCATGCTGGCAATGATTCTCAGTCTACCCATTTTCTTTATCAGGGTAATACTGTACAGTCCGTCATCTGCGATGGCATCAGGCACCTGTATCATGCCACCCCCATTGTATTTACCAATGCCTATATTTAAGCTAAACACCTTTCTGTCAATCGATTCTCCATCAATATGAATGCTTGCCTTGATGGATTTATATCCCATTAGACTGGTGAATATATTTACAAGATATAGTGATGGATTGCTTTTGCCCTTGTCTTTGAGTTTATTAGATTTGGCAACCACCCTGGCTCCGAATCCCATTCCTGCAATATTTATGAAATACCTGTTCCAGGTCTGTTCTTGCTTTCGGTAAGTTACCATTCCCGCATCCTGCACAAATGTCTTCTGCTGTTTGATGGTTTCAACAGCTTCCTCGTAATCTGTTGGTATGTCAAACATTTTTGACCAATCATTGCCTGTACCAACAGTAATCATTCCCAGCATGATCTCTGTTGTTGGCGTCTCAGTTTGACCAAATACACCATTAATAACCTCATTCATGGTGCCGTCACCACCAACGACAATGATCTGCTTGTATCCCTCCTGAATTTTATTCCGAGCGATAACCATGGCATGCAATCTACGTTCAGTAAACTCTGTATCATACTGAAAATCATGCTTATCAAGTAAAAATGCAATCCGATCCCAATCTCTGCGGGCTTTTCCTCCACCAGCGGAGAGGTTGGCGATCACCAGCCATCTGTTTGTATTCATGCAGTTGAATTAATGAAGGCAAATATAGTTCTTTTTCGTTTTATCGGTTATTCTCTATCGTTTCCCGACTGTCAATCTAACGCACAGAGCACTAATACCTTATTTAGTTATCATGAAAACCTGTTGATAACATGTTAAAAACTGGAAAATAATTGTTCACAATAAGGAATTACGACAAAAGCGGAGGCATCACTAAAATAGTAACTTTGAATCTCGTTTTTTTTTAACAGCATAGTACAAATAATAACTGCAGATGGGTAAAGTAATAGCACTGGCGAATCAAAAGGGAGGGGTTGGAAAAACAACCACGGCAATTAACCTGGCCGCAAGTCTGGCTGTGCTCGATAAAAAGGTATTGCTTATCGATGCGGATCCGCAGGCAAATGCTACTTCAGGTTCAGGATTTGATTTGAAGAAAGTTCAAACCAGTATTTATGAATGCCTGATCGATGAGGCTGATCCCGCAAAGATTATTTTGAACAGCGAAATTAAAGGATTCGATCTCATACCTTCCCATATTGACCTGGTTGGTGCTGAGATTGAAATGCTAAATATGCCCGAAAGAGAGTATCTGTTGAAAAGGGTTGTTGAAAAGGTGAAGGACAACTACGATTATGTTCTTTTTGATTGTTCACCTTCTCTTGGATTGCTTACCGTGAATGCACTCACTGCAGCTGAGTCTGTTATTATTCCCGTGCAGTGTGAGTATTTTGCGCTGGAGGGACTGGGAAAGCTGCTGAATACAATTAATATCATTCAAAAAGGGCTGAATAAAGAGCTGGAGATCGAAGGATTCCTGCTTACGATGTATGATTCACGGTTGAGATTGTCTAACCAGGTAGTGGAAGAGGTGCAGAAACATTTTCAGCAAATGGTTTTCGAAACCATTATACAACGTAATATCAAGTTGAGTGAAGCTCCCAGCTTTGGTAAACCTGCAATCCTCTATGATGCCGATTCAAGGGGTGCAGTAAATTATCTGAATTTGGCAAGAGAGATTCTTCAGAGGAATGAAGAGACCAGGCTGAAACAGAAGGATAAAGTCATGGATAAATAACCAGATTGATTATGGCACAGAAAAATGCTTTAGGGAGAGGGCTTAGCGCGTTAATTGAATCATCAAATGATTCAAGCCAGGAGCTAATTAAATCAGCAGCAGCAGCAGTTAATGAAATATCGCTTAGTAAAATAGGAGCAAATCCATTCCAACCAAGGACCCACTTCGATGAAGAATCTTTGGAGGAACTGGTAGTTTCAATAAAGCAACATGGCATTATCCAGCCCATCACCGTTCGAAAAACCGATGACGGAAAATATCAGTTGATCACAGGGGAGAGAAGATTTCGTGCGGCAATAAAAGCGGGATTAAAAAAGGTTCCTGCTTATGTGCGTGATGCTGAAGATGAAAATATGCTGGAACTTGCCCTGGTGGAGAATATCCAACGGGAAGACCTTGATGCTATAGAGGTGGCTATCTCCTATGAGCGACTTATTGATGAGTGCAAGTTGACACAGGAAACCCTGGGAGAAAGAGTAGGGAAGAATCGTGCAACGGTTACGAATTACCTGCGTCTTCTGAAACTGCCTGCAGAAATTCAGGCCGCTATCAGGGAGAAAAAGTTATCAATGGGACAGGCACGCGCCATTCTTGGTGTGGAAGATCCTAAATTACAATTAGAAATATTTCAAAAAACCCTTCAGCAAGATTTGTCAGTCAGAAAGGTTGAAACGCTGGTTAAGAAACTGAAAGAGGACAAAAGCACTGGTTCTGCATCACTTCCCGACGACATGGAAGGATATGAAGACCTCAGGGAACATCTCTCTCATTTTTTTGGAACATCAATTGATTTCAAAAGAAATAATAATGGGGCCGGAAAAATCGTTATACCCTTTAAGACTGATGAAGATTTGCAAAGAATAGTCAGTATTCTTGATAAACCGGGTTCATGAGACCAAACAAGCGTTTGAAAAAATATGGTAAAATCAGGAGAATCTTAGTTGCGGTTCTCCTGTTTAATTTCTGCAGTATGGCCCTGTTGGCGCAGCGGCCAGACTCACTGGTCATGAAACCCAACGAAACAGCCAAATCCAGGGAGAGGGTTCCGACCGTTAGAGAGAGGACTTCCCCTGAAAGTGAAAAAATTAGGGTTGAAAAACAAGAAATTATTCCCGTGCCCATGACAGAAGATTCCAGCGCAAAAGCGGTGGCACTTGCAGATAGCACAGTAAAAAAAGAACTGGAGGAGGGCCACTCACCAAAGAAGGCTATGATATATTCTATTGTATTACCCGGACTTGGACAGGCATACAATCACAAGTACTGGAAAATACCAATCGTTTATGGAGCCCTGGCTGGTGCAGGATATTTCATATATTATAACACCCAGCAATACCGTGTTGCTGTTGACGAGTATCTAGATGCCCTTATACTTTCCTCTGATGCTGACGATCGCTATCTGAAATATTGGCGAAGAAATATGGAAATGAGCTATATAGCTATTGTACTGGTGGATGCACTCGCTGTGGTAGATGCCTATGTTGACGCAAACCTCTTTTATTGGGATGTTGACCCTGACCTCTCCCTGCGAGTGGAGCCCTCAATACAACCTGTACTTCAACCTGGGGGTAATATTGTGAATAATTATGGATTTAAGTGCAGTTTAACATTTTAGCGTGAAATTTTATGAAACAAATATTTTTCTTTTTCATTTTCTCTTTTATACTTTTCCCTTTTCGGTCTCTGAGCGGAGCCGAAGGATCTTTTGTCCTGGCAAATGATACAATTCCATACAACGATACATTGCCTGTAGACAATCCGGTAGATTTGAATTTTGAACCGAATTTTGATAGTTTATTGAATGTATTCTACATTAACCAGGCCCTGGAATCTATGGTGGACGACAATGAATTTATCTTCAACGATTCCTTAGTTCCCGATTTTCCCGATTCTGTATATATCCAGCGTCTTTCAGAGATTCCTTCTGTTATCGATCTGACTTATAACCGGCTCGTAAAGAACTATATCAATGTTTATACAAAGAAGAGGAGAGACCAGGTGAAACTTATGCTGGGTATGTCAGATTACTACTTCCCGATGTTCGAAGAAGTATTTGACCTCTACGATGTTCCCTATGAATTAAAATATCTTGCCATCATTGAATCGGCATTGAATCCCAGGGCGGTTTCAAGAGCCGGGGCTGTGGGAACCTGGCAGTTTATGTACAGAACTGGGAAACACTATGGTCTTACCATTAATTCACTGGTAGATGAGAGACGTGATCCATTGAAGGCGACCCATTCTGCCGCTAAGTTTCTCAGTGACCTGCATGATATTTATAAGGACTGGACCCTGGCGCTGGCTGCATATAATTGCGGACCTGGAAATGTGAATAAAGCCATACGTCGCTCGGGAGGAAAGAGGAATTTTTGGGATATCTATTACTATCTCCCAAAGGAAACAAGAGGATATGTACCTGCTTTTATTGCCGCAACCTACACAATGAATTATCACAAAGAGCATAACCTTGCAAAGAAACCAGTTGAAATTACCATGCATACCGATACGGTAATGATCAGGGAAAAACTGCATCTGAAACAGGTTTCTGAAGTGCTTGATATATCAATTAAAGAACTGAGAGATCTTAATCCTCAGTATAGGTATGATATCGTACCTGCGACGGCAAAGACTAATTTTGCATTGACTGTTCCGCTGGAACTTATATCTGAATTCATTGATTTACAGGATTCTATCCTGGCGTACAAGGATTCTGTTTTCTTCAATAATGAAAACCTGATTGCTTCTCCCCGCCATGCAAGCTCCTCATACCAGGCAGACCTACCAGCAGATAAATACGATAAATTCTACTATACCATTAAATCAGGAGATAATCTTGGATTTATTTCTGACTGGTATGATGTTCGGATTGCAGATTTGCGCTATTGGAACAATATCAGCAGAAATATCATCAGAAGCGGGCAGAAATTGGTTATTTACAAGCCAAAAGGAAAATCCACAAAGTATAAGAACCTGAATATAATGTCGTTTAATGAGAAGCAAAAATTTGCTGGCAGAGCAGTATCACAAGCATCAACACAGGTTGTAACAAACAAAGATTCAAACAATTCTGGAGATTATATCTATTACACTGTGAAATCAGGGGATACCCTGTGGGATATCTCCAAGCTTTATCCCGGTGTTACAGATACAGATATTTCCCGCTTGAATAATTTTTCAAACAGCAATAGCATCAAACCCGGACAACAGATTAAAATAAAGCCGAAGGGATAATTCTATGGGCGCAATAAATTTGTGCCCCTATTTTTTCCTTTTTCCTTTTTCCTTTTACCTTTAGAAAATGAAGCCGGTTAAAACTCTCATATTTTTCTTATCTGTGTTTGCACTCCTGGCTCTCGTTTCCCTGGTATTTCCTAAAGATGGGATCAAGATTGGTGAGAAGATGGATATTCAATTCATGGATCTTGGTAATCTTTTCAAAAATGATTCTGCAGAAATAAACATTGTAACTGCTGGACTGATCAATTTTAACACCGTGAGTGATGATCCGGAATTTGGTGGTATTGATTCAGTCTTGCTTATGCGGGATGCAGTTTCTGATGCAAGCAATGATTCTCTTGTCAAAGCAAAGATTGACAGCATTAGCAATGCTATTCAACCCATCGAGTTTTCTTCTGAAGGAAAAGCATTGCTGCACAAGTTTTTTGAACGGGCAAATAAAGCAGAGTCTGCCAGCAAGCCATTGAGAATCTTACATTATGGCGATTCTCAAATTGAAAATGACCGGATGACATCTTTAATGAGGTACAGATTGCAAATGATTTTTGGTGGTTCTGGTTGTGGATTGGTGCCGGCCGTACCGCTCTATTTTGGGAATCCAACATTTAAAGAGAAAATTGAGGGAGAATGGACCAGGTATACGGGTTTTGGAAAGAGAGATACCACTCTTGAAGATAAGAGATATGGTGTAATGAATAGCTTTACTGCTGTTCCCCCCGATTCGTTGGACGATGAAAAATCACTGCGCTTCGAGTTTATTAAGGGAAGGAGGGCGTCCAGGTTTAGCAGTATGAAACTATTTTTACATGCCTATGATGAAAGTGGCCAGATTTCAATTCAGGTGAATGATACAATATGCGATACGCTTACCAATGTATTTGAAGGTTTCCAGGTGATTGACTATCGAGCTGAAGTTGCGGTGAAAAATATACAAATAGATTTTGAGTTGCATAACGGGGGACGGATATATGGCATAGCATTCGATGCCAATGCCGGTATACAGGTTGATAACCTGGCTATGCGTGGCAGCTCAGGCCTCGAATTTCGCCGACAGGATAGTGCCTATTTGAAACATATGCTGGATTTTCTGAGCCCTGGACTGTTTATTATGCAATTCGGAGGAAACACAGTTCCCTATATTAAGAAAACGGGCTACTATAAATCCTCGTTTAAGAGAGAACTGGCATATATTAAAAGCTTATGCCCGGATGCTGCACTCATCGTTATCGGACCGGCAGATATGTCAAGAAAAGAGAATGGAAAGTTCATCACATGGGAATCTGTGGAACCTGTCAGAGATGCCTTGAGAAGTGCTGCACTAGAAGCAGATTATGCCTACTGGGATATGTATGAAGCCATGGGAGGAGAAAACTCAATGGATGCCTTTGTTCAATCCGATCCTCCTCTTGCCCAGGCAGATTATATCCACTTTACCCCCAAAGGAGCCAATCTAATGACTGAAATGTTTTGCAACTCGCTTATGGTGGAATATAGTAGATACCAGTCTGCAGTTGGCAGTGAGCAGTAGCAGTGGGAAGTTCTTCAATCTTTTTCCTTTTTCCTTCAATCCTTTTCCTTTTTCCTTTTTCCTTTAATCTTTTTCCTTTTTCCTTTTTCCTTTTACCTTTATAACCCATGACCTGGTTCACCGATATATTTCTTTTCAACCCGGAGAAACCGCTGATTTTTACGCAGCTTTATTTTTGGGCTTTTTATGCGGTGGTACTCATCGTATTCTCTTTTATTTATAAGGAGCGTGCATTGCGTAATGCTTTTCTTTTTCTTGCGAGCTTGTTTTTTTATTGGAAAACATCCGGACTGTTTTTTCTGATACTGGTATTTTCAACATTTGCCAATTTCTATATCGGCAATATGATCCATAATTCTGAGCGAAAAAAGGTGCGGCAACTTGGAGTATTCCTCAGCGTATTTATCAACCTCTTCCTGCTTTCCTACTTTAAGTATACTTACTTCTTTGTAGATACGATAAATGATGTATTCAATACAAATATCGAGGTTGTGAATCACCTGGCCCACTGGTCAAATAATCTTACCGGGACACACTTCGATGTGTCTTTGATACTACTGCCGGTTGGAATCTCTTTCTACACCTTTCAGATAATGTCATATACAATTGACATCTACCGACGCAAAGTCGATCCTGTAAAGAACATGCTGGATTTCGGTTTTTATGTGTCTTTCTTTCCCCAACTTGTGGCCGGGCCAATTGTCAGGGCCTCTGAATTCGTGCCTCAATTATATAAGAGATACAGCTTATCCATGGAGGAATTCGGATATGCCACGTTTATTATCATGAAGGGGCTTTTTAAAAAAATGTTTATCGGGGATTATATCGCGGTTAATTTTATCGACCGCATCTTTGCCAACCCAACCGGTTTTTCAGGTTTTGAGAACCTGATGGCTTTGTATGGATATTCTTTACAGGTCTATGTCGACTTTTCAGGGTATACCGATATTGCCATCGGGGTTGCCTTGTTGCTTGGATTTCACCTCCCCCGAAATTTCAATTCGCCTTACAAAGCAACAAACGTGGGAAATTTCTGGAAGCGTTGGCATATCTCACTCTCATCGTGGCTGAAAGACTACCTGTATATTCCATTGGGTGGTAATCGTCGCGGAAGAATCATGACAGATGTGAACCTGATGCTTACCATGTTGCTTGGAGGACTGTGGCACGGTGCGAGCTGGCAGTTTCTTATCTGGGGAGGCATCAACGGATTGGGCCTGGTGGTCTATAAAATGTGGCGAAAAATAAGTCCCTATGAGAAGAGCAAACACTGGGCAGTACGCATCTGGAAAATATTTCTCACTTTCCAGTTTATTACCTTTACAAGGATATGGTTCCGTGCCGATTCGATGGAGCATGCCAATGAATTTATTTACCAGGTGACACACTCCTTCAACGGATCCATCATTCCGCAGGTCCTCTGGTCATATAAATGGGTGTTCCTTGTGATGGCCCTTGGATATTTCACCCACTGGGTATCCGACAAGTGGAAACTATGGCTCCTGAACAGCTATATCCGCACCCCGCTCTGGGCAAAAATCGGTATCGCTGTGGTGGTCGTCTTCGTAATCTATCAATCCTGGAGCGCCGACTTACAGCCCTTTATATATTTCCAGTTTTAACTTCGTAGCGTTTACTTCCCCTCCTTCTCAAGGAGGGGTGCCCACCGCAGGTGGGTGGGGAGGTTTCTGGATGTCCGTCGCAGACGGACGGGGAGGTTTACCGTTTCCTCATCTTTACATTCATCCCTGTATCACCACCAAACTTATTTAAGCGGTATTTCAGTGTAAGCATGAAGTATCTGCCAATGATATTTGATGTTTTTTCCTGGAGGTAGTTCATCTGGCTTATCCTGGTTATCCCTGTATTTTTATTGAGGAGATCGTGTCCGGCCAGTGTGAGCGTCATCCTGTTATTTTTCATGAAGGAATAACTAATATGAGCACCTAAGAGTGGAATTAGCTGAGACTCTTCAAAGCTCTGGGCAGTGTAATTCGTAATATCGGCAGAGAAGTAGAAATCGAATTTATCATTTGGTGTATATTCCAATTCACCAAACCACGACATATCAGCATATACATTATTTAATGATTCTTGTATTGAATACCTCGCATCAGTAATGGATAAGCCCACTCCTGTATTAATGTCCCATTTATCCTTCTTTCGGTTATCAAAAGACAGTGAGTACTTATGATTATAGTTGGTGATCTCATTGGTCTCATCATTCACAATATTGATACCCTTATTATATGCCTCATAGATATCAATGTTTGTCTTGATTCCCAGTGCCCTGATTGGGGTTGAAAAATCGATGTTCCCACTTAGTGTGAAATCATCTTCAACATTTATCAGTCTAAGCTCCTGCACTAGCTGCTCATTTACTGTTCTTGAGTAATTAATCTTGTCTTGGGTATAAGTTGACCTGATCCCAATAAGGAAGGTGGTGAAAGAAAATTCATCAAAGATCCACCAGCTTGCATTTGCTGAGTGTACATATTCTGGTGTAAGATCCCTGTTGCCATAGAATAAAGATAAGCTGTTAAAATTGTTGACTACAGGCATCAACTGGTTTACGGTTGGTGTGTTAGCGCTCGATGAATACCTGAAATCCAGTCTTCTCCCTGTTTTATATCTGTATTGCCAGGAGACGCGTGGCTGAAAATAATTGTATGGAGTCATTTCTGCTTCATCACTGTCTAGGGTAGTATTGAACTGACCAATATTATAATTCACTCCCACTGTGAAGGTCATATTTTCAGTATTTCTGCGCAAGGATAGAGAGGGCTTGATCCATTGAGTTGTTTTTACAAAAGCTGGACTTAAAGAAGGGATAATCGTTTCAAGAGGAATGATTTCTCCCTGTATTCTGTCCATCGTTTCTTGCGAATTTGATGCACTTACCCCAATATCCATGTATATCGGACCAGATAATTTTTGAGTGAGAGACATAGAGCCACCGTACTTTAATGACTTTATGGTATTGTTTTGATATTGGTTGACTAGTGAAATCAGTCCAGTATCAAAAAATTTTGTTTCATTACTGAAGACCGTTTCAGAATTATCAGCCGAATATGATCCATTTCCTGAAATTTTTAGCAACGTACTTCCTTCATTGATTTTTTTCAGATAAGTTCCACTGAAATTTCCGGATAAGCGGTCTGAAAGATCACTGCTGGTCCTGTTAAGACTATTTACTGTGTCAATGCCGCTGTAACTTAATAAGGTTGAGTTAAGTGGAATATATGCCGTGTTATATGAAACACCTCCATTGACAATCAGGTTATTGGTCTCCCGAAATAGCCACCGTGCTCCAAAGGTGAGATTATGCGCGGTATCATGATTTATCTGATTGGTCTCATCTTCCTCAAAATAAGTATCATCCTGTTTGTATCTCCAGGTGTCCGATTGCTCTTCAAGTTCTTTCTTAGATCCACTTCCCAGGTAAGAGATAAAGATACGCTGGTACTTCGATTTATAATAGGAATAGTTGAGACCTGCTGCCGCAGAAGAGGAATATCCGGTTACCGATTGACCGAAATTGATAGGAAATCCACCGGAATTCATTCCGCCCTTACCGTGACTGATATTCGAAATACCCCCGGTAAATGAGATATAATCACCGAAGGAGAATCCAAATTTATTGATATTATTAATCATACCAAGTGCTGCGAGCTGTGACTTGTCAGTAAATTTATACACCTTTCCTTTTGCGTCATAGTGACCACCTGTTCCACCACCTGCTAATATATCACCAAAGACACCATCTTTATTTTCGTCATTCAGAATAAGATTGATGGTCTGGTTCCTGGTTCCGTCATCAATGCCTGTAAATTCCGCTTCTTCTGTTTTTTTATTGTATAACTGTACTTTATCGAGTGCTCCTGCAGGAAGGTTCTTTGTGGCAACAGTAGGGTCGTTGCTAAAGAATTCCTTTCCGTCAACCAAAACAGTATTAACCTCCTCTCCTAATGCAGTAATATTTCCGCTTCTGTCTACTTCAATTCCAGGTAGCTTTTTCAGCAGATCCTCCACATTATCATCTGCAGTGGTCTTAAAGGCCTGGGCGTCATATTCTAATGTATCCTGGTTGACTTTCAATGGAATCCTTTCTGCTGTAACCTGAACACCTTCTAACTGCTCTGCATTGGCTTGTAGCAGAATAGCACCAATCGAACCATCGTTGCTATACGGCATGACAATATCTTTATAATATGTCTTATGACCTATAAATGCTGCCTGGAGCAGGTAAGCTCCTTTTTTGATTCCCTTGATCGCAAAATCTCCTTCCGTTCCGGTAATACCGAAATACTGCATGGTTGAATCATCAGGATCCAGCAGCACCACGGTGGATGAGGGGAGCGGGCTCCCTGTATCATCAAAAACAGTTCCTTTTAAATTGTTCGATTGTGAAAAAGCTGTCAAAGAAAGTGACAGAAACAGTAAGTTTAAAAATATTCTCATAATTTATTGATGTATTCTTATCATGTGCATTCCTCTTCCACTGCCGGGACCTCTCATGTCACCTTCAATACCCATCTCTTCCATTTTCTCCTTCACTATTTGTTCAAATTCTTCCTGGGTAACTTTCTTGCCTTCCCTGGGCTTCTTAAGTATATCTTGATTTGGTTCTTCAACAGTAACTGATTGTGCTGTAATTACGTGTGAACTATCGTTGACATTGACCTCCAACACAAGTCCGGGTAAGTTGCAAAACAAAGCAGGACCACCCTGAACAGGAATTGAAGGTGAGAACCACACTGATGTAACAACACCTGCTGTATCAATTTTTGTTGCTTCCATGCACGGATAGTCAAGTATCATTTTCTGCTGGCCAGTAATCTTCCAATCAGATTTCGGCATTTCCTGGTTAATCAGGAACATCCTTGTCATAAATTCACGCTGCTCAACTATTTCTTGCTTCTCAAGGTCTGTATAGACAATATTGTGTGGAGCATTCATTCTCATTCCCCTGCCTCTTCGCTCGCCACTGAAACCTGTCATGTCCTGCTCTACAGTGATCTCAGATTTTGTGTACAAGGAGGACTCCTCGTTGAAATAGAGCACTTGATTTGCTTTTCTTTCTTTGGGCATGTCTCTCATCATTGCCTTCATCTCACCTTCAAGCTTAATCTCAAATTTTATTACCTCTTCATATTCAACGGTCCCGGTTGTAACTTGTCCAAAAGTAAATAGCATTCCCGCTAATAGAAGTATTGCTGGTGTAAGGATTATTCTTTTCATAAGTAGGTGAATTAATTCATTTTACTGTAAGCCTCATCAAAAGTAGAAAAACAGGCAGAATAATCGTTTAATAGGATATTAAATAATGTTAATTAAACTTAATACGGATTAGACGTAGGGAACGATGAAAGGTTTAAATTAATATTGCTATTGTTTGAAGAAATAGTCAAAAGGTCTTAAAATTGCTATGAGTTATAAATTTTGATAGGAAATTTCGGGTGAGTTGTCTCGTTTTAACACTGTAAAGAAAAATCTATTGGGGAAGTTGTTTCAGATGTGACAGAAAGAATGTATTTTCGAAGATCAAAGGATAATGTAAATGTTGAATAACAAAACCATCGGGGTAGTTGTCCCTGCATATAACGAGGAAACTCAAATTGGAATGGTCATTGATACCATGCCCGATTTTGTTGACCGCATAGTGATTATCAACGATGCTTCACCAGATAAGACCCTGGAGGTGGTCAAGGGCTATCTCGGGAAAGAGAATGGAAACTTTGTGAATGATAAGATTGGTTCGCTAAAAATTAAGAAAACTGCCTATAATGAAGCTGATCTTCTTCTTGAGGAGATTGATAGAAAGGAGATAGATAAGTTTGTACCCTCTGAAATAATCAACAAGAATGATTCGAAAGACAGGTTAATTCTGATCAACCAATTGAAAAATGGGGGAGTGGGTTCCGCTATTGCACGTGGTTATAAATGGTGTAAAGACAATAATATTGATTGTACAGCGGTGATGGCCGGTGATGGCCAAATGGATCCGGGCGAACTGCTTGGAATATGCACACCGGTGATAGATGAAGGTATTGATTATGTGAAGGGAAATCGCCTGATACACAGAAGTGCCAAACACCTGATCCCTAAAACAAGATATTTTGGAAATTCTATCCTGTCAATCCTCACTAAGGTGGCCTCAGGGTACTGGCGCGTTTCTGATACACAGACAGGATATACTGCCATTTCACTAAATGCACTCAGAAAGATAAATATCGCGGCTATTTATAAATCCTATGGCATGCCAAACGATATGTTAGTGAAGCTGAATATTGCAAAATGCACCCTTAAAGAAGTTGAAATCAAGCCAATATATCGCGTTGGTGAGCAATCGAAGATGAAAATTTTCAAACTTATCCCGCGTGTTTCATGGCTGCTTTTTAAGGCCTTCTTTAAACGTATCTGGATCCGCTACTTCAAGCGAGATTTTCATCCCTTATTCTTGCTATACTGGATGGCAATGATATTACTTGCAGTGTCAATTCCTTTTTTGGTAGAGATATTGAGAAACTTTTTTGTTTCAGGTTCTGTAACAGCAAATAGCATCTTACTGATTTATATCTTCCTGATCATCTCGGGATCCCAGGCACTATTGTTTGCCATGTGGATGGATATTCAGGATAACGACAGATTGCAGAATTAAACAAGCTTACAATGGTTTTCTCCAGTTCCCTCTTCCTTGTTTATTTCCTGCCAATTTTTCTTCTTCTTTATTACCTCACACCTAAGAAGTTAAAGAATTATACACTCCTGTTGTTCAGTCTTGCATTTTATGCCTGGGGGGCGCCCGAAATTCATATTCATCTTAGTGGGCTCTACCCTGGTAACTTATTACATCGTCCGAATGATGGCGGCTTCTCAGGACGAACGACGACGTAAACTGCTACTTGTTACTGCGCTGGTTATCAATGTCTCTGTCCTGGTATATTTTAAATACGCCAATTTCTTCGTTGAAAACTTCAACGATATGCTGGTAAATTTGGGTGGACAAAAAGTAAAGTGGACAGCAGTAGCTTTACCCATAGGTATATCATTCTATACATTCCAATGTCTCTCCTATTGTCTTGACGTATACAGAAGAGTGAGAGATCCGCTGTCCAAAGCCACAGATTTCCTGCTTTATATTGTGATGTTCCCCCAGCTGATTGCAGGGCCGATTGTCAGGTTCAATACCATTGCAAAACAGATCACTGACCGTGAGGCAAAGGGTTCAGACAGGATAACCGGCTTCTACAGGTTTGTAATCGGACTGGCTAAGAAAGTGCTGATCGCCAATGTCATGGGACAGCAGGCGGATATCATCATGGCCATGGATACGGAGACCATGAGTAGCACTTTTGCCTGGTTAGGATTGCTGGCTTACAGTTTCCAGATTTATTTCGATTTTGCCGGGTATTCAGATATGGCTATAGGAATTGGTCGGATGATTGGTTTCATCTTCCCTGAGAACTTCAATAATCCATACATCTCCACGAGCATCACTGAATTTTGGCGACGCTGGCACATGACACTTAGCTCATGGATGCGCGATTACCTCTATATACCACTTGGGGGAAGCCGGGTGAAGACAAAAGGACGATTGTTCTTTAACCTCTGGGTCGTCTTCCTCATTTCCGGTTTGTGGCATGGTGCTTCATGGAATTTTGTAATATGGGGTGCTTATCATGGATTGTTCCTGGTGTTGGACCGACTGTTTTTGAAAAAAGTGTTGGAAAAAATCGGAAAGATTCCGGCAACAATATTTACCTTCCTGGTTGCAATCCTGGGATGGGTTGTCTTCCGCTTAGATACTTTTCCTGAGGCGATGGCTTATTATAAACGATTGTTCGCCTTTGATTTTGGATCTTTTTCTTTTGAAGGGCACGAGCAATTCCTGATCTGGCTTCCTATTGCCATATTCTTTTCATTTGTGACCATGTTTAAGTTTGGAAGAAAATGGGAACAATTGGTGTATTTTGAATCATATACAAGCAATCGTTATATATGGATGGGAGCGGCAGTGGTAGTGCTCTTCATTCTTTCACTTGGTGCAGTTACTACTTCAGATTTCAATCCATTTATTTATTTCAGATTTTAGAAATGGAGAGGAAACTACACATATGGTCATGGATATTGATTGGAGCACTTCTCCTTCCTTTATTTCAGCACTTGACGAATATTCCAAACAAGAGGAATTTAAAGGGCGCGGTAGTAGTTGCCGCTGTGCCTGAATTCTCCAGCCATGATTGGTTTGAAGGGGAATATCAGCCGAAGGCAGAGAAGGCGCTCAACGACAGGATGGGTTACAGGCGTACTTTTGTCAAGATCAATAACCAGGTTTCTTTTTCTCTATACAACAAGATTTATGCCGGGGGTGTAGTGCTAGGAAAAGAGAATTATATGTACGAAACTAATTATATAAAGGCGTATTACGGCACGGATTTTATAGGAGATGCTGTCATCAGGGATAAAGTCAGAAAACTAAAGCTTATACAAGATAGCTTATCTGCCAGGGGAACAACTCTGCTTCTTGCCTTTGCAGCAGGGAAGGGCTCTTACTATCCGGAATATTTCCCCGACAAGTATCATACTGAAAAAGGGCCGACAAATATTGAAACTTTTGTGGAGCTTTGTAAGGAAGAGGGAGTGAACCATATCGATTTCAATTCCTGGTTTTTGTCGATGAAAGATACTACCCAGTATTGTCTTTATCCCAGGACCGGCATACACTGGAGCTACTATGGGATGGTGCTGGCTATCGATTCACTGATCAGTAAAACTGAAAATCTGACCGGTATGGTGATGCCGGCATTTGAATGGGATAAGCCAGTGTTGAGCAGAAAATACAGAAGCTCTGACAAGGATATTGAAGAAGGATTGAACCTTATTTTCAGGGTCAATCGCGACAAGTTAGCCTACCCAAAGGTTCATTATCCCGAGGGTAAAGCAGATACGGTTAAGTCCATTGTTATTGCAGATAGTTTCTACTGGGGTTTATATAACCTGGGTCTTAGCAATCGCGCATTCCATGACGGCGAATTCTGGTATTATTATAAAAGAATTTATGCCAATCACATCGACAAAGAAGTTCCGCTTGATGAGGTCGATCGAATGGCAAAAATTGAAGAATGTGATATTGTTATCTTAATGGCCACCGAGGCAACACTGCCTGATTTTCCATGGGGATTTGAAGAGGAAAAGGTGGGATGTATGATTGATGATTAATGGTATGTGAAGTGGAATACCGATCCCTGGAGGATCCCATGATCCCAGAGTGATCAAAATGAAATATACATATATAAATACGTATTTATATATGTATATTTTACTTCCGCATCATCTACTATCAATGAGATTCAAAAATCTAAAAAAGAGAACCTCTGCTTAGAGGAGCGAAGAGATGAGTTCAATTATGCTCTTTTAGACATCCTCAAAACAAACGACAATAGAAAGATAAAAACCTCCCCACTAATAAACCAAAGGCGATTCATAAATGAAATAGTTGTTGCAGTTTCCACATCCAGCCCGGCCAGCGTGAGGTAGCCCACGATGATTCCTTCCCTCAAACCTAATCCGCCGGGTAAGATTATTGCCAGCACACCAAAACTAACACTCAATGGAAAAGCGAAGGACATGATTGGTACTAAATCATCGGAAAAAGCCATCATGAAAATGTAAAATCCGACGGTCCAGAACAACCAGATTAGTGAAGTGGAGAGTATAATAGGCAGTGACTTTTTGAAACTGATTACAGGAAAGTCAAGCTTCTTCTTAAATATCCGCGTAAAAATATTGATTACCCAGTGGTGAAAAGGAGCAGAAAAAAGAAGAAGGGAAATCATGATGATAATAAAGACCAGTAGGATAGATATCCATTTAAATTTGTAAAAAATGAAAGTAGGCACCGCGCTTATGACTAATCCGGCCCATAAATATATGATCTGCTCCTTCATGGAGACAAAGGAATTATTTTTCATCTCCTCTTTTCCTTCAGAAATATAACCTGCTCTTCCAAGGATTACCCATATTTTACCGGGTATATATTTTGCAAAAATGGCCTGTCCGTGAGAGATGATTGCCTCTTTATGCGAAATCTTCTTTCCATGTGATTTTAATGCGACCTGCCAGCTGAAGGTGCTTGCGTAAAATCCTGCAAAAACAAAAAGGAATGATATGATGAGCCAGCTTATCTCAGGGATCTCCGGAACAATCAGGTCCTGCTTGATAAGGTAGATAAACAGGAAAATGAAAGAGATAAAAATGAGGATGTTGAAAAGCTTCTTCATAGATAATATTTCATTCCAAAAGTAAGCATTCCAAGCGGATTATCTAAGTTGCATATATGGGATAATTACACGATGTGAAGAATTGAAAATCACATCATTTTTGTGTTGGTTTTTTTCCCCCTGCTAATCTCAAAATGAGATAACCTGTAATTCCCGATATAATTGAACCAACCAGGATACCTGCTTTGGCAGAATCCATAAGGTCCGGATGATCAGCGAATGCAAGGTTGGCTATAAAAATTGACATAGTGAATCCCACGCCTGCAATTGATGCAACCCCAATGATTTGCCAGTTACTTATATCCTTCGGTAATTCGGTAAGCTTTAACTTAATGCTGAGAAATGAAAAGCCTGTGACACCAATAATCTTTCCTGCAAAAAGGGCTACCGCTATTGTAAATATTATGGATACATCAAAATTTGTACTGCTATTAAATGCAATTCCAGCATTGGCAAGGGCAAAAATGGGCATAATTAAATACGACACCCAATTGTGAAGCACATGTTCCAGGTGTTGAAGAGGGGACTGCACCTGGTGGGCCCATTCCTCAAGATTATCTATTTCTTCAAGTTGCTCACCCGACAGAATCTGATCCGGTAAATTTTTTGTTCCCTTTATATTGTCAACTATAACACACAATTTGTCAATGAATGTATTGACGTTAATCTTTTGACGGATAGGAATAGTGAATGCCATTAAAACACCTGCAATGGTAGGATGAATCCCGGCTTTTAGGAATAATACCCAGATAGCCACACCAAAAAATAGAAACAGGTATTTCATATAAATTCCTTTGTAGGAGAGGAAAAACAGGATGGCAAGCAAGGCAAGTGCAATAATCAGGAGGATCCATTGAATTCCTGTGTTATAAAATATTGCGATTACCATCACCGCTCCAATATCGTCAACAATGGCAAAGGCCGTTAAAAATATTTTTAAACTGAGAGGTACACGTTTACCTAAGAGCGTCAGAATTGCAAGGGAAAATGCGATATCCGTTGCCATCGGAATCCCCCAGCCATGAGATGCTTCGGGGTTGCTATTCATGATGATGTAAATAACAAGGGGTATTGACATCCCTCCAATTGCGGCAAGAAGAGGGAAGGAGGCCTTTTTAAATGTGTTGAGTTCTCCGATAAGAAGCTCTCTTTTTATCTCAAGACCAATAACAAAAAAGAAGATAGCCATTAGACCATCATTGATCCACAAGATCACGGGCTTCGTTAGCTTAAAACTATCAGAACTGAAACCAAGTTCAAAATTTAAAATATTGTGGTAAACATCACTATAGCCAGAGTTGGCCCAGATCAATGCTACAATCATGGCACCGAAAAGCAGGATTCCACTAAAACTCTCAATTTTTACGAATCTTTGAAAAGGGGTAAGGATCAATTTCTCAAACATGTTTCATTTTTTGATATTAACACTAGTAAGCACTGCTTAACAAAAATTGTTCTTCAAATTACATCGTTAGCAAGCAGATTATTTTATTTCAATTTAATGCCTGTTTTATACGTTTCAAGTGCCCTGGCTCTTGCCGCTGCATGCTCAATAATGGGCTCCGGATATTCTGGTGTTTCAATTTCCGGTATCCATTTCCGGACATACAGCATCTCTTTATCAAATTTTAGCAATTGGGTTATAGGATTAAACACCCTGAAGTACGGAGCTGCATCGCAGCCGGTCCCTGCAGCCCATTGCCAGTTACCATTGTTGGAGGAGAGTTCATAATCCAACAATTTTTGAGCGAAATAGGCCTCTCCCCATCTCCAGTCAATCAGCAGGTGTTTAATTAAAAAACTAGCCGTTGCCATCCGCACCCTGTTATGCATATACCCTGTTTGCTTAAGCTGTCTCATGCCTGCGTCAATAAATGGATAGCCGGTTTTTCCCTGGCACCATTTTTCGAATTCTTCTTCTTTGTTGAGCCAAACAATATTATCATATTTTGCTCTGCAATTTTGATCTACCACCCTGGGAAAGTGATACAGGATTTGCATGAAAAACTCCCGCCAGATAAGTTCGGATAGGAAGATATCATCTTTTAACCGGAGTTGTCTAATTACCATGCGAATACTGATTGTGCCAAATCTTAAATGTGGTCCCAGGTAACTTGTTGAATCTTCAGATGGCACATCCCGGCCAAAGACATAATTCCCCAGAATTGAGAGATTGTAAGGCCTTACCTTTATAGCGGATTCAGTAAAGTGTAATTCTTCTAAACTGGGGAATGAAATATGATATTTGAAAAATAAGTTGAGATCTGGAGCTTCTTGTTGATCAACCAATTCTTTTTTGAACTGACTTAACCATTTTCTTTTATAATGTGTGAATATAGAATATGGTTTTCCATCACTCTTTAAGACTTCATTTTTTTCGAATATCACCTGGTCTTTAAAGGAATGGGATTCAATCCCCTTTGCAGTGAGCAATTCAGTTAATTGATTATCTCGTTCTTTTGCATATGGCTCGTAATCATGATTGAAATAGACTTTTTTTATATCATATTCATCCATCAGGTCCTTCCATGCTTGTAACGGATTCCCTTTAAAAATCTTTATGCAACTACCATATTTCCGCAGCTTTATGTCAATCTTTTCCAGGGATTCATAGATGAAGGTAATTCTAGGGTCATCCTCACTTAGTTCATCCAGGATATTGTCATCAAAAATAAATATAGGAAGTACAGGAAAACCAGATTTCAAAGCATGGCTAAGGGCAAGGTTGTCCTCTAAGCGCAAATCTCTTCTGAACCAGTAGATTGTTACCGTCATATTTTCATATTTTATAACAATTTACAACTTTACTGCGAATTTTAAGAGGGCTGTGATCTAAAAAAAATCATTGGGAGACCGATACCAGGCACCAACGCTTGGTCGTTCAATCTGTTTCCCGGAAGAGCGGCACTTTAAAAGCACCTCTATATCTTAATAAATTTTCTAATACCATGCTTGTCGATATTGATAAAATAGACACCGGCACCCAGATGACTCAAATCAATCCTTGAAGAATTACTGATTTCCTGGCTTTCCAGCAACTGCCCCTCAATAGAATAGATTTCCAGCTGATGAGGCAGGTCATCATTAGTTTCAATTTTCAAGAAACTTGTAGCTGGAATTGGGTAAATATTTATGCCGGGATTTTTAATGAAGTTTGTTTCTAATGAGCTTGAATTAACATTCCTTACACACCTAACCGCATTATAGACGTATCGAACATCTCCCTGGGGACCAAAATATTGTGGGTAGTCATCGATATCTCCTGACTTCGGATCGCTTCTTTGTGCACCTGCTCCATGGACATCCAGCAGCTTATCCAGCATAATTCCCTGGGCCTCTCCAAAAGCTATATATACTGCAGAAGAGTAAGGATTTATTCCATCCTGGTGCGTGGTGCTTGTCCAGAAATAGGGGTATTGTCCTGCATTTCCATTCGGATCTTCAATTTCAGTTGTTGAGAAGAGCGGATCAATTGCAGGAGAATTGCTTGTTTGGGGAGAGCGGCTGTAATCCACAATGCTTTGTAACTCTTTGGCATTGGGCAAGCGCCAGTCATTATAGTCTCCCAATTCCAAACTTTCAGCATAGGAAAGCGACTCTTCCCAATTACGAAGGAGCCCATCATCAGCTTCCTGCCACATCAATCCGGTAGCTATATCGCTGATGGTTTCATCCTGGTTGGCTATAAAATTATTGATCCCATATTCAGGATTTCCTCTTACCATTCTAAAGTACATAGTTTTTGATATGGTATTGCTGCTGCCGGGCTTATATTTTGGATATCCCTTGATCCTGCCATCAATGAAGTTGACACCAAAAACGGTGGAATCCCCGTTCATGGTTAGTCCAATATACTGCGTCGACGACCAGGTCTGTGCATCGATTTCCCGTTCACCAAGGTCTGTGTTCCCAAGGGGTTGATCGAAATAATCTACATCAATGAATTTTTCAACATATGTTGCACCCTGAACTCTGCCTGTAAATAATATAAGGGAATAAAGCTCTTTTATTGTCGGTACTCTCCAATCTGTATAAGTTCCAAGAGTAAGTGTATCTGCCTTTATATATGCATCAGCATAAGTAATTTTTTCTTGCATCTCCTTTTGCCACATGAGACCTGTAATATTGTCGGTAATCGTTCCATTTCCATTATCCGTGTAGGAGGGCTGATTCCCAACATACCATGCGTCCTGTCCGTAAAATGGAAGCCCGGCATCAGGCGGGGAGATAATATCATCATCACTGTAGAATTCGCTTACATCTGTATCAACAATTGTATAAGGGAGAGATTGGGCAAAAGCTATATGTAAGGAAAATACCAATACACATATCAATGCAATAAATTTTGGAAACTGCATTATCTTGTACTTCATCACTGTTCTAGTTATTGTAAAAGTACTGTTTTTGATTAGACCAAAGGAACCGTAAAAGGATTAATTGGATGTATGATTTTAATCCTGCTTCCATCCAATACAATAGCCCCCGATCCTCCTGTGATTAGTATTCCCGACATCAGTTAAAAATTTTATTTTTTCCCAAGCGTTTTAATAACCGAAGCTTTCCCTGAATGAAACTGCCCTTCTTCGATGCTGATTTCTTCCTCCCTGACGTTTATCTCGGACAAGAGTTTGAAGTCAGCTTTGATCTCATCTATTGAATAGAGCATGTCAACATTTCCTGGTCCCCCGGTATTGTAATTCAGTTGGTTTTTAGAAAATCCTTCCAATACAATAATACCCCCGGGTTTTAAAAAATTAAGCATCTTTTTATGTTGATGTTCCCTTATATTCGTATGCGTATAAACGAAAGCAATCATATCAAATGAATTCTCTTCAAAATTAGCTGATTCATATGAATCAAGGAGATAGGTGATCTCTACTTTATTTTTGGCCGCTAATCTTTCTGCTTTTTCTTTACCAGCAATACTGCTATCAAACGCAGTTACATCCCACCCCATACCTGCTGCAAATACAGCATTGCGTCCTTCACCCTCTCCGGGAAGCAACAATTTACCTGGCGCGTGTTTCAATAACTCTTCTTTGAAGAAATTGTTAGGTTCCGTTCCATATACATACTCTTCTGACGCGAATCTACTGTCCCACATATTTTGCATACTATAAATTAATTATTGTTTACTCATACTGCAACAATTCTGCTACCGTCTTGTTCAAATCCCTCTCTATCTCCAGGGCCTTTGCATATTTTACAGAATTTTTGTTTTCCCAGAGAGGAATCGATATTCCGACAGTGATACCCTGAAATTGTTCTCCTACAACTCCTTCTTCTGAATGAACCTCAGCATCTTCAGCAGCGTGGATTGCATCATGATTATGTGCTGCGCTTGCTTGCATTTCCTGCTCGTGGGCTTCATCGGCATGTGTCTCGTGATGATGCTTACATCCGGTTATTAACAGGGCAAGCAGGATGGGTATGAATAAATGAATTTTCATTTTGATAAACTTAAAATTGAACGGTGATATATAAATGTGAAAATCCGGACAATACTATAAATATTGCCGGCATGGGTGCTTGAATCAGCTTATTAGCAAACAGGAGGAGCGCGCAATCCGGGGGACCCGTTTACGTAACAAGAATAGTACTGTATAATCAGTGGAGCATGAGATATAAGATTTCCGGTGGGAAGATCTTTTGCCATTATATGGCAAGGCAGGAGTGCTGCATATCCATCAATGGCTGGTTGTGAGATGTATTGTTGTACTCATGAGAGTCGCAAGCTGCCTCACAATGGGAATCTACAAAACAGACCTCATCTCCATGATGATGATGGGGAATAAGCATACTGGCCATCAGTGCAATAGTGACCAGAATTATAGAGAATATTGTTATTCCTTTTTTCATTATCATAGAAAATCAGCACCGAAGATATGCAAAATTATTGATGCTTAATTTTCAGTTATTGGTAGCAGGGACTCAAGTGTTTCATTTACAGTATGATTTAGCTCAGAATCAAAAATGTATGTTGAAGTTAACTGGCTTAATTCATTCAGGGTATATTGAATGCGCATTTTATCATTTTCTTCAATTGATATATCTGCATGATCTCTAATTGATGCCTGTAGAAGTTCTTCAACAATTTTATTTGCTTTAGCTGGAAGGTCCAGTTGATAATAGGATTCTATTATCCCAAGTGAATAAAAGTCGTGTTCAACTTTATCTGAGCCAAAATTATTATTATAATAATCAAGAACTTCCAAAGCCTGTCCAAATTTCTCTTCTGATATGAGTTGTTTTACTAATCGACTGTAAGTATTGCGATAGATTCTAATCATTCTCTTATGACTTTCATAATATTTTTGAGACGGATCAAGACTAGTGATGGACTTGTTTTTTATCAATTTTTCAAATTGTATACCAGTGTTTATTATGCCATAATCATAATTTTTTGTTGTTGCAGTCATTTTTAAAGGCATTAGTTTATATGCAAGCCCTTCACATTGAAAATGATCGGATAGACCCAAATAATTGTCTTTTCCAACTGTAATTGAAAAGTAGATTGGCCTTTCCAAAATATTTGTACCAATAATATCTATCAGGCATAAGTGATTCAGATAGATGTATTTCTTATCGAGATCAATCGTAAGTTGCGAATCTTGATTGGTATTGATCTCAGCAATAGTTGGATAGATTTTACTTAGATTATCAATACTAAAATTTAGATTAATCTTTTTTGTTGGGATATAGTCATAATACTCACCGTTTGAAAGGTATTTGGAACGAGGATCTGAAGATTGCACAAATTTCATCAATTTATTAAATTCTATGGAATTTAGCTTATCTACAATGAAAAGATAGGGTATAGACCCATCTCTGTAGATGGAATCAGCTATGGTGCAACTTAAAGGATCTCTTCCCGGGAAATCCCGCAATAGATGAGAAATGTATTTTCCACTATTCATGAGTGATAGGTTTATTACCGTAACATCCTTTCTAAACCCTTCATTTTCCTGCACATATAATAATGGAAATGTGTCAGAATCACCATTCACGAACAAGATTCCATTTTCATCACACGATGACAGCAGCCTTTTTGCCATGTCTCTGTAGAAATCATCATATAATCCCTCTTTGAGTTCTTTCAGTGCTTCAGTTTGATTTTGGCTATAAAGTAGAGTAAGATAATTCGTCATTACTTGATTAGAGTAAACATTATATACATCAGCTATGAAGGTTTCAAAATCCGGATTTTTCTCCCACAGCTTGTAATAGGTTTCAGTCCCCAGGTGTCCATATTTTTTGTAATTAGCAAACTGTTCGTCAGTAAATTGTTTTTTCAGGGGTGCAGAACTTTCCTTATTTAATATATCAAATGCTGTAGTGCTGTAAGCCCTGGCTAAGGCATTTAAAAGTGTATCTGACAGATTGGATTTCTTTCCAAATTCCTTTATTACATCATCCGTCCACCCAACATAGCCCCAATAGGGAGAGATTGCATTAAAATAGTTATTCCTCCAATCATCAATCATGACACTATAAGCTGATACACCTCTTCCATCTTGTGCGGGAGGAAAAGAAGTTGGATTAAATTTTCTTGTTTTTCTATCCCAAAACAAATTATCCTGCATAATAGTTTCATCAGTAGCATCAACAATCATTGCATGCCACCCAGTAGGTTTTTTTGCCAGTTGAAACTGATTTGGATATTCAATTTGGGATATAGAGTAATCTGAAAGGAAAAGTGTAATCACCTCTTTATACTCAGGATACTCAGGAAGTTGCAGATCTTCAGAATTATTGTCACATGAATTCGTAAGAACTGTTCCGACAAGCACTGTCAGTATTATGGTCTTTATTTTATTCATCATTGTATTTTTTAATGGTAGTGGGGCTTATTAGGAGGAATGAAGGTACAAAGAATGAAAATATGAATCAAGGGATTAATTTTATTGAATTTTGTGCAAATATTCAATCGCACTCTTAAATGATTAAAAAAATATCTAATTTCGAGGTGATTTTTGTATCCTAAAAAGAAGAACATGTTTTCATGTCCGCTTATTCGTTTTACTGGTGTTTTGTATGAGAAATTTATCAAGCATGAACGTTGGATATTCCTACTGTTTCTACTGATCACCTTGCTCCAGCTTTGGTTGACCCGGTTTATTCCATCCCTCGACGGACCCCAGCATCTTTACAATGCCAATGTGATGGTGGAACTCCTTAAAGGGAATGAACTGATGCGATCGTTTTTCGATATAAATGAAGTTGTAGTCGGGTACTGGACAGGGCATTTCTTCCTGGCATTTTTCAAGCTTTTCTTTCCTGCCTGGCTGGCTGAAAAGTTGTTTCTGACTGTCTATGTGCTTGGATTGGTTTTTTCGTTCCGTTACCTGGTGAGATCTCTGAATCCCGCGAAAGGTAATTTTGTGGCTTACCTGGTTTTCCCTTTTGTATATCACATGTACCTTTTAATGGGTTATTACTCATTTAGCATCGGTGTTATATTCTTCTTCTTTGCCTTTGGGTATTGGATTCGTTTCCAGGACCAGATGAATTTTAAGAGAATGGTCATATTTGGAATGATTGTGCTGGGCATATTCCTATCGCATGGACTAGTTTACGTATTTTTTGGACTCTCTTTTGTACTCTATTTCCTCGCCACCCATATATATAAGGCAGTTACCAATGCGCAAGGATTTAAATTATCAGCAGTATTAACTAAAATATGGAAGGTAACGCTGGCCATACTTCCTTCTCTCATTCTTTGGGTTATCTATATCCGTTCGGTAATGTCAATCAACAATACTGTTGTTGATGCTTCCTATAGTTTTTCCGAACTGTTTAATTTTTTGTTGAGGATAAGACAGTTAGTGGGTTTTAATCATGAGATGGAAGCCCTTGGATATATTCCATTAGTTGCACTCATGGTTTTACTGACCTTTGTGTTTATTGCTCTTTTTGTCGGAGGTATAAAGGATAAAAGTACAAAATGGATTTCCCTGCTTTCGGATCGAAATAGCTGGATATTAATTATGCTTGCTTTTTTATGCTTGTATTTATTTGCCCCTGATCGTATATCAGCGGGGAGTCTTACAAACAGGTTCGGACTGTTTTTTTTCTTCGCATTGATTACCTGGCTATCTTTTCAAAAATTTCCAAAAACGTTCCAGGTGATAGCGCTTGTGCTTATATTTTTTAGTGTGAGCTATACCCGAATTATTCATCAGCGATTTTATTATCGTTTGAACAAGGATATTGCTGAAATTCATGAGTTGTCAGAACATATGAAACCTAACTCAGTTGTTTATTATCAACAAGCTACATACAATTGGACCCATATTCATTTTCAGCTCTATGCTGCTGTTGATGATCCCCTGGTACATTTGAAGAATCCGCAGTGCCAAGGGCAGTTTCCTGTTGTTTGGAACCTGGATGAATTACCGAAGTGTTATGCCGGTGAGAAAGAGGTGCAGCCAGCAGGTGCCTCAAGAGAAAAAGGGAAGGAGTACCCGAAGATGAAAGTCGATTATGTAACAGTTTTCGATAATGATACTTTTTGGGCCGATAGCACAAATGCCGAATGGCACAATATTCTAAGGGAGAATTACGAAGAAATTTACGTAAGCTCTAAGGGCAAGGCTGCCTTGTGGGAGAAAAAATGATCAACTATTTTGAAATCGGCATCGCAAAGGTCTTCACGTCTTTTCCTGTAATCTGCTGTTCGCATAAGATGACCAATCTTTCCAGTACATTTCTGAACTCACGGATGTTACCTGTCCAGTTTATTTTCTGAAGCTCTTCAATAGCATCTTTAGTAATTTCCATGGGAGGAGTTCCATACTCTTCACAAATCTGCTGGTTAAAGTAATCCGCCAGCAATGGAATATCTTCCATCCGTTCATTTAAGCCGGGAACGTTTATCAGGATGACGCTTAAGCGGTGGTAAAGGTCTTCCCTGAAATGAGTTTTATCAATTTCATCCCTCAGGTTTTTATTGGTCGCTGCCAGTACCCTGACGTTCACATTTATATCTTTATCGCTGCCAACCCTGGAAATCTTATTCTCTTGCAGTGCACGCAATACTTTTGCCTGGGCAGAGAGACTCATATCGCCAATCTCATCCAGGAAAATAGTGCCTCCATCTGCCTGCTCGAATTTTCCTTTTCGTTGCCTTATAGCTGAGGTGAATGCCCCCTTTTCGTGTCCAAACAATTCACTTTCAATTAGTTCAGACGGAATTGCTGCGCAGTTCACTTCAATGAATGGCGCATTTGCCCGGCTGCTTTTTTCGTGCAACCAGCGTGCAACCAACTCTTTACCTGTTCCATTGTCGCCGGTAATCAGCACTCGTGCATCTGTCGGAGCAACACGCTCAATCATATCTTTCACCTTATGGATTCCCTCTGACTCACCCACCATGTCATATGCCTTGGAAACTTTCTTCTTAAGAACTTTTGTCTCTGTAATCAGAGATGATTTATCCATGGCATTCCTGATGGTAATCAGCATGCGATTCAGGTCCAGTGGTTTTTCAATAAAGTCGTAGGCACCTTTCTTGATTGCTCCTACTGCCGTATCAATGTTACCATGTCCGGAGATCATAATTACCTGCACATCTTTACCTGATTCAGAAATCTTTTCCAAAACTTCGATGCCATCCATCTCAGGCATCTTGATGTCACAAAGAACTACATCAAAATCAGCGCTATTGAATTTCTCCAGTCCTTCAAGACCATTTTCAGCAAGCTCAACGGAGAACTTTTCATACTCTAGTATCTCTTTCAGTGTATTCCTGATACTCTTCTCATCGTCTATAACAAGGATTTTTGACATATCTGTGTATTTATGATTCAAGCAATGTAGATATGACGCCCTCTTTCAATGCAAAAGCCGATTGATATAGGGTGGATATTCCGCAATTGTCGATAACAAAGTTAATAAAAATCGTAGCCGGGACGATCATTTCTATCCTTACCGGTTCCATCCCAGGCATCATTTCACGCTCTTTTAATGTTGATGCCACGAGTAAATTGTGAATTTCACTGTATTGGTCCAGACTTATTTCAATGGACGAAGTTGTGTATTCACTTTGGTTTAGCTTGTGTTTGAGTATCGCTGCAATGGTGTCGAATGATCCGGATGCTCCAATTAGCAATGTAGGTTTGTATTCTTCTACTTTCTCCAATAAGAGTCTCAGTTCAGCGTTGTAATATTTTTCTATGGTGGCAACTTCTTCTGCAGTGATAGGATCAGAAATCGTAAATTTTTCCAGTATCCTGGCCATTCCCAGCTCAAAACTGTGTTTCCAGAACATATGTGTTGCATCGCAAATGATAAACTCATTGCTACCTCCGCCAATATCAAGAATGAGCCCCCGCTGGTTCTTGAAATCGATAGATTCCTTTATTCCCCTGTAAATTAATTCTGCCTCTTTCTCCCCGGAAATCACATGAATATCGAAATTGAATCTTCTTTTCACCTCAGCTACAAACTCCATTCCGTTACCGGCATTGCGAATGGCCGATGTGGCATAAGCATGTATTTCTGTAACATGGTAAGAAGCGATCGTTTCAAGATGGTTCTTGATGGCTGCATATCCTCTCTCCATGGCATCATCAGTAAGCATGCCTTTATGGATGCCCCCACGGCCAAGCTTCACTGCTTGTTTACCGTTGTATAATGTCTTAAATGATTGGCCATCTCCCTTTGCAATCAGCAGATTGAATGTATTGGTTCCGAAATCGAGGATGGCAACTGGCATAACTAATTTTTATATTTCAACCACTTCCAGAGTTCCTTGTAATTTACCTTTTTTCCATACATGAGAATGCCTGTGCGATAAATTTTTCCTGCAACCCAGGCCATGCCGAGGAAGGTTATTACCAATAATGATCCTGAGAGCAGGAGTTCCCACATTGGTACTCCAAACGGCATTCTCACCATCATAACGATGGGGGAGGTGAAGGGGATCATGCTGAACCAGAAGGCCAGGCCTCCATCAGGATTATTCATTGTCGTTATCATTACGAATATTCCCAGGATCAAGGGCAAAGTTATCGGTAGCATGAATTGATGTGTATCTGTTTCAGTATCTGAGGCAGCACCAACCACCGCGAACATCGATCCGTACAGCAAGTATCCAAATAGGAAGTAGAAGATAAATGCAAGAAAGATTTTTATTGGGTTAATCGACTCTAAGCCATCAAGGATATCCATCACGAATTCAGCTCCTTCATCTACTTCTGCACTTTCATCAGGTAATTGCCCCTGTAGTCCTTCTGTCGGGAGATGTTCTGTGAAGAGTTCATTGGATGTTACCTGCTCCATTGGCGATTGCTGGACGAGGTCAGGCATAATAAGTTTTTGAGCTCCCAAAACAAGTGTAGCAGTTAGCAACACCCATATCAGGAACTGGGTCAGTCCAACGAGCCCTATGCCGATAATTTTCCCCATCATCAGCTGAATGGGTTTCACGGAGCTGATAATCACTTCTACAATGCGACTGTTTTTTTCTTCAAGGACCCCACGCATTACCTGCGCGCCAAACATGAAAACAAAGAAATAGATGAGAAAGCCGGATGCATAACCTATTCCCATGGTCAGCCCGGTATTGCTTTTTTTGTCTTCGCCGTCCTTGGTCCATTTGATGCTTGATACCTTGATACTGGTTTCAATCTTTGCCAGTATCTCTTCAAGATTTTCTATCTCATTGGCAGCCAGCTTTTGGTTTTCAATTTCAGCTTCGATAGAGCTCCGTATATGCGAGGTGATATCTAAGCTGGGTTGTTTATCAGAATAAACGATGATCTTATTGGATGCCAGTATATTTTTTGGAATGTAAAGCACAGCATAATATCCTGTACTTGAGAAATTCTCCTTCAGCACATCCAGCTCTGTATCTTCCACTAACTTGAATTTCAGGAATTCTGTATCAGGAATGACACATTCTGAAGTACCTTCTTCAAAGGATGTAAGAATGAAGGATTCATCAATTACAGCGACCTGCTTCACGTCCTTGTCCTGGATCGTGGCCAGGTAGGCGGGGATAATCATGAATGCAGCAAAAAGGACTGGCCCTAATATTGACATAATGAGAAAAGACTTTTTTCTCACCCTTGTAGTATATTCTCTTTTAACAATCAGTGAAGTGATACTCATGATTATTTTCCGTTTTTAGAGGCCTTATTGACTGCCTGGATGAATATGTCATTCATGCTGGGAATCAGCTCGTTATATGAATGTATCTCTGTCATGGGAATCAATGCCTGGATCAATTCATTGGGTTTGGAATCGGCAGGTATTTTAATTCGCACTTCTTTTTTTATTCCGTTTTCTTCAGTAGAAAGCAGCTCAAATCTTTTATCTAGATTTTTGCTTATTCCCTCTATTGATCCTTCCACACCAACAGTAATGATATTTGATCTGTATTTATTTCTGACTTCTCCAATTTCTCCTTCCAGGATGGTCTCAGCTTCATTGATCAACGTAATCTGGTCGCAAAGTTCTTCCACCGATGCCATATTGTGTGTAGAAAAGATGATGGTAGCACCATTGTCTCTTAATTTCAGAATCTCTTTTTTCAAGAGATTTACATTGATGGGGTCAAATCCACTAAAGGGTTCATCAAAAATCAACAGGTCAGGTTGATGAAGAACAGTGATGATAAACTGTACCTTCTGCTGCATGCCTTTCGAAAGTTCTTCAACTTTCTTGTTCCACCAGCCGGAGATTTCAAATTTATCAAACCACTCTTTGAGCGTATTTTGAGCATCTCTCGGGCTTAGTCCCTTTAGCTGAGCCAGGTACATTGACTGTTCCCCAACTTTCATCTTTTTATATAAGCCACGTTCTTCCGGAAGATACCCAATCCTGAATACATCATCCCTTTTCAATGAATGTCCGTCAAATGTAACAGTACCTGAATCGGGAGCTGTAATCTGGTTTATGATTCTAATCAGGGTGGTTTTTCCGGCACCATTTGGACCTAAAAGTCCAAAAATGCTGCCTTTTGGAACATTGATAGAGACATTACTTAGGGCTTTGTGGCCCTGGAATTCCTTAACAATGTCTGTCGCTTGAAGTATATTCATATTAATGATCGAAGAAGTTTTTCATTTTGTGAAAAAATCCTTTTTCAGTTTTATCTGGTTTCGGCTCAAAATTTTCTGATGCCTGAAGTTTTTCCAGCATTTTTTTCTCATCACTGCTGATATTTTTTGGCATCCATACGTTGATGGAAACCATCAGATCGCCTTTTCCATAACCATTAACTTCCGGCACACCTTTACCTCTCAGTCGCAGAATTTTACCTGGTTGTGTTCCTGGATCAATCTTTATTTTTACGCGACTGTCAATGGTAGGAATCTCCACAGTATCGCCAATAATGGCCTGTGGTACGCTTAAATAAAGATGGTAAATAATGTCATTCCCATCTCTTTCCAACAAAGGATGCTCCTCTTCTTTAATCACCACCAGAAGGTCTCCGTTCATGCCTCCGCGACGGGGAGCATTTCCCTTTCCGCTTAGCTTCACCTGCATACCTTCAGCTACGCCTGCAGGAATATTGATACTGATTACCTCTTCCTTTTTTACGATACCTTCACCATAGCATGCTTCACATTTCTCTGTGATAGTCTTTCCTTCACCCCTGCAAGTTGGACAGACAGACTGTGTTTGCATTTGTCCGAGAAAGGTGTTGGTAACTTGTGTGACATGCCCGGTTCCATGACAAGTAGGACAATTGCTTACTGCTGTACCGTTTTTAGCTCCAGTTCCATCGCAGCTTTCACAGGCAACATATTTCTTTACCTTGATCTTTTTTTCTACTCCTTTGGCAATTTCAGAAAGGTTCAGTTTTACTGTTACCCTTAGATTGGATCCCTTCGTTACACCATGCGCTCTTCTGGAACCACCGGAGCCACCGAAGCCACCAAAGCCACCGGAACCACCGAAGCCACCGAATCCGCCAAAAATATCACCAAACTGAGAGAAGATATCATCCATGGTCATACCACCACCACCAAATCCTCCTGATCCATCAAAGGCAGAATGGCCAAAGCGATCGTACTTGCTTCTTTTTTCCTGGTCGCTCAGCACTTCGTACGCCTCAGCTGCCTCTTTAAACATTTCTTCAGCTTCCTTATCACCCGGATTTTTGTCGGGATGATACTTTATGGCTTGCTGACGATATGCTTTCTTTATTTCGTCCTGGGCAGCGCCTTTTGAGACCCCAAGTATTTCGTAATAGTCTTTCTTTGCCATAAATTTTTTATTCGCCGATAATTACTTTCGCGTACCTAATTACTTTATCCCGCAGCATGTATCCTTTTTCAATCACATCCACGACTTTCCCTTTTTTCTTCTTATTCTCCACAGGGATCTTGGTAATTGCCTCATGCAGGTCAGTATCAAATTTCTTCCCAACAGCTTCAATTTCCTTCACACCTTGCTGAGAAAGGAATCCTGAGAATTTTGTGTAGATAAGCTTAAGCCCCTCTTTAACAGCATCAATATCGGTGGCTTTTTCCACTGAATCCATTCCTCTTTCAAAATCATCAACCACGGGTAAAATATTAGAGATAACATCTTCCCTGGCTGTTACCTGGAGATCCATTTTCTCTTTCAGCGTTCTTTTCCTGTAGTTATCAAATTCGGCTGACAGTCTCAGATATTTATTCTGCAATTCTGCCAGTATTTCTTCAGTATCGGGCTCTTTTTTTTCTTCCTTTTTTTCTTCCTCTTCCTCCTGGGGCATTTCATCAGTGGTTTCAGCTTGCTCTAGTTCCACTTCTTTATTCACCTGCTGATTCTTCGATATATCCTTATTATCAGCACTTTGAGTTTTCTTAGTCATTTCTAAAAACAATTTTTTAAGTAACAAATTCACCTTATAGTGTCAAATACTTTGCCAAGCTGAAAATTTTGACAAATTGGCATACCAATGAGTTAATGAGTTAATGGGTTAATGAGCCAATGAGTTAATGAGCCAATGAGTTAATGAGTCAATGGGTTAATGAGTTAATGAGTCAATGGGTTAATGAGTTAATGAGTCAATGAGTTAATGAGTCAATGAGTCAATGAGACGAGCATACTTGGCTCATTAACTCATTAGCTCATTGTTTCATTGTTCCATTCTTACTCAATCCTCACCCATTGGTACGATCTCAGAAATTCTCATCTTCTCTAACTTATTCTTTTTGTACCTCAGGAAAATAAAAAGCAAGGATAGCAGAATAATGAATCCGGCTATGATCAGAATTTTTGCGAGGTTTTGTTCCGGAGATTCCATTAAAAGAATTTCATGTCTGATCATATAACCTGTTGTAACATTAATTAAACATTCTGGCACCAGGCCAAGCATGGTGCCGGCCAGGTATTGCTTATTGCTTATTTTACTGAGCGGAAAACTGAAGTTGATGATGTTGGTTGGAATAATATAGACTGACCTGGAAAATGCGACGGTCCAGAATCCGTATTTTTTTATTCGTTTATTGATGCTTTTTATGAATTTTTTATCTCCGTATTTCTCCTTGAAAGAACTTGAAAATAACCGGCTAACCATCAGGTAGGTACCCATTATGGCAACAAGGTTCATCCCCCAGGCAAAAGCGAGTGCAGGGATATATTTTAAAAAAAATCCTAATGCCACACTTAAGTAAAGCACGGGGAGTCCGGTTGCTGTGCTGATGAGAGTTATCCCAAAGATTATCAATACAATCCAAATATATTTTTGTCTCCATTCCTCGATGGAATTCAGCAAAATAGATTGAGGGTCATTGTCCAGGGTAAAATAGAAGAATGCTGACAGGATGAGAACAATAATTACTATTATGACGATCCTGAGATACTTCATACCTGGGATTTGAGATTTGGGGTCAGTTTATTTTTCAAAAATAAGAATTGAATTGGTATTTGTTCAATATTGTCCACTGTTTCTGTAGAGGTATAACCATCCGGTATAAATGGTTGATATCTGCGTATCTGGCTCAGTACCTGTTCCCGTTGTTGTTGTTCCGGTGCTTCCCTGCTGTCTGTCAATCTTCCATCTTTCAATCACATTAGGATCCTTATATTCGACATTGTCATATCCCAGGGCTTCAATAATATAATAGTATGGTCCTTCAGGTGCAGGCCTGCTTGAGTTAAGTATGGTTCCGTGCCATCCTTCCCAGAGATAAATATCATCAATTTTCCGTTTGTAGACTACGGTGCCAAACTTACTGATGATGGTTACCTCACATTCTTTGAGCGATTGATGTTTGAAAAGCCAATATTCGTTGGATTCATCACCATTTGGGGAGAATACATTGGGAACCAATAGGTCAGAGGGTACTACCTTGATACCGTCTTCCAACAGGAAGGTGTCTATGCATCCAACATCACTTATTGATACAAGGTATGGGTAGTAATATGTGTCAGCATTGTAATAGGTAAACTCAGGTTCATAATCCTCATCTGTAATCTCTTCATATACCTTCGTACCCTCTTTTGTTATTTCATTTATTGTATCCAGGTATACCCAGGTAAACTCTGCACCATTCTTCGATTCATTCAGAAATCTGACGGTTAGGGGAGCATCGAGAGAACCTGTTTCTAAGCTCCAGCTTTCTGTCAGGTCAGCGCTATAATCCTTCGTAATTTTATCATAATATTCTAAAGTAAACTCTGCCCTGGTAAATTTGGTATCATAGAACACAGAATCTATTTCTGTCATACCCAGGCTATCAGTTGCTGTCAGGATGAAATAGGTGTCTTCAACAGGGTCAGGATTAATATCGGTTTCGTTGAGGCTCAATAGTTTCGTTGCATTGGTGAGTTCTATTTCTGCATTATCGCTTGTCCAGACAAAATCGTAATCGTTGACAAACCTGATGGGGTCATGGGTGCTCAGATCGTAAAAGAAAAAAGAGTCTGCTTCCACAATTCCATCAATAGAAAGGTAATTCCAATCGCTACATCCCGACTTGTGCCATTTTACCATTCCTTCATCATCTTTTTCAGTGCCGACAAAAAAGTTGTCAAGCATTACCCACGTAACAAATGTTGTGTCAAGCGTTCCTCCATCTGTAATTCTCACCTGGTAACCCCCTTCATCCAGATCATTTATAGTAGAGGAATTTCCGTTTTCTGTATCAACAAGAATTGAAAATGCGTCGGCGTTGAAGTCGTATTTTGTCCATTCAAAATCGAATAAACCAGGTCCTGGCCAGTCAATGGAAAGTGATCCGGATTTGAAATTACCTTCTTTTTGATAAAAGACAAACAACTCGTCTGAGCCCTCGTAAACATCATATTCCACAGGTACTACCATATCCGCATTTCCTGAGTATACCTGCCCCTGGGAAGGGAGAATATACCCGAATAAAACGCCCATTAAGAGTAGGGAAACGAATAATTTATTTGATCTGTTCAGGTTCAATAGATAGCGTGTTTACCAATAAACGTAAAAATGATACAATATTATATATCTGATTTGCCGCACAAAAGTGCAAATTTTCATTGAAAGGTGCAATTTTTATGGTTTAGAAGCGATAAATCGGGTTTTTAACCCATTAACTCATTATTCAAGTCCTAAAATTCGTTGATAAAATTTTCAAATTTTCTTGTTTCAAAACAGGATCAAATACTACCTTTACCCCCTCATTAAAAACCCATGTGTGGAAGAATATCTGAAAGATTTAAATGATGCTCAGCGACAGGCAGTTGAAAACTACAAAGGTGCCTCATTGGTTATTGCTGGTGCGGGTTCTGGGAAGACAAGGGTGTTGACTTACCGTATTGCACATCTGCTGCAAAATGGTGTTAAGCCATACAGAATTCTCGCGCTTACTTTTACAAATAAAGCAGCGAAGAATATGAAGGAGAGGATTGGAGCTCTTGTTTCACATGAGCAGGCATCAAATCTTTGGATGGGAACATTTCACTCACTCTTTGCACGGATATTGAGACGTGAAGCTGAATTCCTGGGTTATCCCTCAAATTTCACCATTTATGACACCATTGATTCAAGGAACCTGGTGAAGTTGATCATAAAGGACCTGAAGCTCGACGATAAAGCATATAAACCGGCTGAAGTATTTGGGAGGATTTCTTATGCAAAGAATAACCTGATAACACCTGAAGTTTACCAGACCAATGCACAGGTGCAGACCACTGACATGGCCAGGGGAAGGCCAAAAATGGGGGAGATTTACAGAATCTATACAAAGCGCTGTAAAAAGAATGGTGCTATGGATTTTGATGATCTTTTGCTGCAAATCAATTTACTGTTTCGTGATAATCCGGCTACACTTGACAAGTATCGCAATGCCTTCGATTATATCCTCGTGGATGAGTACCAGGATACCAACTATTCTCAATACCTGATTCTGAAGCAGCTTGCAACAATTCATCAGAATATTTGTGTTGTGGGTGATGATGCGCAGAGTATTTATTCTTTCAGGGGAGCCCGGATTGAGAATATCCTGAATTTTAAAAACGATTATCCCGATTATAATCTCTACAAACTTGAGCAGAATTACCGGTCCACACAGATGATCGTAAATGCTGCGAACAGCATTATACAAAAGAATAAGGACCAAATCGAAAAGGAAATTTATTCCAAAGAGGAGTTAGGCGATAAAATACAGGTGGTAAAAGCGCGTAACGATAAAGAGGAAGGTTTTATAGTTGCCAATAGCATCACTGAAATCCGATTTAATGAACAACTTGAATATAAACGGTTTGCAGTTCTTTACAGGACCAATGCGCAGTCAAGGATTTTTGAAGAAAGTTTGCGAAAATTAAATATTCCTTACAAAGTATATGGCTCAGTTTCCTTCTATCAAAGGAAAGAGATCAAAGACCTCCTAGCATATTTTCGCCTGGTGGTTAATCCGGCGGATGATGAATCACTGAGAAGAATCATCAATTATCCCTTAAGAGGAATAGGGAAGACTACGGTCGATAAAATCACTGAATACGCGAATAAGCTTGACACATCTTTATGGAAGGTGCTGACACATCTTGATCAGACACAACTTGGACTGAACCAGGGTACACTTAAAAAGCTGAGCGGATTTACTTCTATGATTAGGGAGTTCAGGGAGAAATTGATGGAGATGGAAGCTTTCGACCTGGCATATACTATCGCCAATGCTACAGGGATCATTAAAGATCTCAGAACCGAAAAGACACCAGAGGCCATTAGCCGTTACGAGAACATTGAGGAACTGCTGAATGGCATCAAGGATTTTACCGATAACAAGGAGTCAGAAGAAGAACTGACACTCTCCAATTACCTGCAGGATGTTACACTCATGACAGATGCTGATAATGAAACAGAGGAGGATATCAATAAGGTAAGCATCATGACAGTGCATGCAGCTAAAGGGCTCGAGTTCCGGCATGTTTTTATTGCCGGCATGGAGGAAGAGTTGTTTCCTTCTGGAATGAACACGGGCGATCTGAAGGGATTGGAAGAGGAGCGTAGATTGTTTTATGTCGCGCTTACACGTGCCGAAAAAACAGCTACCATAACTTTTGCAGACAGCAGGTACAAATGGGGATTACAAACCTCAACCTCACCCAGCAGATTCATAAAGGAACTAGATAAGAAATATGTTACTCTTCCACACGATTTTTATCCTGTGATTCCCCAGGTCCAGGAAGATTCTCCTACCATAAAGCATAAGGATTACAGTAAAAAATATCCAACACTTCAGAAGAAATCCAGGGAGCAGGTAGGCGACAGAAATCTTCTCAACCTGGAAAAAGCGGAAACAAAAAGTGGTAATGTAAGTCCCGACAAGATTGAAGTAGGTATGAAGGTAGAGCATCCCCGTTTCGGAATCGGTGAAGTAATAAAGATGGAAGGGGAGGCCCCGAACACCAAAGCAACAGTAAGATTTGCTGTCGGACAGAAGCAGCTTTTGCTCAAATTCGCCAAACTAAATGTAGTCAGCTAACTCCCCAAACTCAAGGCACTCGAAGTACTCAAGGCACTCGAAGTACTCATTTTGATAAGCCCAATAAAAGAACTACTTTTGCGCATATAAATAACAAGCATGGAATACGATTATAATACAACTAGCAAGAAGTTGATTTTACCGGAGTATGGAAGAAATATTCAGAAGATGGTAGATCATATCCTCACTATTGAGGATCGTGAAGAGAGGAACAAGGCAGCCAGGACAATCATCGCAGTGATGGGTAACCTGAATCCACATTTAAGAGACATTAACGATTTCAAACATAAACTGTGGGATCACCTGGCCATTATATCAGATTTTAAACTTGATATTGATTATCCTTATGAATTGCCAAAGAAGGAGGAGCTTGCTTCAAAGCCCAGGAAGCTGGAATACAACCAGAAGAGTATCAGGTTTAAGCATTACGGTCACTCTATTGCACTGATGATTGATAAAGCGGTTGAGATGGAAGATGGTGAAGAAAAGAGTGATTTGGTAAAAATGATTGCTAATCACATGAAAAAATCCTATCTTACATGGAACAGGGAAGCAGTTAGCAACGTGGAGATATTGAATGATCTTAAGACCTTATCAAAAAATAGACTTGAACTGGATCCCGAATTGGAACTTTCTGAAACCAGGGACATCCTTGCAAAAAATGTAAGGAAGAAAAAGAGTGGCGGAAAAAAGAAATAGCAAGCTGTTTTGAGTAAATTTGTAATTGAAGGCGGAAAACACCTCTCCGGTGAAATAATTCCCCAGGGGGCCAAAAATGAAGCATTACAAGTGCTTTGTGCAGTTCTTCTTACACCTGAAAAAATCACCATGACCAATGTCCCGGAAATTCGGGACGCACTTAAACTTATTGATCTTTTGAGAGATCTGGGTGTTGAGGTGGAAAGGTTGGAGAAGAACAGTTATACATTCAAGGCCGAAAATATCAATCTGGATTTTTTGAAGTGTGAAGAATACCAGGCCAAATCAACTGAGCTCAGGGGTTCTGTTATGTTGGTCGGTCCTTTGTTGGCAAGATTCGGGAAAGCATTTATTCCAAAGCCGGGTGGAGATAAGATTGGCCGCAGACGGCTGGATACACATTTCATCGGTTTCCAGGAACTGGGAGCAAACTTTCATTACGATGCAAAACATTCCTGTTACGAGGTGGAAGCCAAAAACCTGACAGGTAAGTATATGTTGCTGGATGAGGCTTCTGTAACAGGTACAGCAAATATCGTTATGGCAGCCGTGTTGACAAAAGGGGTTACCACCATATATAACGCTGCTTGTGAGCCTTATCTGCAGCAACTTTGTAAAATGTTGGTCAGGATGGGGGCAAAGATCAATGGTATTGGTTCGAACCTGCTGACTATTGAAGGAGTGGCTGAACTTGGAGGCACAGATCACCGGATTCTTCCGGACATGATTGAAATTGGTAGTTTTATTGGGATGGCTGCAATGACGCAATCTGATATCACCATTAAGGATGTGGCTTACAATGAGCTTGGAATAATTCCTGCCTCTTTCAGGAGATTAGGTATTAAGCTGGCTCTGAAGGGTGACGATCTATATATACCACCAATGGATCATTATGAGATAGAAACATTCATTGATGGCGCTATCATGACTATTGCCGATGCACCCTGGCCTGGGCTAACTCCAGACTTGTTGAGTGTAATCCTGGTGACAGCCACCCAGGCGAAAGGCAGTGTTCTGATCCACCAAAAGATGTTTGAGAGTCGACTATTTTTCGTAGATAAACTTATTGATATGGGCGCGCAGATCATTCTTTGTGATCCACACAGGGCAACAGTTATTGGATTGAATAATGCCATAAAACTGAGAGGTACTACGATGAGTTCTCCTGATATTCGGGCCGGAGTTGCATTGCTTATTGCAGCCATGAGCGCTGAAGGAACAAGCGAGATTCATAATATAGATCAAATCGATCGTGGTTATGAAAGGATAGATGAAAGATTGAACGCACTTGGAGCCTCCATTAAAAGAGTTTAATAACCCCATTGACTCATTAACCCATTAACTCATTAACCCATTAACCCATCAACCCATTAACTCATTGACTTATTAACCCATTAACCCATTGATCCAATAACTATGAAACACTACATCACTTTATTTGTAGCCCTGATCCTTCTCGTATCATGCAACAATAACTTAACTGATACTGAATCACCCTACCAGATTCCTCCTGAAATCGAGAAAATACCTATTGGATATATATATGGATTAAGAGCACCGGAGATTAAACTCCCTGATGTTGATGGCAATAATATTTTACTGTCTGAGTTACAAGGAAAATTGGTGTTAGTTGATTTCTGGGCTTCATGGTGTCCACCATGCAGGAAAGAAAACCCAGGGCTGGTGAAGCTTTATAAAAAATATTTAGATACAGAATTCGTCAATGGGAAGGGCTTTGCCGTTTTCAGTGTATCCTTAGACAGGTCAAAAGAGGCATGGATAAAAGCCATTGAAGATGACCAACTATCTTGGCCAGTCCAGGTATGTGATATGCTGGGAGCCAGAACGCAAGCTGCCATTAATTATGGTGTTCAGGCCATTCCTTCGAGTTTTCTCCTGGATCAAAATGGGGTTATTATTGGCATGAACCTGAGAGGGGAGGCCCTGGAGAAAACCATATCTGAATTGATAAAAACCAAATAATCCATAAAAAAACCGCATCGATTTCTCTCTGCGGTTTAATTTTTTTGCTCAACGCTCAACGCTCAACGCTCAACGTTCATCTACTCTTCTTCTTGTTCAGCTTCGTAAGCTTTCAGCAGCTCACCCTGGAGATCGCCTGGTACTGGAGCATACTCATCGAAAGACATGGAGTATATGGCACGGCCGTTAGTGATAGAGCTCAATGCAGTTGAATACTTGTTCATTTCTGCAAGAGGAACTTTTGCAGCGATCTTTTCAAATCCCTTTTCACTTGACATTCCTTGTACGATGGCGCGACGACCCTGTAGGTCACTGATCACATCACCCATCCTGTCGGAAGGTACCAGCACCTCTACATCGTATACTGGCTCCATAATTTTTGGTCCTGCATTTTTAAATGCCATGCTGAATGCATTTCTGCCGGCTAGCTTAAAAGAAATTTCATTTGAGTCAACGGGGTGCATCTTTCCATCATATACATATACCCTGATGTCCCTGGCGTATGAACCGGTAAGTGGTCCTTCTTCCATCTTTTCCATAAGCCCTTTCATTATCGCTGGAAGGAAACGTGCATCAATGGATCCACCAACGATACAATTATTAAAGATCAGTTTGCCACCCCATGGCAGCTCATGTTCTTCATGGCCACGGATAGACATCTTCATATCCCTGCCGTTAATCTTAAACATTTTTGTGTCATCTGCACCTTCTACGTGTGGCTCAATAACCAGGTAAACTTCACCAAACTGACCAGATCCACCTGATTGCTTCTTGTGCCTGTAGTCTGCCTGCGACACTTTTGTAATGGTTTCACGGTAAGGTATTTTCGGGGCAACATAAGTTGTTTCAACATTGAACTCATTGTCAAGGTGCCACTTCACAATATTCAGATGATGCTCGCCCTGACCATGCAGGAGAATCTGCTTTAATTCTTTACTATACTCAACAATAACAGTTGGATCTTCGCCATGAAGTCTGCTTAGTGCCTCTCCTAATTTCTCTTCATCACCTTCATTGATTGGCTTAATAGCTGTTCTGAATTTTGGCTCAGGGAAAGGAATGTTTGAAAATTTATAATCAGCACCGGGTCCACATAGTGTATCATTGGTACTGGTATTTTTCATTTTTACGGTACAACCAATATCACCGGCGGCAAGTTTGGTAACTTTTGTTCTTTTGTTTCCGTAGGTTGCGAAAAGCTGTGACAATCTCTCTTTATTTTGAGTAGTAATATTTGTCAGGTCCATGCCTTCTGTAACTTCTCCAGACATGACTTTAAAGTAATTTACTTCACCAATATGTGACTCAACCGATGTTTTGAATACAAAAATTGAAGTACTTCCTTTTTCGTCTGCGGCAATTTCTTTGTCATCAGTAGTTTTTACGGCAGGAAGCAAATTAGCAGAAGGAACAACATTGGTAATGAATTGTAACAATCTTCCAACACCCATATTTTTCTTTGCTGAAACACAAAAGATTGGAAAGATTCCTCTTTCAAGTAATCCTACAGTAATTCCGGATCTCATTTCATCCTCTGAGAGTGTATCATTCTCAAAAAACAGCTCCATTAATGACTCATCATTTTCTGCTGCCTTTTCAATCAATTCATTTCTCAACTCTTCTGCCTGTTCCATTTGGTCTGCAGGAATATCCAATACTTCAGGTTTACCACCATCTGCAGAATACTTAAGAAGTTTCATCAGGATCAGATCTACAATTGAGTTGAATCCCGGTCCTGCATTAATAGGAAATTGGGTTAGGGTAGCAGCATTTCCAAAACTTTCTTTGATAGTTTCAAGCGTTTTTTCAAAATTTGCCTTGTCATGATCAATATGATTGATGGCGATAACACATGGCTTATTGAATTTATTTAACCAACGACTGTGAATCTCAGTTCCTACTTCAACTCCGTTTTGTGCGTTAATAAGCATAAGTCCTGTATCAGCAACGTGTAGACTTGAAACAGTGCCTCCAACAAAATCATCAGCACCCGGAGTATCCAGTATGTTAACCTTTTTGTCATTATATTCAGTATAGAGAACACTTGAATACATTGAAGATTGATTTTCATGCTCAATCAGGTTATAATCGGAAACAGTATTCTTACTGTCCACATCTCCCCTTCTATCGATGACTCCGCCTTCAAATAGCATTGATTCTGCAAGGGTGGTTTTTCCAGACCCTGAGTTTCCCAGAAGTACAATGCTCTTAATTTGATCGGTTTGATAATTTTTCATTAGTATAATATAAGATGTTGGTTTTAAATAATATTTCGTTGTTGTAAACTTGATTTTGGAAAGGCAAAAATAATAAAAATTTGATTTAAACCAACGCATGTTTTCAGACACGATTCCTAATACTGGAATAAGAAAATGCGCTTCAAAATGAAGTGCCTGTATATATAGTGGTCGAAAAGCGAATTAAATTGTGCAATTAGTTGCTCCGGATTGGCTTGTCATTCTTGATGCAATAAGCAATTGAAAAGCAAGGTAAACATTAAACAAAAATATTCTTGTTTTTTCAAAATAAATAATACCTTTGCAACCCGAAATTACTTAGAAATAGATAATATAATTTAAAGAATTAAGCATAAATGCCTACAATTCAGCAATTAGTACGTAAAGGAAGAAAAGAGTTAGTGGAAAAAAGTAAAGCCCCTGCTCTTGATTCAAGTCCACAAAGACGTGGTGTTTGCGTTAGGGTGTATACTACTACCCCTAAGAAACCTAATTCAGCTATGAGAAAAGTAGCCAGGGTAAGGTTGACAAACCAGAAAGAAGTGAACGCATACATTCCGGGAGAAGGACACAACCTGCAGGAACACTCTATAGTTCTTATTCGTGGTGGTAGAGTGAAAGATTTACCAGGTGTACGTTATCACTTAATTCGTGGTGCTCTTGATACTTCCGGTGTTGAGGGTCGCACACAACGCCGTTCGAAATACGGGACTAAAAGGCCAAAGAAATAATCTATTTATATTTTATAGATAATGAGAAAGACGAAACCAAAGAAGCGAATTATTTTACCGGATCCTAAATTTAAGGATCCATTTGTAACGCGGTTTGTAAACAATATGATGTTGTCAGGAAAGAAAAGTATCTCTTATGATATCTTTTACGAAGCCATGGACATCATTGAGGAGAAAATGAAAAAAGAAGAGAAGCCTGCACTGGATATTTTCAAGGAGGCACTCGATAATATAACTCCCCAGGTTGAGGTAAAGAGTAGAAGAGTTGGGGGAGCAACTTTCCAGGTTCCAATGGAAGTAAGGCCTGAACGCAAACAGGCAATTGCCATGAAGAACATGATTATGTTCGGAAGAAAACGTCCGGGTAAATCAATGGGAGAGAAACTGGCAGCAGAAACCATCGCAGCATATAACAACGAAGGTGGAGCGTATAAGAAAAAAGAAGATATGCACAGAATGGCAGAATCCAATAAGGCTTTTGCTCATTTTAGGTTCTAATTTATAAGAGATAAGGTTTAAGAAATTAATTAGGTAAGTGTGAACGAAGGATTACAATATACTAGAAATATTGGAATCATGGCTCACATCGATGCCGGGAAAACGACCGCTACAGAACGCATTCTGTTCTATACTGGTATCACCCATCGCATCGGTGAGGTCCATGACGGAGCCGCCACAATGGATTGGATGGTACAGGAGCAGGAGCGAGGTATCACCATTACATCAGCAGCAACCACCACTTTCTGGAATTACAACAACCAGGAGCATAAAGTCAATATTATTGACACTCCGGGCCACGTTGATTTTACAGTTGAAGTAGAAAGATCACTAAGAGTACTCGACGGTGCTGTAGCAGTATTTTGTGCTGTAGGAGGAGTCGAGCCACAATCTGAAACGGTTTGGAGACAAGCTAACAAATACAAAGTTCCGCGTATGGCCTTCGTCAATAAGATGGATAGGGTTGGCGCGGATTTTTTTGGTGTAGTAAACGAGATCAAAGATAAGTTGGGTTCTAACCCAGTACCTCTGCAAATACCTATTGGTTCTGAAGAAAACTTTACAGGAATTGTTGACCTTATTGAAAGGAAAGCAATTGTCTGGAAAGAGGACGAGACCATGGGAATGAAGTATGAGTACTGTCCGATCCCGGAAGACATGATCGAAGAGGTTGAGGAGTGGAGAGAGAAATTGGTTGAAGCCGTTTGTGTTTCTGATGATGACCTCCTTGATCGTTTCCTTGAAGATCGCGATTCGATTACTGTTGAAGAATTTATGGCTCATGCAAGGAATGCTACAATCAAAATGCAGATTGTTCCTGTATTCTGTGGGTCTGCCTTTAAAAATAAAGGCATTCAACGTTTGCTCGATGGTATTTGCGCATTGATGCCAAGTCCTGTGGATGTTGGATCAGTATCAGGAATAAATCCTTATACTGAAAAAGAGGAAGAAAGACATCCTGTCAATTCAGATCCTTTAGCTGGCCTTGTATTTAAAATTGCCACTGATCCATTCGTTGGTAGATTAGCATATCTGAGACTATACTCAGGTCAGCTGAATGAGGGAACTACAATTCTTAACAACCGTACAGCGAAGAAAGAAAGGATCACCAGGATTTATCAGATGCATGCCAACAAGCAAAATCCAAAAAGCGTTATTGACGCCGGAGATATTTGTGCTGTTGTTGGACTGAAGAATTTACGTACGGGAGATACCATTACAGATATCAAGAATCCTTTGATTCTTGAAACTATTGATTTTCCGGAACCGGTAATTGGTATAGCCATTGAGCCAAAGACACAATCAGATATTGATAAGTTGGGTGTTGCCCTTGGTAAGCTCGCTGAAGAAGATCCTACTTTCCGGGTAAAGACTGATATAGAGACAGCCCAGACAATTATCAGTGGAATGGGAGAACTGCACCTGGAGATTTTACTCGATAGATTGAAGAGGGAGTTTAAGGTAGAATGTAGCGTTGGATCACCACAGGTTAACTATAAAGAAGCCATCACCAAAGAAGTGCATCATAGGGAGACCTTTAAGAAGCAGACTGGTGGTAGAGGAAAATTTGCAGATATTGAAGTTTACGTTAGTCCAAATGACGATGGCATTAAAGGACTGCAGTTTGTAAACGAGATTAAAGGTGGAAATGTTCCAAAAGAATTTATTCCATCTGTAGAGAAAGGGTTTAAAAATGCAATGTTAAATGGTCCATTGGCTGGATTTGCAGTTGACAATCTGAAAGTTCGCCTTGTAGACGGGTCATATCATAATGTTGATTCAGACCAGTTATCATTCGAAATTTGCGCCAGGAAAGCATTTAGAAATGCGGGGAAGAAAGCAAGTCCTGTGCTGATGGAGCCGATCATGGCTGTAGAGGTGCTTACACCTGAAGAATATATGGGTGATGTTATTTCAGACTTGAATAAACGTCGTGGACAGGTTGAAGGAATGGATTCGAAAGCAGGAGTAAGGGTAATCAAAGCCAAAGTTCCGCTTGCGGAGCAATTTGGATATATAACAGTATTAAGAACACTCTCTTCCGGTAGAGCAAGTTCAACTATGGAGTTTAGCCATTTTGAAAAGGTTACACCGAATATTTCAAAAGAAATTTTGGAGAAAGTAGCAGGGAAATCATTGATATAATAACAAGATAATAATGAGCCAAAAGATTAGAATTAAATTAAAGTCTTACGACCACAACCTCGTAGATAAATCTGCTGAGAAAATCGTGAAAACGGTTAAGTCAACAGGTGCTGTGGTAAGTGGACCAGTGCCCCTTCCAACACATAAGAGGGTTTACACTGTTTTGCGTTCCCCTTTCGTAAACAAAAAATCAAGGGAACAGTTTCAGCTTAGCTCTTTCAAACGACTGCTGGATATTTATAGTTCTACACCAAAGACCATTGATGCCTTAATGAAGTTAGAGCTACCCAGTGGTGTTGAAGTAGAAATTAAAGTTTAACAAGGAAAATTATAATAAGATGCCAGGATTAATTGGTAAAAAAGTCGGAATGACCTCAATTTACGATGCGGAAGGAAAAAATATCCCATGTACCGTAATTCAGGCTGGGCCTTGTGTGGTGACTCAAATCAAAACTGTTGATAACGACGGTTATGCAGCTATTCAGCTGGCTTTTGATGATAAGAAAGAGAAAAATACTCCCAAGCCAATGAGCGGTCACTTTGCAAAAGCAAATACTGTTCCAAAGAGAAAGGTCATTGAACTGAAAGGATTTGTAAAAGATTGGAAATCAGGTGACGTGATTACCGTGGATTATTTTCACGATGACACTTGGCTTGATGTTTCCGGTATTTCAAAAGGAAAAGGTTTCCAGGGTGTTGTTAAACGTTACAACTTTAAAGGTGTAAACGATGCAACACACGGACAGCATAACAGGATGAGAGCTCCGGGTTCACTTGGTGCTTCTTCTTATCCGTCACGCGTTTTTAAAGGAATGCGTATGGGTGGTCGTACCGGTGGTGGCAAGGTGAAGATTCTCAACCTTCGTGTAATGAAAATTATACCTGAGAATAATCTTCTTATTGTAAAAGGTTCAGTTCCCGGATCAAATGGTTCATACTTAATAATTGAGAAGTAATGGAATTAGAAGTATTAAATATAGACGGTAAAGGTACCGGAAAAAAGGTCAAGCTGAGTAAAGATATCTTCGGTATCGAGCCCAACGACCATGCTATTTATCTTGAAGTAAAACACTTCATGGCAAATAACCGTCAGGGTACTCACAAAGCCAAAGAGCGCGCAGAGATAAAGGGTAGTACCAAAAAGATCAAAAGACAAAAAGGTACAGGTACCGCACGTGCTGGATCTATCAAGAATCCTATCTTCAGAGGCGGTGGACGAGTATTCGGACCAAGACCAAGTGAATATCGCAATAAACTCAATAAAAAAGTTAAAGATCTGGCTCGTAAATCTGCGCTTACCTACAAGGCAAAAAATAAGCAGTTGATGATAGTGGAGGACTTTTCTTTTGAACAGCCAAAAACACAGGACTTTGCGAATATTCAGAAAAACCTGAAAATCGACGATAAAAAATCAGTTATCGTTTTAAATGAACGAAATAAAAATGTATATTTGTCGTCGCGAAATTTGCAAAACTCTAAGGTTGTAACAATCTCAGAATTAAATACATACGACATCATGAACGCAACAGCTCTGCTGTTTGTTGAGAGTTCACTTGATGTTTTGCAAAAGAAAGCATAACAAAATTGTATAGAATAAACTCATGGATATTTTAATTAAGCCTATAGTAACAGAGAAAATGACAATCCAGGGCGAGAAGCTCAACAGATATGGTTTTGTTGTTGAAAAGAATGCAAATAAAGTGGAGATTAAGCAGGCCGTTGAAGAGTTGTATGAAGTAACTGTAATTTCAGTAAATACAATGAGGTATGCAGGGAAATCCAAAACGAGATCCACCCGCTCAGGAATTCAGAGTGGAAGAACGAATGCATTTAAGAAAGCCATAGTTACCATCGCAGAAGGCGAAGCAATTGATTTTTATAGCAATATTTAGAAGATATGCCGATAAAGAAGTTTAAACCTGTAACACCAGGACAGAGAACGAAGCAGATTCCTACATTTGAGGAGATCACAACTTCAACACCGGAGAAATCCCTCATCAAACCTATGAAAAGGTCTGGTGGAAGAAATAACCAGGGTCGCATGACCATGCGTTACATGGGTGGCGGACACAAGAAGAGATATCGTGTGATCGATTTCAAAAGGAACAAAGATGATATTACTGCAACAGTTAAAACTATTGAGTATGATCCTAACAGAACAGCTTATATAGCACTTGTAGTATATGAAGATGGAGAGAAAAGATACATTCTTTCTCCTGCCAAACTTAAAGTTGGTGACAAATTGGTATCTGGTGAGAATGCAGCTCCTGAAATTGGAAACGCTTTGCCGCTGGCGAAAATTCCATTAGGAACAAATATCCATAATATCGAATTGAAGCCAAAGCAGGGAGGAATGTTGGTAAGAAGTGCAGGAGCATCTGCAACACTTACTTCAAGAGATGGTAAATATGCTATCATCAAACTTCCAAGTGGAGAATCAAGAATGATTCTTGTTACCTGTAGAGCTACTATCGGTGAAGTATCTAACAAAGACCATGGTCTTACTACTTCCGGGAAAGCAGGAAGAACAAGATGGCTCGGCCGTCGACCACGTGTACGTGGTGTTGTTATGAACCCGGTTGATCACCCAATGGGTGGTGGAGAAGGACGTGCTTCTGGTGGTCATCCCAGATCAAGAAATGGAGTGATCGCTAAAGGATTTAAAACAAGGTCCAAGAAGAAGCATTCAGATAAGTATATTGTAGAGAAGAGAAAATCTAAAAATTAATAACACATGAGCCGTTCACTGAAAAAAGGTCCATTTATCGATTACAAGCTGGAGAAGAGAATTCTTGAAATGAATGATTCAGGTAAGAAATCAGTGTTGAAAACCTGGTCCAGAAGATCTGTGATCTCTCCGGATTTTGTTGGACACACCATAGCTGTACATAATGGAAATAAATTTATTCCCGTGTATGTAACAGAGAATATGGTTGGTCATAAATTAGGTGAATTTGCACCAACCCGCGTTTTTAGGGGTCATGGTGGAAAACAGAGATAAACAATAAAAATACCTTTGAATAATGGGTACTAGAAAAAGAAACAGAGCAAATCAGTTAAAGGAGGAGAAGCGAAATAAATATTACGCAACTTTAAGAAACTGCCCTACTTCACCAAGAAAAATGAGACTTGTCACTGACATGATCAAAGGTGTAGAAGTTAATAAGGCACTCGATATGTTGAGATATAGCCCTAAAGAAGCTTCACGTAAGGTTGAAAAACTCTTATTATCAGCTATCGCTAACTGGCAAGCTAAGAATGAAGGAACAAGAATTGAGGAGAGTCATCTTTTAGTTAAAGAGACATTTGTAGATCAGTCAAGAACACTGAAGAGAATACAACCCGCTCCACAAGGTCGCGCTCACAGAATTAAGAAGCGTTCAAATCATGTTACAATCGTGCTCGATAGCCAGGTTGTTGCAAAAGAAGTTGAATCTCAAGAAAAATAAAATAAATGGGACAAAAAGTAAATCCAATAAGTAACCGTTTAGGAATCATCAAAGGTTGGGATTCAAACTGGTACGGAGGAAAAGATTACTCGGCAAAACTAGTTGAAGATCACAAGATCAGGGAATACCTGAATGCCCGTCTTGCAAAAGCCAGTATTTCGAAAATTATCATCGAAAGAACACTTAAGCTTATCACCGTTACTGTGCTTACAGCACGTCCCGGAATCATTATCGGTAAAGGTGGACAGGAAGTTGATAAACTGAAAGAGGAATTGAAAAAGATTACCCAAAAAGAGGTACAGATCAATATCTTCGAAGTAAAACGCCCGGAACTTGATGCTACTATTGTTGCTAACAATATTGCCCGGCAGCTCGAAGGTAAAGTTTCTTACCGTCGCGCTATCAAAATGTCAATCGCATCAACAATGCGTATGGGATCAGAAGGTATCAAGGTATTGGTAAGTGGCCGTTTAGGTGGTGCTGAAATGGCACGTACCGAAACATATAAAGATGGTAGAATTCCATTGCACACCCTGCGTGCTGATATTGACTATGCATTGGCAGAAGCAAACACGAAAGTGGGAGTTATCGGAATTAAAGTATGGATCTGCAGCGGTGAGATTTTTGGAAAAAGAGACCTGTCTCCAAATATTGGTGCAAAGAATGTTAAGCCAAAATCAGGTGGACATGGTGGTGGACACCAGGGTGGATTCAGAAAGAAAAGAAAATAATCAGACAACTAAGAAATTCATAACGTAATGTTACAACCTAAGAAAACCAAATACAGGAGAATGCAGAAGGGTCGCATGAAAGGCAATGCCCAGAAAGGTAATACACTTGCATTCGGATCCTTTGGTATCAAAGCACTTGAAGAAGCATGGATTACAGGCCGTCAGATAGAAGCTGCACGTCAGTCTGTTACCCGTCATATGAAAAGGGAGGGGCAACTGTGGATCAGGATATTCCCCGATAAGCCAATTACCAAAAAACCTGCTGAAGTACGTATGGGTAAAGGTAAAGGATCTCCTGAAGGATTTGTATATCCTATTACTCCGGGAAGAATAATCTTTGAAATTGAAGGTGTTCCTTTTGATGTAGCTAAAGAAGCATTGCGCATTGGTGGACAGAAATTTCCTGTGAAAACCAAGTTTATTGTACGTAGAGATTTTGATCATAAATAATATATAATATAGTCAGGATGAAAAGCTCCGAAATTAAGGAATTATCAACAGCCGAGATCATTGAGAGGATCGACACTGAGCAGAATATGTTCGTTCGAATGAAGATGAATCATGCCGTATCTCCGCTTGATAATCCTATTAAGATAAGCGAAACACGCAAAACTGTAGCGCGACTGAAAACTGAATTGAAAGCCAGGAAAGGGCAGCAGACAGAAAGTAATGAATAACATGGAAACTACAAGGAAAACAAGAAGGGAACGTATTGGTGTGGTAACAAGTAACCGCATGGATAAGTCCATATTAGTTATCGTAAAAAGGAAAGTAAAGCATCCCATTTACGGTAAATTCGTAAACAAAAGCTCCAAGTTCATGGCTCATGATGAAGAGAACACTGCTAATCAAGGCGATACAGTAAAGATCAGTGAAACTCGTCCGATGAGCAAGAACAAAAGATGGAGATTAGTAGAAATTATTGAAAGAGCTAAGTAGCCATGATACAACAAGAAAGTAGATTATCTGTAGCAGATAACAGTGGTGCAAAGGAGGTTCTCTGCATCCGGGTACTAGGTGGTACAAAAAGAAGATACGCAAGTATCGGCGATAAAATTGTTGTCACAGTAAAGAGTGCCATGCCTTCAGGTGAAGTTAAAAAAGGAACCGTAAGTAAAGCTGTTATTGTAAGAACCAGGAAAGAAGTCAGACGTACTGATGGATCTTATATCAGGTTTGATGACAATGCAGTTGTGCTGCTGAACAATGTAGATGAAATGCGGGGGACTCGTATTTTCGGCCCTGTAGCCAGGGAACTGCGTGATCAATATATGAAAATTGTTTCGCTGGCACCTGAGGTGTTGTAATATAAAAGGAAAAACGAAATGCAAAAAAAGTTACATATCAAAAAAGGTGACATCGTAAAAGTCAACTCCGGGGAGTACAAAGGACAACAGGGAAGAGTTCTGGAAATTGACAGGAAGAAGTCACGTGCCATCGTTGAAGGTGTTAACATGGTATCAAAACATGCCAAACCTAGTGCCGACAATCCACAAGGAGGAATTATTAAGAAAGAAGCTCCGGTTCATATTTCAAATCTGAACCCGGTAGATCCTTCATCAGGAGACCCAACACGTATCGGCAGAAAGCTGAACGATAAAAATAAATTAGTGAGATACTCTAAAAAATCAGGTGAGGAGATTAAGTAATGAAATACACACCTACCTTAAGGAAAAAGTATAGCGAGGAGATTATACCTGCTTTAACCAAACAATTTGGTTATAAAACAGTAATGCAGGTTCCTAAACTTCAAAAAATAGTAATCAACCAAGGTGTTGGTCAAGCTATCGCTGACAAAAAAATGATCGATGTTGCTCAGGAAGAGATGACAACTATCACAGGACAGAAAGCAGTTCAAACTATGTCTACCAAAGACATTTCTAATTTCAAACTGAGAAAAGGAATGCCTATTGGAGTGAAAGTAACACTGCGTCGTGAGAGAATGTATGAATTCCTGGAGCGTTTGATCAATGTTTCACTTCCCAGAATACGTGATTTCCACGGAATTGAGTCTAAACTCGATGGAAGAGGAAATTATACTTTGGGAGTAACTGAACAAATTATCTTTCCTGAAATCGATATCGATAAGATCAATAAGATCTCAGGATTGGAAATGACATTCGTGACTTCTGCTTCAACAGATGAAGAAGCATTTGCACTATTAAAAGAATTTGGTTTACCGTTTAAAAACGTAAAAAAATAAAACTATGGCCAAAGAATCAATGAAAGCCCGCGAGGTGAAGCGCCAAAAATTAGTTGAAAAATACGCTGAGAAAAGAGCGAAACTAAAAGCTGAAGGTGATTATGTTGGATTGAGCCGTCTGCCCAGGAATTCAAACCCTATCAGAATGCACAACCGCTGTAAACTTACAGGCCGCCCAAAAGGGTATATGCGCCAGTTTGGGATCAGCAGAATTACTTTTAGAGAAATGGCCTCATCAGGACTTATTCCAGGTGTAAGAAAAGCCAGTTGGTAGTAGTTAATACTTGAAGAATTTTATAAAGAGACAGAAATGACAGATCCTATTGCAGATTATCTTACCCGAGTCAGAAACGCCGTTATGGCAAAGCATAAAATCGTAGAGATTCCTGCTTCAAACATTAAGAAAGATATGACTCGTATACTGTTTGAAAAAGGGTATATTTTAAACTATAAGTTTGAAGAAGAAGGACCACAGGGCAACATCAAAATTGCACTGAAATACCATCCTGAATCTAAACTTTCGGCTATCAAATCTCTTGAGAGAATTAGTAAGCCAGGATTACGTAAGTATGTAGATAAAGACAGCCTTCCACGCGTCCTTAATGGTCTTGGAGTGGCTATATTATCAACCTCACAGGGAGTTATGACTGATAAGGAAGCAAGAAAGCTGAGTATCGGTGGTGAGGTATTATGTCATGTATATTAATAAAGAGAAAAAAGTACCATGTCAAGGATTGGAATATTACCTATAGCAGTACCTGAAGGAGTTACCATTAATGTTGATGAAAATAATCTCGTTAGTGTAAAAGGACCGAAAGGCGAATTATCTCAGCAGGTTGATAGCGCTATTAAAATAAAAATTGAGAACCAGGAAGTCGTGCTTGATCGCCCTGATGATGAAATCAGGTCAAAAGCAATACACGGACTGTATCGTTCTCTCGTAAATAATATGGTTATTGGAGTATCCAAAGGATATACAATTAAACAAGAACTAGTTGGCGTAGGTTACCGTGCTGAAATGAAAAATGGCATCCTTGAGCTGAGTCTCGGTTTTTCACACGATATCCATATTCAACTTCCTGCTGAAGTAAAAGCAGAAACAATTACAGAGCGTCGTAGCAATCCTATCATCACCCTGACCAGTTGTGATAAACAACTCATCGGTGAAGTAGCTGCGAAAATCCGTTCATTTCGTCCGCCGGAGCCCTATAAAGGAAAAGGTATCAAGTTTGTTGGAGAAGAATTGAGAAGAAAAGCTGGTAAATCTGCAGCTGTTTAAGAAAATTAGAAATAGTTAATATACGTAAATCGAACTGAAATGGCTTTAACAAAGCGCGAAAGAAGAGTCCGGATCAAACAAAGGATAAGAAGAAGATTATCCGGAACTACTGAAATTCCAAGGATGTCTGTTTATAGAAGCAACAAACAGATATATGCCCAAATAGTTGATGACGTGACTGGAAAGACAATTCTTGCAGCATCATCAAAGGAAAAAGATATTGCTGATCAGAAAGTAAATAAGATCGACCAGGCGAAATTGGTTGGAAAATCAATAGCCGGTAAAGCAAAAGATAAAGGAATAGAAACTGTTGTATTTGACAGGAATGGATTTTTATACCATGGCAGAATTAAAAGTTTAGCGGATGCTGCCAGGGAAAACGGACTTAAATTTTAAGAAATACTATGTCAACAAGTATCAGGAAAGTAAAAACAAGTGATCTTGAGTTGAAAGACCGTCTGGTTAGTATTCAACGTGTTACCAAGGTGACTAAAGGGGGTAGAACATTCAGTTTCTCCGCTATTGTTATTGTTGGAAATGAAGATGGAATTGTTGGTTATGGTTTGGGTAAAGCCAACGAAGTAACAACAGCAATTGCTAAAGGGGTTGAAGATGCCAAAAAGAACCTGATCAAGGTTCCAATTATAAACGGTACAATTCCTCACACCCAGGAATCCAAATTTGGTGGAGCAACAGTATTTCTGAAGCCAGCATCTAGTGGAACAGGTGTGAAGGCAGGTGGTGCGATGCGCGCTGTACTTGAGAGTGTTGGTGTTAAAGACGTTCTTGCAAAGTCAAAAGGATCATCGAATCCACACAACCTTGTAAAAGCAACGTTTGTAGCACTTCTCGAACTCAGGGATGCTCACGCTATTGCTCAGCAGAGAGGTATTTCAATGGATAGAGTATTTAACGGATAATAAAGCATACAATGGGAAAAATTAGAATTACCCAGGTAAAGAGTAGAATCGGACAAACCGTTCGCCAAAAAAGAACCCTTGACGCACTGGGACTGACAAGAATGCACAAGTCAGTTGAAGTTGTGGGTTCACCACAAATTCTTGGGATGGTAAATAAAGTGTCACACCTGGTGAACGTTGAAAAGATAAAATAGTAATCACTATATAGTTATTAAAATGGATTTGAGCAGATTAAAGCCCGCAAAAGGCTCGGTAAAAACAAAGAAGAGGATCGGCCGGGGTCAGGGATCAGGTAAAGGCGGAACTTCCACACGTGGCCATAAAGGTCAAAAGTCCAGGTCGGGTTACTCCCGTAAGGTAGGATTTGAAGGTGGACAGATGCCATTACAACGTCGTGTTCCTAAATTTGGGTTTACAAATATCAACCGTAAAGAATACAAAGGAATTAACCTGGATGTATTGCAGGCATTGGCTGATAAGAAAAAGCTGAAGCAAATTACATTGGAAACAATGATCGATTCCGGATTAGTTCAAAAAAATAAACTGGTAAAAGTGTTAGGTGGCGGAGAATTGAAAAGCAAGCTTACTATTGAAGCACATGCTTTTTCAAAATCTGCAGTTAAAGCCATTGAAGCATTAGAAGGTACCGCCGAAAAAATCTAAACTTGATGAAGAAGTTTTTTGAAACACTAAGAAATATTTGGAAGATTGAGGATCTTAGATCAAGAATTATCTACACGCTAGGTATAATACTGATCTATCGCCTTGGAACTCACGTTGTGCTTCCTGGAATAGACCCAACACTGCTTGGAGGACTGCAGCAACCATCAGGGAATATCCTTGATATTATTAACCTCTTTACCGGAGGTGCATTCGCAAGAGCATCGATCTTCGGATTGGGAATCATGCCATATATCTCTGCATCAATTGTGATACAGCTCTTAGGTATTGCAGTTCCCTATTTCCAGAAATTGCAGAGAGAAGGGGAGAGCGGAAGAAGGAAGATCAACCAGATTACAAGATATCTGACTGTAGGTATCCTGCTTTTACAAGCACCTACTTACATCGCAAGTCTTTCATATCAATTACCGGCTGCAGCATTCTCTGCCAGCTTCTCCAAACTTGGATCCATTATTATACTTACAGCTGGCACCATGTTTATCATGTGGTTAGGTGAGCGTATTACAGATAAAGGAATTGGAAATGGTATATCACTGATCATCATGATCGGTATTATTGCACGTTTGCCTCAGTCACTTGGACTCGAATTCATGGCACGTCTGGAGCAGCAAGGTGGTGGATTGGTAGCATTCCTGGTTGAAGTGCTAATTATGTACGTTGTATTTATGCTTACCATTATGCTGGTGCAGGGCACAAGACGAATTCCCGTACAATATGCAAAACGTATTGTTGGAAACAAACAATATGGTGGTGTAAGACAGTATATACCTCTAAAGGTTAATGCTGCAGGTGTTATGCCTATTATCTTTGCACAGGCTTTGATGTTTATTCCTATTACAATCGCGGGATTTGCTTCATCAGACAATGCAACCGGCATGGCGGCAACTTTTTCAAATATTACCGGCTTCTGGTATAACTTTACCAATGCCGTATTAATTATACTCTTTACCTATTTCTATACAGCGGTAACCGTGAATCCAACGCAGATGGCGGAAGATATGAAGAAGAATGGAGGATTCATCCCGGGTGTGAAACCAGGTAGAAAAACAGCAGAATTTCTTGATACTATTATGTCGCGAATAACCCTTCCGGGTTCAATATTCCTGGCTATGGTAGCAATTATGCCGGCATTCGCAATGATCGCTGGCGTAAACAGGAGCTTTGCACAATTTTTCGGCGGAACATCACTGCTGATTATGGTTGGTGTTATACTGGATACGCTTCAACAGGTCGAAAGTCATCTGTTAATGCGTCACTATGATGGATTAATGAAGTCAGGAAAAATCAAGGGTCGCGCCGGTGGTGCATCTGCGATGTAAACCTGAAAAAAGTTCTTTGATGATATTTATAAAGACAGCGGAAGAGATTGAATTATTGCGGGAAAGCAACCTGTTGGTATCGACCACGCTTGCGGAGATGGCAAAACATATCAAACCCGGAATAACAACCGGAAAATTGGATGCTATTGCTGAAACGTTTATTAGGGATCATAATGCCGTACCTGGTTTTAAAGGGTACAACGGATATCCTAAAACGCTTTGTACTTCGGTAAACTCCCAGGTAGTTCATGGAATACCCTCAGATAAAGTAGTATTGAAAGAAGGAGATATTGTTTCTGTTGATTGTGGGGTGATAAAGAATGAATACTACGGCGATACAGCATTCAGTTTTGAAGTTGGAGAGGTTTCGGAAGAGGTGAAGCAGCTACTGAAAACCACACGCGAAAGTCTTTATTTGGGAATTGAGAAAGCTGTCGCAGGACAGCGGACCGGAGACGTGGGACATGCTGTGCAGAAGCATGCTGAGAGTTTTGGATATTCGGTAGTGAGAGAGATGGTAGGCCATGGATTAGGTCGACACCTGCACGAAGAACCGGAAGTACCAAACTACGGCAGACGAGGAACAGGAGTGAAATTGAAACAGGGTATGGTGATCTGTATTGAGCCGATGATTAATAAGGGAAGAAGACAGATTACCCAGGGAGCTGACGGATGGACAATCAGTACAGCTGATGAACAACCATCAGCACATTTTGAACTGGCAGTTGCAATCGACAAAGGGAAGGCAGATGTATTGTCAACCTTCGCTTATATCGACGAAATATTAAATAATTAGTTAAGAAATGGCAAAACAACCTTCAATTGAGCAAGATGGTATAATAACCGAAGCTTTGTCAAATGCTATGTTTCGTGTGGAACTGGAAAATGGCCACGTCATCACAGCGCATATCTCAGGAAAAATGAGAATGCATTATATAAAATTGCTTCCAGGTGATAAGGTGAAAGTTGAAATGTCACCCTATGACTTGACAAAAGGTAGAATATCATACAGATATAAATAAAGACTTAAACAAATGAAAGTTAGAGCATCAGTAAAAAAGCGCAGCGCAGATTGTAAAATCGTACGCAGAAAAGGACGCTTGTACGTTATTAACAAGAAAAATCCCAAGTTTAAGCAACGTCAGGGATAAAATCTTTGAAGAAGAAATAATTAATTAAAGAATATGGCTAGAATAGTTGGCGTAGATTTGCCTAAGAACAAAAGAGGTGAGATTGGATTAACCTATATTTTAGGGATTGGTCGCAGCTCAGCTCAGAAAATCCTCGATGAAGCAGGGATTGATCGTAATATTAAAGTTCAGGACTGGAATGATGACCAGATCAACTCAATCCGCTCGATCATTAATGAATCCTACAAAGTTGAAGGAGAACTTAGATCAAGCGTTCAGTTGAACATCAAGCGACTAATGGATATAGGTAGTTACAGGGGCATACGCCACCGTATCGGCCTTCCTACAAGAGGACAAAGTACGAAGAACAATGCTCGTACCAGGAAAGGAAGAAAGAAAACCGTAGCGAATAAAAAGAAAGCAACTAAATAAGAGTATAAGGTTATGGCTAAGAAGACAGGATCGTCAAAGAAGCGTACCGTTAAGGTAGAACCAATAGGTGAAGCACACATTCACGCTTCTTTTAACAATATTATAATCTCTCTGACAAATGCTCAGGGACAAGTTATCTCTTGGGGATCAGCCGGTAAAATGGGATTCCGCGGATCAAAGAAAAATACACCTTATGCTGCACAAATGGCAGCTACGGATTGTGCAAAAGTTGCCTTTGATCTGGGATTGAGGAAGGTAAAAGCATATGTGAAAGGACCTGGATCAGGTAGAGAATCAGCAATTCGAACCATTCACGGTGCAGGAATTGAAGTGACCGAAATTATTGATGTTACTCCAATGCCACACAACGGCTGCAGACCAGCAAAAAGAAGAAGAGTTTAAAAATTGATCATCAGAAAAATTAGTTAGATGGCTAGATACACAGGACCAAAATCAAAAATTGCCAGGAAATTTGGGGAACCAATCTTCGGTGCAGATAAAGCTTTTGAAAAAAAGAACTATCCTCCCGGAGCACATGGACAAAACAAAAGAAGACGTAAAGCTTCTGAATATGGAATTCAGCTTAAAGAGAAGCAGAAAGCTAAATATACCTATGGTGTGCTGGAAAAACAATTCCGTAACTTGTTTGAGAAAGCTTCAAGAAGTAAAGGTGTTACCGGTGAGGTATTGCTTCAATTACTTGAATCACGTCTTGACAACGTAGTGTATCGTTTGGGGATTGCTCCAACAAGAGATGGTGCACGTCAGTTAGTTACTCATCGCCACATCACAGTAAACGGTGATGTAGTGAATATTCCTTCTTATGCACTCAAACCGGGTGACGCAGTAGGTGTTAGAGAAAAATCCAAGTCAATGTTAGTTATCACTGAATCTCTTGAAAGCAATAGAGCTGCTTCATCCAGCTGGATTGAGTGGGACGGAGCAGAAATGACAGGTAAATTTCTAAACCGCCCGGAACGTGAAGAGATTCCTGAAAATATTAAGGAACAATTGATCGTCGAATTATATTCAAAATAAAATAATTATCAGTTTATGGCCATTTTAGCATTTCAGAAACCGGACAAGGTTATCATGCTCGAAGCCGACGATAAGCACGGCAAGTTTGAATTCAGACCCCTGGAACAAGGATATGGTATTACTATCGGAAACTCTCTGAGAAGAATACTTTTATCATCATTGGAAGGGTATGCAATTACAACCGTTAAAATCGATGGTGTTGAACATGAGTTTTCAACAGTTACAGGAGTAATTGAAGATTTGACAGATATTATCCTGAATTTGAAGCAGATACGCTTCAAACAACAAATTGAAGATGTTAACGAGGAGACAGCCGTCGTTACCATTTCCGGACAGGACGAGTTCAAAGCAGGAGACCTGAACAGGTTCCTTAATGGATTTAAAGTTCTGAATCCTGAACTTACAATCTGCAACATGGAACCTGATGTAAAGCTGCAATTGGAGCTTAACATCAATAAGGGTCGCGGATATGTGCCTTCAGAAGAAAATAAACCGGCTGAATCAGAATTTGGACTTATTGCTATCGATTCAATCTTCACACCTATTAAAAATGTGAAGTATGATATCGAAAACTACAGAGTAGAGCAGAAGACTGACTATGAGAAGCTGATCATTGATATCGAGACTGACGGTTCAGTTCATCCAAAAGATGCACTGAAAGAGGCAGCAAAAATTCTTATCTATCACTTCATGCTTTTCTCAGATGAGAAAATCACACTTGATACAGATGAGAACTTTGCCAATGAAGAATTTGATGAAGAAGTACTTCATATGCGCCAGATGCTGAAAGCTAAACTTGTAGATCTTGATCTATCAGTTCGTGCATTGAATTGCCTGAAAGCAGCTGAAGTTGAAACATTGGGTGATCTTGTTAAATTTAACAAGAACGATCTGCTGAAATTCAGAAATTTTGGTAAGAAATCACTCACAGAACTGGAAGAACTCCTGACCTCAATGAACCTGAGCTTTGGTCTGGATACCAGTAAATACAAACTTGACAAGGATTAAAAGAGATGAGACATAAGAAGAATTTCAATCACCTAGGGAGAAAACGTGGGCACAGGAAAGCGATGTTGTCAAATATGGCATCATCACTGATTATGCACAAAAGAATTAAGACTACTACAGCCAAAGCTAAAGCTTTGAAAACGTTGATAGAGCCCCTTATTACCAAAGCAAAAAACGATACAACTCATTCAAGACGTGTAGTATTTAGTTACCTGCAGGATAAAGAAGCTACTACTGAACTTTTCCGCGAAGTTGCTGAAAAAGTAGGAGATCGTCCAGGTGGTTACACAAGAATCATTAAGCTTGGTGCTAGATTAGGTGATAGCGCAGAAATGTGTATTATCGAGTTGGTTGATTACAACGAGACCATGCTTGCTGATAAAGCTGCTGCTTCAAAATCAAGCCGCAGAAGAAGAGGTGGAAAGAAAAAATCTGATGCCGACGTGTCATCCGACCAGTCATCCGACGTGTCATCCGAAGCTTTAGCGAAGGATGAAGCTGCTGAAGAGGATGTTGCACCTGTTGAAGATGCTGTTGTTGTTGAAACTCCCGAAGAATCTATAGCTGAAGAACCTGCCGCCGTTGAAACTAAGGCAGACACGGAAGAGCCAAAAGCTAAAGAAGAAGACGTGCCATCAGAAGAGGACGGAGAAGAAAAAAAAGCAGAATAAAATAGCTGACGAACTTTATTAGTTGAAAGGGATGAAGTAACTTTAATTGCTTTATCCCTTTTTCTTTATATTAAGGTAACACACAGAATATTAAATATTTAAAATTTTAACAATGGGACAAATAGTAGATGTACATGCCCGGGAAATTCTCGATTCACGCGGAAATCCAACTATAGAAGTGGAAGTTACACTGGCCAGTGGATTTGTTGGTAGAGCAGCCGTGCCTTCCGGAGCATCAACAGGCGAAAACGAAGCACTTGAATTAAGAGATGGTGATAAGAACAGGTACCTTGGAAAAGGTGTTCTTAAAGCAGTTGACAATGTAAATAAAGTTATCGGACCTGAACTCGTTGGAATGGATGCATTTGAACAAGTGACCATCGACATGAAAATGCTGGAGCTGGACGGAACTAAAACAAAAAGCAAGCTTGGAGCAAATGCTATATTGGGTGTTTCCCTGGCCGTTGCAAAAGCCGCATCACAATACCATGACATGCCTCTTTACAGGTATATTGGTGGAACAAATGCAAGACATCTTCCCGTTCCAATGATGAATATTATCAATGGTGGATCACACTCAGATGCACCTATCGCATTCCAGGAATTCATGATTCGTCCGATTGGAGCAAAAAGCTTTAAAGAGGGACTGAGAATGGGGGCAGAGGTTTTTCATTCATTGAAAGCTGTATTAAAAGCTCGCGGATTAAGCACTGCTGTTGGTGATGAAGGTGGATTTGCACCTAAACTTGAAGGAACAGAAGATGCACTCGACAGTATACTGAAAGCTGTTGAGAATGCAGGATATGTACCCGGCAAAGATATTACAATCGCTCTCGATTGTGCTGCTTCAGAATTTTTCGAAAATGGTGTTTACGATTATAGCAAATTCGAAGGTGAGCACGGAGCGAAAAGAAATCGCGAAGAACAAGCCACTTATCTCGATGAACTCGCAGCTAAATATCCTATCGATTCAATCGAAGACGGAATGGATGAAGGTGATTGGGACGGTTGGGTAATTCATACTGAAAAAACCGGTGACAAAATCCAATTGGTTGGCGACGATCTCTTTGTTACTAACGTTGAGTATCTGAGCAAAGGAATAGAATTGAAATGTGCAAACTCAATCCTGATCAAGGTGAACCAAATTGGAACTCTTACCGAAACACTCAATGCCATTGAAATGGCTCACAGAGCAGGTTTCACATCAGTTACATCACACAGATCTGGTGAAACTGAAGATGCTACTATCGCTGATATCGCAGTAGCTACAAATTCCGGTCAAATTAAAACCGGTTCATTGAGCCGTTCAGACAGGATCGCTAAATACAACCAATTACTCAGAATTGAAGAGGAATTGGGAGATATGGCTATCTACGGATATTAATAGAACAATTTTAATTATATCTAAAAGGCCGTCTCATTGAGACGGCCTTTTTTTGTGTGTAGAATCGGAGCGCATCCCCCGAAAGCTATTTCCTATCTAACTATTGATATAGTTTAATATATGTCTTATATTGTACAGTCTACATTGTATATTAAAATGAGTGTAACGAAATAAATTGCTACCATGTCAAATCTGAAACAAAAATTACACGAAAAGATCGAACTCCATCGCCCCAGAACAACAAAATTGATGAAGGAATATGGAGATGTAGTAATTGATCAGGTAACTATTAGTCAGATAATTGGAGGAATGAGGGGATTGAAGAGTCTGGTTACTGATATTTCATATCTTGATCCCCAGGAAGGAATCAGGTATAGAGGATACACACTTCCTGAAGTATTTGAAAAACTGCCAAAACCCGAAGGTGCAAAAATGCCTTATGTTGAAGGTGCATTTTATCTCTTGCTCACTGGCGATGTTCCAACAGACAGCGAGGTGAAAGATGTAGCCGATGAATTTAATAAAAGAAGGATACTTCCAAGATACGTGTATGAGGTGATAGATGCCTTTCCAAGCTTTTCTCACCCTATGGCAATATTCTCCACGGCTATCCTGACAATGCATAGGGAGTCATTCTTTTCAAAAAAATATCATGGAGGTATACCAAAAAACGATTATTGGGATCCTATGTTTGAGGATTCATTGAATCTTCTTGCAAAATTGCCTGAAATCGCTTCTTACATCTATACTAAACTCTATCGGGACGGAAAAAGAATTCAATCAAATCCGAACATGGATATGGGTGGAAACTTTGCCCATATGATGGGAATTCCTCCACCGTATGATGATGTATCACGTATGCATTTTATTATTCATGCCGATCATGAAAGCGGGAACGTGAGCGCTCATACAGGACACCTTGTTGCCAGCTCACTTTCTGATGTCTATCTTTCTATTTCTGCAATGATCAATGGACTTGCTGGTCCGCTGCACGGATTGGCAAACCAGGAAGTGCTAAGATGGTTGCAGGATCTTATTGAACGAATGGATGGAAAAGTACCCTCAAAAGATGAGATGAGCCAGTTTGTATGGGATACACTAAACTCCGGACAGGTAATTCCTGGTTATGGGCACGCTGTACTTAGAAAAACAGACCCCAGGTACTCCCTGCAACGTGAATTCTGTTTGGAAAATCTGAAAGATGACCTGATGTTTAAATACACAGACATGCTCTACAAAGTTGTACCGGGTATCCTGAAGGAACATGGAAAAGCTAAGAACCCATGGCCAAACGTTGATGCACAATCAGGTATTATACAGTGGCACTACGGTGTAACAGAATACGATTTCTATACAGTCCTGTTTGGAATTGGCCGCTCCCTTGGTATCGCTGCTAACCTGATTTGGGACCGGGCACTGGGCTATCCACTTGAAAGGCCAAAATCTATTACCACAGATATGCTCGAAAATATGGCCATAAAAGCCAAGAAAAGCTAAGAAATGGTCATCACCTTGCGAAGCCGGAGTTATTCTCCGGCTTTTTTATTAACATTAATCAACAAAAAAAGGCGTTTAGTCACAATAATAGGTATATTTGTCACTATATATTAACTGTTAATCCTAAACACGTAATCCAGAATGAGCACAAAGCATGCTTGCAGACTGGTTCTAGTTTTTGTCTTCCTGGCGATGCCAGCTCTATTGAAGGCAGGTGTTTCTGATCTGCTAACTAATCGGATTAGTATTTATATCTATCTAATATTCATTTTCTTATCCTTTTTAAATCTTTTTCTGTTTCGCCATCGTACCAGGTCTTTGAGAAGAAGCAATAAAACACTGCGGGAAAAGGAAGTGAATGCCAGGCTTGTACTTAAACAGAAAAATGTATTGAGTTCTCGATACAAAGACATTGAAGATAGTTTAAAGTATGCCGAAAGAATTCAGAGAGCAATGCTTACTAAACCTGGTGATTTTGATAAAATGTTTTCAGATTCATTTATTCTTCAAAAACCAAAGGACATTGTAGGCGGCGATTTTTACTGGGGAAAGAAAATAGGAAATCTTATCTTCCTTGCAGCAGTCGATTGCACAGGACACGGTGTTCCCGGGGCTTTCATGTCACTTATAGGACTGGAGCTGTTCAGACAGGTTATCAGTGTAAAAAAAATATACACTCCGGCAAAGGTACTTGATGAGATGAATGTCGGTTTTGACGAAGTATTTGACAATATGGATGTGTCACTCAGAGATGGAATGGATCTTGCCCTCTGTGTAATCAATACAAAAACAAGCAAGTTGGAGTATGCCGGAGCATTTAATCCCTTGTATTTAGTAAGGAATAAGGAAATAATAGAAATAAAAGGCGACAATATAATGGTTGGGCCTGATAACGGTTTCGAAAGATCAGGTTTTAAGAACCATGAAGTGCAACTGGAACCACAAGATAAAATCTATATGTTCTCAGATGGTTATGCCGACCAGTTTGGAGGACCTGAAGGAAAAAAATTTAAATACAGGCGATTCAGGCACCTGCTGTTGTCCATTTGCGATCAACCTCTCAGGGCTCAACGAGATATTCTTGATCGCAGCATGAATGATTGGAGAGGAAATATTGAACAAGTTGATGATATACTTGTAATTGGCGCTATGCCGGTTCAGTAGCTGTGGACTTATTTATTTAGTAAATCAGTAATCTTAGTGATAACTTCATCCACCTGAAATGGTTTGCTGACGTAATCATCTGCTCCGGCTGCAAGACAGTTATCACGATCACCTGCCAGGGCATTGGCCGTTATGGCAAGAATGGGAACCCTTTGATCACTGGTAGATTCAATCTCTCTTATCTTTTTTGTTGCGGTAAGACCATCCATGACCGGCATCTGAATATCCATTAGAATAGCATCATACTTCTTGACACCAAACATACCCAAAGCTTCCTTGCCGTTTTTGGCTACATCAATCTGATTCACCTGGCTGTGAAGACTTAACAATACAATTTTCTGATTGATGGCGTTGTCTTCAACAAGCAGGAGATTTGCTTCTTTCAATGACTTCTTATCACTTTTTGTGACCGCAGTATCTTGCTTTTTTGTCAATCCAGGATGCTCAATCTTTCTTGTTGGATCTTTGCTAATATCCTGGTAAAAGAAGAGAATACTTCGTTTTCCATCAAAGAAAAATTCAAGTTGACTGGCTGTTAATGCAAGCAAATGATTCGCATTGGCGAGTTTTGAGGTCCGTAGCTCCTTCTTACTGGTGATATTTTGAAGGAAAATTTTTAATCCTTTCTGATCTTCAACATTAAATTCCATGGAAAATTTAAGCCCAAAGAGATTCTGACTCTCATAATCAATCTCTACATCAAGCACAACCGGATCGCCGGAAAACTTGAATTCATCAGTTCCTTTAATAAGATTGATTAAAACATATCTTAGCAGACTGGGATCGCCAATTAAATTATAGTTAAGCTTCTCAGCTCCCTGGATCTTTATCTCAGTGCTGAAATCTTTGTCAGACTTTAAAATACCTAATGTTCCTTCCAATGCATCTGCCAAACTGAAACTTATAATACTTTGTTTAAATTCAATAATTGCCGGTGTGGCAATCTCAACCAACTCATTGACATCGTTAATTAAATCGAAAGTAGAGGTTTTGAGTGTATCCAAAAGTTCCTTCTGGGTACTGCTCATTCTTGAATCCTGGACCAGGTTATTGATCAGCGTAATATTACTTAATGAAGTTCTGAGCTTATGCGAGAGCTGGCTGATGAAAACATCTTTTTGTTTGATCTCTGCTTCATAATACGCTGCTGTTTTTGCCTGCTTCTGAATCAACCTTGTCTGCGATTTTTCAATGAAATATGCTACAAGAATCATTGTAGAATAAATAAGTATGAATATTGCCAGGGTCAGCGGTTTAAGTGGAGTAAATATATCCGTGATCTGAATGAAATTCAGAGCAATTATAATGATACCCAAACTGGCGCTTATCCAGATGCTTCTATGTGCCTGCACAGTGATCGCAATAATTGGAAAAAGCAGGAAGAAGGCCAACATAACATTTGTAGATAGCTCCGGAATAAATAAATGGCCGGATAGCATCAGTAGGCCGGTTATCACAAGAACTGAGGTCCCGTTGTTATTTACATGCTTGTAGGGTGGAAACAACACATATGTTAAAATATATATTCCTAAAAAAATGAAATTGATAATACGTAGATGAGGTGCGTCAATAAATGATGCTATAATGACTGAAAGAACAAGAATGAAGACTATTGAAAGATAAAAGGCGTTCAATGCCTTTATACGGTTTGCCTTCGATAATTCTGTGTTCTCCGAAATACCAAATGATAATATCCGGTGAATGAATTCCATACGATATTAAATTCCTGAAAAGTAATTGTTAGTTTCTTCATTCAAAGATAATTATTATTCAATAATAATATCATATCCTTGAGATGGTTCTTCGTATCGTGGCAAATTTGAATTTTTTTTATATACATTTCGTTTTATAACATGACGGAAGTTGATACATTTACTGAAAATAGACTAGTCTGTAATGAGATCCATTTTAACTCTTATAACATTTTTAGTGTTCTCTTTAAGTATATTCGGACAGGAGACACCTGGTGGGATGGTAAAATACACTCCTGAATTCAGATTTCATGATGGTATTTATGCCAATTTTAATATGGTGAAGCAGAACTTCCCCATCTCAAAATCCAGGATCGTAACTGATGTGGGATTGAACGATAGGGATTTCTATGAACAGGTTACCGAAAAGAAAAAAATCATCTTTTACGATGACAATGGTGTCCAGCAGGAGCTAAAAAGCGACAACATTTGGGGCTATGCAAGAAACGGGGTACTTTATGTTAATTTGGGTAATGGATTTCATCGCATTAGTTTTGTAGGGAGTATCTGTCATTTTGTTGCAACGATAACAACCTATAACCAGGGATATTATGACCCCTATTACTCACCTGGATACTCCAATCGTTACTACCGGTCTCCAGGAAATAATTCTGCTTCTACTGAACTAAGGCAATACCTGATTGATTTTGATACCGGAAAGTTGCTTGATTTTGAGGTGGCATCAGTGGAGGTCTTGCTTATGAAAGATCCAGCACTCTATGATGAATACATTTCCTTGAGACGCAAAAAGAAAAAACAATTCAAATTTGTTTACATAAGAAAATACAACGAAGCACACCCTCTCTATTTCCCCGCACACTAAAAAATAGTATTTTAGAGTTTCATTAATACAAATCATATGCGAAAATTATTGTTCATCTTCATCGGCCTGATTCTTTTTACCGGACTTATGGCTCAAAGAGAATACCTTCCAACTGCGGAAGATCTTGAAGCTTTCAAGGGTACTAAAACCTATGTTGTTTTGGATGCCAACCCCATGTCTGAGTACAATTTTGAAATAACTGATGCAGTGGAAAAGTACTGGACTTTAACAGAATACGAGTTTATTGATCGCAATGATTTTGAAGAAAATGTGACAGATGAAACCAAGTCTTTTCTTTATATGGCGATTGTAAATTTTGAAAAAGACAAATCTCAGACCATGTATAATTTTCTTTGTCTTTCAATAGGCGGAGATTATCCAACCATGGGGGAGATGAAAGACATTGTGAATATTCCTATCTCTTTCTATGGAGTTGCAGAAGAAAATTTTGCGTATAAACTGGGTACACTGGTGAACTTCATGCAGAACCATGTTAAGTTAATCTGCGAAGATCCTGAGTTGGTATCTCAGAATGTGTTTAAGCATTACAACGATAATATGGCCGATATTCAAAACAAGACCCTCTACCTTGTTAAAGATGAGCTGGAAAGAAGTGCCAGGACTGAAGCTGCCATCAAACAGGTATATCCTTATGATATTAAGTTTGTTACAAGAGAGGAGATCAAGGATGCCATCATGAATAAGGAAGAGAATGTAGTTTTTTTGCACAAGGTGGGCCCTGAAGGGGTACGATTATCTGCAAGGGTTTATAAAATTCTGATTGGAGCAGGTGATTCACAGTTCTATTATTTCGATTACCATAAAGTAAGTCCAAAAAAACCCGATGCTTTTTTATTGTCAGATCTGAAAAAACTGGGTAAAGCAAAGAAGTAGGAAAGTGTAGTTTCACACCTTTAATTAATTCGGAGCGTAACCATCTCCATATGGGAATGAGATTTATGGTTGAGGGTTAATAAATATTTACCTTCATCGCGGTAGTTGAGTTTAGAGAATTTATAACTAACACCGGCCTTTAGGCCGGTGATATGAGTACAGAAATTGCAACCCGGGCTTTAGCCCACAACATATATCTATTAATTAATTTATCCATAATACTATGTCATATATTAGAATCTGGGTACATTGTGTTTGGGGAACAAAGAGAAGAGAGGCATGTTTTAATAAGCAAGAGGCGAAAATTGTAGCAAGCCATATTCGAGAAAATGCAGAAAAGAAAAATATTTATATAGATTTTATAAATGTTCAAAAAGACCATGTACATTGTTTGATGTCTTTAAATGCTGGTCATTCTATTGATAAAGATATTCAACTGTTGAAGGGGGAAAGCAGTTTTTGGATTAATAAAAATAATATCATAAGGGGGAAATTTTCCTGGGCTGAGGAGTATTTCGCCATTTCAGTTAGTGAATCGGTAGTAAATTCAGTTAGAGAGTATATTAAGAATCAAGAGGAACACCATAGGATAAAAACCTGGAAAGAGGAATATGACGAGTTTCTGAAGGATTATGATTTCACAAAGATTGTGGGCTAAAGCCCTAATAATCTTGCACTCCAGGTAACTCCGGCCTTTAGGCCGGAGTTAGTCATGAGCGATTGGCCACACCGAATAGTATATTTCTTAATATCTGCAGCCTTCATCCCAGTATTTGATTTCGGAATATTTATGACTAACACTAGCCTTCATCCCAGTATTTGATTTCGGAATATTTATAACTAACACCGGCCTTTAGGCCGGTGTTATAAGTACAAAAATGCACCCCGGGCTTTAGCCCACATCTTATTATTTACCTACACACTTCCGATTTCTTATTAAAACACCTAAATTTGCTCCTGCATAAATTAAGAAATTCTTAATAGAGAACGCAAATATTATTTCATGGCAATACAGAAACCTTCAATCCCAAAGGGTACACGCGATTTCTCTCCAGCAGAAATGCTTAGACGGAATTACATTTTCGATACTATAAGAAACGTTTTTAGAAAGTATGGTTTTCTTCCTATCGAAACGCCTGCCATGGAGAACCTTTCTACACTGATGGGGAAGTATGGAGAAGAAGGTGATAAGCTTTTATTTAAAATTCTCAACTCGGGAGATTTTATGGGTAAACTTGATAAAAATGAAGTTCCCACGATGTCGCCTGGTGCCTTGGCGCAAAAAATTGCCAAGCGTGGATTGAGATATGATCTGACTGTTCCATTTGCCAGGTACGTTGTTCAGCACAGGAATGAAATTAACTTCCCGTTTAAGCGCTACCAGATTCAGCCGGTATGGAGAGCCGATAATCCACAAAAGGGGAGGTACAGGGAGTTTTTTCAGTGTGATGTTGACATGATTGGAAGCACTTCGCTGATCAATGAATTCGAGCTTATAAAGATTATTGATGAAGTATTTCACTCTTTCTCCCTGCCCGTTATCATAAAAGTAAATAACAGGAAGGTCCTGGCAGGAATATCGGAGATAATAGGGGAGAAGGAGAAAATTGTTGAGATTACTGTTGCTATCGATAAGTTGGAAAAAATTGGGGTGGAGAAGGTGATGGAAGAACTTTCATCGAGAGGAATCTCAGAAAAGTCTATAGCGCTATTGCAACCGGTTTTTGAGATGAAGGGGAGCAATGAAGAAAAACTGCTCTTCCTGGAAAATTACCTTGAAGGATCAGATATTGGATTAAAAGGAGTTGAAGAACTTCGCCAGCTGAGCGCATACCTTGCCTCCGACCCTATTGCTTCTGAAATGGAGATTGACATTACGCTGGCACGCGGGTTGAATTATTATACAGGCGCAATCATTGAAGTTAAAGCAAAAGACATGGCTATTGGCAGCATATGTGGTGGTGGCCGCTACGACGATCTTACCGGTATATTTGGTTTACCGGATGTCTCTGGAGTGGGGATCAGCTTTGGTGCCGATAGAATTTATGACGTACTCTTACAATCTGACTCTTTCCCGGGTGCAGTAAAGGAGCATACACAGCTTATGTTTGTGAACTTTGGTGAGCGCGAAGTAAATTATATTCTTCCTCTGCTTGGAAAACTCAGGAGCGAGGGAGTTAATGCGGAGTTATATCCCGACCAGGCAAAGATGAAGAAGCAGATGGTTTATGCAGATAGTTCTCACATACCCTATGTTGCACTTATCGGCGATCAGGAAATTAAAGACAATAAAATTACGCTGAAAGATATGCTCTCCGGCGAGCAAAAATTGGTGTCATTTGAGGAGATAATTGACCAGTTAAAAGCTTAACCTGCCAAATAACATTTCTCTTCTCTCCGATTTTTCCGTAATTCACATCCTATTTGAAAGTAACAACTATGGAAAGCAAGCACTATATCAACAGTGATATAATTGATTGGAAAATCATTGACAAAATATTAAAGGAAAATGCCATCCTTGAGCTATCTGAAGAGAGCATCCAAAAAATTCAGAAATGTCGTTCTTACCTCGATAAGCGGATGGATGAAGGAAAAGATTCCCTCTATGGAATAAATACCGGGTTTGGATCATTGTGCAATGAAGTAATCTCAGCGTCTGACCTTGGACAGCTACAGAAAAACCTGGTAATGTCGCATGCCTGTGGTATGGGGGATATCATACCTACGGAAATAACCAAACTAATGCTTCTGCTGAAAATCCAGTCACTTTCCTACGGTAATTCAGGCGTTCAGCTAAAGACCGTGCTGCGATTGATCGATTTTTATAACAACGATATCATACCAGTTGTATATCAATATGGATCCCTGGGAGCATCCGGAGACCTGGCACCACTTGCTCATATGAGTATGCCTCTGTTAGGTTTGGGAGAGGTTTTTATGGATGGCGAAATTGTTTCTTCAGACAAGATGCTGAAGAAGTTCAATTGGGAGCCCATACAATTGCAGTCTAAGGAGGGACTGGCGCTGCTCAACGGTACCCAGTTTATGAGCGCATATGGTGTCCACCTGTGCCTCCGCGTTTTTAAGCTGTCACGCCTGTCTGATATTATTGGGGCCTTATCGCTGGACGCTTTTGATGGCAGAATTGAACCTTTTCATGATCTGATTCAGCAAATAAGACCACACAAGGGACAAATACAAACCGCTGCAAGGGTGCGTTGGATTCTGAAGGATAGTGAAATGATCAAACGGAAAAAAGCCCATGTTCAGGATCCGTATTCCTTCAGGTGTATACCACAGGTGCATGGTGCCTCAAAGGATTCGATAAATTATGTTGCCAGCGTATTTCAGAATGAAATTAACTCTGTAACAGATAATCCGACAATCTTTCCCGATGAAGATTTGATTATATCTGCAGGTAATTTCCATGGACAGCCACTGGCTATTGCATTCGATTACCTTGCTATTGCTCTATCGGAACTGGGCAATATCTCAGAAAGAAGAACATACCAGCTGGTATCTGGCGATCGCAGCTTACCGCCTTTCCTCGTGGCAAATCCGGGATTGAATTCTGGCTTCATGATTCCGCAATACACGGCTGCCTCAATGGTAAGTCATAATAAACAGTTATCCTCACCCGCATCAGTTGATTCTATAGAATCATCACAAGGACAGGAGGATCATGTGAGTATGGGAGCCAATGCGGCAGTTAAAGCATATAAGGTGGTGGAGAACCTGGAAAGGATCCTTGCCATTGAATTGTACAATGCAGCGCAGGCAATGGACTTCAGGAGACCGATGCTTAGCTCTTCCTATCTTGAATCTTTATTAAAAGATTATCGAAAACGAGTCTCATTCATTACCGATGACAAAGTGATGTACACCGATTTAAATGAAACAGTTAAGTTCCTGAGGGAGATTGTACTAACTGATGAACTTGACCAGGTTTTATAGTAGATTGAATTGCTTATACAGGAATTTTCTATTTACTGTCTTGCGTTACGGTGTCGCCCCTGGCTACCAGGTCCCTGTCCCCTGAATTTTCTCAACACCTGCATCCTGTACTCTCTCTCCATGGCATAAAGCTGCATGGTCTTTTTCTTGCCAATCACTTCAATATATTTGTCGTGGTACAGTAGCTCCTGGTCGACTCTTCTTTGCTGAATATCGAAATAAGTATTTATGGTTTCATCTGTTTCGCTCTTGGATAGATAGTCAGAATTGCTGCTAAAATATGTCAGCAAACTCTTTTCATCTTCATTTATTTTCATTCTTCGATTCGAGCGATCATCATATATGGGCCAAAATGCCTCTTTTTCGTTTTCAGAGAGTTTGAGCTGTTCACTAAAGTATTCCCTCTTCTCTTGTTTGAAGTCAATCCTTTCTCGCTCAGTTTGGGAATAAACCATTGAAATTGAGGCAACATAAAACGACATAACAAATAATAAAACTACTCTTTTACTTATCTTCCACATGGCATTAATTTTTTAATTTTCGTATAAAAGGGCATCCAGGTTCACTTCGTTGCTGGCAAGATAGGTCATTGCATCTTCTTCCCACTCCGAATAGCTATCATAATCGTCATTCTCAATATCAGCAATTGTTTCCTGGAAGGTAGATTCATTTAGAATACCTGCCTCATCCAGAAAGCCCAGATTATAATAGCTATCGCTATTACTCTTTTCGCCCAGGATCAACTGTAAGGCAGTTAAACTTATCAAGGCAAAACCGGCAATTACTGCGGCCAGGGCAAGATGTGGTCTTACTCGCTTCCATAGCGTTACTGTCGGACGAATCTCTGATTCTTCTTCAAACTTCATTCTCTTAGCTAAGCTGGAAGAGAATGTGTTGAAGTAATCCTCAGGAACAGAGAAAGGATTCTCTTTCGCATTTCCAGGGAGCTTGAAATCTTTATATTTATTAGTACTCATTCTTCAGTTTTTCTGATACTTAGACTCATAAATTTATAAAAGGTTTATTTATCTTTCATGAAGTTTTCGATTTTTTTTACAGCATGATGATATGAGGCCTTCAACGCACCCACAGAAGTACCTAAAACCTCTGCCATATCGTTGTATTTCATTTCATCAAAATACTTCATATTGAAAACCAATCGCTGTTTCTCAGGTAGCAGTATAATTGCCTGCTGAAGCTTCTTCTGAATTTCATCTCCATCAAAATAGCTGTCGGCTGTCAGGTGATCAGACAAGTTGGACGTATATTCGTCGACACTGCTATGATTTTGGCGCTTCTTTTTCTGTTTTAGTATGGTAAGAGATTCATTCGTCGCAATCCTAAACAGCCAGGTGAATAGTGCTGAATCTGCCCTGAAGTTCGTCAAGCTGTTCCACGCTTTAATAAATGTATTCTGCAAGGCGTCGTCAGCATCCTCATGTATGATTAGTATTTTTCGACAATGCCAGTAGAGACGCTCCTGGTACTTGTTTACCAGTTCCTGAAACATCCTTTCACGATTTTCCGGATTCTTAAACTCTTGAATAATTTCCCCGTCTGATATCACTGACATAGTACGAATTCTTAGCTGTTAGACGGTGACAGGTTAAATAGGTTTAACCTGTTTATTTAAAATTTATAGTTTGTATTCTTCCCGGTCCAATCGTGAAATCCCAAACCTGTGATTGTGTGGTGGATCGAAAATCTCCCCGGCGGAAAATAACCCTGTAATTACCGGGCTGCAGATAGTAGTATTGCCTGGAGAGCCCTGCCCTCATGTTAACTACCCACTGCTGATCACCTTCTTCATCAATTTGATAGATGGCACCATAACCCGGTTTCTTCGAGATTAAGTTGATTTGTCCCGGTTCGGGAATATCAACAGTAGTAGTGTAACTTTGAAGAATCTCTACATCCTCCAGGTAGATCAATGGGTAAACAGGTATCTCAAGGTCATATTTTCCTATAATATATTTTTCTACTCCCCCCATCTCTTGTACATTAATGGTTTTGTGAGTGTCGGCTACTTTAACCAGTATCTTCTCTGATGAATAGGCCTTTCCATTGACAGTTCGAATAAGCAATGATCCTTGCGGAGCATCCAGCCCAATATGATTGTGTCTACCGACATTCAGTGTTACTGAGTCAATGGAAACAGGAGGTATGGTTTGCGCAACAATACGATAAGTGCTCAACTGGTCTAGTGAGATAGTATCAGGATTTCCTTTACTATTGAGCGTATGAATCATATTATAACGAACCTTATTTGAAAGCTGATCGTAGAGCACGATGTTCACATCAGTTTCCGTGGGATTATCATCTGAATCCAGGAGGTTGATCTGCGAACTAGTGGTATTTAAGGCCTGGGTAATGACAACTCTCATTGCCTCCCTGAACTGTTGCTTACTGGGAGCATCATAATAGTGTCCCAGGCAACTGAAGGTTTCTTTGAACCATGGATCATTACCAATGCCAATCACAAATGGTTTCAACACAATTCCTTTTTTCTGAAGTTCCTCAGATACTGCACAAGGATCACCGTCGCATGCTTCAACACCATCGGTAATAAGAATTATGATATCCCGGCATGATCGACAAGGTGGAAAGTCCCCAGCCGATAATTCAAGTGAGTGGGCTATTGGCGTTGTACCTTTTGGAGTAATGAAGCGGAGTTTTTGTCTTATCCGCGATGCATTGTCCGGACCAAATGGAACCTCCAGCTTAGTATCGTTGCAATCCTGCGGGGGAACAGGACTCTGGTGCCCATATACCCTCAGTGCCATCTGCACATTCTCCATATTCTCCAGGCTGTCGACCATCTCGATTAGTATTTTCCTGGCAATATTTATTTTTATATCGCCCTCCCATGGTCCTGCCATACTATTGGAGGCATCAAAAATAAAAAGGATACGGGACTGAGGTTCATATCCTGTCTCCAAATCCTGGGACAATAAATTGCTTAGAGGAAAAAGGAAAATAATTAAAAGACTGGTAATTAACTTATCACGAGCTTTCATCGCTGTAAATCATTAATAGTGAACGAACTTTACAATATACAAAAATAGTAAATATGGTCTTTTACCAAGAAAAGTAAACTATTAACAATAACGAGCTTGATCTTCCTTTAATTGTAACCTACACCTAACACTGTGCACTTCTCACTTCTCATTTCTCACCCTGCACTCTTTACTCTTCACTCTTTACTCTTTACTTCTCACTCTACACCCCTAACTCACTACCCCAAATAGGCCATCACCTGCTTATACACATTCTCTCCATTGAACCCTAGCTTTTCATCCAGTACTTTGTATGGTGCTGAGTATCCAAAACTATCCAACCCGAATACTTTTCCCTTCGGACCAACAAGCCCCTGTAGAGTAACAGGCAAACCGGCAGTCATACCAAATACAGGAAGAGCCGTTGGAATCACGGCTTGCTGATAAGATTCATCCTGGTCACGGAATCGTCCCTCTGAAATGGCAGAAACAACCCTGACATTCAGATTATTCCTCTCCTCAAGCAACGCTGCTCCATCGAGGAGAGTAGCTACCTCAGAGCCAGATGCAACTAATGTGATATCAGGAATCTCTTCACAGTCTTTTACAATGTAAGCACCTTTTTCAGCATTCAGCGCATCAGCAAATCTTGTGGACCCTGGCATCGCAGGTACGTCTGTTATTCCTTGTCTTGACAATATCAGCGCTGTGGGTGTGGCCCTGTTTTCTAATGCCATTTTCCATGCTACTGAAGATTCAACTCCGTCTGCCGGGCGTAAAACAAGCATGGAATTTTCTCCGCTATGGTTCTTCAGGTGTTCAAGCAGTCGAATCTGCGCTTCTTGCTCAACTGGCTGATGTGTAGGGCCATCTTCTCCCACGCGGAAAGCATCGTGTGTCCATAAATAAACAACGGGAAGCTCCATAAGCGCGGCCATCCTGACTGCAGGTTTCATATAATCACTGAAAACGAAAAAAGTTCCAATAGCTGGAATAACTCCACCATGCAGCGCCATTCCGTTTGCCATGGCCGCCATGGTAAGCTCACTTACACCAGCTTGTAAAAATGCACCTGAAAAATCATTTTTTGTAAAGGCAGTGGTATTCTTCAGAAATGAATCTGTTTTGTCACTGTTGGAGAGGTCTGCAGATGCTACGATCAGGTTTTCTACTTTCTCTGCTATGGCAGCCAATACAGCTCCGGCGGATGCTCTTGTGGCCATGTTTTCCTTCAGACCGATTGTGCTGAAATCAATGGCTGGGTATTCGTTATTGAGAAAACCGTCCAGCTTATTTGATAATTCCGGGTTGGCACTCTTCCATTGCTTATAGATCTCTTTTTTCCCAGCTGCCAGTTTACGCTTTTCATCCAGTAGGGCACTAAAATATTCTTGTACTTCAGGGAATATTTTGAAAGGATTCTCAGGATCTCCTCCCAGGTTTTCAATAGTTTTTTTAAATGATGCTCCGGCACCAGTTAATGGCATTCCGTGCATTGAACATTGCCTCTCAAAATTCTCACCTTGCTCCGTAACAGCACCTTTACCCATGATAGTTTTACCAATGATCAGTACGGGCTTTTCTTCCTCTATAACAGCTTTCGACAGGGCATCATAAATTTCTCCCGTATCATTACCGTTAATACTCATAACTCTCCATCCCCACGCTTCATATTTCTTTGCTGTATCTTCTGTTGTTACGATATCCGTATTTGTAGATAACTGGATGTCGTTAGAATCATAAAACATAATCAGGTTATTCAGTCCCAGGTGCCCGGCAATTCTTCCGGCACCCTGTGAAATCTCTTCCTGTACACCTCCGTCTGAAATAAAAGTAAATGTTTTGTGTGCCATCCAATCGCCAAACCTCTGAACGAGGAAACGCTCTGCCACTGCAGCACCAACTGCTATGGTATGACCTTGTCCAAGCGGACCGGAAGTATTTTCAATTCCCCTGTTAATAGCCACCTCCGGGTGTCCAGGTGTTGGGCTTCCCCACTGACGGAATTTTGCCAGTTCATCCATTGTATAGTTACCTGTCATCGCGAGTGCTGAATATAACATAGGTGACATATGACCGGGGTCAAGGAAAAATCTGTCTCTGAATGGCCATGCCATATCATCCGGATCGAATACCATAAATTGAGAATATAAGACCTCAATAAAATCTGCACCACCCATGGCACCTCCAGGATGACCTGAGTTCGCTTGTTCTACCATTGATGCCGAAAGAATACGTATGTTATCAGCTGACTTTTTGTGAATTTCCTTGTTCATGAATTTGGTTGTTAGTGTTAACAAAAAACGAAACTAAAAGTAGCTATTTTATGCGAATTTTGGAAGCTGAAAAAGAGATTCGTTCACCGATGGTTCACTCTAGTTCACTTTTTCCATCTACTTAATTACTTTTACCTCCCTTATAACTAACTTTGCAGGAAATAAAATTATTCAGATGGCATTACAATGCGGAATTATAGGGATAGCGAATGTGGGGAAATCAACCCTCTTTAATTGCATGTCCAATACCAAAGTGGAAATAACAAGTTTTGCTTTTACCACCAATAAATCAAATGTGGGCGTTGTGAATGTACCCGACCCGCGGCTTGATATGCTGGTGAATTTTCAACCCACAGAGAAGGTAATCCCCGCCACTGTTGGGATCATTGATATACCCGGTTTAACCAAAGGTGCCAATAAGGGAGAAGGAGTGGGGAACCAGTTTCTTTCCGATATCCGCAATTCCGATGCCCTGATCCATGTGCTAAGATGTTTCGACGATAAAGAACTATCACACATCGAAGGTTCTGTAAATCCAGTGAGGGATATAGAAACGATCAACCTGGAACTGCAGGTGAAGGACCTGGAATCGGTGGAGAAGAAAATTATCCGTTTGGGCAAACTGGCCAAAACAGGAGATAAAGATGCTAAGCATGGAATAGATGTGCTAAAGGTATATCAAGATCACCTGGAGAATTTTCAAAATGCATCAACCGCACCTGTGCAGGAGAGCGATAAAAAATATATCGATGATATGCTTCTTCTTACCGCAAAACCGGTAATGTATGTATGCAACGTTGAGGATGAGGCAGCTGTCTTAGGAAATGAGTATGTAAAAAGTGTGAAGGATTTTCTGAAAGATGAGGAGACGGAGATCCTGGTACTTGCTGCACGGCTTGAAGCAGAAATATCAGAGCTTGATGAGGAGGATAGAAAAGAATTTCTTGAAGATGCAGGACTCACTGAACCCGGAGTTGGAAAACTGGTTCGTTCTGCTTATTCATTGCTCAACCTGATGTCGTTCTTTACCGTGGGACCAAAAGAGAATCGTGCATGGACAATCAAGAAGGGAATGACCGCACCACAGGCGGCTGGTGTGATACACAGCGATCTCGAAAGAGGTTTTATACGGGCTGAAGTGATAAAATATGAAGATTTTATTACCCTGGGTTCCGAAAATGCATGTAAAGTGGCAGGTAAACTAAATGTGGAAGGAAAAAATTATGTGGTCGGAGATGGAGATATCCTCCATATTCGATTTAATGTTTGATGAATGAAAATATCTTCCAGAATATGTGTTGTAATGCTTGCTCTGCTGATGGCAGGACAAATTGTTTATGCCCAGTTGGGTGACAACGATATGGCTGCGAACATGGAAGAAGCCATGACCTTTAAGAAATATCCGACTTATGACCAATACGATACAATGATGCATCAATTTGTGTCAAAATACCCGGAAATCTGCAGGATAGATACCTTTGGATACAGCGAAAAGGGGAGATTATTACTGGCATTGAAAATCTCTGACAATGTAGCAATTGAAGAAATAGAACCCCGCTTTCTTTATACATCTACCATACATGGTGACGAATTATCGGGTTACATTCATATGTTGCGTCTGGCAGACTTTCTTCTAAAAGAATATGAGAACGTTGGTGAGGTTACCAGTCTGGTAAATGATGTGGAGATTTGGATTAATCCCATCTTTAATCCGGATGGAGCTTATGGGAACAACAACCTGAACCTGGAAGACGCTTCGAGGGAAAATAGTTTGGGATATGACTTAAATCGTAACTTTCCGGAAGCTAGTAATGGGGATTTAGATGATTTAGCAGGCAGGCAGACGGAGACGAAATATATGATGCAGTTTATGAGAGAGCATAAATTCAATCTTTCCGCAAACATTCACTCTGGAGCAGAAGTAGTAAATTATCCGTGGGACAATGGTCCAAATGATCGAACAAAATCTAATTATGAAAAGCATCCTGATGACGATTGGTTTTCCTTCATTTCCCGTGAATATGCTGATGTAGCACATGACGTCAACCCCGATTACATGAACCTGTTTACCGATGGCATTACCAATGGTAGTGACTGGTATAGAATTGAAGGAGGCAGACAGGATTATGCCACTTTCTATTTGCAGGGAAGAGAATTGACCCTGGAATTATCTAATTATTTTAATGAACCTTCAGAATCGTTGGAAACGTTTTGGACTTATAACAAATGGAGTCTATTTAATTTAATTTCTCAGGCTCGATATGGAATTCATGGTACTGTTATCTGCTCAGAATTATTTGATCCCATTGAAGCAAGAATCACGGTCATGAATTATGATTCCTCATATGCTAGGATTGAAACAGCTCCGGGAGAATATAACTGGTTAAGAAGCGATACCCTTAATATGGAAGAATATTCCGGTGCAGAGGAGAGAGGATCATGGCTTACTAGTGATCCAGAAACCGGCGCTTTTTTTCGCTACCTGAAAGAAGGTAGCTACGACCTTATTGCATCTGCCGATGGATATTTTAATGATACACTCAGGGATGTTTCTATTATCGACTACCAGACTACTTTTCTTACTTTTGAACTGGATCGCCTTGTTGCCAATGTCAACACTGACTTATTTGAATCAGGTATAACTGTCTATCCCAATCCGGCGAGTGATTATTTATATGTGAAACATTCAGATCCGCTTGAGGCAATACAATACATTAAAATCTATTCAGCTGATGGCAAACTCATTTCACAGGTAAACCCTAATAATTTAAATGGTCCTGTAACAATCGATATCAGTCACTTTCAAAATGGGCTCTATCTCCTGAAGATAAATTCCACAGACCATAGCTACAACAAAGCTATACTCATCTCCCATTAACTCATTAGCTCATTAACCCATTGCCTCATTAACTCATTAGCTCATTGCCCCATTGCCTCATTAACCCATTAGCTCATTATCCAGGGCCAACGCACATAAAAATCTGAGAATGTGTTGGTATTAACAATTTTTTTA
>CAZIFQ010000005.1:0-161740 GCA_964538375.1 uncultured Bacteroidaceae bacterium | reverse complement strand
TGTTCTTTCTGATTTATTTAATGAAAGTAAGAAAATGTAAACTTAGGATGGTATAGCCAATACCTGGCTATACCGCAAAAGAATAACAATAAAACTCAACTTAGCTATAAAGATTAAATAAAATTCCATACTCCGGTTCATCGGCACTAATCATACCGTGAGAACATTGTGCTTAATTACAAAAGATGAAAAAGATGAAAATAAAAACGATCTCTTGCATTTCAATGGTCCTGGTTATAAGTCTTTTTTTAACTAATTGTCATCCAATCTCTCAAATCTCAACCTACAGCCTTATGGGAACAATATATGATGAGAATAATAAACCTTGGCCCTATTTAGATGTAAGAGCCTACGATAAGGATATGAGAACACAAGAACTTTTGGGAGAAGCCAAAACAAATTCCGAAGGTCATTATCAGATTAATTATACCTATGATAATTTTTCAAATTTGGAAATTAATTCGGCAGATTTGTTCATTAAAGTTTTCGTAAAGAAATCTCAAATGAATGAAGAGATAGGGAGAACACCAATATATTTTAATATCCCTCAAAGATTCAATTTCGATTTTAAAATTAGTGAGTCTACCGAAGATTATTTATCCGAATTTGAGAGAATAACAAATGAGCTTAATTCGTTATTGGGAAATCTAGAATCATTAGCTGATTTGAAAGAAAATGAAAATCAGAAAGATATCAGCTTCTTATCTGAAGAAACTGGAGCAAGCGTAGAAATAATTTCTCTATTACAAACATCATTTAAATTCTCTGAGGAATGTGATTCATTAATACCTCCCGACATATTCTTTGGTCTGTTTTATATGCAATTTCCATCAGATTGTGATGAACTTCTTTTAATCTCAAATGACAGTTTGATAAAAGGAATAAATGATGCAATAAAAATTAATATTATATCTTCAAAATGGCTTGATCAAATACCTGATTTTTTTTAAGACTTTAATCTTTTAAAAAGAGTTGAAAATAAAAACTAAGAGCAACAGCCAATATAAGTAAGCTGGGGGTCAGTGGTTAATTTTAAGTTTGTACATTTAATAAAAATTTTAACGATTTGACAGGTGAGTGGCTCTGAAATCACAGCCTACTCATATTGGCAACACGTTAAGACCAATAAATATCAATCATTGAAATCTTTAGTTTTTAGCGAATGCTAATCTAAAGATTAGCTACCAGCAATGACAAATCGTTATGAAATGAGAAGTCTTTTATATTATACCTGGAAATTTCAAATTATTTCTCTGCTTTTAGGCTTGTGCCTCGTTTCAGCAAATGCGCAAAACAGCATTTGCAATGAGGCATTGATGATTGTAAAAACAGCTGAAAAATACCACTATCAACCACGAGCAGTGGATAATGACTTTTCGGAACTAGTGTTCTCTGGTTTTATTACTCTTCTGGATCCTTATGGATTATATCTGTCAAAATCTGAATTGGAGGAACTGGAAGAAGCAAAATATTCCATTGATGATGAAATCTTAAACCAGAGTTGTTTCTTCTTAAAGAAAGCGACAGATGTCTTCAGAAATAAATTACTCAGTATCGATTCACTGCTGACATCTTTTGAAACCAGAGATTTTGATTACAACATAGATGATAGTATAACAATTATTAATGGTAGTGTTCTTCATTCCGACAATCAGAGGATGAACCAATGGGAGAAAATGATAAAACTTCAAGTTTTGTCTTCATACTTTTCCAATGTTGATTCTGTAGAAAAATCACAAGATGAGATTGTTGAACTCTTGCATGACCTGGAAAAGGTGCAGATAAGACGTGAGCAGCACAGGATAGAATCAAAAATTTTAGATAATGGTGGATTGGAAGAGTATGTTGGTTCATGCTTTCTGAAAGCTGTGGCCATGGCTTTTGATCCTCATACCTTGTATCTTACGCAAGCTGAAGAACAGGCATTTATTGGTTCTCTTTCTAAGGAGACAAAATCATTTGGATTCTACGTGTCAAAAAATGATTTTGGGGAAATAGAAATAGTCAAAATTATTCCTGGAAGTCCTTCCTGGAAAAGTAATGCATTAAATGTCGGTGATGTAATTCTAAAAGTAGGAGCATTTGAAATAGAAAAGGATTTTGATTGTATTGGTATAAAGGAAGCCTTGGATTTCCTGGCTTCGGAAGAAATAGAAAGGGCTGAATTTCTAGTAAGAAAAAAGAATGGTAAAGAATTAGAGCTTAGCCTGCAAAAAGAGAAAATTGATGTTCAGGAGAATATTATTCAGAGTTTTTTACTTGAAGGAAAAGCTAAAACCGGCTACATATATCTCCCTTCATTTTATTCCCAATCAGATGAAAATAATTTTAGCTATAAAGGATGTGCGAATGATGTAGCTAAAGAGCTAGTCAGACTTAAGAGAGAAGGAATATCAGGGCTCATCGTTGACTTAAGAGATAATGGTGGTGGCTCAATGCTGGAGGCAATTCTATTGTCAGGACTATTTATAGATTATGGTGCTTTAAGTATTAGCCAATCACGAGGCGTAGAACCGTTATCAATAAAGGACATGAATAGGGGAACAATTTATGGAGGTCCTCTTATTATTCTAATAAACACTTTTAGTGCGTCTGCTTCAGAGCTATTTGCTGCAGCAATGCAAGACTATAACAGGGCTGTTATAGTTGGAACAAAATCTTTTGGGAAATCAAGTATGCAGGAGATTGTGCCAATTGATGCATATAGGTTCAATAATCTTGAGACATATAAAGGGGTGCCTCGGGGGTATTTGAAACTAACCCGGGGAGTATTCTACAGGGTTTCAGGCAAAAGTCTTCAAGAAGAAGGAGTGATTCCAGATATTAAAATACCCTCTGTCTATCAGAATGATCAGGTTGGCGAATGTACCTATCCTTCTGCACTCGCTCCTTTAAGCACTGATAAGAAGACATATTATTATCCATTGAAGGATTTGCCTATTAAGACCTTGAATGATTTAAGCAAAGCGAGATTGATGAATGATTCAGCTTTTATTGTCCCAAATAAGCTAAGCAAGAACAACATTTGGAACCAGCGAGACTATTCAATTCCACTTAAATTAGAAGCATTCAAGCAGTATTTTCAAGCTATGGGAAGCGTAGATCCGCTTAAAGAAGAACTGTCATTTAGTGTAAAATATCCTAGTTATATTGAGAGTATTAATGAACAGTTTGAGTCGTATAATGATGTGAATGAAGGTAGTATGTCGCGTATTAAAAGAGATATTTATATTGGAGAAGCATATTCAATAATTAATGATTTGATTGATTTAAACAGAAAAACAGAATGAAATGAGAACCTATTTTAGCATGCTATTCATCTTATTGGGAGTACTTATTGTGCCTGACAAACTTCAGGCACAAGCTGATGACAATGCGTGGAAGTATATGAATGATATTTTTTCGACAGTCGAAAACTCAAAGAATGAGACATGGGCATATTTAAAGGCCGTTACACGGGGCAAAGGGGCCAGGAAAGTTGAGAACAAGCGACAAGAACTTATAGTAGAAGTCTGGAATGCAAAATACGCAGTTCAAAGAATACGGAAAATAACGCCAGACGATAGTCTAAAAAGTACAGTAGTTAACTACTTGTCTTTAAGTTATACAATCCTTAGGGAGGATTTTGATAAGATATTAGATATGGAAGACATCGCAGAACAATCGTATGATTTGATGGAGGCCTACCTCTTAGCCAAAGAGCAGGCGAATGACAAGGTCAATGCCGCGTTTGATGAAATGATTGTGGCTCAAAAGGCATTTGCCTCAAGGTATGACATAAACCTGGTCGAAGGGGATTCTGACAAAACCTCAGAACGTATAAGCAGGGCGAGTGAGACATTGAAGTACTATAACGAATTGTATTTGATATTTTTTAAATCATACAAACAGGAAATATATGTGATGGACGCAATGATGCGTAATGATCTCAGTGCCTTTGAGCAGAATACAAGTACTCTGCTTTCGTATTCATCTGAAGGATTGGAAAAAGCAGATACTATAAGGGGACTTCGGGAAGATTCAGAGCTAAAGCTTCAATTACAGAAAATACTAAGATTTTATAAGAATGAAGCAGAAGAAGGTTTCCCGGTTACGACAGACTTTTATATGAAGAAAGATAACTTTGAAAAAATATCAAAAAACTTTGAATCAATTAAATCCAGGGACAGAACACAGCAAGATATAGATACATATAACGAAGCAGTAGCTACATATAATCAGGCTGTTAATGAATCGAATGAAGTTCTTGAATCCAACAATAAGGAGCGAAAAAAATCCCTAAAAGAATGGAATAAAGCAGTCGAATCATTTTTTAACCGACATTCGAAATAGTCAGGATCTTCATTTAATGAATTACCCCAGGTATTCTGAGACCTTCTTACAATATTATGTTCTGTACGATTTTGGAAATGTTTTATATAAAAATGGAGTATTCCTTTACGAACCAGAGTTCACCCCATTCTTTTTTCAATAATAAACAAAATAGAGGTTATGAATCTCACCTTTGAGATACCTCATCCCAACAATGTCATTTTCTATTAAATATTCAGATTGTAAATCTAAAGGACAGAACCAATTAGTGTACCTTTAATCATTAAAAATTATAAAATCAAATATTATGAACTTTAAATCAGTATTATTTATCATTATTTGCTTTTCATTCTCTTTTTTAAGCGAAGCTCAAAAGCCCGTTTTTAAAAATCTAAAAATAACTTATACTCAACTTCCCTTAAAACCTTTAAATAAAACAATAAAATCTTATAGCTCAGAATTAATCATTGATATAACAACAGAAAACGGAGATATTGACAAATTAAAAAATCAATATCTTAAATTAGAAGGCTATGATAAAGCTGAAACCGGAGATATACATATCATCGCAGAATTTGGAGAATTTAAAGTTCATAAAGAGCTTATTACGGAAAATGTCTATAATGTTAATCAAGGCAAAAACCTCACTGGTTATTATTATAAGATCAAGTGTGAGTATCCTGTTACATTAAATTTAAAGGATTTAGCAGGTGAACTACTCTTTCAAGAAACCATTATTCACAATGAAAATCAAATGAACTTTGATATAGGAAAATGGTCTTATTCAACAGGTGAACTAGATTCAAAGTTAAATGAAGAAAAAGAAAAATTTACTGACTTAAAAAACAAGTTTGATAAAAAATCATTATCAGAGATAAAGAATTTGTTGGAAAGCAATTTTTCATATGTTGAAAAAACTAAGAAAATTAAAATTGCCACAGGTAAAGCAAAGAAACATGATTATTCAGATCTCAATGAAGCCGTTGATATTATGGAAAATGCATTTATTATGATATCCGGTCTGTCTGATAAGGAAAAAGAAACTGAGGAGTTTAAAAAAGCAATAAGTATCTGGGAAAAAGCCTTAAATGAATCGTCTCATGATAAGAAAGCCAGAATAAATGAAGAGATCACAACAATGCTATATTACAACCTAAGTATAGCTTATTGGTGGATGGAAGATTTTAACAAATCTATTGAATATGCACAAAGCGCTTTAATAAATAATACAAATAGCAATAAGCCCTCACAGCAAAACAAAAAGCTTATTAATAAAACAATTGAGATGATAAAGGACCATAAAACAAGACTTAAAATTCACGGTTTGATCTAACTGAATTCTTAATTGTATCTATATGAATAATTATAGAGAATACAGAGATTTACAATATTTTATGTAACCCTTTTTCAATAGATGCGACGGAACAGATAAATTAGATTAGAAAGGGAATCCTATGCTCAAATGGAGGCGTGACCTATTGTCTTTGTTATTGTTTGAAATCAACAATTGAATTGGTCCAAGAATAGAATTATATTTTACCCCGGTATTGAACCCAATATAGTAATCTCCGATATCATTATTTATAAAGTTTTGAAAAAGATCCTTGTTAGTCATGGCCATGTTCCCAATATTTACTGTTGCACTTAGATATAGTCCGGAAATTATTTCCAAATTAACTGTTGAGTTTACATAGCTGTAATTCTGGGTATAGACTTCAGCAAAATTATAACCGGCGAAGTTCATAAAAGTTAAATTATTATTGAACTGAGGGCCGCCCAATAAAAATATTCCGCTAAAACCCGGGTCATTAGAACGCAGACCAACTCCCGCTCCAAAATTATAGGTGAATCTTTTAGCAAATAATTTGTACCAATTATAATCTATAAGCAGAGTGGTGGAAAAATTTTTGCTTTCTGGGAAATAATATTCACTTTGAGTAGCATTTTGAGCTAAAACGATTGTGGGATTTGGACTATAGGCATTTTCAATCGAAATCTCCAGCTTATTTCCTTTTCCGGGGAAGTATAAATCGTCCGTAGTATTCATTTTATAGTAAAAATTAGATCCTAATGCAGCGGATTTGTCCCTTTTAGGTTCAGCTTCAGCATCAAAGTTCATGAAACCCTGGCCGGGTATATACAGGTTGTATTTATAATACAAATTGACTCCTAACTGATGATTTAGGCTCAGTGCACAATATATTCCATATCCGCTATCAAAATAATAGCGTTTATAGATTCCTAAATATTCATTTCCTAACTGATAGGGTAGTTCATAATTGTATGCATTCAGGAAATAATGGTCGGAGAATTGCTGACTTTTTCCTAGTTTCTTATCGAGTGCAACATTAATGCCCGGATCTTCAGCGATTTTTGCACTGATCAGAAAACGTGATGAGGGCGTGATAATATTACGAAGTGTGATATTTGCAACCAGTCCAACTCCCAGGTCAACGTCGAAATTAGGTGCTATACCTATAAGGGCGCGTTGATTTTCCTTTACATGAAAAACCAATACATAGGCCTCCCCATTTTTACTCTTTTTCAGAGAATATGTAAGTTTTAGAAAATGCTGTGTACCATACATATTTTCTATGGTTTCCTTTATATCCTTAAAAGAAACTGAGTCTCCGGGATGGATACCTGATTTCGACCTTACATATTTCTCATCCAGATATTGTAGATTTTCAACCTCAATATCACTGATTAAAACTTTCTTAACCTGCTTGAATTTTTGGGTCTCTTTATATTTTAGATCGTATTTTTTAACAAGTGCTTCAATTTCATCGTATTGTTTGCGCGCAGCTTCTTCCCCCAGCTTCTCAATTATCTCGCCATTGAGAAAATCACTAACCCCATAGTCCCCCAGTTCGGGATTTATTAGAATATCGCATTTCGAAAATTGGGCTTTCGCCTCAACAATACCAGCAAGAGCAATTGAACGTTGCAATATATCAGTAATAGAGGAGAGGTCTTCAGCTGCTACATCCTCGTCGAAACCAACATAAACACCAATAATAATGTCAGCTCCCATTTCAAGGGCTTCCTGAACAGGGAAATTATCGGTTATTCCTCCGTCAACCAGGAGCATTGAATCCATAGGTACCGGTGAAAAGATAGTGGGAATGGACATACTTGCCCTGATGGATTTTGCCAGATCCCCGGAACGGTGTTCAAAAGTTTTTCCCGAAATCAGGTCTACCGACATACAATGAAAGGGAATGGGTAAAGTATTAAAATCTTCCTCTGCTGTTAAAGGCCAGAATAGCTCTGAGAGATAACTTTCAATGTGTTGTCCCTCAATTAGACCAATGGGAAGGTCTATTTGCTTGCCCTTTACTGGCATTGAAAAAAGATATTTATTTGACTCTGACTTTTCAGCTAGTGAAACTTTTTCTAATGTTTCTGTGTGAATTAAAAGGTATTCCCAATCAGCATTTGTAGTGATCTCACTCATTTCTTCAGTGGTATAACCTACGGCATATAAAGCTCCGATAATACTACCCATACTTGTTCCGGTAATAATATCGGGTTTAATCCCTGCTTCTTCCAGAACTTTGATCACTCCAATGTGTGCCAATCCCTTTGCTCCGCCCCCACTTAATACTAAGCCAATTTTTGGCTTTTCTTGTTTTCCACTTGATTCCTGGGCAAAACTTAATGAAGCAATAGAAAGAAAAAAAAGAAATGCTATGTATTTGATTGCTAATTGCTGCTTTTGTGCCATCTCTTCTAACAGTGTAGTAGATTAAACCTCAATATCTGTGCCATATTATTCATGTTTCTGCGGGAGGTTCTACCCCCTACTCCCCCATAAACAAACTCGTTGAAGAAAATTCCGGATCACAGGTGAGATTAACATGCAATTTTCTCAGTCCTGCTTCATCTCCGGGTGTGGGTATGTGGCTCAGGTGAACTTCGCAATCTCGCAGTTCAGACAACTTTTCTATGGATACCTGGGCAGCCGGATTGGAGATGGCAGATATGCCCAGCATGATCAACGTTTCTTCCACGTCAAGACTTACCATTTTCCCTGTAAGGATCTCTTTTTTTAAGAAAGCAACCTTCTCGATCATATTGGCAGGTAAGAGTAAAATATTATCGGGTAAACCAGCCAGGTGTTTGGTGGCATTCAGGATGAGACTTGAGGACGCATGCATGAGCGGTGAGTTCTTTCCCGTGATGATGGTACCATCTTTCAGTTCAATGGCTGCTCCGCAATACGTTCCATCACTTCCTTTCCCCGTTTTATTTGCTTCCTGGGCCGCCTGCCTGCAGGGCATAACAACACTCCTGTCCTCTTCCTTCGCTTTTACCTTCTCCATGATCTCCTTTGACCTGTCTAATGAGTCTTTTTCGACCAGTCCCATGGCATACTCAACCTTACAACGAAAAAACCTGCGTATGATCTCTTGATGAGACGCTTCGGCAATCACTTCATCATTTACAATTCCTTTGCTTGCCCTGTTGACGCCCATATCAGTGGGAGATTTGTACATCGCCTCTTCCCCCGTAATCTTTTCAAGAATCCTTTTAAGCAATGGGAAGGCCTCATTGTCCCGGTTGTAATTTACTGTTTTTATATTGTAGGCCTCCAGGTGATGATAATCAATCTGAACAATATCCTTCAGGTCAACCGTTGCTGCTTCATAGGCAATATTTACCTTGTGTGTGATAGGCAGGTTCCAGATGGGAAAAGTTTCGAATTTTGCATACCCTGCTTTTATCCCCTGCTTATAGTCATGGTAGAGATTATTCAGGCAAGTGGCCAGCTTTCCACTTCCAGGTCCGGGAGCAGTTACTACTACGATCGGCTTTGTGGTTTCAATATGTGGATTGGCTCCATATCCCTGGTCACTCACAATCAAGTCCACATCTGTAGGGTAACCCTCCGTATATCCATGGGTATACACTTTGACTCCGTTTCGCTCAAGCTTGTTTTTAAATGATCTTGCCTGGGGCTGGTTCTTGTAACGGGTAATTACAACTGCTGTTATGTCCAGGCCCCATTCCTTGAAGTCATCAATAGTTTTCAAAGCATCTGAATCATAACTAATACCAAAATCTGCACGCATCTTTTTTCTCTCAATATCTCCGGCATGCACACACATTATTATATCGGCTTTATCCTTTAGTTCCTGAAGAAGTCGCATTTTTACATTTGGGTCAAATCCCGGTAATACCCTTGATGCATGGTAATCGTACATAATCTTCCCCCCGAACTCCAGGTATAACTTTTCCTGGTATAGGTCAACACGCTCCAGGATAGACTCGGTTTGAGCTTTGATATACGCTTCGTTGTCGAATCCAATTTTCCGGCTAAAGTCAGGTTTAGGGGTCATAACAATACTAAAAGTTTATTTATTCAAGATGTATATGCATCCCAATATAGAAAAATATCAATAGGGATAGTTTCTTTAACATAGTTTCTTTGCTCAAATAATCCTTGACAATTATATTTTGATATCGTAACTTACATGGTTAGGTTCATATTTCTTTCATAATTAAGTGGATATACTGAATCCTCCTTTATACAAATTGTAAGCTGAATTTATTGAAAAGCCGAGCACTGAAAAAACCATTGACTTTTCAGCTCAGCCAAACGGTCTGTATTTTATCAGGGTTGCAGACGGCAACAATGCATACAGCATGAAAGTGCTAAAAAAATAAACTCCAGGATAAATAATTATTTGTATTTGTAGAGACGCGCCATGAGGCGCGTCTCTTTTCATTCCAAAATCCCCAAATTATTTTCCAATCTTTCCCCTGGCTACCGAGGCAAATATTCCAACAAAACAGAGAACAGAAAAGATCAGGAATGCAATATGCATGGAGGATAAGAATGCGCCATGTACTTCGGGCGATATCTCTGCTTTGCCAATAAGTACAGAGAAAAGTATTAAGACTATACTCATGCTTAGCATCTGTCCTATCATTCTCATCGTCCCCACGGCACCTGAAGCTATGCCAAGGTGCTTTCGCTCAACAGAGCTCATTATAGCATTGGTATTGGGAGAGGAAAATAGCGCAAAACCTATACCGAGCAAAGAAAGAACGAACAGAACGTAGGCAATATGCGTATCTGCCTGCAGAAATATAAGCAATACAAGGCCAACAGTAGTAAATGCCATGCCAATGGAAGCTAAAAGCTGTGGCTGAATCCTGTCGGATAATTTTCCTGTCACAGGAGAAAAAACAGCCATTATGAGCGGTTGTACAACCAAAATAATACCTGCACCCCTTGGGTCCAGTCCCTTGATGTATTGGAGGTAAAGACTCATTAAAAAACCAACACCGAAAGTGGCGCTATAGTTTATTAATGCAGCGAGATTGGAAAAGGCAAATACCCTGTTCAGACGAAACAGTGATATCTCCAGGAGGGGATTTGATATTCTGTTTTCAAACCTGATAAAAAGAAACAGGGATAAGCAGCCAATCAATATAAATATATATCCATACCATTCCGGTAGAAAGCTAAAACCAATCATCAGAAACAATAAGGTGAACATATAAAACAGCGAGCCCCACCAGTCAAATTTCTCCCCCATCGAATCGGCCCAATCTCCCTTTATCTTTATGCGAATAAGAATGAATGCGACAATTCCAAAAGGAATTAAAACCCAAAATACACTTCTCCATCCCAGGTATTGAGTTAATAGTCCACCGACAAAAGGCCCTACCGACAAACCAATATATACTGCTGCCACATTTATTCCCAGTGCCCTTCCCCTTTCCCCCGGAGGAAAAATTGATGTCAGGATAGCTACAGCGGTTCCAAAGATCATGGCACTTCCAATTCCTTGTAGAACCCGAAAAATAATTAAGAAGGTCATACTGGGAGATAGTGCTCCCATTACCGTTGAAACAAGGAAAACGATCAAGCCATAACTAAATATCTTTTTCCTGCCTACAATATCACCCAATTTTCCAAATGGCAGGATGAACATAGCAGTAGATAAAAGATAAACGGTGGCAATTAAATTAAGGTGAATAGCATTTGCTTCAAATTCTTCTCCAATTGTTGGCAGAGCCACATTAAGTGCTGCCCCCAGGAAAGGAGTCAAAAATGCTGCAAATGTTGCAGCTGCCAATGCTGCCTGTTTTTCTGCTCTTGAATAAGATTTCATAATATCGAGGAAAATTCTAAAGATAGAATATGATTTTTGAATCAACCTCTTTTTATCTGGCACAATATCTGATAATTTTATTAATCACATAATTTTATTATATTGCAGAAAGACACCTAATTATCCGATAAAATCCGATTTCATGGTAGCTAAATATGAACTGGAGTATACTTTGAATACATCTCCCAAAGTCTTGTTTAACAGATTGAGTACACCCGGAGGGCTTTCAGAATGGTTTGCTGAAGACGTAAACTTAAGAAAAGGACGATTTACTTTCTTATGGGAAGGTACTGAGCAGATTGCAGAAGTTCTCTCGAAAAAAGATAATAAATACATACGCTTCAAGTGGGAAGAAGATGAAAACGATGAATCCTACTTTGAGTTTAAGATTCATAAAGATGAATTAACAGGCGATCTCGCCCTCCTAATCACTGATTTCGCTGAAGAAGATGAAAAAGAAGATGCCATTAATCTTTGGAACAGTCAGATTTCTGAGCTAAAACATCTAATTGGTTTATAACATCAATTGTCTTTCCTCCAAAATAACTTACTTTTGTTACCGTTTTAAAAATGAATGGTCTGATCTGATGAAGAACTGTTACGAATGAAACGTATACATTATTTAGTTATAAAATCGTTTATAGGTCCTCTCATTCTTACCTTTTTCCTGGTAATTTTCATATTGCTTATGCAGTTCTTATGGAAATATATCGACGACCTGGTAGGTAAGGGGCTTGAAATGAAGATATTGGCAGAGTTTCTGCTATACTCCAGTGCCAGCATGGTACCTATGGCACTACCCCTTGCTGTGCTGCTGGCAGCATTAATGACCTTCGGAAACCTTGGTGAAAACCTGGAACTTCTGGCCATGAAAACATCAGGGGTTTCTCTCAGTAAAATTATGTCACCCCTATACATTGTTGTAGGTTTTCTCACTATTGCTGCTTTTTTCTTCTCCAACAATGTAATGCCGGTTTCGAACCTGAAATTGAGATCATTGCTCTATGATATCCAACGACAAAGGCCGGAGATGCAAATTCAACCTGGTATATTTGATAATACCCTTGAGGGATATTCGATTCGTATCGGTGAGAAAGACGGAAGAAGTAATTTGCTAAAAGATATCTGGATTTATGATCATACAGAGAAAGCTGGAAATATAAGCGTTACAGTAGCAGATTCGGGGTATATGCGCATGTCAAATGATGAAAAAAATCTCATCCTCATTCTTTATAATGGCCATAGCTACGTGGAGATGCAAAAGGCCAGGGGAAGAGGCGGCCCTAAAAATTATCCCCACAGAAGGGACAAATTCGCCACCCAGGAACTGGTTATAGAAATGACCGGGTTTGGCTTGAACAGAACAGACCAAAACTTATTCAGGAACAGCTTTTCCATGATGAACCTGGAGCAACTGACTCACTTCGAAGATTCTATTGAAACAGATATTGATAAGCTGTATGCATCCATTGGTAAAACGCTTGATAAAAATACCTATAAGAAGAAAAAACGAAATTTGGTAAAGACAGTGACAAAAGTGGATACAACTGATTTAGAGGTAATGACACCAAAAACAATACAGATTTCTCTCGATTCAGCTTATAGCAATCTCTCCCGACTTGAGAAACGCAGGGCCATTACACAGGCAATAAATTTCGCAAGAACAAATAAATCATATGTTTCTACCAACACCAACACCATCAGCTATAAAATTCATAAACTCAGACGATACCAAATTGAAAAGCAAAGAAAATTCACGCTTTCTTTCGCATGCCTGATTTTCTTCTTCATCGGGGCACCCCTTGGAGCCATTATACGAAAAGGAGGTCTTGGTGTTCCTATAATTGTGAGTGTAGTTTTCTTCCTCATCTACTACATGATTTCAATTACAGGTGAGAAATTTGCACGGGAAGATATGCTCTCCGTGGAATCTGGAATGTGGATATCGTCAATAATACTCGTTCCACTAAGTATTTTCCTGACATACAAAGCCGCTAATGATTCTGTAATTCTGAATATTGAAACCTATTTTGCTTTCTTCAAGAAGATTAAAGAGAAATTCAAGAAACAAGTTCAGCAGGTAAGATGAATATACTTGTTCTAAGCAGTAAACTCCCTTATCCTCCTAAAGACGGAGGAGCCATTGCAACACTGAATCTTTCAATGGGGCTCTCAGAAGCTGGCTGCAAGGTTAGCATGCTGACTTTCAATACAAAAAAACACTTCTTTCCTCCTGAAGATATCCCTTTAAATATTAGCAAGCTTATCAGGATTGAATGCGTGAAAACAGATACTTCCCTCAAACTGTTTGATGCTTTAAGAAACCTGTTTTTTTCAAAAAAACCTTATATATCAGAAAGGTTTAATAAAAAAAGTTTTTCATCAAAACTTGAAGAACTGCTCAAGGAATCTGAGTACGATATCATTCAGTTAGAAGGCCCATACCTTGTGCATTATATCCCCCTTATCAGATCATTGAGCAAAGCGAAGATTTCCATCAGGGCTCATAATATCGAACATGAAATCTGGAAACAGAAAGCGAAAAATGAGACCGGAATACTCACACGCCTTTACCTGGCAAATCTTGCAAAACGAATCAAAAGATTAGAAAACGAACTATTGGACAAGGTAGATATGATAGTTCCTATTTCAGAAAGAGATCACAAAGTATTTCTAGGAATGAATCCAACTTTACCGGGGATGACTATTCCCACCGGAATAAATATGGAAGATTATCCTGCCAGGGAAAAAGTGACAGAGAACAGTGTTTTCTTCCTGGGCTCGCTCGACTGGCTTCCAAACCAGGAGGGACTGCTTTGGTTTAAGAGGAAGGTTCTACCCCATATGACCAGGAACAAAGAAACTCCGGTTTTACATTTTGCAGGGAGAAATGCTCCGCCTGAGCTCCTGGAAGAAATGAAACATCCTTCCCTCATTTATCACGGTGAAGTTGAAGATGCAAAAGCATTTATGGCAAAATACAATATCATGGCCGTACCTTTACTGACGGGAAGCGGAATAAGAATTAAAATCCTCGAGGGAATGGCGCTTGGCAAATGCGTGGTAACAACCAGTATTGGTGCAGAAGGTATCCCTGTAACAGCAGGTGAAAATATTTTAATTGCGAATGACGGAGCAACTTTTGCCGGTTACCTGGAACAATTGATCACAGACAAGGATTTAAGTGAACTTATCTCCACGAATGCACGAAATTTCATTCAGGAAAATTTTGATAACTTAGAAATCTCAACAAGTTTAAAAGAATTCTACAAACAACAATCATGATCATCTGGCAATGTATATTCTGGCTTAGCGTGCTCCTGATCATGCACTCTTACCTGCTATTTCCATGGCTATTAAAGATACTTGCCAGCAGAAAACAAGAGAATAAAGACAAGTTCAAAACCGACGACTTACCTCCTGTTACCGTTGTCATGTCAGTCTTTAATGAACAGGCAATTATTAAAGAAAAGATAGAATCCGTTTTACGCTCTAACTATCCTGCCAACAAACTTAGTATTCTTGTTGGCTCAGATGCATCAGATGATGGCACCGAAGAGATTCTTGAACAATATCAAAAAGACAATAAAAACTGCAAAGCAGTGCTCTTCAAGGAACGCCAGGGAAAACCTGCTGTTATTAATCTTCTGATGAAAGAAGTTAAAGACGAAATCGTGGTCATGACAGATGCCAAAGTTATTTTTCATCAGGACACAGTGAAGGGACTGGCAGAACATTTTAAGAATGAATCCATAGGTATTGTCGGAGGAAACATTCTGAATGAAAGCATACAAAAAGATGGGGTCTCTATACAGGAAAGGGCCTTTATGTCAAGAGAAATTCTGATGAAATACAGGGAAGGTCTGATTTGGGGATCCACCATAGGTATTTACGGTGCCATTTATGCCATGAGAAAAAAACTATACACTGAAGTTCCTCCGGGCTTTTCAGTGGATGATTTTTTCATAACAATGAATGTCCTTAGAAAAAAACAAAAGGCAATTCTAGATATCAAGGTTCTCTCTTACGAAGATGTACCTAACTTATTATCTGAAGAATACAGGAGAAAAGTAAGGATAGCCACTGGGAACTATAAGAACATGACATATTTCTTTAAAGAGCTTCTGACTCCCTGGAAGGGAAAATCATTTTCTTACTTTTCACATAAGGTAATCAGGTGGATTGGACCATTTATTTTCGCCCTGTTTATTCTTGCAAATGCACTCCTTTTTAACCATCATATTTTCTACACTTATTCCTTTTATGGCATGCTGCTAGTAGTATCATTTCCCATTATTGACTTTTTTCTGAGTAAAATTGGAATACATATTGTATTTTTGCGCTTTGTAAGGCATTTCACATCTATGAATATTGCTTTGCTACAAGGATTTATTAATAATTTAAGGGGAGTAAAAGCGCATGTCTGGAGACCTACAGAACGATAAAGAGTTTCAGCTGAACACAATAGAGGAAGCTATTGAGGAGATTAAGAACGGGAAGGTAATCATTGTTGTAGATGATGAAGATCGGGAAAATGAAGGTGATTTTATTGCTGCTGCCGAATTGACAACACCTCAAACAATAAATTTCATGGCCTCCCATGGAAAGGGATTGATTTGTGCCGCCCTTACCGAAGAACGCTGCAAAGAGCTTGACCTGGATATGATGGTTGCAACGAATACCAGCAGCCACAATACTGCTTTTACGGTATCTGTAGATTTATTGGGAAGTGGCACTACTACTGGGATTTCTGCATCTGACAGGGCCAAGACAGTCAGAGCATTGGTAGATCCTTCTACAAGGCCGGATAACCTTGCCAGGCCAGGACATATCTTTCCGCTTAAATCGAAATACCTGGGTGTTTTGAGAAGAGCCGGTCATACAGAGGCAGCTGTGGACCTTACCAAACTCGCCGGATTAAAGACAGGTGGAGTGCTCGTGGAAATTATGAATGAAGATGGCACTATGTCGCGTTTGCCTCAACTCATGGAGATTGCCAAAAAATTCGATCTCAAGATTATCACCATAAAAGACCTTATTGCATATAAACTCCAATCAGATAGTATTGTAATTAAAGGTGTACAGGTAAAACTACCTACTGCCTTTGGGAACTTCAACCTGATCCCTTTTATTCAAAAATCTAACGGACAAGAGCATATTGCATTGACAAAAGGGACATGGACAAAAGATGACGCCATCATGGTTCGTGTACATTCCTCATGTGCTACCGGTGATATATTTGGAAGTTACAAATGCGATTGTGGTGAACAGTTGCATAAAGCAATGGAAATGGTTGAAAAAGAAGGGAAAGGCGCAATTATCTACCTCAACCAGGAAGGAAGAGGCATTGGCTTATCCAACAAAATCAAAGCATATAAGCTCCAGGAAGAAGGATTTGACACTGTTGAAGCAAATCTGGAACTTGGATTTGAAGATGATGAACGTGATTATGGAGTAGGCGCTGGTATTCTGCACGAACTCGGGATAGGAAAAATCAGGCTCCTTTCAAACAACCCTGTAAAAAAGACAGGTCTTGAAGGATATGGAATGGAAATTGTTGAATCTCTTCCTCTTGAAATAAAGCCCAATGCCCACAATGAGTTTTACCTGGAGACGAAAAGAACAAAGATGGGGCACTTTTTGAATATTGCCCGGTATGATCAAAACGATTAGTCATGAGCTCCCCTGATATCCACATAGTATACATGGGTACTCCGGAATTTGCCACTGCACCTCTTCGTGCATTGATGGACAATGGGATACACATTGCTGCGGTTATAACGGCGCCTGACAAACCTGCCGGAAGGGGAATGAACCTCAGGGAATCAGCCGTCAAACAATTTGCACAGGAAAACCTGGATTGCCCAATATACCAACCTGAAAACCTAAAGGATCAGGATTTTATCAATGAATTGAAAACATTGAACGCTGATTTGTTCATAGTTGTTGCATTCAGAATGCTGCCGGAAGTGATCTGGTCCTTGCCAAAACACGGCACCTTCAATCTACATGCTTCACTCCTCCCCCAATATCGCGGTGCAGCACCCATCAACCATGCCATTATCAATGGTGAGACAGAGACTGGCGTAACTACCTTTCTTATCGACAAGAAGATTGACACTGGAAAGATTCTATCTCATACAAAGGTAAAAATTGAGCCAGGTGACGATGCCGGAAAACTTCACGACAAGTTAATGTATGCAGGTGCCGACCTGGTTGTGAAAACTACTAACAACGTCATGTCTGATTCCGTAAGTCCACTTGAACAGGAATCATTTAATATTCCTGAAGCACTCCTAAAAAAAGCGCCCAAGATCTTCAAGGAAGATTGCAGAATCAATTGGAAAATGAACCTGGATACTGTAACAAATCTCATTCGCGGACTAAGCCCCTTCCCATCTGCATTTAGCGAGCTCATTTCTACGGAAGGGAAAATTACTGTTTGTAAAATATTCTGTGGTGAGCCAGTTGAAGCTAAGCATGAACTGTTACCAGGCACCATAAAATCAGACAATAAATCCTTTATTGAGGTGGCCGTAAAAAATGGCATGTACAAGATTACATCCTTACAATTAGCCGGAAAAAAGAGAATGAATGTTGAAGATTTCTTACGTGGTTTCCAGGGTGATATCGAATCTTACAGCTTTACCTGACCTTTTTGACACCTGAGCGCTGCAATCCTTTTAGATTCACCTTTACATTTTCGGAAAACTTAAAATAGAGAGTCAGTGCATTGATAAATTGCAGCTGGTATGATCTTGAATATCTGCCTCTGACAAAAAATTCATAATTATAATCTTCAATCACACCCGGACCCAGCTGAGTCAATTGATTTTCCTCCAGGTATGAAAAGAATTTACGAAGCATGAATATATAACTCTTACATGTTTTATCACTGTACTTCTTAGATACCAGGAAATAATCAAACTCATTAAGATTTCTCTTCTGTTCTTGCTTGCCTGGTCTCATCCAACCTGTTAAAGCATGCCACCATTCAAAGGAATTCTTTTTCGATGAAACAACATGAGAATCACTTTTTCCTGTACGTGAAGTGGAGAAAAAATCTATCCTGGTTTGCCTTCCGTCTGGAGGGAGCCCCATATTATCACGCTGGGAAGAAGTTGGTTCAGACTGTGGCATGATGGTGAAGTTTACGTAAAAATACGTAACTGAATCACCATTGTAAAGTTTTGAGCATCAATAGTATTAACATTTTATGAACATCAGAAGCCATCAAATTCGAACTCCATTTCCTGTACTGGCTCCTCCTCTTCGCGCGGTTCATCCAGCGGCAAACTGACTGCCTTCTTGCTTTTTCGAAGATTCAGCTCAGTACCAACTTCAGGTACAGATCCTTCATCAAGATGATTCATGCGATAGATACTGCCAAGCTTAACTCCATACATTTGTGAAATTGTTCTTAATGTTTCTCCTTCCTGCACCACGTGAACGTCGTTTCCTTTCTCTGCATGCATTCTTTTTGGCTGAAGATAAATAATCATGCCTGAATCTAATGCCATACCTTTTTCCAGGTTATTATACTTGTAAATCTCGTTTGGATAAAGATCCAGTTCCTCTCTCAAAAGTTCAGGGGTATCTCCCTCCCGGACAATGATATAATCGATCCTGTTATTTTTATACATAGCTCTCGCTGATCCAATCTCAGTTTCCTTCCTGGTTTGTCTCTGATACCTTTGCGGTCTTCTTGTTGTTTTGTCTCCACCTGCAACTACACCTTTATCATATTCATGAAGATTGTTCTCTTCAATGATCTTAATCAACAATGATGAATACTTATTACTGGTGGCATAACCAGCTTTTTGCAGTCCTTTCGCCCATCTTTTATAATCCCCGGTCCTGAGATCAAATAAAAATTCGTACCTGGATTTGGTAGTAAGGAATAAGGAGTGATCGATGTATGATTCATAAGCACTTTTATACTTCCTGAAACACTCTCCCTTTTCATCATCATCATGATACATCTTCCCCCCTTTCCAATCGTGACACTTTATACCAAAATGATTGTTCCCTTGAACTGTTAGCGAACTATTGCCATTATCAGACTCCAGGCAGCCCTGGGCCAGGGTTATACTGGCAGGAATTCCAGTTCTTTTCATCTCCTTTATCGCCAGGTCACTATACGTTTTAACATACTTCTCCCGTGTGATCTTACTTCCATTTTGAGAAGTAACATTCATACTGGTAAACAAAATCGAGATCAGTACTGCACAAATATGTCGCCCCATAGAAAAAACTTTTGTTTAAAAATAGATATTCTACCCTAGGTATTGAAAGAGAGTTTTGAACATTAAGTTAATGGGTTAATGAGTTAATGGGTTAATGAGCCAATGTGTTAATGAGTTAATGGGTTAATGGGTTAATGGGTTAATGGGTTAATGAGTTAATGGGTTAATGAGTTAATGGGTTAATGGGTCAATGAGTTAATGGGTCAATGACTGCAATTGTTAAGAAATCCTTACTAAAATAGAACGAAATAATATACCTTTGTTGTATAAAGTAAGTCCTATGAAAATTGAAGAATTAAAAATTAGCGTCCGTGTTTATGACGATGCCAGGGAGTTGCCGGATGACAGTCGTATGCTAATTGAAATGGCAAAGGAAGCGACAGAAAATGCATGGGCTCCTTATTCGAAATTCAAGGTTGGCGTCGCATTATTGCTTGGAAACGGAAAGATTATTACCGGAAACAACCAGGAAAATGTTGCTTTTCCATCGGGATTGTGTGCTGAAAGAGTGGCTTTGTTTTATGCCGGATCCCAGTATCCTGGTATTCCTGTGCATAAAATAGCACTTGCAGCTTATGCAGATGACAAATTTGTAGAGCGCAATGTTTACCCCTGTGGTGATTGTCGCCAGGTATTGCTGGAGCATGAAAACAGGGTGAACCATCCTGTTGAAATTATTATGTATGGTACAAAGGAGATAAAAGTTCTGTCAAGTGTCAGAGATTTGCTTCCACTGCCATTTATGAATGACCTGACTAGTTAGTTTCAAATACCTCGTAAATATCACCCTCCGGAAAGGGAGCAACAATCTCAATTGGTTCCTGCTTAACCGGATGAATAAATGAGATTTTCCGGGCATGCAATGAGATTCCCCCGTTTTTGTTAGACCTGGCGAAGTTATATTTCAGATCTCCCTTTATTGGACAGCCAATAGCTGCCAGTTGCGCACGAATCTGGTGATGTCTGCCAGTTTCAAGAATTACTTCCAGCAGATGGTATTTATCCGAAGAACTTATTACCTTGTAATGGAGGATGGCATGTTTTGAATCCGGTTTCTGATTATCTGAGCAATATGATTTATTCTGTTTTGTGTTCCTGGTGATATAATGCTCCAACGTTGCTTGCCTGGGATCAGGCAATTCCTTTGTGATGGCATAGTACACTTTCTCTATCTCTTTTGTCTTGAAAAGCTCAGCCATGCGGCTCAGTGCCTTACCCGTCTTGGTATATACTACCACTCCGCTTACCGGTCGATCAAGGCGATGAGGTATCCCTAGAAAAACCTCCCCGGGTTTATTGTCTCTATCCTTGATAAATTCCTTGATTTTTTTGTCCAGCGACTTGTCACCAGTCCTGTCTCCCTGTACAATATCAGATATCCGCTTATTTACCACAATAAGGTGATTATCTTCATACAGTATCCGAATAGGTTTTTCCAAGAGCAAGTAATGCTATATATAAATTAATACTGTTCTTTCTCATTAGGAAAGTCCCTGGAGCGTACATCTTCGATATATGCTTGAACCGCTCCCGTAATCTCTGCATTGAGGTTGTGGTATCTTCTTAAGAATCGCGGAGAAAATTCCTGGGTTATACCCAACATGTCATGCAATACCAACACCTGTCCGTCTGTTTCACCACCGGCACCAATCCCAATCGTAGGAATCCTGAGTGATTTTGACACCTTTTCGCCAAGTTTTGCAGGGATTTTCTCTAAAACAAGGGCAAAACAACCCGCTTTCTCAAGTTTCTTTGCATCAGCTATCAATTTTCCCGATTCCTCATCTTCCGTGGCCCTGACAACATATGTTCCGAATTTGTGAATGGACTGTGGAGTAAGCCCAAGGTGGCCCATTACCGGAATACCGGCTGATAGAATCCTCTCGACAGACTCAATAATCTCAACTCCGCCCTCCAGTTTCACTGCGCTGGCTCCGGTCTCTTTCATGATCCTCACTGATGAAGCCAAAGCTTCCATTGAGTTTCCCTGGTAAGTACCAAAAGGTAAATCTACTACAACAAGGCTTCGTTTTACAGCTCTTACCACTGAAGCAGCATGATAAATCATATTGTCCAGGGTAATGGGTAGCGTTGTCACGTATCCTGCCATGACATTTGATGCAGAATCTCCAACCAGGATAATATCTACACCCGCTTGATCGATAATTCTTGCCAGGGAGAAATCATAAGCAGTTAGCATTGCAATTTTCTCTCCTTTCAGCTTCATCTCATGAAGAACATGAGTTGTAACCTTTCTGACCGTGCTGTGAATTGACATATCTTTCTATATTTTCTGCAAAGTTTACAATAATATCCGACTTTTAAAGCTAATTATTTAATTATTACAGCGCCAAAATGTCAGTTTTATGATCTCTTTAGCAAAACCTGACAGGCAGATCACCCCACAAAGTGCCATATTTTCACAATTTTATTCATTGAAACGATTGGCATAATCATTGACTGTTAAACGAAAGAAATAATTAGAAAACATCCAAACGATATAAGAATGAGCAAAATAATTGGAATTGATTTAGGAACCACAAACTCTTGTGTTTCAGTAATGGAGGGAAACGAACCAGTTGTTATCCCTAACAGTGAAGGTAAAAGAACTACACCATCTGTAGTTGCATTTGTTGAGAAAGGTGAAAGGAAAGTTGGAGATCCTGCAAAAAGACAGGCAATTACCAACCCCGAAAAGACTGTATTCTCCATAAAGAGATTTATGGGTGAAACATTCGACAGGGTTACCAAAGAAGTTGCACGTGTACCATATAAAGTGGTAAAAGGTGAAAATAACACTCCACGAGTGCAAATTGATGACCGCATGTATTCTCCACAGGAGATTTCAGCCATGGTTCTTCAAAAAATGAAGAAAACTGCAGAGGACTATCTCGGACATGAAGTTACAGATGCTGTTGTTACAGTACCTGCATATTTCAGTGATTCACAACGCCAGGCCACAAAAGAGGCAGGCGAAATTGCCGGGTTGAAAGTAAAAAGAATCATAAATGAGCCAACTGCGGCATCACTGGCTTATGGCCTGGATAAAAAATCTTCGGACATGAAGATTGCTGTATTCGACCTTGGTGGTGGTACATTTGACATTTCTATTCTTGAACTTGGCGATGGCGTATTCGAGGTAAAATCTACAAATGGTGACACACACCTTGGCGGAGACGACTTCGACCAGGTCATCATTGATTGGTTATCTGCAGAGTTCAAAAAAGATGAAGGAATTGATCTGAAAAAAGATCCAACAGCACTACAGAGATTGAAGGAAGCTGCTGAAAAAGCAAAAATTGAATTATCCAGTTCAACACAGGCTGAAATCAACCTACCTTATATTATGCCAGTTGATGGGATACCCAAGCACCTTGTAAAAACACTTACCAGGGCAACATTTGAATCGTTGGCAGATAAATTGATCCAATCGGTTATTGGACCCTGTAAAACTGCACTGAAAGATTCAGGATTGAAAGCAGCGGATGTTAATGAGGTAATCCTTGTTGGTGGTTCAACACGTATCCCTGCAATTCAAAAAGTAGTTGAAGAGTTTTTCGGAAAAGCACCTTCTAAAGGAGTTAATCCTGATGAAGTTGTTGCAGTTGGAGCAGCTATTCAAGGTGGTGTTTTAACCGGTGAAGTGAAAGATGTATTGCTTCTTGATGTTACTCCATTGTCACTTGGTATTGAAACCATGGGCGGAGTTGGCACAAAGCTGATTGAGTCTAACACTACAATTCCTACAAAGAAGTCTCAGACATTTACTACTGCCGCCGACAATCAACCTTCCGTGGAGATTCACGTCTTACAGGGAGAGAGATCAATGGCAAAAGACAATAAAACTATTGGCAGGTTCCACCTCGACGGTATTCCACCATCAATGCGTGGTGTGCCACAGATTGAGGTAACTTTTGATATTGACGCCAATGGTATATTAAATGTATCTGCAAAAGATAAGGGTACCGGTAAAGAACAAAGTATCCGCATCGAAGCCTCCTCAGGACTTTCAGATGAAGAGATTGAAAGAATGAAGAATGAGGCAAAAGCCAATGAAGAATCTGACAAGCAGGCAAAGGACAAAATTGAGAAGGTGAATAACGCCGATAGCCTGATATTCCAGACAGAAAAGCAACTTAAGGAAAATAAGGACAAATTACCCGCTGATAAGAAGACTGTGATTGAAGAGGCGCTGGGTAAATTGAAAGAGGCACATAAAGCAGAAGACCTGGAAGCGATTGATACCGCTACAGCAGAACTGAACACTGCCTGGCAAGCTGCATCACAGGATATGTACAATGCAGGACAAGAGCAGGGTGGTGAAGCAGGCCCACAAGGTGAAGCAGGCCCACAAGGTGAAGCTGATCCACAGGATGAAGCTTCAGCCAATGGTGGAAAAGACAACGATTCAGAAGTAACTGATGTTGACTTTGAAGAGGTGAAGTAAATCACTGCGAAAATTACTGAAAGGGTGTCGGAAACGGCACCCTTTTTTTATCTTTGAACCATACCATCTATTAAATTTGGAACGTTTTTTGAATATATTGCAATAGCATAATGAATATTCACATGAAGAGTAAAAAAATATTTATCATTCTTCTCTCATTTATAATTCTTCCCTGTGCACTTTCAGGCCAGAATTTAACTGATGCCCAGGGTATGAAAACCGGGGCATGGAAAGTAAATTATCCGGATGGGACACTTCGTTATGAAGCAGTTTTTGAAAAAGGTGTACCTGTGGGAACCATGAAGAGATATGATGAAAAGGGAATGTTAGTTGCTAAAATGAATTTTCTTCCCAATTCTACCAGGTGTTATGCTAAACTTTACCGTGGTAATAAGCAATTGAAGGCAGAAGGTCTGTACATTAGCCAGAGAAAAGACTCTGTCTGGGTATATTATGGGAAAAATGACTTCATCAATCTGAAAGAAAATTATGTCAACGGTATCCAGAAAGGGATCACTGAGAGCTACTATGCCAGTGGGAAAATTTCCCAGGTATTTAATTTCGAGAATGGAGTGAAAAACGGCAAGTGGACTCAATACTTTGAAGATGGCAATCTAATGCAAACCTGCACCTATAAGAATGATAAACTGCATGGAAGCTATGAAGCACATTTCCCTGAGGGCCGGGTAGAAGTCAAAGGGAATTATGTAAACAACTTTAAGGATGGCGATTGGATGTATTTCTCTGAAGAGGGTGAAGTGAAAGATATACTGCAATATTCGAATGGAGATATACTTAATCCTGAAACACTGCAGGAGAATTATGATGAGTTCATAAAGCATGTTGAAGACAATATTGGCAACATTCCTGATCCCGACGATGGAGATTTCTAGCGCTGCCAGGACATAAGCAGCGACTGCACCAAAACGCCTACAATTTATTATCTTTATTGAATCATGCGCAGCCCGATAATAATTGCTATAACATTACTCGTATCTGCTACTGCTTTTTCACAAAGTGTTGCAGAGAACGCTTATTGGTTTTACTTCTCCGATAAGGATAATAATACTTATCAGCTTGATAAGCCAGAGGAGTTCTTATCAGATCGTTCTATTGATAGAAGAGCATGGCAATCTCTGCCCATAGACGAAACCGACCTGCCTGTTTCCCAGGTATATATTGACAGCTTGGGAAAACTTAACCTGGAAATTAAGCATGTCTCCAAATGGCTTAATGGCGTCCTTGTTCTCAGCACAGATACAGTGTTAATTGACACACTATGCCATATCTCCTTTATTGATAGTATACGATGGATGCCCATACTCACAGAGACTTATTTTCCCGGAGTACCGACTATGGATCGTTTTGAACCTGCATTGAATGTTCCTCCCTCCTATTCTTATGGACCGTCTCTGACCCAGGTAAGCCAGGTGAAAGCAAATTTTCTTCATCAAAAAGGGTACACCGGTGCAGGAGTACATGTTGCAGTGTTGGATGTAGGATTTCTGAATATGCCTGAGCTTCCTGCCTTTCAAAAAATGTATGATCAGGATCAGCTATTGGATTCCAGGAATTTTGTTGACAAGGCATTGGATGCATATCAAAGCCATGGACATGGCACAAATGTCTCTTCAATTATTGCCGGGAACTGGACAGATACACTTATTGGTACTGCCCCGGATGCTACATTGATACTGGCGCTTACCGAAAATGCTGATTCAGAAACAAAAGTTGAAGAGTTTGCCTGGATTGAAGCAGCCGAGTGGGTCGACAGCCTGGGTGCAGATATAATCAATACTTCCCTGGGATATACTCAATTTGACGATGAAAATACAAACTATATATACGAGGACATGGATGGAGAGACGGCATTTATCTCCAGGGCATCCGGATTGTTAACCGAAAAAGGAATTCTAAGCGTTACAAGTGCGGGTAACAGTGGAAATGATCCATGGTATTATATCGGGGCTCCGGGAGATGCCAGTGATATCCTTACGGTTGGAGCTGTTGACAGTGCCGGAGCAATTGCATCTTTTAGTTCGCGTGGACCCACATATGATCACCGTATTAAACCAGAAATTGTAGCAAAAGGTGTTGCTACAATAATACAATCACACCAGGGAAATGCTGCCGCAGGAAATGGCACATCATTTTCTTCACCAGTAATTGCAGGAGCTGCCGCTTCACTCTGGCAGGCATATCCATCCATGCCGGTAAAAGATCTGATCCGTGCTATCATTGAGTCCTCCGACAGAAGCAAAAACCCGGATGCCACCTATGGTTATGGCATCCCTGATTTTGGAAAAGCATTTAATGTCATTTCTTCAGCACCAACCTCAGAAATTTCAGTTGAGCTAAAAGCTTACCCAAATCCCTTCCGTGAATATCTGAATATTGAACTCCCAATAATCTCCAGCGATGAGTATCAAATCAGATTTTATGATGTGCAAGGAAGAGAAATTTTTTATACTTTCGATATTGTTCCGGTACGAATTGATATTCCGGGATCATTGCCTCCAGGTATGTATATCATTGAATTAAAGAACGATAAAAACACATACCGGGGCCGCATTATCAAGAATTAATGTCAGAAAACAAAATCACATTATCTGCGCTGAATAAGCTTATCAGGGAGAAAACGGAAGAAAGTTTCCCTCTGCCGCTGTGGATCAGTGCCGAGATACTTGAAATGCAGGTTAACAGGACAGGACACTGTTACATGGAACTCATCGAAAAATCTGACAAAGATGATGCAATTGTCGCCAAAAACAGGGCCACTGTATGGGCATATAAATTCGGTATGCTAAGGCCATTCTTTGAAACAACCACTGGTACCCAGCTAAGACCAGGAATAAAGATTCTTGTGAAGGCAGAAGTTACATTCCATGAAGTGTACGGACTCAGCTTGAATATTTCAGATATTGATCCATCTTACACACTTGGCGATATGGCCATGAAGAGAAAGGAGATCATCAATAAACTTAAAGCATCGGGAGTGATGGAAATGAACAGGGAAATTTCTTTTCCTTCCGTTCCGCAATCTATCGCTGTCATTTCTTCTGAAACTGCTGCAGGATACGGCGATTTTATGGATACACTACACAATAACAACTACAACTTTGCCATTGACTCTATCCTCTTTCCTGCTGTAATGCAGGGCGACAACGCAGAAAAATCAATTATCCGGGCACTGGAAAGTATTTATAATTCTGATACAGAATTTGATGTTGTTATTATAATTCGAGGTGGTGGATCCCAGGCAGATCTCGACTGTTTCAACACATATGACCTGGCGATGAATATTGCACAATTTCCCATTCCAATTTTAACAGGAATTGGTCATGACAGGGATGAAACGATTGCGGATATGGTGTCGCACAGAGCATTGAAAACCCCAACTGCTGTTGCTGAGTTCCTGGTAGATGTCTTGCTGGAATTCAAACATTACCTGGAAAATACAATGGAAAAATTTCAGCGGATGGTTGCTGCAATTTTGCAAAGCAAAGCATTACTCGTTGAGCATGCTGCTAAAAATCTACATCACTTGATTCAAAATTATCTCCAAAAAGAGCAATACATCTTAATGGGATTTCAATCCAGCTTAGTTTCTTCGAGCAAAAACTACTTCATCGCAGGAAAAGAATTTATAAAAAATAAAGAGAAACACCTTGAACTGGTTCGTCCGGAGCATGTTCTTGCCAGGGGATATTCAATTACATATTCAAATGGTAAGCCGCTCACATCTATTGATAATATCAAAGAAGGAGACAAACTTGTGACCAAAATATCTACTGGAGAAGTGGAAAGTGTTGTTGAAAAAAGGACTAAAAAGAAATAATATTTTAAGATAATCCATCATGGCAAAACAAGAGATTACATACCAAGCTGCAGTAAAAGAGATTGAGGATATTCTTGAAAAAATTGAAGAAGGACAGCTGGATGTTGACGAGCTAAGCAAGAATGTCAAGAGAGTTACCGAGCTGTTGAAAATCTGTAAAAGCAAACTTCATAAAACTGAAGATGAGGTAAATAAGATACTAGAGGATGAGTAAGGTAATGCAATTAATCCTACCTTTCTAAAGCATCTATTCTCACATATTTAAGCACCAGGTTATTCATCGGATTGGGTTTGAAGCCAAGAATATAATCCGGAACAAACCTAACCACCATGTCATAAAAAAGTGGAACTACCGGAGCTTCCTCCATCACCAATTTATCCATCTGGCTATAGATCTCATTTCGAATATCCGTATCGGTACATTCTACTGACATGATGTACAAAGAATCGAATGTTGGAGAACTGAAATGAGTATAATTTGGCCCTTCTGGGGTATGATTTTTTGAAAGAAAGAGAGATAAATAATTCTCCGCGTCAGCATAATCAGCTATCCATGAACCTCTGAAGAATGGCAGATTGGCATTGGCTACCATATTCCGGAATGAGGCACCGGTACTTACATTGATTTCAATATCCATGCCTATCTTACCCAATTCAAATTGAATGAATTCGCACAGATCCAGGTAATCTGAAGTCGTTGTCAGCTTGATTGTTTCAAGTCCCACCCCCCCGGGGTATCCAGCTTCCTCAAGCAAACTCCGGGCTCGATCAGCATCGAAATAATAACCCGATGTATCTGAGATGTGCCCTGGCAATCCAAGCGGTATCATTCCGGCAGTGGCAGGATACCCAAGGTTGTTTCTAAGGTACATCATCATTTTTTTTCTGTCAAAACCATAATTAATGGCTTGTCTGACCTTTAAATTTAACAAGGGATTATCCTCCTCTTCAGTTCCTGCAGACAACTGGATGCCAAGGTATTCGGTATTTAGGTAGGGCTGTGTAATCAAGATGAACTCCTCTTCATATTTCGGATTTAAACCTCCGCTTCTTGTTAAGAGCTCATCTTTGTAAGCAGGATGGACTCCGGAAAGAAAGTCAAGATTACCATTAAGAAATTCCAGGAATTCACTTTGTTTATCTTTTATAAAGGAAATGGAAACTGCGTCAAGGTAAGGCAATGAGATTCCTGCACTATCCTTTTCAAAGTAGTTATTGTTCTTCCTGAGAATCAGCTTTTCATCTGTACTCCAGTGCTTAAATAAAAACGGCCCTGTACCGATGGGTTGATGAGCAAAATCGTAATCCGGTTCCTCGATCACTTCATGCGGTACCACAGAGCAATATGGCATAGCAAGGATAGAGAGAAATGGTGGAAATGGCTTTGCCAGCTTTATACTTAACGTTGTATCATCAATAGCAGTATACTTTTTTGTTCTATCAAGGTATTCAAATACCCAGCTTCCCGGGGAGGCAACTGAAGGATCAAGAATTCGATTGAAGCTATAAACAAAATCGTGAGCTGTCACAAATCTTATAGAATCAGCAAACAACTGGGAAGAATGAAATTTCACGTCTTTTCGCAAGTGAAAAATAAATTGCGTACCACCTTCCAGAATATCCCAGGAATGCGCAATGGCAGGAATAACTTTAAGGGAGTCATCCAGCTGAACGAGACCGTTAAATATCTGTGATACAGGCCATATTATTGTTTGATTTCGCGCATGAGCCGGATCCAGGGTCGTAATTCCCTTTGATTCATTGTACCTGAAAACTGTTAGTCCCAGCTCATTATTCTCTTTTTCGGTAGAACAACTGCCTGAAATAATTACTACAAAAAAAACTATGCTGAATACTAGTTTGAATGTTCGCATGATCACTTCATATATGATCCAATCATCTTCAGAAGATTATCCACTTGAAGTGGTTTACTTATATAGTCATCGCATCCTGCTTCAAGACATAAATCCTTCTCTCCAGACATTGCATAAGCTGTTTGTGCAATTACAGGTATATTGGGACTCTGTTTTTTAATCTCCCTGGTGCAATGATATCCATCAAACACTGGCATATGAATATCCATCAATACCAGGTGAATATCACCAGCATTCTTTTCAAACAGTTCAAGTGTTTCCTTTCCATCTTTAGCCCAGATGATATCAACATTTGTAGACTTCAGTGCTTCTGTAATCAACATAAAATTTGAATAGTCATCTTCAGCCACAAGTATTTTTTTTGCATCCCACTTTTTAGTATTCGTACGGGATATTTTCTTCTTTTCACTCACCGGAGCATCTGCTTCATCAGCGGGAAGGGTAAACCAAAATTCAGAACCTTTTCCCGGCTCTGATATCACACCAATTTTGCCACCCAACAAATGTATAATGTTCCTGGAGATAGCCAATCCTAACCCGGTACCACCATAGAGTTTTGTTTTCGTATCGTGACCTTGCCTGAAACGATCAAATATTAAAGATTGCTTTTCTTCCTGAATACCTATCCCTGAGTCTCTTACATAAAAATAGACAATTTCATTTTTCTTCTCAATTCCCAATTCAATCGTACCGGCATCTGTGAACTTAATGGCATTGCTCAGGAGGTTGGTAATAACTTGCTTCAATCTGAATTGGTCGGTCTTGAGGTTGAGCGATTCAGAAGGCCAATTCCAATTAAGTCGGAGGTCAATATGAGATTTGTCATGTCGGCTCAGATTTTGGCGAAACATTACTATCTGCTCATTCAACAGACCATTAATATAGCATTCACCAATATTTATTTTTATCTGACCTGCTTCAATCTTGGAGATATCAATAATATCGTCAATGAGGTGCATCAGGTTGTCTGCTCCTAAATTAATTTGAGCTATAAACTCCTTCCTATCCTTCTGGCTAACAGAAGCATCACTTAAGAGGCCTGAGAATCCAACTATTGCATTCATAGGGGTCCTGATCTCATGAGACATATTTGAAAGAAAAGCAGTTTTTAGCCGGTCTGCCTCTTCTGCCTTCTCCTTTGCCTCCAATAATTTTCTTTCTCCTTCTTTTCGTTCATCGATGTTTTTAATCAAAATCACCATCGATTCCGGTTCACCCTCTTGATTGTAGATAGCCCCGGTAGCAACCTCCGCTTCAAATGCTGATCCATTTGCCCTGGATACACGAAATTCAAGGTTCTTAATATATCCCTCTTTCCATGTCAGATCAAAGTTCTCGATTGCTTTCCTCCAGTATCTTCTGTTTATGAAGTGGAAAATATTCTGTCCAATTATTTGTTCGTTCTTTATCTCTAATTCTTTAGCAAGAGAAGAGTTAAAATCGGTTATTTTCGCCTTCAGATCAACAACAATGATTGGGTCCGGTGACGATTCAAAAATCCTTCGCTGCCTCTCCTGGCTTTCGCGGATACTATCCTGGCCACTCTTTCTTTCAATGGCAATTGCAATCTGGTCGCTTACAAATTCAAGCAGATGGACGTCATCTGTGGTATATACTACATCCTTGGTATAAGATTGAATGGCATATACACCAAAAATTTTACCATTGACTCTCAGGGGGACACCCAACCAGCTCACACTGGGTGCTCCAACCGGCTCAATTTCTCCCAGGCGAGTCAACTCCTTTTCCTTTTCAACATCGATAAGTTGTGCTGCACCAGTTTTAAGAACATAAGCAGTCATGGTCTTTCCTGCAGGAAACTCATTAAATGAATCCTTTTCATCTCTCAGGAAAGGAAGAGTCAAGGTATTGGTTTCTTCATGATATATGGCAAGAAAGCAGTTGGTGGTATCGACAACCTGGCTAAGGTGTTCCTGAATCTTCTCATATAATTCCTGGAGATTCTTTGTAGTGTTTGCTGCATTGGAAATGTTGAAAATAGTACTTTGAATAACTTCATTCCTTTTCCTTTCAGCTATGTCTTCATGAGTCCCTGTAAACCGGATAGTACTTCCCTTCACATCGAATTGAACTGCTCTACCTTTTGATAGAATCCACTTATACTTCCCATCCTTGCAACGCATACGAAACTCCAACTCAAAGCTTTTGTCCCTGTTTTTAATAATTTTATCTAAATATAAAGAGCTTCTTTCCGCATCTTCTTCGTGTAATAGTTTTTGCCAGGTAGAAATATCGTTTGCAAGATCATCCAAATCGTACCCGAGCATGCTGAGCCATATAGGAGAATAGTAAACCTCATCAGTAATTAGGTTCCAATCCCACAAACCCAAATTTGTCGCTTGTAAGGCAAGCTGCAATCTCTCCTCGCTCACTTTTGTTGCTTCGTCTGCAACTCTTGCAGCTGTAATATTTCTTGCAATTGTTAAAACCGTATCAATCTCACCTGAATCGCCTCTTTCAGGAAAAATCCTCCATTCATAGAACTGCAACTCATCTCCAGTATCAAAATTAAATTCAACAGTATGTGACTTCCCGCTGTCAAATACGGTTTTCATCCCATTCTCCCACAACTTCACCTTATCCTCAGGAAAAACCCCCATCTCTTTATGGGTCTTGTTGATAAATTTCTCAGCTTCTAATCCAACCTGAGATTCAATCGTTTTGTTTACATACAGATGTCTGTATTGTTTATCAAACCTCATTATCACATCAGGAGAATTCTCTGCCAGGTTCTGGAAATGATCCTTAGACTCCTTCAGGTTATACTCCATTATCTTTTGCTCATTGATATCCCGTATTACCAGGACAATCAATTTCTTTTCTCCAACTTCAAATCTTGCAAGTGTATTCTCAGTCCAAAACTCATTACCTTTCAAAGTCTTGCTCAGATAAATATAAGTTACAGGATCACTATCAGATAGCTTTTCTATCGCCTTGCCCAGTGCATCCCGGTCATACCCATGACCCCTGGAAGCAAATTCTTCGAGATTGTCCTGCTTTGATTTTCCTTTATGAAAACCAAACATATCCTCTACTCTTGGGTTATTTTCAACTATTTGAAATGTATCAGGATCTATCAAAATCATGCCATCCTTAACAACATTAAAAATTGACAGGTATTTTGACTCTGACTCGGATAATTCTTTCTCTACCCTTCTCAACGCTGTCATGTCACGGAAGGTAATTATCGTCAGATCATCATGTAGCTCTGCAGAGTCTATAAGCTGTATCTGCAGAAATCCAAAAGCTTTATTCCCATCCGGCTTCAATAATCCTACAAAATACTGTTGTGTTGAAAGTGGGACTTCCCTGTTTATTACCTTACTGAGCTCAGCATGCGGATTTCCATGCTGATCAAAGATTATAGAACGTAATTTTTCCAATAACTGATCTACGGTATCCATTGGAAGACCAAGAGTTCTTGCAGCAGATGAATTTGCAAACAGAATCTCCCAGTCTTTATTAATAATCAGAATCGGATCTGTAATATATTGGATAAGGAGATCGGAAAGGTCATCTTGTATGCGCTTCTCCCGAAGTACTGCCTTGCTCTCAGTCAGCACTTTCCCAAATTTCTGAGAAGAATATACCGTTGGGATCAGTTTTGCGTAATGAGATTTCAATATATAATCCCAAACACCCTTTTTAAGTGTTTCAGCTGCCTTGTGCTCATTCTTCTCACCAACAAGGTAGATGAGTGGAACATCTCTACTTGAACTTTTATGAATTTTCTCAATGGTATGTCTAAGAGTATCTGGAAGATCAAAATCTGCAATAATGAGATCCGTTTCCCTTTTCTCCAACATCTCCTTAATCTCTTCGGGATCTCTGTGAAGACAATGATTCGGATCATAGTTACCCTCCCTGAGGATTGCTATAATCTCTTCAGCCATGCTAAGGTCTACATACCAGAAACAGATATTGATCTTCAATCCTGCCATTCAAGGGGGTTTATTCCAGATAAAGAAGCCGTAAAGTAAAAAAAAAATCCCGAATTACAGGCAGACACCTGTCATTGATTTTAGAAAGTCATGCTAACTCCCAGCATAAAATGTGTTCCTGCCTGGGGGAAATAACCATCCATAGCATATTCCGATCCGGCATAGTAATACCTGTACAACCATGCATTCGATTCGTACTGCTCATTCAGAATGTTTGCCACTAACAAACTTAGTCTGATTTCCTCCATCCACCTGGGTGAGATGGCATACGAGATGCGCAGATCGTTAACAAAATACGGGTCTAATTTGAAATTATCATTTTCGGTATTATCAATGTATTGTTTTCCTACATATTTTGAAATTAATGCCAATTCAAAATTCTTTGTTGGGCTATATATCAACTGATTGTTGGCAACAACAGACGGAGAATATGCCAGTGTACTCTTTCCAACATTCTCTTCATACTGGAAAGATTCAGTAGCCGGATCATCCCAATAACTCCAATTATCTACGTAATTTGTAAAGTCCTTTATCTGATTTTTACTCAGCGTGAAATTAAAATTCCAAGTCAACTTACTCATAATGTTCCAGGCAAATTCAAACTCTGCTCCTGCTCTGTAACTATTCTCCACATTTGTCATAACAGGATAACCAACTTCGTTGATCTGTCCGGTTAGCACAAGCTGATCGGTATAGTCCATAAAATAAAGTGTAACACCGGCTTTCATGCGATTGGAGGAGAGGGAATACCCTGCCTCATAATCGTGTAGTGTTTCTTTCACCGGCTGTCTGTCTACAGGCGCATCTGTATAATTGTTCCTGTTTGGTTCCCGGTTTGCCCTGGCAAAAGAAATAAATGTCCGTTGTCCCGCCGCTGGCACAAAATTTATTCCAGCTTTTGGATTAAAAAAGAGAAACTCATGGTTCTGGGTAACATCCCTGTTCTTTGAATCAGTACCTTCAATATTGTGGTTCACACCTCGCAGCTGAAGGTCAACAAAAGTATTGAGTTTTTCCCCCAGGAAATGATAGTACTTCCCATAAATGTTCCAGTCCGTTTTATCGCCTATCCCTTCATACCACTGATGATCAGGTGAATTAATTCCAACATGCTGTGCCCAGATAACGGTACCGTAGTGCAGTCCATAATAGCGGTTCAATCCACCACCTATAATTGTATTGCTGTTCTCCCCTTCATAATTGATCGACGCAATGACTCCATAAAAATCATTCAACAAATTTTTTCTTCTCACAAGATCAGTCTCTTTGAGTGTGTCTGATCCTATTATAGGTGCGGTCATACTGTAGTATGAGTAATCCTCACCCGATTCATACTGCTCATAATAGCCACTTCCCCTGGTGTAATGCAAGGCGGCATTCATGTGTATGTTCCTGTTCAGAGCCCTTGCGTAGTGCAATTGGTAATGGACCTGATCGTAATGATCCACCTGTTTATCATATGCCTTTCCCATACCCGTAGAATCTGTATATACTCCCAATCCATTGTATGTGCGGTCTGTTTCCAACATAGATGAAGGTACTCCATCCCAAGATTGATACAGCTCCTCAAAGCCGCCAAACGTGATGAACTTCAAACTGGATTTTTCTGAATAGTAAGCGGCTGACAAATAATATGACTGCAGCTTAGTCCACGACCTGTCAATATATCCATCTGAGCTTAGGTCCGAAATCCTGACATCCAGTGCAAACTTATCTTTCATAAGACCGGTACCCGCAGAAATGGAATTTCTGAGTGTTTTAAAAGATCCAGCTGTAGCATCATACTTTGCAAAAGGATCCTTGCTTAATAGGTTGGTCTGCATATTCACCGTTGCGCCAAATGCAGCAGCACCGTTGGTTGAAGTTCCGACGCCACGCTGGATCTGAATTTGCTCCGTTGAAGAAGCGAGTTCAGGAAGGTCCACCCAGAAGACGCTTTGAGATTCGGCATCATTGAGAGGCACTCCGTTGATGGTAACATTGATACGATTGGCATCTGTTCCCCTGATTCTCATTGAGGTGTACCCAATCCCATGCCCTGCATCAGAAGAAGTTATCATTGAAGGAGTGGAGCCCACAAGAAATGGAACATCCTGTCCGAAATTCCTTGAAACAATTTCATCCTTGTTGATATTTGTAAAAGCCATTGGAGTTTTTTCTCCTGCCCTTAATGCACTGATAGTAACCTCTTCTCCCTGGAATGGAGACGGTTTCAAGATGATTTCCCCGATATCAATATCGCTACCAATTTCTACCAACATTTCATTTTGAAAATATCCAATAAATGAAATAACAAGTGTATGTTGCCCTGCCGGAATATCCTTAAAGGTGAATGCTCCAGAGCTAACTGAAATCGTTCCAATATTCAACGCTTCAAATACAATATTTGCACCTTCCAAGGGTACATTTTTCTCATTAGTTACGCTTCCTGATACTGTAAATTGTCCATTTACCTGTATGGCAAATACAAACCACACAAATCCAAATAGAATCTGCTTCAACATTGTTTTAATTTTTAAATTACTTCCATTTGATTTCATCTTATCCCTACACCAGCATTATCCGGATCAGGTTCTAAGGGTATAATCTCAGCCTGGAATTTTCGGCACCCCCTTAGAGAATTCAAGTGTAAATATAGGGATTTCTCTACAAAACTCCGCATACCGCATACCGCATACCGCATACCGCACTTCTAACTATTTATACTACTTTTGTACGAAATGACAGATTTTCGAATATATCTAACCAATCCGGTCTTTAAAACTATCTCTGAGATCGCAGACAAAGAACAAGTAAAGACCTTTGTTATAGGTGGCTTTGTGAGAGATATTATTCTTGGTAAAACTCCTGAAGAAGCCAAAGATATAGATATTGTAGTTGTAGGCAGTGGCATCAAAATGGCTTCACTCGTAAAGGAAAAGCTTGGAAAAAAAACATCGCTCAGCGTTTTTAAGAACTTTGGAACTGCCATGGTGAAGCATGGGGACCTGGAAATTGAATTTGTCGGTGCCAGGAAAGAATCATATAGAAGAGAATCACGAAAGCCGATAGTTGAAAATGGAACACTGGAGGATGACCAGTTAAGGAGAGACTTCACAATTAATGCACTGGCCCTGTCGCTGAATTCTAAAACTTTTGGGGAGTTGCTGGACCCATTTCAGGGGAACGAGGATCTGAAAAAGAAGATTGTCAGAACACCCCAGAATCCTGAAACTACGTTCGATGACGATCCACTGAGGATGCTTAGAGGAATTCGCTTTGCCACACGGCTGGGTTTTGAGATTCATCCGGAAACAATGAAAGCCATCTCCTCAACAAAAGAAAGAATCTCGATCGTTTCCCAGGAAAGAATAACTGATGAGTTGAATAAAATAATTATGTCGGATCAACCCGGAAGAGGATTTATTTTGCTGGAGGAAACAGGCCTCCTGGAAATTATACTTCCAGAACTCTACAACTTAAAAGGTGTTGATGAAGTGAAGGGAATCAGGCATAAAGACAATTTTTATCATACCCTGGAAGTGCTCAACAACCTGGAGCAGCACTCTGATGACCTTTGGTTGAGATGGGCAGCACTGCTGCATGACGTTGCTAAGCCCAGGACTAAAAGATTCGAACCAGGAATTGGCTGGACATTTCATGCCCATGACTTCATTGGTGCAAAGATGATACCTTCAATTTTTAAGCGATTGAAACTGCCACTGAATGATAAGATGAAGTATGTACAAAAATTGGTTAAACTTCATTTACGACCCATTGTGCTATCACAGGAAATTGTAAGCGACTCTGCCGTACGCCGGCTACTATTTGATGCCGGGCCGGAGATTGATGACCTGATGATCCTTTGTGAGGCAGATATTACCTCCAAGAATGAAAAAACAGTTCGCAAACACCTGAAGAATTTTGGAATTGTACGTCAAAAGCTTGTGGAGATTGAAGAAAAGGACCATATCCGGAATTTTCAACCCCCCATTACAGGTGATGACATTCAAAAAGTTTTTAATATTCCTCCAAGCCGGCCCATCGGTGTCATAAAGAACTGCATTAAAGATGCCATACTCGATGGGGAGATACCCAATGAGTTTGAAGCTGCCTACGGACTGATGCTCGAGAAGGGAAAAGAATTGGGACTGAAAGCAGTCAATCAACTGCAAGCTCCTCAAGATTAAAGTGCAAGAGGACGGGCAGATGGTCGCTGATTCCGCCATGATAACTATAACCGGAATAGGTTCTAAAGGGCTTTTCTCCAGTAAATTTTTCATCTTTCTCCAATAAAAAGGGAGCCGTAAATATCTCTGCACTCAATTGATCTCCTGTCCAGTTACCAGCTACAAAAACATGGTCAATTAAATCCCATTTCCCATGGTACTTGTAACTCGTTTTGCCACCAGGAATAATTTCCCGGATTGTACCGTTATGGGTTAAACAACTGATAGGTGCTGAGCTACTGTTATCGTTGAAATCGCCACAGATAATCATTTTGTGAGAGGAAGCACAGGAATACAGGGTATCAACTACTCCCGACAATAAATCAGCCTGGTATAAGCGTTTCTCTTCCGTTTCAAAGCTGCCGCCATATTTAGAGGTCCAATGGTTCACAAAAATATTGAGTGTATCATTCTGTAATTCAAATGTTCCAAGAAGTATATCTCTTGTACCATAACTATTGCCAGGTAATTTATTCTCTATAAAAGAATGTGAAATATATCTGACCCTGTCGGAACGATAGAGAAGCGCCACATCTATTCCCCGGTGGTCAGGACTGTCGCGGTGCAGGAATTTGTAGTTATAGTTAAGCAGCAAAGGGTGATAAATAAGATCCTTGAGAACTTTGTCATTTTCTAACTCGCATAATCCGACGAAAATGGGTGGTTCCCAGCCACCTGCAGCCAGGATAAGCTTGCAGATGCTCGATATCTTTTGTTTGTATTTGCCAAATGTCCAATGACGTATTCCACCAGGAGTAAATGGATCATCGCCTGAAAGAGAATCATTGGAAGGATGAAAGAGATTTTCAACATTATAAAACATTAAAGTATACAGGTAATCTGGCTCCCCTGATTTTAGGAACTGATTCTCGGGAGCAGACATAGTACACCCGGAACTAAAAACCAGGAAGAGAAAAAAAGGAAAAAATCTATAGTTGGTTATCATTCATTATGAGATTTATGGCTGCCGCAACATACGGTGCCTTTATCCCTTAATGTGATGAAAAACGGAAATATCGTATTTATTCTTCGATTCTTTCAAAAGCACCCAGGTCTGGTTTGTCATCAGCCAGTCTGTCATCTCCTTTTTTGTCATAACGAAACAGGTTAGAATAACCCAGGAAAGCTATATCAATCGCCGGAGATAGGGTGTCGAGTTCATAACTAACACGCAGTGAATCAAACAATGGATCTTTATTATTCGTAATGGCAATAAAATTCGGATCCTGGTGGAAGTTATATTCCTGTTCATCCATACGTGTCAGACAACGATCGAAAGAATAATTCAATATGCCATCATCGGATTTGGAAACTATGAGTTCATGGCTATGGTCTCCATAGATGATGCAGTTTCTGAAAGTCGCCTCTTCAATATCACGTGATTCAACCTGAACGATTCCATTGTCATCTTCATATGCAAAATAGTTAGCAATATATAAGGCCGGTGTTCTACGATTTGAAAAGCCACTATACCAATAATTGGCAAATGTACAATGCGTAAAAGAGTAAGATCCCTCGTAGAGCAATTCCATGCAGCTGTTTCCACAATCACCAATCACCAGGTTACTGGCCTTGATAGTGGTACCCCTTGCCAGTATCCCATCATAACTCATTCGGTTGATTTCCGTATCTGTAATGGTAAGAATTGGCATGGAAGAAGTTACCATGGAATCTGCCCAAAGTCCGACTGTGCCATTTACTATGTAAGTATTATCAATATCATTTTCAAAGCTTCCTGGCAAGAAACGGATACCACCCCACTGTCCGGGAATATTCTCATAATCCCGCTCAAGCCGATCACCCTGCACTATCACCGGTTCATCCAATGACCCTTCCATCTTTAAAGATCCAAATACATATAACCATGAATCCCTGTGCATATATACCTTCACTCCTGCCTCCATGGTCAGTGACTGAAGTGTATCAACGGCCGCATAACCCACAATGAGGTAAGGTTTATCTGCTTTCCATGGTAAAGGATTATCCAGTATAGAGTCTTTAAGAATATGTACATCCTGTCCCCAGGCCACCAGATCAACATCCTGTGTATTACCATTTACAATAAATGTTATTGAATCCTGGATTCGTAAGATATCGGGACTGTTATTCTCACCGAGGGTTGCTTCAACAAACACATACATACTGTCTTTCGGTGCAATTTCAAAATCCTTAAACTTAGTACCAGCTGCACCATCCACATTAATTCTAAAGACGGACTCCTTGCCCCCGGCAAGTTCAATATCATTTATCTTGATATAGCGGTCATATGGATTATGGACACGGAATGAACGTGTTGTTGTGCCTACAGTAGTAAAAATCGTATCGAAATACACCGTATCCAGCGTAAAGCTCAGCTTGGCATCCTGATCATCAATATAGACTCTTTCCCGCTGACAATTATATAGTAAGCTTATGAGCAATAAAAGGATGGAATAAAGGGCTATCTTCTTCACAATATGGGCTTCAAATAATAAGGTTTGAAATAATAACGCAAAGATGCAGAAAAAAGTGTAACAATCAATTGCGCTCTCCCAGGCTCCTCTCCCGAGGGAGACGCGCCTCATGGCGCGTCTCTACAAAATAATTAATTGACATATTATTTAGGAACCAAGGTCAATACGACCACTTCACTCTTTGTTCCAATCCTCAGTGGTGGACCAAAGGTGCCCACTCCTTCGGATACAAAAACCTTGAGATTATTGTAGGTATTCATTCCCCTGTTATAGGGAAACAGGAGTTCATTCAGGTAGTTGACGGGAAATAATTGCCCGGCATGTGTATGCCCGGCAAGGTATAAATCTATACCATGCTCGTCTGCATACTTTGCTCCTTCCGGACTATGGTGCAGTAAGATGGCCGGGTGGTTTTTTTCTATTGCCATGCTATCCAATGTCCCTTTGATAGTGGCACCACCACTGGCATGCATATTCCTGGTTTGTCCATCAGCGTGCATATAATTGAGACCGACAATCTGTAGCTCTCCAAACATCTCCACCTCATTTTCCAATACACGAACATTGACATTTCTTAGGTATTCCTTAATAATGGAAACACCGGTATATCCGTCATGATTGCCCTCAACAAAAAACATCGGTACGCTTACCTTCTTCAATGGGTGAAGAACTTCTTCCGAGAGCTTAATTCGTCCATCAAAAAAATCACCTGTGATAAAAATTGCTTCCGGATTTTCCTCCAGGGAAAGATCAATGATTTTATCCAGGAATTTTTCTCCCCTGAAATGTCCAATGTGAATATCAGACAAGTGAACCACCCGAACTTCCTCCTGTAATCCTGCCACCGGCACTTCGAAGTTTGTAACTTTAATATTAAAGGCATTCCAAATGCCAAAACCCACTACCAAAATGGTGATTACAATAGCGGATATACCATAGATTAATGGAGATCCTTTGATGATAAGATGCAGAAGATCAATGAGCAAAACTGACATCAGGAAATAGAGAATAAACCCTGTTATAATGGCTGCGAATTGATAGATCATGCTTCCAAAAGCACTTGTTGAATTGCTAAAAATGGCCATACCAGCAATCATTATCACCGGCATAGAGGCAAATAGTATGTACCAATACCTGATCGTCTCGGTTCCGAAGTAAAAATTCATTCTTTTTGCGAGATAAATCACAGAAACAACACTAAGACCCACAAAAAAAATCATGAATAGCACAGGTAGTAAGTATTTCATTCGAAGTATTATTTCTTTTCCACCTTCAGGAGGAACAAGACAAATAAACCATAAATAAGACTGAGAACCAAGCAAAGCGGAATGCCCCAGATGAAAGACATTAAAGGAACTTTCCAAAGTATTTCCACCCATCCCAATTCAGTAACCATGCCAGTTAGTTAACACTTCCCGCAAGAACAACGAGCCACATACCAATAGTGGTAATTGTTTTTTGTTGTTTTAGATCCATTGTATACAGTTTTAATGATAGATTATATCAATAAATATAATAAAATTGGGGAAAATGATGAGATAGAATTTGACCATGAGATGCAGAGAGAAGCTCACTGTAAAATTCTATTCCTCAATTATTGATTTCACTCTTCCCACCTCTCCTGATTCCAAGCGAACTTTAATGCCATGAGGATGGCTTTGACTATTGGTGAGAATATCTTTCACAACTCCCTCTGTCAATTCACCAGAACGCTGGTGTTGCTTCATTACTATTTCCACTAACATTCCCGGCTTCAGTGAGCTTCTTTTTGTTCCATCCATGGTTTTAATCCTTGATTGAGCTTATATAGTTCTATAAAAATAGATATTATATGGGGAAACCCTAAGGGAATATTTCATAAGGTTCATAAGAGCTGGTGGTAGAGGCGTGGTGGAAAATCCGGTGTTAGACGTGGTGTGAGACGCGATAAATCGCGTCTCTACAATCAAACCGACTAACAGACTTTAGTTCCTGTCGATCATTTATTCTGCTATTTATTGCTTTTTGCTATTTTTACATAAAAAAGAACACATGTACAGAATAGCAATATTTATAGCTGCCATATTAATAAGCGGGTGTACTATGAAAAAAGAGCAAGTTGATTTATTGGTAAAAGATGCCACAATTTATACTGTGGATAATGATTTTTCTGTTGTTGAAGCATTTGTCGTGAAAGATGGACGGATACTTGCCACTGGAACAGCAAAAGAGATGGAAGAAAAATATGAAGCTTCTTCTACCCTGGCCCTTGAAGATCATTATATCTATCCCGGTTTGATTGATCCGCACTGTCATTTTACCGGTTACGGTCTTTCCCTGAACGAGGTTGACCTGGGCGGAACCACCTCGGTTGAAGAAATTATTGCGCGCTGTAAGACTTTTGCAGAAAAATTTAATCCCGAATGGATAACAGGAAGAGGCTGGGATCAAAACGATTGGAAAATAAAAGAGTTCCCAAATGCAACAATGCTCGATGGAGCATTCCCGAACACCCCCGTTTTCCTAAGGCGTATTGATGGTCATGCCGGTTGGGCCAACAGTATGGCACTAAAGATGGCTGGCGTTAACAATGAGACGATGGTGGATGGTGGTGAAGTAAAAATGATGAATGGAATACCTTCAGGAATCCTTCTCGACAATGGAATTGGATTAGTTGCAAGCATCATACCAAAACCTGGTTTAGATAAATTGCAACAAGGATTATTGATGGCACAAAAAAACTGTTTTGCGGTAGGACTCACATCGGTAACAGATGCAGGATTGGAAACTAATGAAGTAAAATTAATTGACTCCCTGCAACGATCCGGTGTACTAAAAATGCGTATCAATGCCATGCTCAGTCCAACAGAAAGCAATTTTTCCACCTACATTGAAAAAGGAGTTTTTCAAAATGATTACCTGACAATCAGTACATTAAAACTATATGCTGATGGTGCCTTAGGATCCAGGGGAGCCAGGATGATAGAGGATTATTCTGATGATCCCGGAAACAAGGGACTGTTTGTAACACCACTCGAAACATTAAAGAAACTTTCTCAAAGAGCCCTTGACAATAACTACCAGGTGGCCGTTCATTGTATTGGAGATGATGCCAACAGGCAAGTATTGCAGATTTTTGGAGAACTGCTGGGAGGAAAAAATGACAGGAGATGGAGGATTGAACATTCACAGGTTATCCATCCGGACGATTTTAAGCTATTTGGCAAGTATTCTATTATTCCTTCTGTGCAATCTACCCATGCGACTTCTGATATGTATTGGGCAGAAAACAGGATTGGCCCGGAGAGAATCAGCGGGGCATACAGCTACAAGACACTACTTGAACAAAATGGATGGCTTCCCAATGGAAGTGATTTTCCGGTTGAACATATCAATCCGATTTTTGGATTTTATGCATCAGTTGCCAGGAAAGACAAAGAAGGTTTTCCTGAAAATGGATTCAGACCAGAAGAAGGTTTATCAAGGACAGAAGCCATGAGGTCCATGACCATTTGGGCAGCAAAGTCTGCTTTTGAAGAGGGTTTCAAAGGAAGCATCGAAGTGGGCAAGCTGGCAGATTTCGTTGTCACTCAAGAGGATTTGATGACTGCAGAAGAACAAACATTACCACGCATAAAAATATCCTATACCTATTCTGCAGGAGAAAAAGTATATGAACAAAAATAACTGGAATATCAGGCCGGCGATTAAGTCGGACCTGGATAAGTTGATGGCGCTCTACAAGCGGTGTACACTCAAGATGAACGTGCAAGGACTTTTTAACTGGCACGACACTTACCCCGATAAGGAGACCATCTCCAATAATATTCAGTCCGGTACTCTTTATGTACTGGAGACAAAGGAAATTCATGCGGCAGTGACCCTGAATGATGATCAGCCCCATGAATACAAAGAAATTAATTGGGACTACCATGTGGAACCCTACCTGGTAGTTCATCGCCTGGCAGTAGACCCTGATCAACAGGGAAAAGGATATGGGATAATGCTGATGGAATATGCCGAAAATCTAGCATCCACATCCGCTTACCCATCCATCAGAATGGATGTATACACCATCAATATCCCTGGTAGAAATTTATACAAAAAACTGAATTACAAAGAATTAAATGAATTTCATTTTCCGGGTTTTGAAACTCCATTTATTGGATTAGAAAAGAAAATTGACTAGCGAATAATAAAGTTGGCACCCAGGGAAATAATATCCCAGGATTTTTCATTTGCAGGCAGGTCATATTCGAAGAAAATAAAAACGATATTTCCAATACTCATTCCAGCGTTTAGGGGTATCCATGCCCGAAACGTTATATCATCAGCCATCATAAGATCCAGATCAAGTCCCGCGGTCAGATTAATCCAGAATTCAGGTGAATAGGTATAACTTCCAGTCAGGTCTAATCCAAAATCATTCTGGTAATGTAAACCACCAATAATATTGAAGTAACTCTTCCGGGTTTCTTTGAATAAATACTGCATATCAACTCCAAGGTAATCAGAGCCAGAGAGGTAGTGAGCAAACTTAAGGTTGAAATCCATGGAATAACCAACACCGAAACCACCGAATGCAAGAAAGGACAATCCTCCATCACCATAATCCCATACTGAATTAACATTATAGGAAGCTGCAGTTCCAATACTATATGCACCAACAGGAAGTGTTTTACCAAAATTTATTACCTGGGCTGAGGCAATAGAAGATGCAAAAAGAAAGAAGATAACTATGAATCTTTTCATGGGAACAGGGTTAGGGTAACAAAAATAAAAGAATCTGGCAGAAAACTTATATTCTGGGGATGTTTTTTACAAATTAAACCCTTCCATGCTTGGATATTATTTTAAATCCTGTACCCCGGACGCTATCTTTGAGTGTTCGAAACATGGTATTTTGTTTTGATTTGCTATCCTTCGGCGAGCCCATGAGGCGAGTTGAGTATTAATCTGTTCAATTCATTAATGTCAACAATCAACCCAAATTAATCTCTTTTCCCTGGTAGAAGTCTAGTATCTTGGAGTAAAAAATAAATACATACTTGGCGCTGATCATTTCCGATTGGGAGGAGAAAAGCCGATTCCTTGCCTCTTCCAACTCAAGGGCAGTTGCCATTCCAACTTTAAACTTCTCTTCAGCATAGCGATAGACCTCTTCACTGTTGGCAAAAATCTCACCTGCAGCATTGTAATTCTCCAACGCGGCAACGGCATCAGTATAAAACTGCTGTATTTCCTTTAAGAGAACCTGCTTTTCATTCTCCATGTTATACCTGGCATCTTGCAGATTAATCTTTGCCTTGCTGATATTTGTGTTCGTCTGCCACTTATTAAAAATTGGAATAGATAATCCAATAGATACTGATTTAAACTTATGGTCAATAATTTGGTCAGGGTAGAGATAGGGCTGAAGTGGATCAATTGGATTGACCGCATTATTACTATAATTCGATCGAAATAATCCGCTCATATAGACTTGAGGAGACAATGCACCTTTAGTCACCGCCAGGCTCTTCTCCTGCAAAGTGATATTATGCTTAGCACCCTCTATCTGTGGCAGGTAGCGAACAGCATTCATATAAACTGAATCCAGGTTGGGAATATCCAGGGCAGAAGGATCAGCTAGCTCCGGTTTCTCGATATCCAATGGAGCATCTAATTCCAGGTTCATAAGATGAATCATGTTTAACCTGGCAATTTCAACACTATTTTTCGCGCTGGTCAGGTTATATTTTTCACTTGAATATTGCGACTTAACTTCCAATAATTCTCCTGCAGCGGCATTGCCTACTTCCACCAAGCTCTCCATTCTCTTCACCTGAAGTTCAGTTACTGTTACCTTCTCTTCAGCTACTGCAAGCAAATCTGTTTTTCTCATCAGATCAAGGTAACCTGTCATTACCTTCAGCGTAATCTGATTTTCAAGAACAACAAGGTTTGATTTCGATAAGAGAAAAGCTGCCTTTGCCATCTGAATACTATTAAACCCCCTGAGTCCTTCAAAAAGAGTCAGGTTACCCTGAACACCCATCCAACCCTGTTTAACTGAGTTCTCCCATTCATATGTCTCAAGATTAAGTGCACGTCCGTCAGCTATCGTATGTTCCACGCCGGCTCCAACATCAGGAAGCAAATTCAGTTTAGATTGTGTAAAGTCCTTCTTTGTTAATTGCGTGTTAAGCTCCTGTCGTTTGAGCGAGATATTGTTCTCATGAGCATATGAAATACAGTCGTTCAACGACCATTCCTCTTTATCCTGCGCAAAGGATGTTGTGCTTGTAAGTGCAATAACAAGCAAGGTAATAGTGAAGTGTCTCATGAATTATTTTTTATTGTTTTTCAAAACAAGTTTATCGTGATCTGCGAAATTCTGATAGCTGGAAGTAATGACCTGTTCTCCCGGCTCAAGTCCGCTCAGCACCTCATAATACCTGGGATTCTGACGACCAATGGTGATATCACGCTTCACAGCAAATTCGCCACTTGGATCAACCACGAATACCCATTGTCCACCTGTCTTATTGTAAAAGCCACCCTTGGATAAAAGAATACCCTGTTTGGATTCTCCAAGTTGTAGCCTGATCCGTGAGGCCTGTCCTATTCTGATTTGCTTAGGTATTGTATCGGTAAATACCATATCCACTGCAAACCGTCCATTCTGTACTTCAGGATATACTTTTGTGATCCTGGCAGAATATACCTGGTTGGCAAAATCACATTCACCAAGCAGTCCGGTTGTTATCCTTGCAATATAATGTTCATCAATTTCCACGCGCAGCTTATAGGAGTCAAGGATATTAATAGTGCCCACCCTGGTGCCATAAGTTATTACCTCACCAATCTCAGGATTCAATGTGGCAAGTTCGCCATCCGCTGAGGCTTTGAAATTAAGATTATCCAGTCGTTGCCTGATAATCTCCATACTCCGTGTCATGCTGCTCACAGAAGATTCAAGAGAGCTGATCTGTATGGTACGATACATAGAATCATTTTTAAAGTTTTCATTTACCAGGACCAGCTGGGCGTCTGAAGCTTCAAACGCTTCCTTCGACTGATCGTATTCTTCCCTGGAAATATGCTGCTCCTCAAAGAGTTTTTCATTGTTTTCAAAGATCCTCTTCTCCTGTCTTACCTGCTTGCTAAGCTGAATAATCTGCTGCTGATTGACCAGTTTCTGCTGGTCCATAAGCAGTCGTGCTGTTCTCAACTCATTGACTGCTCTAACCACCAGTGCTTCATTATTTGTAATCTCCAGCAGAAGGTTATTGTTACTCAATATTAAAATAACATCACCTTTCTTTACTGTATTACCCTCTTCAATAAGAATTTCTTCTACCCTTCCGCCTTCAATAGCATCCAGGTAAATGGTCCTTATGGGTTCAACGATTCCCTGGTCAGTGATGTAATCCTGGAATACATCCTGTACTACCTCATCTATTCCCAAACGTGAAACCTCAACGTTGTATTTGGAACTCTTATCTCCAAAAATAATAGTAGCAAGTACTATCAATACCAGGATAATGATAGTCCCATAGAGAATTGTTTGACGAGAAATAAAGCCCTTTTTCTCGATTTTGCGATCCATTCCGTCCATAATTGTAAATATTTTTCTCTCCTTATTGCATTTACTATGCCAAAGGAAATACTTTTTTGAGAATCAAACCTTTAATAAAAAACATAGTTATCAAAAATAATCAAAATATGTTCGAAATTGACGTGATGGTGTTCGAAAACGTACACCTTTTTTACTATCTTTGTATATAGGAGCAAAGCGAAAACTTCTGTTAATTAACATTTTAATAAGGAAGGCATCTTATTTGTGGAAATTGTGATGTAAAATCATAAGGAATAAAAAATATGGAAGAAAAAACCGGCCGTATACTTGCCATAGATGATAATGAAGATATTCTCTTCGCACTAAAACTACTATTGCGCCCCCATGTGGAACTTATCGAAACACTTTCCAGACCGGAGAAGATTACCGAGATGATGAAGAAAGAGTCCTGGGATGTGATACTTCTTGATATGAACTTCACAAAGGATGCTATCAGTGGCCAGGAAGGATTCGATTCTCTTAAAGTTATTCTCGACAACGACCCAAATGCTGTTGTGGTTTTTATCACTGCCTATGGAGATGCAGAAAAAGCGGTCAGGGCAATAAAGGCAGGTGCAACAGATTTTATATTGAAACCCTGGCAAAATGAAAAAATTCTTGCAACAATAAATTCTGCCATCTCTTTGCGCAGATCACTGCTGCAAACTGAGTCTCTGAGAATGAAACAACAGGAGATCAGTGCTTTACTTGATCAGCCATTTACAGACTTCATCGGGCAATCTCCGGAAATGAATGCAGTCTTTAATACCATTAAAAAAGTGGCTTCAACCGATGCCAACATACTCATTTTGGGTGAGAACGGCACCGGTAAAGAGCTTGTTGCCAGGGCATTATATAGAAATTCTATTCGTAAAGAAGAGGTATTTATAAGCGTCGACCTTGGATCAATTGCAGAAACGCTTTTTGAGAGCGAACTCTTTGGACATGAGAAAGGTGCCTTTACAGACGCCCATAAAATGAAGCAGGGAAGATTCGAAATTGCCTCAGGCGGAACCTTGTTTCTTGATGAGATCGGCAACCTGACCTATCCTCTTCAGTCCAAATTGCTGACAGTGATTGAGCGCAGGGAAGTCATCAGGGTTGGAGCATCAAAACCGCTGCAGATAGACGTACGACTAATCACAGCAACAAACAATGACATTCATGATGAAGTAGCTGGAGGTAACTTCCGCCAGGACCTTCTTTACAGGATAAACACTGTAGAAATACATCTTCCACCCCTGAGGGACCGGACCGGTGATGTGCCGCTATTATCTGAACACTTTCTGAAAATATACAGTAAGAAATACCGTAAGCCCATCAGGAATATCCAATCTTCGGCAATTAAGAAACTGAACCAATACCAGTGGCCGGGAAATGTCAGGGAACTGCAACATGCTATTGAGCGAGCTGTTATTATGTGCGAAGGAACAAGTTTGGGCTCAGAAGATTTCATTCTCTCTTCGGAAAGGAAAAACTCCGGCAGCGGATATGATCTCGAATCGTACAACCTGGACGAAATCGAAAAAGCAATCATTAACAAAGTGATGAAACAAAACCAGGGAAATGTTACCCAGGCAGCATCACAACTTGGCTTAACACGTACTTCATTGTACAGAAGAATGGAAAAACATGGTTTATAAACAATTCAGAGTCAACATAATAATCAGGGTATTGGCCCTGACTATAACATGCCTGCTGTTATTTCTCTCACTTAACAGCAAGTTTATGTTTACGCCTGTTTTGATTATTGGGCTCATGGTATACCAGGTATGGTCATTGATACGATATGTGGACAGGACAAACCGCGAACTGGCCAATTTCCTGGAATCCATACGTTACTCAGAATTTACCCGGACATTTCATATGAAGGAAGCAGGCTCATCTTTCGAAGCACTGAGCGATGCCTTCAATGATGTTATAAAAGATTTTCAGCAAATCAGATCAGAAAGAGAAGAGCATTTTCACTACCTGCAAAGCATTGTTCAAAATATCGATGTGAGTATCCTGGCCTACCAGCGAAATGGTTTGGTGGAGATGATTAATCCGGCTGCTAAAAAATTGTTCCAGGTTAACTCTTTGAAACAAATAAATAAGCTGGAACCCTTAAGTAAAGACCTATGCAAGACCTTGTTAAACATAAAACCAGGTGAAAATCACCTGGTGAAAGTTCAGGATGAGGATGATATTCTGCAATTGGCAATTTTTGCCACTGAATTCAAGGTAAAGGATAAAATTATCATCCTCACGACTGTCAAGAATATTCAAAATGTACTTGAAGGGCAGGAAACAGAAGCGTGGCAGAAACTTATCAGGGTGTTGACACATGAAATTATGAATTCCATTGCGCCAATCTCAAGCTTAAGCTCAACCATCGAAATGATGGTGAACGATTACAATACAGGCAAGGATAAGGACAAGCCAATGGACTCAGAAGCGGTGGCTGAAATTCAGCAGGCACTACAAACCATTAACAAAAGAAGTGCAGGCCTGATGAGCTTCGTGGAAACATACAGGAGCTTGACAAAAATACCAAAGCCAAACTTCGAGGTAGTACCCATGAGCTCCTTGCTTGAGAATGTGGTGACACTCATGAAAAAAGAAGTTCGTGATCAAGATATAACTTTGAGCTATTCAATGGAACCTGAAAGTATCCAACTGCAAATAGATGAACAGATGATTGTCCAGGTAATGATAAATATGATTAAAAACTCTGTCCATGCAGTTGAAGGAGTTGAAAACGGTGCGATTACAATAAGGGGTTATTATAACAAAAGAGGCAGACCGACCATCCAGGTAACGGATAACGGACAGGGAATATTACCCGAAGTGCTGGATAAAATTTTCATCCCCTTCTTCACAACAAAACGTTCAGGATCTGGAATCGGACTCAGTCTGTCACGTCAGATTCTTCGTCTGCACGGAGGTACAATTACTGCACAATCGAAACCGGGAGAAGAAACTATTTTCTCCCTTACCTTTTAATAAGCAAACACCTCAACAAGGGTAAGCTTCTTCACAATTGTCTTCCTTAAAACAGTGACAATACAATATTTTATATATTCGTCACCAAAAAGTACGATTCCCTATGGAAAATTCGTTCGTCTAATAAAACCGATATGAAGTTAAAAGCTCTTGCTCTGCTGGTCATATGCTTTTGTTCTGTGCACTCATCAGCGCAACTAAAAACCTACCTTGGTATTGAAGTCGGACCGGCATGGGATATCAACCGGGTAAGTGATCCGGGAAATCTTCTTTCGCAAACTGTTATCCCGGGCACCATAGGAGGAATAACACTCAGCCAGGAAATCATTCCGCACCTGAGCATTGAAACCGGGCTCTCCTACCATAGCTATCGCAGCGGATTAAATATGGATGACAGGAGGCCTGATAATGCAGGATGGAAAAAAATTGATGTCCTTCTCATCCCCGCACGGGTCAAGTATAAACTACAGTTTTCAGACTACCCTGTCAGTATAACACCGCATGTGGGATACCAATTTGGCTATATTCTCGCAGTCCCTGATGCCCATGTGGCTAGTTCAATCTTATCCGACCCGGATGCCAGCACCATTCAGTACGACCTCACTGAAAATACCCCAACAAGTTCAGCCATGCACCTTATTGAATTTGGACTGTCCACTGCATATATCTTTGATAACAACTGGCAGGTGATGCTATCCCTGTCACATTCCAGCGGATTAAAAGAAGTATCTACTTCAGATATTAATGTAAATGTATCTTCGGGATTATCGCACAATGCCAGCTATACTATGGACGGAACAAGGTTCCAGACAACTGCCAGTCTAGGGATTCCCCTTAGCAATCTGTGGGAGAACAAAGACCTGAGAATCAGGAAATCCATAGAGAATTCAGGTTGGAATGCCAGGTCCACAATACGTCCGCAGCGCTATATCTATTTTGGGGGAGATGTGGGGGCGCTCTGGAGAGGATTCCAAATCTCAAATCCCGCTGTGGGATCAAGGCCCATAACAGGAAAAGAAATTTTCAGGTATAGCAACCTGCACACAGGCATATACTTCGGATACCTCTTTAAAAGTAACATTGGGATGGATATTGGCGCATATTACCAGCGCTCATCCCTTTTCTTCTCCCTGATGTATGATCACGAAGTTGATTTTGTGACACGAAGCAAATCCCCGATGTACCTGGAATTCCCACTCAAGCTCAGGTATTTTTATGATGTATATAAGGGAAAAGTATTCATCGTTCCAAGTTTCGGCGTCTCTGTTTTGACACACTTCTCAGCAGGGAATTATGGTACGGGAAGCGATTCATTTTCATACCTCACATTAACAGGAAATGGAAACGGCAGCGTGGATTACACAGGAGTACGAAACAGCAGAATCGGACTGATGCTTAAAGCCGGCATCGGTGGTGAATACCGCATCCCTATAAAATTTCCACTGTATGCCACAGCTAACCTGGAGTATAACCATGGAATCAAAGAGATTGACGAGATCCAGGTAAGTACTTCTCTCAATGAAACACCAGATGTGAGCACTATTAAATATCTTGGATCAGGTTGGAATTTCTCCCTTGGCGTCAGGATACCTGTCCTGCTGGGGAAAGATAACCGAAAGTGTGGGGCGAAGAAAACAGTAGGCAGTAGGCAGTAGGCAGTCTATAATCGGGGTGGTAAGACGCAACCTTTTTTCCCAGTGCTTCATCTTACCATTAATCAAATATCCTTTGACAAAAGTGCTTTCATATTGTATTTTTAAATTACATTAATATCTTAATGCTATGAAAATCAAAAATTTACTACCAATATACATTTTTGTTATTCTCTCAATGGCAGGATGGCAGGGATGTACTAAAACAGAGGTTCAAAAAGGGACTATCGATTTTGGAATGAATCCGCTCGTTGAAGAAGCATTAAAAAGTGCTGAAGTTAATCATGGGCAAGTAGTTGGTGCCCTGGTAACAATTTTAGGTGAAGATGGAGCTATTGTTTACGATAAGCATTTTCTGAATTTTTATTCATTCGGGGAGTCATTTGTTACAGAAAGACTTTCATTGGAGCCCGGACAATACACCCTTGAAGAGTTTTTATTGCTTGATTCCATGAATAATATTCTCTGGGCAACTCCGTTGGAGGGCTCACAGCTGGCATACATGGTGGAGGATCCGTTACCCATGTATTTCAATATCGAAGCAAATAACACAACACATTTACATCCGCAGGTTGTATGGGTAGGAAACCATCATCCGGGAGATTTCGGCTATGTTACCTTTGAAGTCGAATTCGTGGAAAAATTCTGCATCGGAGTCGAGTATATATCCAGCTGCTATGATTGGTACATGGATTCTATAGCAGATCCTAATGGTAACATTGCTCCTTATTATCCTGGGCAGTTCCTCGTATTTGGAGGAGAGAAATTAATATTGGATGCACCACTGATGCCTGGATTCAATACGATGTATATTCCCAGAGGGTTTGAGAAGTATACCATTGTTGTCATAGATTGTGGAGAGCAGAAATGCTTTTCAGAAGTATTTAATGCTACAGAACTATTTCGCTTTTCATGCGCAGCAGGTGTGCCTTTAACCGTAAATTGTGATCAGCCTCCCAACGATATTGTTATCACACCTGAAGATATCAGGGAACCAACAATAGACCAGGGCGTTTTCGGAAGGCTGTCTATGGTTTTTGAAGATTCCACCTACTATGAAGATCTCAATACATGGCCGATGATAAGAGATGTATATCTCTACAAAATAGATGACAACGCATTAATCTCTGACCTTATTGAATACGACGATTGTGTGGTCTGGCCTATTTTTGACAGTCTGCCGGATGTAATTGTCAGGTCAAATAGTTCGGGATACTACCAGACGAAGCTTGAAGCTGGTACGTATTTATATATGATCCAGACAGACTATGGTTTTTACATTGACATGTATCTCTCTTCACGCATACCCGGATTACTGAAAATCGAGGAAGGAGAAGTAACAATTATGGATATTGTCATCTATCCGTGCTATTGGGCAGTTTATTCGGAATAGATATAAGAAACTTCAAAACCCGGGAAATTCTTTCCCGGGTTTTTTTATCTTTATTGCATGCAAAAAACAGGAGATAAAGATGCGCTGAAAAATATTTATGCGCAGCGAAAAGAGAAGTTTGATGAAGATCTGAAAAGACAAAATAAGACACTGGGATACATTGGATTCCTAAGATTAATTGTTGTTATTCTTGCCACCTGGTTCCTGGTACTTGGAATTCGTAATTACCAGGTATTCTATGTTATTTCAGGACTATTGCTTATCCTGTTCTTCACACTGGTAAGCTATCATAAAAACCAATCTGATAAAAAGAAGATGCTTCAGCAACTTGTGGCACTGAATGAAAAAGAGCTCAAATGCCTGGATTACATCTTTGATAAAAACCCTTCCGGTAAAGAGTTTATCAGTTCTGACCATCCCTGGTCATATGACCTGGACCTGTTCGGTGAGGGATCAATTTACCAGTACCTCAACAGGACATCCACCCACCGGGGATCTGCTGTCCTGGCATCCTACCTGGACCAGGTGCCAAAAACAGGAACAGAGATCGAAGAGCGACAGAATATACTCCGGGAACTGTCACCGGAACTTGACCTTAGTCAAATGTTTATAGCCCGGGCCATGATGTTTGGAAAAAAAGAAGACGAGGTTGAGGAGTTAGTGAACTGGGTAAAAGAACCTTCCTATATCACAAAACACCGTTGGTTAACTTATGTTTCCATTGGAATGTCTGTTGTATCTATCGCTATCATCATAGCGGGATTCTTCAATTTCTCGAATTTTCAATTTCTGCTACCCGTTCTTTTTATCAATTGGTTCCTTCTCTCTCCTTTCCTGGTGCGAACCAACCGCTATCATGTCCAGGTTTCAAAGAAACATGCTTTCCTATCCACCTATTCGGAGCTATTGCAGATTATCTCCAGTCATGAGTTTCAGCATCCACGCCTGAAAGCAATGAACGAACTTTCAAAAAATGGATGTAAATCTATAAGGATACTTTCGAAACTACTTGGATTTTTTGATCAGCGACTTAATCTTTTGATGGGTATTGCAATGAACAGTTTGTTTCTTTTCGACTTTCATATGCTGCGCTTTTTATCAACTTGGACAAGAAAAAATGCAGATCACCTGGAAGACTGGCTTCATGTGATTTCTGATATGGATGCCCTGTTCAGCTTAGCCGGATTTACCCACAATCACCCCGACTTCATTGTCCCGGAAATAACTAAGGAAAACAGTGGATTTAATGGGACTTCCCTGGGTCATCCCATGATACCTAATGAAAAGCGGGTCAATAATTCAATAAGGATAGAAAAGGAAAAAGTTGTGCTGATCACCGGTGCAAACATGGCAGGTAAGTCTACTTTCCTCAGATCTATCGGGATAAACATGGTGCTATCCTATGCCGGTTGCCCTGTATGTGCAGACCAATTTGTTACAGGTCCTTACCAGCTCTTCTCCAGCATGCGAACAGCTGATTCCCTGAAGGATGAAGAGTCTTATTTCCTGGCTGAAATAAAAAGGTTGAAGCGGATTGTGGATAAAATGGAAGAAGGAACTTCCCTGCTTATACTGCTCGATGAAGTATTAAAAGGAACAAATACCACAGACAAGCAAAAAGGATCACGCGGCTTAATAGAGAAATCTATAAACCATGATATTCTTTGTTTTATCGCCACACACGACCTGGCTTTGGGAGATATGCAGGATCAATACCCCGGCATCGTAGTAAACTACTGCTTTGAGAGTTATATTAAAGATCTGGAGCTCACATTCGATTATAAAATACAGCAAGGTATTGCAAAGAATATGAATGCCAGTTTTTTGATGAAGAAAATGGGGATAATGAAGTGAACTAGAGTGAGAAGGAAAAAGGAAAAAGTAAAAAGTGGGTGACAGAAATTGAAACATTGACTCATTAGCCCATTGACTCATTAACTCATTAGCCCATTGACTCATTAACTCATTAGCCCATTGACTCATTAGCCCATTGACTCATTAGCCCATTAACTCATTAGCCCATTTTTCAACCTCCGAAGCTTTGGCGTAGGAGGTGACTCATTCATCACTACCAGCCACTTCCACAAGGTCTCTCTTCAGCTCTCTAAACGTAATCGGCTTAGCCAAAATTTTCCTCTTCCGATCGAGCACGAAGATGGTTGGTGTAGCATAGATATTATAGTCCGACGCACTCTTTCCTTCCCAGCCAAGTGGTTCATGCACGTTAATCCAGGGAAGCTTCATTTGTTCAACATAGCTTGTCCAGTTAGTTTTTACAGTATCTATGGAAATAGCAACGATTTCAACATTGTCCGGTATATCAGACAAATACCAGTCTTTGAGCTTTGACATCATGCGAACGCAATGCTCGCAATGGCTGGCCCAGAAGATAACTACCGTGTAGTCGTTCTTCAATTTGCTCAAAACGATGGCCTCATTATCAATGCTACGGATTTTAAAATCCGCTGCTATGGCACCAAGTTCCATCTTTTTATACCCTTCCACTCTTTGCATGGCCAGCTCAACTACATCTGTGGTACAGGTTTCATCCACATAATTCTCTGCAATATAGGATTGTACCTTCTCCATCTGGAAAGAGTTAAAACCTTCCAGCAAGTATTCAACCACAAATGATCGAAGGTCCGCATCTGCGGAGACATTGGCCATGATGATATCGGTGGCTTCAATAAAGGCATCTTCCTGTTGTGAATAACTATTATTTTTGTCACGATAGAGCGATAAATACTCTATAATTTTATAATTATAAACCGGGGAATAAATTAATCCGGGTTTATCAATGGGTGCTTTGTCAAAAAAATGATACCGGAGGTAAGCCATTCGATCCATCCCTTTCAACTCAGGTTTCAGGATCAGTGAGAGGTAAGACGAGATCAGATCCTTCACATATAAATCGGCATGTTCTTCGATTAGGGCAAGGATGAATTCCTCCCGCTCCTCCTGTAAAGTCATAAAATGTGTTTTCGCTTCAGCAAAGAATTCATCTTTTTGTGGATACCTGTCAATCAGGGGATACATAGCACTCATTTTCTCTTCATAGTCCGTTTCATACTCCCGAAAATCACCCAGCACATCATTCTCCTCTGAGTTCTCAAATGCAACTGATGTTCTTATGTCAAGGTAGTCCGCAGAGACAGAAAATGACTCCTTACACCAGATAAATTCTATGAATAACTTCTCTGCAGCATCGCGCTGATTAAATTCCGGCCGGCCAAAATAGACGCGGTAAGTTCCGGGATGTTGATCCGCAAGGAAGGAAAAATAAAAAGAACCGTTTGTTGATAATGTGCTATCTATCAACGAGTAAGACGATTTATTAAATGCTGCCAGGTATACATTCTGATCCGCCATGTTGCCGATAAGAAAGTTGACATTATATACCTGGTCGTTACCGGATGCGAGCATCGCAACCCCTTCTTTTTCATTTACTTTATTTCCGGCCGGTTCATTGCATTGCAGAACCATGGTGCCGAGAAACAATAATAATACACCTATATTCAGTCTTTTCATTGTGTTGTGAAATTAATAAAAGTCTGTGAAAAAATTCCGATATTCGAAATTCAAAAGCATTTCCCTTGAAGAAACCGGAGGTTTACATACACACAGGAATGGGAAGAACGGGGTCGACCTTTCTTCAGCACCAGGTATTTCCTAAGTTCAGGGGCATTTTTTACAAGCGCCATACAAAATTCCGCAAAGCGGAAAAGATCATACAAAAAGGAAGATATGAGAGGTACCTGGTTTCTGGTGAGATGGAGTATAAAAAACTGGACCGGCATATGCGCGAATTCTCAGCTCTTTTTCCCGGTGCAAGACCTATTATTATCATGCGCAGACAAGATGAGTGGGTTGCTTCACAGTACAGACGATTCGTAAAGAGTGGCTATGCTTTTACATTCAATGCATTTTTTACTCCCAAAAATGATTCAGGATTTTGGGAAAGAGAATGGCTTCGGTACATGGGCAACATTGAGATCCTGGAAAAGTATTTTGAAAACAAACCACTGGTTTTGTTCTATGATGAACTCAGAAAAAATCCGGAGCAGTTTATACGCCAACTGGCAGATTATACAGGTGCTGAGGTGAATATGAACAAGATAAATTTGTCTCCAAGGCATACATCCTACAATGAAAAGCAGCTACGGGTTATTTACACCCTGGGCAAGAAAGTAAGCATGGTGAAGCGCAAACCATCCGCATCGAAAACCATAAATGTCTTCCTAAACCTTGGTCGCAATATACTTCGTTATACCACACTTTTCTTTGCACCGCTCATTCCGAACTCATGGCTGAGTAAAGATATTTTTCTACCCGAACCCGGACAGTTGGCAGCAGTGAAAAAATATTTTTCAAAAGACTGGGAAGAATGCAGGGAATATGCAAAACAGAACAACTAAACTTATTCGAACAAATCCATCTGCTCCGGCATAGTCGAATCTATATCAGCTTAATTTTATCTGATAGAATTTCAATCTTTCTCTCTTTATACAAGCTGCCAAGGGCTTTTTTAAAGGCCTTTTTGCTGATCCCAAAATTGGAATATATCTCTTCAGGAGAACTTTTGTCAGTGATAGAAAATTCACCTTCGTTGGCAAGTAATTTCTTATAAATCAACTCACAATTGGGATCGTTGGCATTCTCATAGCCAAGACGCTGCAGAGAAATATCCAACTTATTGTCATCACGAATATGTTTCACATATCCTTTCAGCTTGTCACCAATATTGAGCTCTCTAAAAATTTCGTTTTCAAAAACAAGGCCGGTATGAACGTTGTTGACAATCACATTGAAACCAATGTCTGTTTTATGCATCACTACCAAATCGACTTCTTCATTCTCCTTCACAGTAAGATCATCGTTATGCAAAAATCTCTCCAGCTTGTTACTGGCATAAAGGCGACCCGACTTTTCATCTACCTCCATATAAACAACATACCATCTCCCCTCTTCCATTCTCAGCTTCTGTTCCCTGAATGGGACAAGCAATTCTTTCGCTATCCCCCAGTCAAGAAAGGCACCTACTTTGGATACGGTGCTCACCTGTAAAAAGGCAAATTCATTCACTAAAATCTTCGGAGTCAGGTTCGTAGCAACCTTTCTCCCCTCGTTGTCAAGGTAAACAAAGACTTCTATCTCATCCTCAGTTTCATACTTCAGGGGACTGTATTTTGTTGGCAGCAGCACATCCTCGCCACTTTCATCCTCCAGGTACAAGCCAACCCTGGTCGTCCGCATAATCTTCAGCTTGTTATATTTTCCGATCTCTATCATTACAATTATTTAAGGATACAAAGATACATTGTCTAACGTCAATATACTCTATTTAATTTTCCGCAGCAAAGGCCTTTACAATTCTTGCAAGCACATTGCCGTGGGTTGTATCCGAAGAATTGGAAAGAATAGCAATCACAATTCCCAGCTCAGGGTACACCACAAAATCGGTGATGCCGCCAATGGAACCTCCACCATGATGTATCCTGTACATTTCCCCTTCGCCGTCAGCAAACCATCCCACTCCATAACCAGTACTTTCTCCGTTATTTAATACCTGGGGTGTTGTTAAGGTAACAAGAGTCTCTTCAGAAAGGTATTCGGCAGCTATATGCGCTTCTCCAAATTTAAGCAGATCCAGGGTGGTTGAAAGAAAACCTCCCCCGGCCCATTTGTAACTGTTATCCACATACCGTGCATTTACCATTACCGTGCCCGGATTTAATTCATAAAACGAAGCACGATGCAGAATAATACTATCGTTTTTATCTGCACACGTGGAGGTCATACCCAGGGGATCAAAAACTTCCTTCTGCATGAAAGACAGGAAATCTTTCCCACTGGCTCCTTCCACTGCAGCACTAACCAGGTTCCAACCAAAACTCGAATAGCTGAATCTTTCTCCCGGCTCAAAAAGAAGGGGATCACCCTTGAAGATGTCAATTCCCTCTTCAACGGTAGAGAAATGCTTCGCCATCATGAACTCGTCACCATTGTAATGCCGAATGCCTGCTATATGTCCTGCTACCTGCTTCACTGTAAAATGGTAGTTCTTTTTCGGCCAATATGGAACGTAAGTTTCAATGTCCTGATCCATATCCATCTTTCCCATATCAATGAGGCGTCCGACCGCAGCAGCGGCTAAGGGTTTTGATACACTACCTATTCTAAAACGGGAAACTCCAGGAATAACCGGCAATTGATGTTCCAGGTCAGCAAAGCCAAATCCCTCCGACCAAACCACCTCTCCGTCGATGGATATGGCAATATCTAAACCAGGTGTCTGCCCCAACTGAAGCAATGAATCCATGAGGTGTCGGCCCAATTCAATAGCGTTGTGGTATTTGTGTATTGAAACTTCCTGTACCGGACCTTTACAGCTGATGAGCAGGATGAGCAGAATGGGAATGAATAACACTTTGTGTTTCATAGTGGGAAATTTTTTTGCTATTTTCAAAGATGACTCTTTGTTATTGAAGACGCGATAAATCGCGTCTCTACTGTTGATTATTTTTTACAATGTGTATTGTTTATAAAGTTACAAAACGAAAAATAAGAATAGTTTTAAATTCTATAAAGTGTTTCACCAATACTATCTCTAAGAGTCGGATTCACCTTTACTTCTTCCGCATAGTGTTTCCATTTTTCAATCTTCCCGCTGATTTCTTCAGTAATATGTGCTGCCTTTTTGATATTCATGGAGCCGGCAACAGCAAGCAAATCGCTTTTTGAAATATCCTTCCGTTTACCGTTTACGCTAAGCGACTGTTGGCTTACCCAAATGCTATCCGGACGATATGCATGACAAACATCATAAGCAGGTGCAAGTTCCCATTGGTAATTTTTACGCAATCTGAATGCACAGTTCTTGGTATGGTCATCGCAATTCCTTGCCAATACATTAAATACCATTCTGCGGTACATTTGGTCTGCCTGGGGATAGGGCAGACGAATCATACGCATTGTCTGAAACAACTGCTCATAGCTAAAGCTGTTCACCTCGTTAAAATCGAAATGCTGCATGGCGCACAAAGTCTGAATATGGTGTTTCTCTGCTTTTCCCTCGCGATCATATCTTTTTGTCATAAAATGTGCCCTGCCATTTTCCTCCAGCAAGCGTGACTCCATCATATCAATACCACAATCTTTCGCCATCAGGTAGTAAGCCATTTCTACACGCCCGTATCCACTCGACTCTCCAAACTGGGCATCGCTCACTCCATCGAGCTTGATTAACCAATGTTCAAAACCTGCAGGCGCAGATGCCTGACCCGATTTCACCTGTCCGCTGGATTCATTAAATGCAATGATTGCTTTTGGCCGGGCCCCGCCGGCAGAAGTTCCTATTTTGAGTATATCTACAAGCGCATTTTTCTCATCCTGTTGCAAATTCACCTCGAAACCCTTACGCTCATTAAGAATTTGCTTTGCCATACCCACTAAACTTGAAAGTTCAATATTCCCGGCTCTCTGGTTGTAGCCCCCCTGCTCAGGTTCAAACTCCAGGGCGCCCATCCCTCTCCTACCAATAAAACATAGCATTTCGACAGGATTCATACTATTGTAAGGCCTTCCATTTTGTGCCAACCAGGCATTAATAAGCTGATGCCCATATTTATCAGGTAATACATCTGCCAGTAATCCTGGCAATCCCTTGAAAGTGTCTGACCCGACTGACTTAGATCTGAGTTCCGGGAAAGAAAATATCCTGTTGGCGGAGCTGATGGGCATTTTTAGTGGAGCCAGGTCCCAGCCAAGACGCGTGAATTTTGAATCAAACTCAAAACTCCCTATCCCGCTTGCTGAGTCCCATGCTACCGCTCCAGCAACTTCACCCCATATTTTTATAAATGCAGTTGTAATCATCACCAGTCACTTTTAGTGTCATGTGTCTTATTTTGTTTACTGGCTCTATACCTCTTTTTCTTATCCATCTCTGCGAGCTCGATTGGACTCACCTGTTTTTCTATCTTAAAGGATTCCATAACATGGAGCAGATCAAGCACCCTGAGCACCTGGATGAAGGTAGCAAGAGTCACTGTTTCTCCCCTTTCAAGCAAGCTTAATGTTGAGCGACTAATCCCCGCATCTGCAGCTACTTCACCCTGGGTCTTACTTTGAAGCAAACGATGATGCCTCACGAATTCCCCCATAGAGCTCAGAAGAGCTGCATCGCTCATTGATATCCATGATATGTATGATTTATCATTCATAATATTGTTTTTAAGCTATTAAGGCATTACTTATCATACAAATATACACTATTTGTACTAATTTGACAAATACTTACCGTATGATTTATCATTCATTAAGGAATTTTTTATACCCTAACGAATGATATTTCATTCATTATATACATATACAATTTCAAAATATGGAAATATTGACAAATTGACTATTCCATTTTTATTGCTGACAAGATAAAAGTAGATCCCTGGATGTCAATTAGCTTTGAGGGTGTAAGCAGCAATTCTCCGGCAAGCAGCTAAATCTCTTGTACTCGCCAAAAGGCACAACTAATTTTCTTGTATAACGATTTTTTCAGAATACAATAGTCTGTCTCCATAAACTGATAAAAGGTACAGCCCCTGCTTCTCAAAATGAAGTATCTCCTGATCAGATGAAATTTCTTTTGTTTTGAACTTTTTACCGGAAGAATCATACACCACGTAATACAAAGCATCTTCTGAAGTTGGAGGTATCCTTAAGGTAATCACAGAGCTTGACGGATTGGGGTAAACCAGGGCATTAAACCTGGAATAATCATCAATATTTCCGCTAACTTCATATCCCCTGAAAATGATATCATCGATCATCCATCCCTCCTTCTGGGTTTCAATACCATCGCTGATAAAGCGAAAACGAATCATTGGAAAATCGGAGTAGTCCGCATTTGATTTTTTAACCAGCGCAAACCAGAACCAATACAATTCCACATATTGCCATCCATCCGATATGCCCGAAAATCCAAACTCTCCACCTCCGATAGTGGATTCCGGCAGACCAATAAAACTAGTCTCTATATGATCCGTGTCATCCTTCACATTCATCCATGACACCCCTTCATTATACGACACCTCAATCAAGCCACCTTCTGTATCATCATCTGTATCATATTTATGATAGAAGGAGAGTATTCCTTCTCCCCAGAAATGATCATACCATGGTAGTGTTATAGTGAAATAGTCGTTCAGGTTTGTTCCATAATAGTCATTTGAATCAGTCATCATTGCTGTAACTCCCGATAAGGGTTGATCAAAATAGTTTTTACCTGGCTGTCCCACTTCCCAAATATTAGACTCCGGGTTGTCGATACTTATCCAGTTGTGCAAGGGATCAAGCTTGAGGGTATCAGCATAAAGAAGGTCTCCAAAAGTTTCATGAATCTGGCCCTGCAGCAACAAAGGAAGGAAAAGCAATGACAGGATAAGGATTTTCTTCATCCTGGGTTTGATGGCTCCGATTTCACAATTCAGCTTAGCCGCTGTTTCTTCTGTTAGGTCCTTGCTGCTTCCCTTATTGGAGTCATAAACTACAATCGTTTTCATTGAGGGTTTGGGTATTTATGTCACAAAAGCTCAAGTTAAGAAAAAGAGTTTATACCCTGAACGCCCATTGCTCTCTTCTTGTTATATTTTTTCCCATGTGTGAGGAGAATCACTATAAGTAGTGAGTGAAAAATGAATCTAGTGTGCTATTTTTGTAGCGATTCAAAACTTAACAAAAAAACTGTATCATTCAGAATTGCTTAAGAGAGTGCAAAATCGCAAATTAAAACATAGCGCAGGGATAAGACAACTATCGATGTTGTTCGTACTGATCATTGCTTTCCAGATCGTCAATAACATATGCTGGCAGCATGTTCATATACTTGCAGATGGCACCCTGGTAACGCACGCACACCCTTACAGCAAAAGCTCAGACAGCTCACCGGCAAAACAGCACCACCATACAAATGCAGAAATGCTCGTCCTGGACAACCTGGAAATACTTTTCCCTTTGCTGTTCCTGTCCTTCACACTCATTGTTTTTGCAAAAAGTGAAAAATTACTTTTGCAAAGTACCGTTTTTCATGAAAATCAACTGTCATACAATCCATTAGGACGCGGACCTCCGCTTTTTCAATAGACTCCTGAATATATTCCTTTGAACTGCATATCAACTTTGATAATGCAACAGGAATGGTAAGCTCTTTCTTTTCAATAACTCGTATTTCAACATTCTATTATGAAAAAAACACTATTCACCCTGGTGGTGATTTACAGCATAAGTATTGTTACGTTCGCGCAGAAAGTAAAAACAGATGCCAATATAGTCGGACACGTAACAGCCCACGGCGAGCACATTTCCTATGCCAGCGTTTATGTTAAGGGAACCACCATTGGGACCGCTACAGATGAAACAGGCCATTACCAGCTGGTAAATCTGCCCACCGGCAAAGTAACTGTGGTAGTTAAGGTGGTTGGTTTTAAAACTGAAGAATCAAGTGTCACACTCCAATTAAACGAAACCAAAGAAATAAAATTTGAGCTCGCAGCAGATGTGATGGGCCTGGATGAGGTAGTGATATCTTCGAACCGGAGTGAGTCCAAACGTACCGATGCACCGGTGATTGTGAATACCATCTCTCCCAAATTATTCAACACTACGCAATCCGTTACACTGAGTGAGGGACTCAACTTCTCGCCCGGACTACGCATGGAAAATAATTGTCAGAACTGCGGCTTTACCCAGGTACGCATGAATGGAATGGAGGGACCCTATTCCCAGATTTTGATTAATAGTCGGCCCATCTTCAGCGGACTGGCAGGGGTATACGGCTTGGAGCTTATTCCCGCCAACATGATTGAAAAAGTAGAAGTAGTTCGCAGTGGTGGTTCGGCCCTCTTTGGCAGTAATGCCATTGCAGGCACCATCAATATTATCCTGAAAGATCCCATGGTAAACAGCTATGAGGTAGGAGCAAATTTGTCTTCTGCAGGTATTGGGATAGATGGAGACGGTGGTCCAGCAAGCGATTATTCTGTAAACTTCAATGCATCACTGGTGTCTGATGATCACAAATCGGGACTCTCCCTCTATGGTTTCAAGAGAGATCGCGATATGTACGATGCCAACGGTGACGGCTTTTCCGAAACAGCTCTCATGAACAACCTTACAGTGGGAACAAGGTTTTTTCACCGCTTCGGCTACAGGAACAAACTTAGCATAGATTATTTCACTATCGTAGAAGAGCGTGAAGGAGGAAACAAGCCGGAACTGCCTTTGCACGAGCGTGATGTAGCGGAAGCTGTCAAGCACGATCTGAATACTGCCGCCATCACCTACGAACAGTTTTTCAGGGAATATGATGTCTTCTCAGTTTATGCATCCGGTCAGTTCCTCAACAGGAATTCCTATTACGGGGCCAATAAATCGCTCAGTGATTACGGGTATTCGAAAGACAGAACCTACAATATCGGAGCACAGTATAAGGCATCCTTCGAAAAATCATCCCTGGTTGCAGGGGCAGAAAATGTGAGTGGCCACCTGGTAGATGAAAAACTGGGGTATCCAGATTATGACCAGGCCGTGATCGTAGACGGCTCCATAGTCGATATTCCGCATACAGGCAATACCACCATTGCCAACCAGTCGCTGATGACCTCCGGTGTATTTGCCCAGTACGAGTACAGGTTTTTCAAAGGAAAAATTGCCTTGGGAGGACGCTATGATCACTATAATGTTAGTGACCACTCCAATAATACTGACAACATTAAGGATGGAGATGTATTTAGTCCGCGTGTTAGTTTTATGTACAGGGTATTTGACGAGCTGCAGGCACGGATCAGCTATTCACAGGGCTACAGGGCACCGCAGATCTTTGATGAAGATTTACATATTGAAACATCCGGCTCCAGGCAGGTAATCAACGTTAATGACCCCGACCTGAAGCAGGAAAGCAGTCATAGTATAATGACCTCTATGGACTACAACGGATTAATCGGCACCTTATACACCGGCCTGCTTGTAGAAGCGTTCTACACTCGCCTCAGCGATCCTTTCGTAAACGATATCGGGTTACCCAATGACCAGGGCAGGGTAATATATACCAGGAAGAATGCAGAAAAAGGCGCCGCAGTACAAGGTATCAATCTGGAATTCAAACTTATACCCTTGACTGATTTTTCCCTGACCTCCGGCTTCACTGTTCAGTCGAGCAAGTATGATGTCGCTCAGGAGTTCGATGAAACACATTTCTTCCGTACCCCGAACCGGTATGGCTATTTCGCGCTGGACTGGGATTTTGCCAAAGGATTTTGCTTTTCCGGAACCGGCAACTACACCGGCAAAATGCTTGTCCCCTATTTTGGTACTGCTACAGACCCTGATATCGGAGAACTTCGTGAATCAAAGCAATTTTTCGATCTCGGAATGAAGCTGGAATATACTGTCAAAATCAATGGCGCCAGATTCCAGTGTTTTGGCGGCATGAAGAACATCTTCAACTCTTACCAATCAGATTTCGACATTGGCGCCCAGCGTGACCCATCATATGTGTATGGACCGGTGGGACCAAGAACGGTGTATGTTGGGGTAAAATTTGGGAATATGCTTGGGAAGTAGAGGAAAAAAAGGGTATGGGGGAAGACTGGGAGACTTGGAGACCAGAAGAAGGGTGATCACCAAAGGTAAACCCGCATAAACTAAACCAAGCGTTGACTGCAGTAATTTTATTGCTTTACCAATTCCTATTTCATTGAAAACTTGATATCTCCAATATCAATGACACGCGTATTGCTATCAATTTTTATATTGATCGGCAAACCCTCTTCATCAAATATGTAACTGCCACCGTAATAGCCCATGCTTAGCTTTAATGTAAAAAATGGCATATCCTTTAAAGCAGCTTCGTGGAAAACCATAGTAAAATTGCCAAGGGAATCGGGATAAGTATTGGGATTTGCGAAGATACCGTCGTCAAAATAAAGACCCGCCTTCCCTTCTTCCGACACCGGCATTAATGTGATGCTCACTGATGATAAGTAATGGCTTTCTGACACCAACTTACCACTTACCTCAAGCGTATCAGCTTTTTGCTTAAGAAAATCAAGCTTATTATCTGCGTCAATAAGATCATTGATCCTGGGATAGCTATTGACAAATTTTTCGTAAGAATCATATAATTCTCTCCTTGTAATACTTTCATTGGAATGCAGAAAAATATCTTTTTCAATCTTTAATAAAGCCGAATCTCCAAAAATATTGTCAGGATATTTTTCGTAGAATGACAGGTAAGCTGGAATTGAGTCATTCTGACTGATAATTCCCCATTGCTCTTCTGCGGAAGTACAAGCAAACAATAAAGGTATCAATAGGATTGTCCAGAAAAATCTAATAGTATTTTTTAATATTTTCATAATAATGATTTTGAAATAAAGGTAGAAGTTCACTCAAGGGCTATGGCTTAGGTTATTATTGCGTTTATATCGCGGGTAGAGCATTCCGCTTTCCGAGTGTTCAAGTAAAATTAGGAAATTTGGGAAGGCGAGTCAAGAGGGAAATTGAGAGGGGGAGAAGGGTTTAAGGGTTTAAGGGTTAAATGGGATAATGGAACAATAAAAAGGGAGAATGAAGTCATCACTGACCAAAATTAATCATGCTGCAGGGCCGAGGCATACCCCCGCTAAATGAACAAGACTTGCCTATCTATGTCTGATCCCCTGGCTTTACTTCGTAACTTTGATTGTAATAGAATATTTTGATTCTTTTCCGTAATTACTGTCTTTATCAAAGGTCACCGCTAATAGCTCAATATCATAGTCCTGGTAATTGGCAGAATATGCAGTAAGGCAGTGCGGTTTATTGGGACAGGTCACCAACTCGAATATCTCAGTGTTATTTACTTCAATTTCAATAGTTGCAGCTCCTTCCCAAAAACATACTTTACCGGGGGGACATCTTGATTCCGAAACCAGGGTTTTAAATCTAATTTCTATCTGTTGATTATTATCATAGAGCGTGGCCGACCTGTTAAATTTTATCGTAACCTCGTCGTCCAGGCCGATAGCTGTGGACTTTTTCTCACATGAATGAACGGAGATAAGCAAGGCGCCAACTAATACTAATAGAAGCTTAAAATTCATATGTACTGATGAAATATGTAAATAAGTATAAGAGCTAAAAAATGCTACTACTTAGAATAAACGTCCGAATAAATGTGTTTATTTTTTATTGCCCAATGAATTTTATTTCACTAAAGTATTTAAGTTTCGATTTTTCCCTCTAAAAAATACAAGTTATAAATAATTATCAATCTATTGAGGAAGAAAGTCTCTTTCAAGAGTTGTCAAAACAAGACCAATTTGCAGATTTCCATAGGTTCCGGGACCTGATATACTACGTAATTCTTCAAGAATTGGAAGTTCAAAACCCGGGATGCTTCCATGGGTGTAACTCAACCTGAGATACATGCCTTTGTCCCAATGGTAATCGAAACCAATTTTAAAAGAGATTCCAAATCCGGAATCAGTTATATCGTAATCATCTCCCTGAAGACTGTTACCAAAACTATAATACATGGGTGTAATGTTCATCAAGAAGGAAATTTTCTGATCTAAGTTCAATCCCTGGTATCCTATTGGAATACCTACACTCATTCTCGAAATCTGAATATCTTCAATGGGTTCCGATGTTTGTGTTGTTCCAAATTGAGATGTCGTAGTAGTGACAACCGAGTATAGATCCATGATGTCTCTTTCCTGGACAGTTGGATCAAACATATGTGTTGAAATAGAAAAATCGATACCCGAATAGAAATGTGGTGACTTATAAGAGCTTATGTGCGTTGTAAATAAGTTAACACGTATTCCCGGTTTTAGCGTATTGTCAATCGTTCCCGTTACAAATTCCGGCCCTATGGCTAAAACTTCACATGAAAAAAAAGCTTTTGAATTTATGTTTTGTGCTGTTAATGATGAAAAACACATGCACATGCACAGAATCGTGATGACGCAGATAAATTTTCGCATGTCAATAAAATATAAAAGTAAGTTGCAGACATTTAAATATGTAAGTAAATTATATTCATTTGCCTGAGAGTATAAATCTGAGCAATTTTAATTGTTCTTCTTCTTTGGATCTTTCCCATATTTGTTTTCGCCTTTGGTTCCATCTGCTACAAAAAGATAGATTAAGTAAGCAATATCAAATGCAGGTATTAATAAATAAAGCGCATAAATGCCAGGTTTATTGATATCATGAAGTCGCTTTACATATGCAGGCCGTAACAAAAATATAAAGGCAATACAAGAGATTGCAACTCCAAAACCAGCATCACCGGTTAGTCCTGTAATTATCCAATATAATACCCCCACAGCGAGATGTAAAAGAAATAATTTCCCGCCCGTTATCCGCCCGGAGTAGGGATCTTCTACAATCATATTTTCTTCAACTTTAATTTCCATTTTTCCTTTTCCTTTTAAAAAGATTCGAAAGAGTACCCGGTATCCATAAAAAAATCCGGAAAATCAGCAGCAGAACGGACTGCGGTTTCCTGATTTACAAGTAAATGTAGGAAAATTGATAAAGCGAGTCAAGGGAGGAGCCACAGGAGAGGGGGAGACCAGGGAAGTACCGTACTTAAGGTTCTCGTAGATTTACCTGGTATCCTGAAAGAGATTTGTCTGAAGTGTTGAATTGTATTTGTTCATCTATTTCAATATTAAATCGAATATCATAATACGTCTGGTCAATAAAAAACTTTTGTTCAGGATCATCCGAAGAATAATTTTCCCCTAAGATCCTAAGCGGATAGTAAGTTTGTTTATCAATGACGAACAAGGTCCTTGAAACGCCTTACTTAATATCCCGGATGCAGTCTCAGAGATCCCTCCTACTTATACCGATAATGTCCGATTACTTCAAAGTCAAATAAACAATCCGCCAATACCTGTCCTCCCCCTATATTATGCACCACCAGGTTCCGCTTCCCATCGCCAGACAGCTTGTCCACCACAATCCCGATATGTGTTATTCCCCCTCCCAAATCCCAGCAAACGATATCCCCCGCCAGGTAATCATCGGGATTACAACTTATGATTTTCTCCTCGCCATGATGTGCAAAAAATACCATCAGGTTGGGTACCCTGCGATGGTCGATATTTTTATCGGTACGTGTGAGCCCCCAGTTTCCGGGATACTCGATGCTATAGTATGCCGGATCGTATACCACGCGGTCATTTGTGAGATCTATTGCAGCGGAGGAAAGCGAGTCGTAGAAAGTGGTCTGCCCAAACAATGAGCTGATGGTTAAGAACAGGAGTAAAATGACTAGGCGCTGCTTCATATGATTATAAACCACAATTGCATGCAGAATATTGCAACAAGCCCAAGCGGGGGAAAGCAAGCTAAGGACGGTTTTGGGCAAAAGAAAAACCCAATTCGCGATGCGAATTGGGTTTCTAAAGTGTTGTGGGAACTACTGGATTCGAACCAGTGACCCCTTGGGTGTAAACCAAGTGCTCTGAACCAACTGAGCTAAGCTCCCAAAAGCGGATGCAAATATAAATTTATTGTTTGAATATGCAAAGTGATTATTCACATTTTTTTATTCTTGAAAAACTAGCTAAATACCAATCCACCTCCCCCCCCAATTCCATGTAGACGAAGTAATCAAGGTACACTTGACACTCCAGGGACTCCTGGCAATTTCCTCAACTCTACTCACTTTTCATTATCTTACCTCATTAATTCATTAATTTCAAGTTATGAAACATTTCTCCACACTCCGAATCACAGCTTTGCTTCTCGTGGCTATCACCTTATCGATTTTTGCCTGTAAACCAGACACCACAAAAGAACCAACTGTTGAATATAACGTAGACTCTAGCTATTTTGCCATGAATCCAATGGATATTGATTTCGATGAGAAAGAAATGGAAATGATTAAAGAATCCCTGGGTGAATATATGGAAGCATACCATGCTTACCGTGAAGTCGCACTTCCCAATAATGTGGTACCGGCCTTGCATTTTAATCCGCTACCTATGGGATTTGAGGTGCCTCCAGAAAATGGTAAAATGGATTGGGACATCCCTAAACTAACTGTATACCAGGATATTGACGGAGTATTTGCTTTTCTTTCCATCACAGAGCTGGCAGCTATGCTTCGTTCCGGGAAGGTTTCATCAGCTGAATTAACGAATTATTATCTGAAGCGGCTGAAGGAGAATGATCCGAAGCTACATTGCGTGATTACCCTGACCGAAGACTATGCCATGCAACAAGCCGTAAAAATGGATGAAGAGCTGGCAGCGGGTAAGGACAGGGGAATACTGCATGGAATTCCCTATGGAATTAAAGATCTGTTTGCTTTTCCGGGCTATCCAACCACATGGGGAGCGGAAGCATACAAAGACCAGGTGCTTGATGTGAAGTCGGGTGTCACAGCCAAGCTGGAAGATGCCGGGGCCATACTCATCGCTAAGCTTACACTTGGTGCACTTGCCATGGGAGATGTATGGTTTGCAGATACCACCCGTAATCCATGGAACCTCAACCAGGGATCCAGCGGATCATCAGCTGGATCTTCTGCTGCAACTGCTGCGGGACTTGTACCTTTTGCCATCGGAACCGAGACCTACGGGTCTATTGTCTCCCCATCAACGAGATGCGGTGCTACAGGATTGAGACCCACGTATGGTCGTGTTTCGCGTTACGGAGCCATGGCTCTCAGCTGGAGTATGGATAAGGCAGGGCCTATCTGCCGAAGTGCACACGACTGCGCCATCGTTTTTGATGCAATACGAGGCGAAGACGGGATGGACAATACTATAATACCGGCTGGATTTTCATACAAAGAGGTGGATCTGACTCAACTGCGTATCGGCTATCTTAAAACTTGCTTTGATGAAGATGATATATTTAAGAAGCAGGACAAAAAAGCGTTAGCCACACTAAAAAAACTGGGTGCAAAACTGGAACCTGTTGACCTGGATATGGATTTCCCCATTGATGCCATGACAAATATCCTCCTGGCTGAAGGAGCCGCTGCTTTCGATGAACTTACTCGTTCGAACAGGGATTCGTTGTTGGTGCAACAAGGGAAATATGCCTGGCCAGCGCTTTTCAGGGCCGCTCGTTTTATGCCTGCTGTGGAATATATCCAGGCCAATAGAATAAGGACGCTGCTTATTGAAGATTACAACAAGATTATGCAGGATTATGATGTGGTAGTGGTTCCAAGTTTCGGAGGAACACAACTTCCGGCAACCAACATGACAGGTCATCCCGTTGTTGTACTTCCCAATGGGTTCACAAAAAAAGGGACCCCAACCAGCATCAGTTTCCTGGGAAATTTATTTGATGAAGGAACCATTCTCGCTGTAGCACAGGCCTACCAGGATGCCACGGAGTTTGATGAAATGCACCCTCCATTATTTGAATAATCTAATAAAATGGATTCGTCATGCCCGGGCTAAAGACATAGGCCACACCCAACCTGATCATCCATCTGCTGAACCGGAGGTCTTCGGTACCTGAGGTAAACCTGGGAGTGATGTTTCTCATGGAGAGCACTTCGATGAAAGGAGAGATAGCTTCATACCGTGATGATGCGCTGGGAATTAAACCCGGCATTTACCTCCATGCTCAGGTTAAAGAATATCGGCTGGTTGTAAATTACCCCCAGCTCAAATACCGGTTTCATCCTGAATTCATAGGGATTCCTGACTTTATCTGATCCAAATCCGGCATGCAATCCAATAGAATTTAATTGTCCGTATCCCTGGACCGCCATCAACATTCCAAGAACAATAAATATTTTTTTCATCATTCCTATATTTGCACTTTACAAATGAACTAATCCTTTTCCCAGTCGGAAATAACCACTTTACCTCCCTTGATATTCACATTGACTTTTTGCTTCTCCTTCCATCCCAGTTCCCTGATAAATTCGATGGGAATGGTTACAGCATAGCTTTTGTTTCCGACCTTAGTGATGCTCCGGGTGTTTCTTTCTGATAGTTTTCTTCTTGCCATGGAGTAAGGATTTTAGGGTTTAAGGGTTAAATGATTTAATGGATAAGTCCCAACACTATTAATACATTATCCCATTTAACCCATAAACCTTTCTTCAAACTTTAATTACATAATTAATTACGTAATTAATTACGTAATTAACCTCTTTTAACAACTTGATAACTAAACTATTTAAAAATAGAATATTTCACAATTCTTGTCAAGAACTTTGAAAATAATTTATGAACACTTCCGGTTTTTAGTGAGCAGGAGAATCCGTACTCTGTTCTGGCAGGTTTTTTGCGTTTAAGTAGAAAAAGAAAATATGAAAAGATATATACTAGCATGTTTAGCACTTTCCTTATTGAGCTTTTCACTGAATGCACAGAAAGTGTACAAAGTAGACTATGAGTCGCAGGCAGATGTAAAACTCTACGCTGTGAAATACGAATCGCAGTGCGATCTCAAGGTCTATTTTGTAGAATATGAATCCCAGGCCGATGAAGATGGCTTATTCTACTGGGTCAAATATGAGAGCCAGGCCGATGTGAAGGTATTCTTTGTGAATTACGAATCACAGGCGGATCTGAAAATCTATTATGTGGACTACGAGAGCCAGGCAGGATGGAGAAATGTGAATAAGAGACATGTGCTTTACGGCAACTAATTCTTTTTAAAGAGGAGGTAATCCATACTCAACCGTCCCCCACCGTTCACCATTAATGCAAAGAGCATCAGAAAATAATACAGTGGAATCTCGTAGCCATTATCTCCCGCAGCAAATCCATTTGAGAGATGCACAGTAAAAATGGCGACAAGCATCACAAACATCAGTGGAACAGCTATTAATCTTGTTCCCAATCCAAGGGCCAGCAATACTACACCAAGAACCTCGGTAACTGTGGCAAGTATAGCTGAGATCATTGGTAATGGATAGTTCATGCTTCCGAACCATTCTGCTATTCCGGATACATTGCCTATTTTCATTATGGCAGGATTAAAAAATCCGATGACCAAAATGACCCTAAAAAACAGCAGGGGAAGATCATCCCATTTGCTGACTGTCTCTTTAAATCTTACTACTAATTGTTTCATATTTTCTGTTTTTCGTTAATTTTTAAATATACTTTTCCCTGTCAGCATAGGAAATATGCTGTTAATGTGCGCTTTACATGCTTATTTGAAATTTGGATGATACCCCAGTATCATCTTTCGATCCATCAATTTAAGAACAAAATCAGACAGGAATTCATCAAGGAACTTTTCACTTTCGACATTGGCAATTCGGGCAATCTCTCCTTTAAATTTTTCAATAGAATCACCCGTTTCCTGCACCTTGGTTAGCATGAATGCATGGAGAATCGACAGGTCCAGGAATTTTACATTTCCGGTATCCGGATGTCTGAACAGAAGCACATAATAGCTTCCTTTATTTTCCTCTACTTTTGTAACCGGATGGATGTGCACAGGGTAGCTCAACTGAATGAGTTCATGCTCCGGATTTAATACGAATCGCCCGGTAATGGGATTCCCTTCATTTATAAAATCACCTGCATCTTTATCGGGCATGGTATGTATTTTAATCTCTGCCCATTCAAAATAAAGAAGATCACCCAGGTATGGTTTCTCCAGCTTTGATCCTGTATCCCGGGAGAAGTGGTACTGGTAAAATTCATAGGGTAACTTCCATATCTGGGTAGAGGTAGCCTGGTGATTCGCAAAAAACTCATGTACCAGGTTGTTCCACTCCTCCTCTTCCATTGATGATACTGTTATCGGAAATGCCTGGTCCATGGTATTCTTCACCACATTATACACCAGTCGGCGGTAATGGTGAACCCGTCCATCCGTAATACCCGGAATGCTTACCTCTTCGCCCGTTTTGCAATACTTGCCCAGGAACTCCTGAATTTCAGCAGTTTCACTTCGCAGTTTCATGTGCTACCTCCCAATGCCTTTTAATGATGCTTCTCAGTTTCTCCAATTCTTCAGCTATTGAAGGAAGATCCTGAAAATTGTAATCCCTCTCCAGTAATACGGGTACGGGATTCATTTTTTTAACTGTGTATTCAAAAAGTTCATACACCGGATCGATAATTGGTTCCCCGTGGGTATCAATAATCAGATCCTCTTCCACCTGTTCATGGCCCGCCATATGGATGTACGCTACCTTATCAAGCGGCATTTGGTCGATAAATGCCCTGGCATCATAAGAATGATTAAAGGCATTCACATATACATTATTGACGTCGAGTAAAAGCTTGCAATCGGCCTTCTCAACTATAGAAGTGATGAACTGACTTTCTGATATCTCAGCTGCTACCGGCGTGTAATAGGATACATTTTCAATGGCAATCTGTCTGCCCAGCTTATCCTGCACCCTACGGATCCGGTCTGCCACATGATCAACTGCATCTTCCCTGAAAGGAATAGGCAGAAGGTCATAAAGATGAGCGTTATTGCTTTTTGTGTAAGAGAGATGTTCTGAGTATATCTCCACCTTATTTTCGTCAAGAAATGTTTTTAACTCCTTCACAAATTTCCAGTCGAGATCTTCAGGACTTCCCAATGAAAGAGAAAGGCCGTGGCAGGTTACGGGATACTTATCCACTGCATGTTGACGAATCTTGTTCCAGTACCCGCCAATTCCCATCCAGTTTTCAGGAGCGAACTCTATGAAATCCGGATGTATGATATCAGATGATATTATTATATCAGCAATATCCCTTCGTAAACCGATACCTACACTGCCTTCCATGATCATTGATTTTAATGTAAAATCTTATAAATGAATTCGTTCATTTATAAAATTACTAACCACATTTACCTTCACCACACTTGGATTCAGTAGATTTGCTTTCGCTTTTCTTTGCGTCAGTTTTTTTGGTCTCTGCTTTCTTAGCATCCGCTTTTTTAGCATCTACTTTCGCATCAACTTTCTTTGTACTTTTTTTCTTGCTGTCGTCTGTACTTTTCTTCTCTTCTCCACATTTGCCTTCGCCGCACTTCATATCGCTGATCTTGTATGCATAAAGTGTATTTGATTCTTCAGCATTAAGGTTCATATCGATAAGTGCGCTACGTACTTCAGAACCTGAACCCAGGTCGTTTACTTCTGGCAAACCACTTGCTGGAGTTGCCGCTGTAACAACCATTGTTGATGTTAACATTGCACTTGCAAAAAGTGTTGCGGAGTTTAAGATCTTTTTGTCCTTTTTCATGATATTAGATTTTAATTATATAAAAATTGTTTGATGTTTAGACTACTTGTTTCTATTAACCTTACAAATTGGGTGAAGAAAAGTTGTCAGGAATCTGCTTTTAACTCTTTATTAACAATTTGCGTCACTTTCACTTTTGCTTCATGAGGCATGGTATGCTGACAGCCAACGTGGTCACAATCGTGCTTATACTCCATTACTGCAATGTTTAGTTCAGCTAACTGCTTCTCGTACCTTCGGCATAAATAACAACTTAAAAGATGCACTTTTAAATTAAATCGCTGTTTAAAGCTTAATTTATCTTCATATGACCTGGAAATAAGGAAGGCAGCTTCCTCGCAAGACAACATATGCTTGCTCATGAACGCCATCATCTTATATTTCATTTTTTTCATCATCAGACCCAATTGCTTTCTATGCAGTTTCTTAATTTAAGCCTTGCCCGGTGCATCATCACCCAAACATTTGACGCAGTAATACCCAACTCCTTACAAATCTCCTCGGAGCTGGCTTCATCGATCAGCTTCATTATAAATACAGCAGAGAGGTTTTCGGGAAGAAGGGCAATACATTTCTCAATAATTTCCCTTAATTCCTTATTCTCGAGTTCACCTTCAGGCAGCAGGGAGTGAGAATGTGGTCCCCTCCCCTCTTTCCAATGTCCTATAAATGCTCCTTCTTGCTGATAAAAATCATCATCTGAAATATTCTCTTCTAGTATACGCGTCTCCTTTGAGCTGCTGTTCTTGCGATAGATATCAATGATTTTCCTTTTCAGGATGGAGATCAGCCATGTTCTTTCAGTGCTGTTTCCCTTAAAATTTTTCTGTCCTTTTAAAGCAGATAAAAAAGTTTCCTGGACTACATCAGCTGCCTGCTCTGCATCCGAGAGACGCACAACAGCAAAATTATACAGGTAATCTGCATAATTATCCACCCATCCTTCTGGGTCCAGGGTATGTAATTCTGGTTCTGCCACACCAAGTTTTAAAAGAACTAATATATAGAATATTACATTAAAATAATCTACTCAGTAGCAGCTTCTCCAGGTACGGCTACTTCTTTCGGTACACCAACAACTGCGCCCATATCATATACCGCTGGCTGAAAATGAATTCCTGGATAAACTGAATACTATTCCCTGGTTTATTTCCACTGACCATTTAGACGATAGATAATCTCTAAATCGGCGGGCGACATGGCATAACTGTTTAAGTTATTCTTTTTAAGCCATTTGATATCCTTATGCTCCGTTGGATTTATTTCTCCGGATTCGATACTACAGATAAAAGGAATCAACTTGATTCTCTGTATTCCATAATCGTGTGTTACAGATGGAAGAAGCGCCTCAACCTTAATCCTGATACCTAGCTCTTCCATAATCTCTCTTTTTAACCCTCTTTCGGGTGACTCTCCCTGATGCAATTTTCCTCCCGGAAATTCCCAATCAAGAGGATGAGACATCTTCTCGCTTCGCTGGGTAATGAGAAACTCATCTCCCTTCTTTATCAGTGCACACGTAACTTCGATCATGATTTATTATCCTTTATTAGTTAGACCAATGCAAGCGAGATCTCGTTGCAGTTTCCGTTCTGCTGTTGATCAACGTGGCTTAACGATCCTTAAACCTCAAAAAAACATTGACCAACGCAATAGTTAGTGATTGCAAGTATAACTTTTATACCAATTAGTCATATTAAAACGGATGAAGAGTTATGAACAAAGGAAGTAACTTGAGTGAGCTACAGTTAATAGAGTGACTTGAGTTGCAACTCTATTAACTTTTTCTACTCTAGTTTACTTCTTCTTGGGAAAATCAACCACTTCTTCCAGTAATTTGCCATCCGATAATGTTGTCCAGCTTTCTGCTTCAAAGGTTAGGACTACAACTCCTGCAGTAGGAAGGTTATCGAGAGGCGTACTTAAATATTTATTTGCGTAAGCAGTGAAAGTGGGATTATGACCATATATTGCTACAGATTCAATATTCTCAGGTATTTCTGCTAATACATCATCAATTTCCCTTCCGCCCGACATGTATAATGATTCCCTGGCCAGCAAAGTATCATCCGGCAGTTTCCATTCCCTTGCCATTATTACAGCAGTATGCAAAGCACGAATACCTGTGCTGCTATATAACATTTCCGGAACCAGGTCAGCTTTGGCCAGGCGTGCTGCCATGTCATACGAGTTTCTGACCCCTCGCTCGGTTAATGGACGGTCCATATCTCTCACCTCAGTTTCCCAACTTGATTTCCCGTGACGGATAATGAATAGTCGTTTTTGCATTTTATTACTGTATTTATGCAAATATAATAGAAAATGGAGTACTTGGAGTACTTAGAGTTCAGTAAAACGGGGGGACTCACAATCCCCCCGATACCCTAATTAAAACTAAACATGAACAATTTACAACAAATCACTCGCCAGGTCGGCAAGGTAACTTCTTTCGCCCTTTATAAGGTGAACGTGGGCAAAGATGTCCTGTCCCTTCATCCTGTCGGCTAAATATGATAATCCGTTAGATTTGGTATCCAGGTAAGGAGAATCAATTTGTTGAATATCTCCTGTAAATACCAGTTTGGTACCTTCACCTGCACGGGTAATAATGGTCTTCACTTCATGTGGTGTTAGGTTTTGTGCCTCATCTACTATAAAGAAAATCCTTGACAAACTACGTCCCCTGATGTAGGCCAATGGAGTAATCACAAGTTTTTCGCTATCCTGCATCTCCTGGATCTTGGTGAACTCCTTGCTTTGTGGTCTGAAACTTTGTCTAATTACAGTCAAATTATCAAACAGGGGCTGCATATAAGGCCCGATCTTCTCCTTTACATCTCCCGGAAGAAATCCTATATCCCGGTTTGCCAGTGGAATAATGGGACGCGCAAGAAATATCTGGGTATACATCTTTCGCTGATGCAATGCTGATGCCAATGCCAGTAGTGTTTTTCCCGTACCTGCCTTACCGGTCAGGGCAACAAGCTGAACTTCTGGTCTTAACAGGGCATCCATAGCAAAGGTCTGCTCGGCATTCCTTGGATCAATGCCATAGGTCCTGGATTTCTCAACCCTGTTAATCACTTTATTAAATGGATCATAATGCGCAAGCGCGCTCATGGATTCATTTTTGAAGATAAAATATTGATGAGCATTGGGCACTCCCTTGATTCCGAACTTACTGGCGGGCTGTCCCTCAAAACCGTCATAAAGCTTTGTAATCGCCTCTGGATCTACACTTTCACTCACTTTCACCCCGTCGTAGATATTCTCTATATTCTGCACCATATCATTCTGGTAATCCTGGGACATGATCCCGAGGGACTTGGCTTTCATGCGCAGATTAATATCCTTGGTAACCAGGATCACCGGGCTGCCATTTCGGTTCAGGTGAAGATATTCAGTGATAGCCAGTATGCGATGATCCGGCGTATTCTCCGGGAAGGAAGTGGCCAGCTTCTCAGAATTCGGATGTCCAATCTCAATACTCAATTTTCCCATTCCCTTACCCAATCTTAGACCGCCATTAAACAGCTTATCTCCCGAAAGTTTATCTAGCTCACGGGTAAACTCCCTGGCATGTAGATTTATAGTATCATTCCCTCGTTTAAACTTATCCAATTCCTCCAGTGCAGTGATCGGGATCACAATATCGTTTTCCTCGAAATGGTGAATGCATCGGTAATCATGTAAGAGAACATTTGTATCCAGAATAAAAGTCTTTTTGACTTTTCCTGTTGAATTTGCCATATTTACGCCACTATTAGTTCAATCGTTATTGGCTAAAATTATCACTTTTTAATGCTTATAGTTAATTGAATTATTCACATTACGCGGACTTATGAACAAACTTATTAACGATGATACAAAATGACAAGATCGACTGGATACTTCAGCGAAGAAGTATAAGAAAGTATTCAGACAAGAAAATCTCAAGGGAAGAAATCGATACTATCCTTAAAGTAGCTATGTATGCGCCTTCTGCAATGAACAAGCAGCCCTGGCATTTCGTAGTTATTGATGATCGGGAATTATTAAATAAATTCATGGAATTTCATCCCCATGCCAGCTTCCTGAAATATGCCAGTCATGCCATATTAGTCTGTGGAGATGAACAAGAGCAGCATGATGACGGTTTCTGGGTTATGGATTGTGGTGCGGCAACAGAAAATATGCTCCTGGCAGCACACGGGCTTGGAATTGGGGCCTGCTGGATTGGGATTCATCCCCGGGAAAAAAGAAAAGAGCAGACAAAAGAGCTGTTTAGCTTACCGGAGCATGTTGCCCCCTTCGCTCTTGTTTCACTTGGATATCCGCTAGAACCACGTCCCATGCCTGAAAGGTATCACCCTGAAAAGATCCATAGTAACAACTGGGAAAATAAATAATGTGCAAGATGACTTACAAAGAGACACTGGATTTTCTGTATCATAATCTTCCTATGTATCAGCGCACCGGGAAGGCAGCTTATAAAGCCAACCTGGACAATACACTGAAGCTGGACGAAGCGCTTAATCATCCACATAGATCTTTTAAATCAATACACGTCGCTGGTACGAATGGAAAAGGATCAGTGAGCCATATGCTTACCTCTGTATTGCAGCAAAATGGATATAAAACCGGCTTGTACACATCACCGCACATGCTGGACTTTCGCGAAAGAATTCGTGTGAATGGCATTCCCATCGGGAAAAAGGATGTTGTAGATTTCGTTACTGTCATCATGCCACTTATCAATACTATCAAGCCATCCTTTTTCGAAATTACAGTAGCCATGGCTTTTGAATATTTCAGAAAAGAAGAAGTAGATATTGCTGTAATAGAAACTGGCCTGGGAGGCAGACTGGATTCTACCAATATTATCACACCTGAGCTAACGCTTATCACAAATATTTCCATGGATCATATGGAATTCCTCGGGCACAGTTTGGAAGAGATTGCAGCAGAGAAAGCAGGAATCATTAAGCAGGATGTGCCAGTGGTTTTTGGCACAGAGAATCCCTCTGTCCTGCCAGTATTGAAATCATTTGCAAAAAAGAAAAACAGCAGGATTTTTATCTCTTCTCAAACAAGAAAATTTAAATACCGGACAGAGACGCTTCAGAAGCTATCCAATCTGAGGTATCTCAATACGGAAACACTTTTGGGAGAAAGCTGGGAGATCGACCTTCTTGGCGATTACCAGAAAGAAAACCTGGCAACAACTTTACAGGCAATTGATGTATTAAATGTCAGGGGATGGAAGCTTTCTCCTGGCAAAATAAGAGCCGGATTAAGCGCTGTTTATAAAAATACAGGTATAAGGGGAAGATGGGAAACTATTGGGGCCAATCCCAAAATAATTTGCGATGTGGCCCATAATGAAGATGGGATCCGGGAAGTTATTGCTCAGCTGATTTCTATACCAGCCAAAAATCTGCACATCATTTGGGGGATGGTCAACGATAAATCTACGGAAGATATTCTTCCTCTACTGCCAAAAAACGCAATTTATTATTTCACTAAAGCTTCCATTCCCCGTGCCCTGGATGCAAACAAACTTGGTGAACAAGCCCACGCCATGGACCTGTCCGGAGATTCCTACCCCACCGTTAAAGCAGCCATTGAAACAGCCAGGGATAAAGCCGAAACGGAAGATGTAATTTTCATCGGTGGAAGCACCTTCGTTGTAGCTGACGCTTTAGAAGCCATGAGTTAACTGAGCACTGCTCACTGCCTTCTGCCTACTGCTCACTGCTCACAAGCCACCCATTCACCCCAAAATCCATCCATCTACCCCTCTACCGGTTGCAGCCACCCCTTCTTTGGCTGTTTTATAGTAAAAAACATTTATTTTGTATTGATTTTTTTGGAGTTGAACTTATGATGAAAAAACGTGTCGCATTTTTTACGCTTGGTTGCAAACTTAATTTTGCAGAGACAAGCACTATAGCCAGGCAATTCGAAGCAGAGGGTTATGTGCGGGTTGAGTTTAATGAGGAAGCCGATGTTTATGTCGTTAACTCCTGTACCGTTACCCAGCAAGCAGATAGAAAATGCAGGGCAGCCATTCGCAAAGCCATCCGACGCAGCCCGGAAGCATTTGTCGCCGTTGCCGGATGTTATGCACAGTTGAAGTCAGAAGAGATCAGCAAGATTGAGGGTGTTGATGCTATACTAGGTTCCCAGGAAAAATTTAAAATTTTTCAACTCTTTGATAATTTCGATAAAAAAGAAACTGTCGAGATACTGGCCTCTCCCATCCTTCAGGCAGAAAAGTTCGAACCTTCATACTCTTTGTCAGACCGCACACGTTCTTTCTTAAAGATACAAGATGGCTGCGATTATTACTGCTCTTACTGTACCATTCCTTTTGCCAGGGGAAAAAGCAGGAATGCCAGTATTGAAGAAACATTAAAGAACGCTGAGGAAATTGCAGAGAGTGGAATTCGAGAGATTGTTCTCACTGGTGTAAATATTGGTGATTTTGGACAGGGAGGAGAAGAAGACTTTTTTCAACTGGTAAAACATTTGGAAAAGATAGAAGGCATTGAACGATACAGGATCTCATCAATTGAACCTAACTTACTGATTGATAATATCATAGAATTTGTTTCTCTCAGTTCAAAATTTCTTCCCCACTTGCACCTGCCGCTTCAGGCAGGCAGTGATGCCATTCTGAAACGGATGAAGAGAAAATATGATACAGCCCTCTTCACTCACAGGATAGATAAAATAAGGGAAATGATGCCAATGGCCGGGATCGGTGTGGATGTAATTGTGGGATTCCCCGGAGAAACTGATGAAGAGTTTGAAAAAACCTACGATTACCTGAAAGAGATGGATATGTCGTATCTTCACGTTTTCTCCTATTCAGAGAGAGAGAACACAAGATCTGTAAAGATGGATCAAAAAGTTTCTCCGCAAAGCATTGAAGAGAGAAGCGCACGGTTGCACCTGCTTTCGGAAAGAAAGAGAATTGAATTTGCCCACAGAAATATTGGGCTTGAGCATGTGGTCTTATTTGAAGGGAAAAAAGAAGGTGAAAAAATAAGTGGATGGACCGGGAATTATATAAAATATCTTTGCGAAAGCGAGGACATAAAACAGGGGAGTATCCAAAGGGTGAAAATCACTGGATGCGACACTGAGGGAATTCTCACTGGCACCTTAATGAAATAAGCAACATTATGGATAAAAAAGAAATCTGTCGAAAAACTATTGCGTCGGTTAAGCAAACCGGACAATATATCAACAAGCAGCATAATGAGCGCGACAATATTGTCATTGAAGAAAAAGGGAAACATAATTTCGTTACTCAAGTAGACAAAACTGCAGAGCAAATGCTGGTGATGGAGCTATCAAAAATTATTCCTGAAGCCGGATTTATTGTTGAAGAAGGAACGAACACTACAAAGGGAGAAAGATATAACTGGATCATTGATCCGCTCGACGGAACTACCAATTTTATTCATGGTGTATTTCCTTTTGCTATCAGCGTCGCGCTGGTAGAAGGAAATGATCCCATAGTCGGAGTGATCCTTGAACTCGGACTGGATGAATGCTTTTATGCCTGGAAAGGTGGAGGAGCATGGAAAGATAACAATCCGATTGAGGTAAGTAAGCGGCTTACATTAAACGATTCGCTTATTGCAACCGGATTTCCATATACCAATTTCTCATATGTGGAAAATTTTTTGGATACCATAGACTGGTTCATGAAAAATTCACAGGGATTAAGACGACTCGGCTCTGCCGCAACTGATATTGCTTATGTAGCTTGTGGCAGATATGATGGTTTTTATGAGTATGGACTGAGTCCATGGGATGTGGCGGCAGGAATAATTATACTTAGTGAGGCCGGAGGGAAATCAGCTGATTTCTCCGGAGGTGACAATTATTTATTTGGTGGAGAGCTGATATGCACCAACTCACGGAACCACGAAGAATTTGTTAGTATAATAAAAAGCTTAATGAAAAAGGATGCCTAAAACTGCTGTTGTCATATTGAACTGGAATGGTATTGACTACCTGCGGGAGTTTCTGCCTTCACTTGTACGATATACTGCCATACCCGGGGTAGAGCTGGTTGTGGCAGACAATGGTTCTTCCGATCAATCAGTAGAATTCCTGGCAGCAGAATATCCTAAGATTAAAGTACTTAAGTTCGATAAAAATTATGGCTTTGCCGGTGGCTATAACAAGGCACTGGAACAATTGGAGGCGGACTACTTCATGGTGTTGAACTCAGATATTGAAGTTAGTGATAAGTGGCTTGAACCATTGATCACCCTCATGGAACAACAGCCAAAACTTGCAGCTTGCTCTCCTTTGCTCCTTGACTATAACAATAAAGAATCCTATGAATATGCCGGAGCAGCCGGTGGCTATGTAGATAAATATGGCTATACTTTCTGCCGTGGAAGAATTTTTGATAAAAATGAAAAGATTCAAACTGCTTACAATAAGCCGGTGGAAGTATTCTGGACCACCGGGGCTTGTATGCTTGTAAGGTCTGAATTATTTAAAAAAGCTGGAGGATTTGACGAGCATTTCTTTGCTCATATGGAAGAGGTGGACCTGTGTTGGAGATGGAAGAATATGGGCTACCAGCTTTGTGTGCTACCTACTTCCAGGGTATACCATGTTGGAGGAGGAACTCTGCCCAAATCCAATCCCTTTAAAACCTATCTGAACTTCAGAAATAACCTCTTCCTGCTATATAAAAATCTTCCTGAGAACAAAATAGCTAAAGTTTTGTTTACCAGAAGACTAATGGACTTGTTGTCTGCTGTTCGCTTTCTTGCTTCATTCTCCTTCAGGGATATTGGAGCTATATACAGAGCACACAGGCATTTTGACAAAAAAAAGAATGATTATAAAGTGTTCAGACAAGTGCAAAGCCAGCATATTTTGAAATTTGAGCATGAAGAAATATATAAGCATTCGATTGTGATGGACTACTTTTTGCTTGGACGCAAGCGCTTCTCCCAATTAAGGGGGGATTTTGCCAACAAGTTTATAAATTTTGAAGATTAAATAATACCGGACAGTTAACCGTGAAATAAATTGTATATGAAAAAAATAACAATGTTTGAAAACCTGCCTGCCCTGTTAGAGAAAAGCACTAACAAATACCCAGATAAACCTTGTCTAGGCATTGCGCATGGAATGTCATATACTTACAAAGAAGTGAATGACCTGGCTCATATGGTAGCAACCCGGCTATATGGAATTGATGTTGAAAAAGGCGACAAGATATCAATTATAAGTGAAAATAGTCCACACTGGACTGCCTCCTATTTTGGAATATTAAAAGCCGGTGGGATTACTGTTCCGATATTGACTGATTTCAAAGGTTCTGAGATGTACACCATCCTGGAACATGCTGAAGTAAGTGTTATATTTATCTCTGGCAATCAGATGAAAAAATTCTCAGAGGGTTTCCCTTCTGGTGTTAAATATTTTATTGAATTGGAGACGCTTGAATTTCATCCTATAAGTGAGCTTCAAGCCGTTCAGAAGAGAAAGAGTCCGCAAATTGACAAGATTACACTTCTGCAAAAAACGGAAGGTATAAACTTTCCCCTTGTTGAGAAAGATGACCTGGCCTCCATTATTTATACTTCCGGAACAACTGGAAGATCAAAAGGCGTGATGCTGAGTCATGACAATCTTATTTTTGATGCTGTGAAAACCGGTAGCATTCACCAGGTTGTGTCTGGAGATGTATTTGTCTCAGTTTTACCACTGGCACATACGTTTGAATGTACCATTGGAATGATCATTCCCCTATTAAATGGAGCATCCATCTACTACCTGGATAAACCACCTGTGGCCTCTTACCTCGGACCTGTTTTGAAGAAGTACAGGCCGACAACCATGCTGACTGTGCCCCTGATTATAGAAAAGATTTATCGCAGCAAGATTAAACCCGGGATTCAAAAATCTCCGCTTACCAGGATAATGTCAAAATTCTCACTGACCCGCAAAATTGTGCACAGGGGTGCCGGTAAAAAGCTGATGGAATATTTTGGTGGCAGAATAAGATTCTTTGGTGTTGGTGGAGCCCAACTTGCTCCTGATGTGGAAAAATTCCTTCTTGAAGCAAAGTTCCCCTACGCAGTTGGCTACGGGCTAACAGAAACAGCACCTATGCTGGCTGGCTTTGATCCTGCAGGAGCAATATACAGATCAGTTGGAAAAGTTATGGAAGGTGTAGAAATAAAAATCTCAAATCCCGACAAAATAACAGGTGAAGGAGAGATTATAGCCAAGGGAAGGAATATCATGCATGGCTACTACAAGAATGAAAAAACTACAAAAGAGGTCTTCACTGAAGATGGGTATTTCAGGACAGGTGACCTCGGTGTTTTTGATAATAAAGGAATACTGTATATCAAGGGAAGACTGAAAAATATGATCCTTGGGGCCAATGGTGAGAATATATACCCAGAAGAGATTGAAGCGGTAATTAACAAGATGGATTTTGTAAATGACTCATTGGTAATGAATTATAAAGGCAAGCTTACTGCCAGGGTACATCTGAATTTCGAACAACTGGAAGAGAAAATTCAATCTCTAAAGACCACTGCACATGAAAAACAGGTAGAACTTCATGATAAAGCCGAGGAAATGTTGCAAGAACTTATGATACATGTAAACCATATCGTTAGTAAGAATTCGAAGCTACAATTGGTGATTCTGCAGGTTGATCCATTTGAGAAAACACCAACCCTAAAGATTAAAAGATTCCTGTATAAAGACTAAACTGCTGAGAGCATAGAATCCAGATTTTCGAATTTCAAGCGGTAATCTTCAATTGACCTATTGATGAGGTCAAATGCCTCTTGCTTGTCGTAAATGTGAGTAATCTCAACATCAGCTGGATTTCCGGGAAGGTCCTTGTATGTGAGGAAGTAGTGTTTTAAGCGATCCACCACCTTCTTGGGTACATCTTTGATATCTTCAAAGGCCTCGTAAAGCGCATCGTTGTTCAAAACAGCTATAATCTTGTCATCCGCCTGGTTGTTATCAATCATTCTGAAACCACCAATTGGCTTTGCCCTTACCAGGATATCCCCATGTGTTATGTTTTGTTTGTTTCCTTAACAATTCAAAAGCAGATTAGTTGCCTGTTCCAGTGCATTTTTTCTGCTTCCTTTCAATAGTATTCTATATCCGCTTGGTGTATGCTTGCTCAAATACACCATACATTCTTCTACATCATGAAAAAACAAGAACGGATATTCCCCTTTTTCGGACATTTTTACAAATTGTTCACCAATTAAGATTACTTTTTGAATACCGGCACCCTTCAACCAGTTCAGAAGAGAGCTATGTTCAGCTTCTGACTCATTTCCCAATTCCAGCATCTCTCCTAATATGGCCATTTTCATCAACTCTTCACCTGCAACAAAATCTTCAAGCGATGCTCTCATACTGCTTGGATTGGCATTGTAAGCATCAAGAAAAAGTGTATTTGACTTGCCTTCTGCAATTTGAGACCTGTTGTTTCCTGGTGAATAGTCAGCTAATCTACCTAGTATATCCTCCACTTCAATTCCAAAATATATTCCCGCAGAGATGGCGGCTAACAAATTCAGAAAATTATATGCGCCAAGCATCCGGGTAGATAGCGAATATTCATGTCCGTCAATGGTAATAACACCTTCAAGAAAGGGCCTGGTGGCTGTTATCTTCCCGGATACCCCGGCATGAGTGTTCAATGCATACTCCACCCCTTTCAATCCCCTCGATTCGGCCATCTCCACCAGGAGCTGATCGCTACTATTAATGAGAATGCTTTTCCCTTCACCCGCCAGGTAATCATAGAGTTCACCTTTGGCTTTTTTCACTCCTTCAAAGGACCCAAATCCTTCCAGGTGTGCTTTCCCAATATTCGTGATGATTCCCAGGTCGGGTTCTGCAATTTTACACAGCAGCTCGATCTCACCCGGATGATTCGCCCCCATCTCAATGACAGCGATACGCTCTTCGGTCAGTCGAAGTAAAGTCAAGGGTAATCCGATATGATTATTCAGGTTTCCTTCAGTATATAAGGTAGGATATCCTGATGAAAGCACCTGTGCTATCAGTTCTTTTGTAGTAGTTTTTCCGTTACTTCCAGTTATAGCCAGTACGGTAAGATCTTTCTGCTTTCTGTGGTAATTGGCCAATGCCTGTAAAGCTTCTAATGCTGAATCAACAATAAATACATGTTCTTCCTTTTCAAGACTATTGTCATCGGTAACAGCCATCCTTGCTCCTTGCTCCAGGGCCTGAGAAACAAATCTGTTTCCATCGAAGTTCTCCCCTCTCAGGGCGAAAAAAATCTGTCCGGCTTCTAAGGTTCGGGTATCGGTGCTGACACCGTTTGCACTAAGAAATACAGTATATAGCTCCTTGATATTCATTCAGCAACTGTAGGGTATGGCTCTATACAAATATAAAAAAAAGAGGCCGTTCCTATCAGAAACAGCCTCCATATAATTGTTTGCTTACTATTAAAATCCTGTTGGTGCACCAACACGCGTCATTGCGCAACGGAATCCAAGGTCATCCCTTGCCTCTGTTTCTTTCAAAAATCTTCTTTCGCCAGGACTGAGCCAGTAAGCTCTGTCTTTCCATGATCCGCCTTTGTAAACTCTTACTTCGTCACTAACCAGGGAAGAATAGTCATTCTGACGATAAACATACATACTTTCTGTATCCGTGAATTCAGGATCTGTATCCAGCACACCGCGCTTCAATGCTGATTGCCTGTCACCATCCTGGTAGTTACGGTAATCTCCTTTACGGTAATTAAATCTTCCTTCAGCGTCTTTCTCTGTGATTGTATCTCTTTCGAAGCGGAACATTGAGTCACGCTTTGGTTCACCAATGGTAGGATCCATTACAATCTTCTGGTAAACATTTCCACGGAATGGACGGAATCCAGAAACATCTTCGTAAGATAATGGACGATATACATCCAACACCCATTCGCTAACGTTTCCAGCCATACAGAACAAGCCATAGTCATTTGGCCAATAAGACTTAACAGCTGCAGTGATACTTGCGTTGTCATTCAATGATCCGGCAACACCCATCATATCTCCTTTACCCCTGATGAAGTTACCCCTCATCTGTCCCATGTAACGCGGACTGTCGTTACGAACGTTGTGACCGTTCCATGGATAAGTTTTTCGTTCCCAAATCAACTCATCAACTGTGTTTCCAATTAAACCAAGTGCCGCAAATTCCCACTCTGCTTCTGTTGGGAGCCGATATTTTGGTAAGAGGAATCCATCTTCCATTCTAACGTTTCTATCATTCGGCAGGTTGACGTTAAATGCATCGATAAATCCACCATGCAGGTATGCATCAGTTGTGAAGATGAAGCCAGATGAGTCAGACTGATCGCTTCTGAATTCTATAATACCCAGATCGATAAGAATTTTTTCATTTACCCTATCTGTTCTCCAAAGTGCATAGTCATTGGCTTTAACCCAATTAACACCAACAACAGGATACTCGTTATATGAAGGGTGACGGAAATAATACTCGACGTAAGGCTCATTATATGCCATTGGATCTCTCCAAACGAGTGTGTCTGGATGAGCGTGCTTAGCAATACTCGGGTTGGAAGTAAATACCCTGGTGAGCCAGAACAGGTATTCCCGATAATTAACATTGCTAACTTCAGCAATATCCATATAGAATGAACTAACGGTAACCCTTCTGGGCACGTTGTTCCATTCATACATTACATCATCTTGAACTTTACCCATGGTGAAAGTACCACCTTCAATTAGGGTCAGTCCGGGTCCGGTTTCCTGATCTGCGGATTCAACTACTTCAAATCCCCCAAATTCTTCTTTTCCTTTATTATAGTCCCAGCCGGTTGCGCTGGATACGTTTCCTGATTTGGTTGCATCAGATGTACATCCGCTTAAGATTATACCTACAATCAGGGCAGGAACCAGTCTCAGTGCGATTTTCATGGCATATTAGGTTTTACAGTTATAACAAGTGCTAATATATAAACTTCTCACAAAATTAACTAAAATTTTGGACATTTTATTGCGCTGTGTTTTTTTCTTTTATTAAGATTCTCATAAATTATCAACAGTGAAAATTCATGTGCTCCCATATTGGGGAGCCGGATAGTCGGACTTGTTAAAGCCACATCATAACTATAGCGAAAGCGAAGGATGTCTGTGGCATAACCCGCTGAAAATATGATATTTCCATAATTAAATAGAATATCATGACGTCCCCAAACTCCTCCCATTACACCTTTGTATATCACCTCAAGTCCGTAATTTAACTGTTGAATATTTTGCTGCTGAATAAAAACCAGGTTAGGTGACAAGAGAAACAATTCTCTTCCAATACTTTTATCAATTATTGGTATTAAAGCCCCAATATGTGCTGTATATTTTCGGGGGATAAAACCACTTGGATCGTTATTATCAGTAATAGCGGGTTTAAGTAGATGATGAACCGCTATTCCGCCGTAAACTCCTTTATAAAAAGCACTTACACCAGTAGCGAAATCGGGATAAAGCTCACTGTATGTTCCAATATTCTCCAATTGTGGACCAATACTCCCACTCACCGGATCAATCATGTTTCCAAATACCAGTCCTTCAGGATTAAATGATTGCTGTCCAACTCCCGCCTGTATGCCTCCTGCTAGATGCAACCACCTCGAAACTTTGAAATGATAGGAATACATGGCTGCAAAATCAAAAGTGTTATATGCAGCATCACCTTGTTGATCATTTAGTACCCTGACCCCTATTCCCCCGTGCAGTTTATCAATATACTGATCGTATGATGCCTGGTAGGTGATATATGAAGAACCTGAATTGGGCCATTGATTCCGGTAGCCCAGAAAAATTTTCACCGGACCCTCAATCCCTGCCCATGCTGGATTGAGATGGGTTCCGTTTGAGTAAAAATGAGAAAACACAGGATCCTGTGCCAACCCATTCCCGGTTAAAACAGTCAGTATAAAGATTGATATAAGAATCCGTCGGATCATCTCAGTTAAAAGCTGTTAATATTGTGTCTATAAGGTTTAACAAACATATAACAATAACCATTTGTAAGGGTCGTTATTACTTCAACGTCAAATAATCAGTTATAATATTTATTTTTGCATTCCTGACCTTAAACTTAATGAAAAAACTGATCATAATATTACTATGTCTTCCGGCTTTCATGGCATATAGCCAGGTAAAGACTTTTGATATTAGCTGGGAGCAAAATGATTCTATGATCTTTTTTCCACACGCTGGTTACGACGACGCCCATAATTTACTACCTCAATACTCAAAAATTCTTCCCTGGTCCCATGAAGGCCTGCTTCCCAGGATCAGTGTTAATGTTAACACCTCCTCACCTGTTGATCCGAAATTCCTGTATCAACTTGAAAACAAGCAACTTCAATCGTCTCCCTCCGTGCAATATCAACTTGTATACGAAAAAAAGCGTCCTGTGTTACAATTTGCAGTAAGTCCTTTCTTTATTGATGAGGCCAGTGGTCTCGTGAAAAAAATTGAATCCTTCGATATTGACATACAAACCGAGCGCCCATTGTCAACCTTAAAAAGCGCAACATACGGACAGTATGCATCTTCTTCTGTGCTGGCCACAAACAACTGGTATAAAATTTCTGTTGAAGAATCAGGAATGCACAAGTTGAGCTATGAACAGTTATCCGGATTGGGCCTGTCAAATCCTGCATCTGTGAAAATATTTGGCGCCGGGGCCATATTATTACCTGAAGATTTCAGCCAGGGATCTTATGATGATTTATCAGAACTTCCTGTTTATATGGAGAAAGGGAGCGACCAGCTTTTTGGTCCGGGCGATTTCATATTATTCTATGCCAGTGGTCCGATTACCTGGGATTATAGTTTAACTGCTGATTTTTTCTCTCAGAAGGTTCATAATTATTCCAATCTCGGTTACTATTTTATAACCGACGGACTGGGTGTCTCGTCAACAGCGGAAAATATTGATGTCAGCACAGAATCTCCCTCCTCAACAGTAACAACATATGATTTGCTGGATTACCATGAAGATGAAATTTTTAATCTCCTGGCCTCGGGAAAGGAATGGTATGGCGATGATTTTAAAAACACACTTTCCAGGGCCTACCCTTTTACCCTCAGCGGACTCAACACCTCAGAACCTGTTAAGATCAGGGTAACAGCAGCAGGACGATCAAATGAAGCTTCAGCTTTTGAAGTCAAAGCAAATAATACTACGCTGGGTACAATTCCAATTGGCACTGTCGATCTCAGCAATTATACCTATACCCATGCCAGGGAAGGGGTAGGAACCTTTTCTTACAATGCTTCGCAAAGTATTATCACAGTAGGTATTGATTACCAGAAACCCAATACAAATTCTGAAGGATGGTTAAATCATATCACCATCAACGGTCGTGGCAATCTCTCTCTCGAATCCGGCGAGTTAATTTTCAGAGATAGCAGAAGTGTAGCTTTTGGCAGTGTAACCGAGTTTCAAGTGGCAAACGCCGGAGCAAATACGGTCATCTGGGACATAAGCAACCCGCTACATCCAGGCAATGTCCCTTATGCATCAGGTTCAGGTAAAGCAATATTCAAGATTAACACAGACAACTTACATGAGTTTATTGCTTTCAACGTGAATGGCTCATTTCATTCTCCTGCCTTTGAAGGGGAAGGACTGGGAAGAGTAGAAAATCAGAACCTCCATGGTGAAGATCCGTCCGATATGATTATTATCTATGATCCCCTGTTCGAAGAGCAGGTCATGCGTCTTGCAGAATTCAGGCAAACAAATGATGGCTTATCTGTTTCAACTGTTACCCAGGATATGATTTTTAATGAATTCTCCTCAGGTACGCCAAATATAAGTGCTATCAGGAATTACCTGAAAATGCACTACGACAGGTCTTCATCGGAGGAGATGACCAGGTATCTTTTACTGTTTGGAGATGGATCATTCGACAATAAAGACACAGCAGCATACAATCCAAACCTGATCATGACCTACCAGTCTAACAATTCACTGACGCCTACCTCTTCATATGTATCAGATGATTTTTACGGACTGCTTGATACAGGTGAACAACTCTATGACGGAATGCTGGATATTGGAATTGGCAGACTGCCGGTATCTACCGCTGAAGAAGCAGAACTGCTTGTAGATAAGATTCTTGCCTATGGCCAGCCGGAAACTCTCGGTGAGTGGAGAAATTATATTTGTTTCATTGGTGATGATGAGGACGGAAATATTCACATGAGCCAGGCCAACAGCCTGGCAAATACTATTGAAGAAAATTATCCGAATTACAATATCAATAAAATATTTATGGATGCTTACCCGCAGGAGACGACACCGACAGGTGACTTATACCCTGCTGTTACACAAGCATTAAACGAACAAATGGATCGTGGCGCCTTAATCATCAACTATACAGGACATGGAAGTGTAAACGGGCTGGCTCATGAAAAGATTCTTGATCTCACTAATATCAAGTCATGGGATAATGAAGGAAAATGGCCACTCTTCATGACAGCCACTTGCGAATTTAGCAGGTATGATGAGTATAATCTTAAGACAAAGCTGGAAGCTACTACTGCTGGAGAAGAGGTGTTGTTAAATCCCACGGGAGGCAGTATTGCCCTGTTCACTACAACCCGCCTGGTATACTCCGGACCCAACCATGTATTAAATGAAAAATTCTACGAAATAGTCTTTGAAAAAGATGGCAACAATGAGTGTTATCGCCTGGGGGATATAATTGCATATAGTAAAAATAATGCCGGGGCAGGAATCAACAAAAGAAATTTCACCTTATTAGGAGATCCATCTTTGTCGCTTTCATTTCCCGAGAATGTTGTTATTACCGATTCAATTAACAAGGTTGCGATAGGGAGTTTTGAAGATACAATTTCTGCCCTTGATTTTGTTACCGTCAGCGGCCACATTGAAACCCAGTCAGGCAGTTTCTATGAATCCTTCAACGGTACCGTTTATCCCGTAGTATATGACAAGTTGAAGAACCTTGTAACCCTGGCAAATGACGGCGGATCACCTATGGAGTTCCAGGCAAGAAATACAATATTGTACAGAGGCAAGTCAAGTGTTGTGAATGGAAGATTCGAATTCAGTTTCTATGTCCCTAAAGATATCAATTACTCCATTGGCAGCGGAAAAATCAGCTACTACACAGAAAATGGAAGCAGAGATGGACATGGCTCCACGAAAGATTGGACAATTGGAGGTTTGGGAGGACAGAGTTTGTCGGATACAGAAGGACCTGGTATCTCTGTATATATGAATGATTCCCTTTTCAGGCAGGGTGGAATTGTTACACCTTCACCCGAACTACTTGTTTATGTGGATGATGAATATGGGATCAATACCACAGGCAATGGAATTGGACACGACATTACAGCAACGCTTGACGAGGACAGGATCAATGCTATCATTCTCAACGAATATTACCAATCTGATATCAATGAGTATGCTGCAGGAAGTATAAGGTATCCCTATAAGAACCTTGAGATTGGAAAGCATATAATTACAGTAAAAGTTTGGGATATATTTAACAACTCAGCACAGAAATCTCTAGAATTTGTGGTAGTGGAATCCACGGAGATGCTCTTAAGTGAGATTTATAATTATCCAAATCCCTTTATCGACCATACATGGTTCAATATTGAACACAACAGGCCCGACCAGGAGCTGGAAGTGGTGGTAAGGATTTATGACATAAATGGAACTCTGGCGACTGTTTTATCGGATATAGTATATTCGCCGGGGTATCGGATAGATCCTGTCCCATGGAATGGAACCGGGTATGGAGGTGCAACTCTGGGAGGCGGACTCTATGTTTATAAGGTATACGTAAAAAGCGAAGCCGGGGAAGAAGCAGTTGGCTCAGGACGGCTGATTATACAGAAGTAATTTATTGATTAAAATCTTTTCAAAAGATATAATAATCTGACGCTATTTTCGTATATATAATGTACTATCAGATAAAGGATTAATTGCAGTAATTTCTGCTATATTTGTGCTCTAAAATTTTTAATTGAATGTTTGAATTATCGATGAAACGTATTTTATTCACAGGAGGGATCATACTGCTATTGGCAAGCTCTGGATACGGACAGATCTCAATCAGAGAACTTAAAGGGGGAGATTTGAATACCATTAATACGGCTGTTCCTTTTATTACAATTGCCCCGGACTCAAGGGCAGGAGCAATGGGTGATGCAGGTGTTGCGACAAAACCTGATATCAATTCCCAGCATTGGAATGTGGCCAAGTATGCCTTTATCGAGGAAGATGGAGGACTTTCCATTTCCTATACTCCCTGGCTAAGAAAGATTATCCCTGACATTAACCTGGCTTACCTGAGCGCATATTTTAAGCCCTCAAAGGAGCAGGTAGTTAGTGGATCATTAAGATATTTTTCCCTGGGTAGCATCGCATTTACAGATGATTACGGGATTTCTTCAGGACAATTTACGCCATTTGAACTTGCATTAGATGCAGGATATTCACGACTCTTTACAGATAATTTCTCCGGTGGTATTGTCTTCAGGTATATTCATTCTGATTTAACCAGCGGACAGCTGATCGGCGGAGTAGAGTCAAAACCCGGTATTGCAGTTGCTGCAGACATTGGTGCTTACTATGAAAATGATTTCTATGCAGCTGGTAGCAGACCAACTTACGCCATCGGTATAAATTTATCAAACCTGGGTACTCCAATCTCATATTCTGCAGATACCAGGAAAACGCCCTTGCCTTCAAATCTTCGAATAGGAGGTAGATTTGATTATGAATTAGACGAATATAATACGATGAGTTTTGGCCTGGAATTCAACAAATTATTGGTTCCTACACCTCCTATCCTTGTTCTTGACACAGTGACCAACGATTATATTGTTGACAGGGGAATGGAGGATCCGGAATCAATTGTATTGGGTATGATACAATCATTTTATGATGCTCCAGGAATTTCATATGACGATGGCACATGGAGTTCTCCTTTCAAAGAAGAACTTTATGAAATCATGATCAACGCAAACGTTGAATACTGGTACAGAGAGCAATTTGCCATCAGGGCAGGTTACTTCCACGAAACTGCCATTAAGGGGAACAGGAAATATTTTACTGTGGGTGTAGGGCTTAAACTGAATGTTTTCTCCCTCGACTTTGCATACCTGATTCCGACAAACGGACAGGATAGTCCTTTGGCAAATACACTTCGTTTTTCACTCTCATTTGATTTTGAGGGATTGAATCTTTAATATTGCATGATGCAAACCCGAATTGGCTTCGGCTATGATGTACACCAACTAAAAGACGGAATCCCTTTCCGATTGGGAGGCGTAGACATTGATCATAACAAAGGGGCCTTAGGACATTCAGATGCTGATGCACTCGTACATGCCATATGTGACGCGCTTCTGGGAGCAGCGGCTTTAGGTGATATCGGACAACACTTTCCGGATAACTCAGATGACTTTAAAGACATCAACAGTCTTTTTCTGCTGCAAAAAACCATCGCCATGATCAGTGAACTGGGATATACCATAGGTAATATCGACAGCACAGTTTGCCTGCAGAAACCAAAAATACAACCTTACATCGACGATATGCGCTCTGCATTGTCACTCGCCATGGGGATCGACAAAAACCAGGTATCCGTAAAAGCCACAACAGAAGAGAAGCTGGGGTTTTCCGGTCGTGAAGAAGGCATCGCCGTTTACGCTGTAGCTCTCATTGTTAAGTGAGTCAATAAGCTACGCTCTGGAATTTCAACATTATTTCCTATTTTTGTTACAAAATTCACAGAACAGGATAAATGAAAAAAACGGTTGTCCTCGGTGCTAGTCCTAATCCGGCCAGGTATTCATTCAAGGCAGTAAAAAGTCTTGTGCGACATGGCCATGAAGTGGTGCCTGTAGGATTTCGACCAGGAGTGATTCCCGTTGCTGTAAAACCGGCAGGGGTCATTGAAAAGTTTATTCAACGCGGGATGCCGAAAATTGAAGATGTGCACACCGTCTCATTATATATCGGTCCGCAACGCCAGGAGGAATTTAAAGATTATATTATCTCACTCAAACCCCAAAGAGTAATATTCAATCCGGGTACCCTAAATGAAAAATTTATGACACAGCTTGAAGAATTGGGTATAGAAACCATTGAAGGATGTCAGCTCGTAATGCTCAGTTCTGATCAATTCTAAATACTGCAAATGGAAAATATCTTTATGCTGGAGGAATTCCAATCTCGCATCAAAGAAACAGATATCTTAGTTGTATACTATTCCAACGATGCCTGTAACGTGTGTAAGACCCTTAAACCAAAAATTGTTGAATTATTGACCAGCGATTTCCCTGCTGTTAAAAAAATTTACATTGACACAGAAAAGAGTCCGGTAATTTGTGGCCAGTACCGCGTATTCTCGATACCAACCATCGATATTTATGTAATGGGGAAAGAACACGCACGTTTCAGTCGCAATGTGGTAATGCACGAATTTGAAAAAGCGATCAGGAAACCTTATGAAATGATTATCCCTTAAAGAGTCCTTTCAGGATATTTTCTTCCACCAACTCCGGCATAGTCACAGTGAGTTTACTGGTTTTATCCATTTCCCAGTTCATGGCACTCATGGCCTCACTGTTCCTTGCCCAACTTCTGCGGGCAATACCATTATTCACATCCCAATGTAACATACGGCTGATCCTTATATCTGCTGCCTCACTCCCGTCCAGCACCATGCCAAATCCGCCGTTAATTACTTCTCCCCAACCAACACCACCACCGTTGTGCAATGACACCCAGGTGGCTCCCCGAAAAGAATCACCGATGGCATTTTGCACAGCCATATCTGCTGTGAATTGTGAACCATCGTAAATATTTGAGGTCTCCCTGTAGGGAGAGTCTGTTCCAGATACATCATGGTGATCTCTCCCAAGAACTATAGGACGAGTAATCACTCCATCCCTGATGGCCTTGTTGAAAGCCAGTGCAATTTTTGTTCTTCCCTCGCAATCGGCATATAAAATCCGCGCCTGCGATCCTACCACCATCTTATTTCTTCCTGCTTCCCTGATCCAGTGAATATTATCATCCATCTGGGATCGAATCTCATCCGGTGAAGATTTGGCGATTTCTTCCAACACTTCGCAAGCAATCCGATCTGTAATCTCCAACTCTTTCGGATCAGAGGAAGTACATACCCAGCGGAAAGGACCGAATCCGTAATCAAAGAATTTAGGACCCATAATTGCCTGTACATAAGACAGGTACTTAAATTTGCCATTTTCTGCAAAGATATCCGCTCCTGCCCTGCCCGATTCCAGGAGGAAGGCATTTCCATAGTCCCAGAAATACATTCCACGCTCAGACATTATATTGATGGCTTTTACCTGGCGACGCAGAGATTCCTGCACTGCTTCCTTAAATTTTGCGGGATCATTTTTCATGAGTTGGTTCGACTCTTCAAGCGTATAATCCGCCGGGTAGTATCCCCCGCCGTATGGATTGTGTAAAGATGTTTGATCGGATCCCATATCCACATCTATCTCTTTTTCAACAAGATATTCCCAGAGGTCAACCACGTTGCCATGATAGCCAATGGATACTGCCTCTCCCCTGCTTCTTGCCTCAGCGATTCTAGATACAATGGCATCGAGCTCCTCATAAACCTCATCAACCCAGCCCTGTTGGTGACGTGTCTCAACGGCTTTGCCGTTCACCTCGGCAACCACGCATATTCCCCCGGCAATAACGGTAGCTTTTGCTTGCGCACCTGACATTCCTCCCAAACCGGAAGTAACAAAAACCTTCCCGGTCAGGCCCTGCTCTGCATCCCCGGAAATCATTCTTCCCGCATTCAATAAGGTAATAGTTGTCCCATGCACAATTCCCTGGGGACCGATATACATAAATGATCCGGCGGTCATCTGTCCGTACTGTGATACACCCAGGGCATTCATCTTCTCATACTCGTCTGAACCAGAGTAATTAGGAATCACCATTCCATTGGTAACCACAACCCGGGGTGCTTCAGCATGGGAAGGGAATAGCCCCATCGGATGGCCCGAGTACATAACCAGTGTCTGTTCATCTGTCATGCTAGCCAGGTACTTCATGGTAAGACGATACTGCGCCCAATTTTGAAATACAGCACCATTTCCACCGTAGGTAATCAACTCGTCTGGATGCTGAGCCACAGCATGGTCAAGGTTATTAGATAGCATAAGCATGATTGCCCCCGCCTGTGTTGACTTGTGTGGATATTCATCTATGCTTCGAGCATATATCTTGTAAGTTGGCCTGTATCGATACATGTATATCCGGCCGAATCTTTCCAGTTCCTCTGCAAATTCCGGGGCGAGCACTGCGTGATGTTTCTTCGGGATATAGCGAAGGGCATTTTTCAAAGCCAATTCTTTCTCCTCCAGGTTAAGCACCTGCCTCCGGTCCGGGGCATGGCTAATTTTTAAATTGTAATCCTGTTTCTCTGGCAAATAAGTCGGTATACCTTCTAATATTGCTTCCTTAAAATTCTGCTTGCTCATGCTCATTATTTTGAATGCACAAAATTACGATTTTCGAAGTGGAAAATTAGTTTTATAAAACATATCAATAGAATAGTATTACACTGATACATTGATCAAACATCCAAAAATCTCTCCTTATCCCTCTCACCGGGAATAAAGCAAGTGTCCAATTTTCCAAACCAGCTGTAACGGTTTCTCGCAATCAAATCATACATTGCATTTCGCAAAAACCGTGGAATAGCAAATAGAATGGTCAATAAAGGCCATGGAAAACTCATGCCTGCTGCTATTCGAAGTGCTGCACCGGACCTGGTAAAAACTTTCAAGCCGATCGCAGTTCACCGATTTTTCACCTTAAATTCTATATCCCTGGCCCTAACAGTAAAAAGTTTCCTATTTTTGAAAAAAATAAAAAATTATAAACAGATGAAAAAGAATAGAACATGGATTTATGTCCTCATCGGTGTTATACTGTTGGTCCTCTGGGGAGTTAGCATTTATAACGGGCTGGTTATCAAAGAAGAAGCTATTAATGGGCAGTGGGCAAATGTTGAAACTTCGTACCAGCGCAGGGCAGATTTGATTCCTAACCTGGTTAATACGGTAAAGGGATATGCAGATTTCGAACAGGAGACGCTCACCCAGGTTATCGAGGCCAGGGCCAAAGCTACCAGTGTAACTATTGATCCGTCAAACCTGACACCAGAAGCCATTGCACAGTTTGAAAATGCACAGCAGGGGGTCAGCTCCGCTTTATCAAGATTACTGGTTACAATTGAACGCTATCCAGACCTGAAAGCTAATCAGAACTTCCTTGAGCTGCAGGCACAATTGGAAGGGACCGAGAACAGGATATCTGTGGAAAGAAGGAAGTTCAATGAGTATGTTAAAGACTTCAACGCCACCATACGCCGTATTCCAAAAAGCATGATTGCAAATATGGCAGGGATGGAACAAGCAGGATATTTTGAATCAGCAGAAGGTAGCGAAACTGCTCCGGAAGTAGTTTTTTAGTGGAGCATGGAGCGTGGAGCGTTGAAAGTTGAGTGTTGAGTGTTGAGTATTGAGAGTTGAGCGTAGGGAACAACGATACTGTAGTTTTTGAATTGTATATCAATAATTAAAATAAATGCCAGCAATAAATTTTTTCACCAAGGAGGAAAAGGTGCGTCTGAAAGAGGCCATCTCCGGTGCAGAACTGAATACCTCGGGAGAGATACGATTACACATAGATAATCACTGTAAGATGGATGTAATGGATGTCGCTGCCAAATGGTTCGAAAAACTATCCATGCACAAGACAGCGCAGCGCAATGGAGTGCTGTTCTACCTCGCCATTAAGAACCAAAAATTTGCGATTCTGGGTGATGCAGGCATCAATGCCGTTACACCGGACGATTTCTGGGATAATATCAAGGAAGCCATGCTGTTGGAATTCAAGGAAGAAAAATTCGCTGATGGTCTTGAAAAAGGAATTGCTATGGCCGGGGAACAATTAAAGGAACATTTTCCATACCAGTCGGAAGATGTGAATGAGCTTTCTGACGAAATATCTTTTGGAGATGAATAAAATGAAACACAAAAATATTGCCTTTTTTATCATACTGTTGGTATCGGGCACAATGTTCGGACAAGGCACTGGTCTGCCGGTTCCGGATGCACCAGGCAACTGGGTCAATGATTACGCAAAGGTCTTTAATAGTGCTGAATTACAACAGCTTAACCAGAAACTCAACTCATTTCAGTACAGGAGTTCAACACAGATATTTATAGCTACCATAAGCGAGAACAATGGATATTCTGTTAGTCAGCTGGGACCTGAGATAGGAGAAAAATGGTCCATCGGACAAAAAGGAAAAGACAACGGCTTGCTGATCCTCATGGATATGCAGGCACGTGATGTGTTTATATCTAATGGTTACGGACTTGAGGAGTATGTACCTGATGCCATCGCCAAGAGAATTGTGGAAAATGAGATCGTCCCTTACTTCGAAGAGGGTAACTACTACGAGGGGATAGACCAGGCAACAGACGTACTAATTGGCCTGTTGGATGGAAAATTCACAGCTGATGAATACCGGGAACAATCAGGAAGCTCAGCTGTTGGCTCAGCCATCGGAAGTATTTTCTTTATCATTTTCTGGCTTGTCATGATATTTGGTTCCAGGAGACGCAGGAGTGCCGGTATGGGAAGCAGGAGCAACCTGCCATTCTGGATCGCCTTAGGCATGATGAGCAGCGGCTCGCGCAGCAGTGGAAGCTTTGGTAACTTCTCCTCCGGGAGCGGCGGCTTTGGAGGCGGCTTCACAGGAGGCGGCGGTGGTTCATTTGGCGGCGGCGGTGCCGGAGGGAGCTGGTAATCCTGACAAATGAATCGGGAAGCAGGAATTACGTAATTAATTACGTAATTAATTACATAATTAACTAACTTTTACTTATTGATTGTGAGGAATATAGAAAAACAGATATTTTTAGTTTTTGTCCTTTTTTTGGCAAATTTATCGCATTTATCATTGCATGGGCAACAACTAACACTTCTCTTTGCCGGAGATATTATGGGTCATGATACACAGATTGAATCTGCAAAAAAGCAAGGTGCGGGTGAATATAATTACAGCAGCTGTTTTCAATACCTTGAACCCTTGATTTCTTCTGCAGATATTGCCATTGGAAACCTTGAGGTAACGCTGGCTGGTCCACCATATAAAGGTTATCCGGCATTTTCCAGTCCTGATGAACTGGCTCTTGAACTAAAGCGTGTGGGTTTCGATATATTGGTGCATGCCAACAATCACGCCATTGACAGACGCAAAAAGGGACTGGAAAGAACACTAACTACACTGGATTCTGCAGGAATCATACATTCAGGAGTATTTAAAAACCTGCAAGAGAGATCTATTCATTATCCCCTGATCGTTGAGAAAAACGGAATCCGCCTGGCATTTCTGAATTATACTTATGGCACAAATGGAATTAAGGTAACGGCTCCGAATATTGTAAACTATATTGATACTGCACAAATAAAAATTGACCTGGCAAAAGCCAGGACTGCGAAGCCGGACTTTATAATTGTCCTGATGCACTGGGGAAATGAGTATGAACGGAAAGAAAACAGCAAACAGAGGTCAATAGCAGAATTTCTGCTGAAAAATGGTACAGATGCCATCATCGGATCCCACCCCCATGTGGTTCAACCTATAAGAATGGAGCAAAGAAAAAACCTGGTGGCCTATTCCATGGGAAACATGATTTCCAACCAGAGAAAAAGATACACCGACGGCGGTATCATGGTTGAAATGACCCTTGAGAAATCCGACTCCACCTACATCACTGATTATTCCTACCTGCCTATATGGGTTTACAAACCTCAACTTAAAAACGGCACTGCCTTCCAATTGATCCCTGCTGCCATAGATTCAAGCATGCAAAGCGAAATCAAAATGGAAAGTACGGATGTGAAAAAGATGCTGCTTTTCCTGGAGGATACGAGGAATAATTTGGAGGGAAATATTGAAAGTGACTGGAAGAGGTAACCAGGGTAACAAAAAAAGACCGTCTCAATGAGCCGGTCTCTTTTATATTGATTAAAAAAATCTTCTATTTCTTAGCTGCAGTTTCCAGAATCTCGTCATCAACCAAAATTCTACCACAGTATTCGCAAACGATAATCTTTTTGCGTGAAGCGATATCAAGCTGACGCTGTGGTGGGATCTTGTTGTAGCACCCGCCGCATGCATCTCTTTCAACAGGAACAACTGCCAGGTGGTTACGGGCATTTCCCTTGATCTTATGATAAGCTGTCAATAACCTTGGATCAATTATTTCCTGGATGGCTGCTGACTTTTTGTTCAGCTTTTCTTCTTCTTTCTTCGTTTCCGCTACAATCTCATCCAGTTCCTTCTTCTTGGTATCAAGATCTCCGATACGCTCACCAAGAATGACTGATGATTCGGCGATGATCTCTTTCTTCTCAGAAATCTGGGCAGTAAACTCCCTGATTCTTTTCTCACAGAGTTCAATCTCCAGGGTTTGGAACTCTATCTCTTTGGAGAGTGAATCAAATTCCCTGTTATTTTTAACGTTGTTCTGCTGCTCTTCATACTTTTTGATCAGCCCTTCTGAATTGGTAATTTCCAGCTTCTTTCCGCTAATAGATTTATCCTGTCCTTCGATATCCTCTTCATACTTTGATATCCTTGTCTGAAGTCCTTCAATCTCATCTTCAAGGTCCTGCACCTCTAAAGGTAATTCACCTCTGAGTATCTTAATCTTATCTACTGAAGTATCTACCTGTTGCAATTCAAAAAGTGCTCTAAGTTTCTCTTCAATTGTCATTTCAGGAGCTTCTGCTTTTGTCTTAGCTTTTGCCATCGATTAGAAATATTTTATTGGATTTGTATTCACGTCTGATAAATGGACTGCAAATTTAGGGAATTTTTTCGTAAGTAATTCATAAAAAAGCTCCCGCGTGAATTGTTCGCTCTCAAAATGTCCGATATCTGCAATAATTATACGCCCTTCAGCATCAAAAAACTGGTGATATTTGAAGTCACCACTCACAAAAATATCAGCCCCGGAGGAGATTGCTTTTCTCAAAAGAAAACTTCCCGCACCTCCACTCACCGCGACTTTCTTGATTTTCTTACCTAAAAGTGCAGTATGCTTTATACAACCCGTAGAAAATATCTTTTTCAGTTCTTGCAGAAATTCCTCCTCAGACATCTCTTTCTTCAACTCACCCACCATCCCCATTCCCACCTTCTTAAATTTATTTTCCAGTGGATAAATATCATAGGCCACTTCCTCGTATGGATGTGCCTGGAGCATAGCACCTATTACCCTGCCTTTTTCGTGGCTCGGGAAGATGGTCTCTATCCTCACCTCTTCCTCGGTGTGCATGCTCCCTTTCTCTCCTACAAATGGATTTGTATGCTCTCCCCCCCTGAAAGTTCCCTTTCCCTCCATGTTAAAGCTGCAGTTATCATACTCGCCAATCTGTCCTCCACCATTTTCAAACATCGCTTCACGAACTTTTTCTGCATGGGAAAGAGGAACAAAAACAACCAGCTTTTTTAATACTGACTCCAGCGGTTCAAGAATTCTGCAATTCTCCAGCTCCAGTTTCTCACAAATCTTCCCGTTTACACCATTACTTACAGCATCAATGTTGGTGTGGGCAGCATAAATGGCAATGTCATTCTTTATAGCGGTCATGATTACTCTTTCCGACATGTTTTTGCCGGTCAGAGATTTAACTCCCTCAAAGATAACCGGGTGGTGAGCTATAACCAGGTTGACTCCTTTCTCCAGGGCTTCCTCCATAAGCTCTTCAGTTACATCCAGGGTAAGCAAAGCACCAGTAAGCTCCATGGAATAGTCTCCCACCTGCAAGCCGGAATTATCGTATGATTCCTGGTACATCAGGGGAGCATATCGCTCGAGAAAAGCACTTATCTCTTTTAACTTCATTTGCTAAGAATTAAAAATGGAATTGAAAAAATGCATGGCCGCATGAAAGTATCTCATTATGATTGCCACCTTGCTGTTTGATAGATGACAAGCCAGGGGCTAAATTGTTTCCTTTACCAAGAGCAACATCTCTTTGATCTCTTCAAGTGATTTGATAATCTCGAAATCATGCTCCTGTTCGTCTTTGTTCTCCTTTAGCTTTTTCTGGGCACCCTTCAGGGTCATCCCTTTCTCCTTCACCAGGTGGAAGATCAGGTGGAAGTTATCAATATCTTTTTGAGTAAATAGCCGGTTCCCTTTCTTGTTCTTTTTGGGCTTGATAATATCAAACTCCTTTTCCCAGAATCGGATCAGCGAGGTATTGACCGTGAACATATTGGCTACCTCACCAATGGAATAGTATAACTTTTCTACCTTTTTTTCCTTGTAGGGCATTTGTTTGAAATTTCGCTAAAACATCACAAATTATAAAAAAATGCGCACAGTATCAATCTTTTGTACCTAAACAATAAAGATAACCATTTTTTGAAGCAATATAGATTCGCTTATTAGAAATAAATGGCGTTGATTCTATGACAAACGGTTTCTTATCCAGTAATTCGAAATTACCCTCCTCATCGTAGCCGAAGAGAAAAATTCCGTGATATCCACAAGCCACCAAACGATCTTTTGTAAAAAGGGGTGTTGAAATAGATGGCCCTATATCATATGAAAACAGGTGTTCAGGTGTTGGATAGCTAGTTTTTCCGTCAGGGCCTAAGCCAGTTGAATCCGAAAATGAGTCATGCCTGATCACGTTCAATTTCCCATCAATTGACATAAAAGCAGCCAAATTTAGATCATTATAACTGTCTGTTATTGAGGCCGTACCAATAATACCACCCATCCAGCTGGCAAATTCCTTATCCGGCACCGGGAAGTACCACACCACGGCATCTTCCGGCTTTTTGGAGGGATCCAATTTCAATATACCACCTTCTCCCTCAATATATTGTTTCTCAACTGAAACGAGCAGACAACTGTCGGAAGTAACTACAGGTGAACCATCCATATCTGATCCAACAAAGAAATCCCAGTTTAGCTCTTTCCTGTCCATATCATAGCCCCAGACATGACCGGCGCCTGATGAGACATAAATCATTCTTCCGATTTTACATGGAGAAGCTTCAGTCACCACATTGTTACGGTGACTAATTACATCCTCCTGTGTATACAATATTTTTTGCTGGTAGATCAGGGGGTAACGATACTCGTTATTTGTATATGCAGAATCGGGATCAGGATTGAAAACGGTGAAGAATGAATTCTCCAGTCCGATATAAGCAGTGTCGTTCCAGATCAGGGCTGAAGCATCCACATCCCTGCTATAGCTCTTTGTAAGTTTACTATTGTGACGCCATAATTCCTTTCCTGTCATGTATGAAATAGCCCTGTAAGAGTAAATCTTTGGAGCATCAAGAAAATGATCTTTTTGAGCTCCCAACCTGCTTCCCTGCAAAATGATCCATCTTTGTTCCGGGTCAGTTTCTGTTTCATTGTACCATAGTGTCCCGGTTCCCTTAATCACATCATCGAATTTGTATTGCCAGACCAACCTACCGTCAGATGCATTGATTTTTTTCAGGTTGTGATCGTAAGCTCCCTGGATCAGGAAAGTGTCATTTCCTTCTCTCACCATCAGCGGCTGGCCTGTCCAGCCCGCCCCTTTCCAATCACGACTGCCAAGGTTTCTGCTTATGACCGTTATTCCTTCACCGAGATAGTGCTTCCATACCACATCCAGGTTCGATGGAGCATCGTCTCCATAGTAGTTGCGTTCCCAGTTCCCTAGAAAAGTCTGATTCAGAATCTCAATCGAATCATCCTGTCCCGCAAGCGGTGTCAGCAGTGCTGCAGTAAACAGCAAAAGTATGGTACGTCGTAAGATCATTATTTGATACTGATTTTACCATTGTCATCCACTTGCAAGTAACCTTCCGGGAAGTCTGCTTCAATCAGATCCTGTATTTTTGTGATTACCCTTCCCTGTGGATCAGGCCTTGGTCCGCCAGGACTGGGCTGATATACCGGGATGATCTCCCCTCCCAGGAATTTACCAGTCTTTGAAAGATTCGCTTTAATGATGGGCGCCAGTCCATTGGGTCCACTCAGGTTGAAGCGGGCATAGGTACAAAAATTACCAAGACTATAGCAAATCAGTCTGTCCTGGTAAAGCTCCATGGCACGTGTAACATGCGGACCGTGGCCAAATACGATATCTGCTCCCGCTTCAACAGCTGTATGTGCGAATTTGCATGCATTACCGCGATTGTATCCCAGGTAGACCTCATCTGTGCAAGGTATGTGCTGGTAATCTTTTCCTTCAGCGCCGCCATGAAAAGAGACAATGACTATGTCGCAGCTATCTTCGAGCTCTGCTATAATTTTAGCCACACCTGCATAATCTTTCAGATTTGCTGTTCCGGAGTGTGGAGCAAAAGCCGCAAAGCCATATATTATTCCTTCTTTTTCGAAAATTGTGGATGGTTTTGTTATGAAACCGGCAAAGGGCACTCCTGACTCCTCCAGCAAATTGAATGTATTTATTCTCCCTTCATATCCAAAATCATTTACATGATTGTTGGCCACACCCAGCACATCATATCCTGCATTCAAAATACAGCCGAGGTACTCATCTGGCATACGGAACACATAGCATGTCTTTGGATTATTGCACTTTTTAGCCGTTCCGCCATTGGAACTGAATACACCTTCCAGGTTTCCAAAGGTTACATCTCCTGACTGCAGCACCTCACGCACCGGGTTAAAAAGTTTAGCACATCCTCCTGGAGGCAGATACCTGCTGTCAGGAAAATTTGTTCCAGGCATGATATCTCCCGTACCTATAATTACTATGGTATCCTGCTCATCTTTCAGATAAACAAATGCAGCGTCTAAAACGCTTGAATCTACAGGAAAATCCGGAGAATTATAGCTTGAGTCTCTTCCAGGTTTAACCAGGAAAGAGGATGTATCCTCAACTACCTGAGATATGACAGGAACAAGATCTCCGGGTGCTACCTTTGTTGAATCTGTTGTTGTTTCAATCAACTTGCTAGTAGCAGGCAGCATTTGTCGGGAGCAGGAAAAGTGAAGAAAAATAACAAGGCACATTGCCAATATTCTTACCAATCTACCTATCATATTAATTGATATCAAAGGAAGGATCTGCTTTTGACAGGAGGTTAATCATCGTTTCATACTCGTCTGCTGAGAGGTCGTTAGCATAGTAATTGATCGGATTCACCGGCTTATTGTTAACCCATACTTCATAATGAAGGTGAGCTCCTTTCGAGAGCCCTGTATTACCTACCAAACCAATTACCTCTCCCCTTTTTACCTGCTGACCTTTTTCCACAAGAATTTTGCTGCAATGACCATATAGCGTTTTGTATCCAAAGCCATGATCAATAAATATTTTTTTACCAAAGCCCCCTGTAGTATATGCTGCCTGGACAACTGTACCATCAGCTGAGGCATATATATTTGTGCCTTTGGGTGCTGTCAGGTCAATTCCATTGTGTGGACGATAGCACTTTAAGATAGGGTGAAAACGCATGCCAAAGGCAGAACCAAAACGGGTAAGATCTGCAAAACTTATTGGCTGAATAGCTGGCCGTGCAGCTAATATCTGTTCCTTGTTGTTCGCTAATTCAATTACATCGTCAAATGATTTTGATTGAATAACCAGTTTTCGGGTAATATCATCCAGGTTTTTATAGGTTGGAACCAACAGGTCTGAATAGGGCTTATTAAACAGGTATCGATACTTGTTATTACCACCTGTACCACCGTCTCTCAAAGTTGTCGATACCGGGTCTACCTCAAAATATACCCTGTAAAGATGATCATCATTGTATTCAATATCTTCCAGAACTTTATCGTACTGAACAATGTCTCGATTCAGCAATTCGATTTCATACGCCAATCTCTGCTGATTGCCAACCAGGCGTTTGAATTTTGGACTTTGAATTAGCTCAGAACTCAAGTAAATTGTTGAAGCGAGAAAGAGTATGACAAGCGTTGAAAATTTCAGAAAATTAAAAAACTTCTTTTGTGCAGAAATTTCTACCTTTTGATATTCGAGAGTTTCGGGATTAAAATAAAACTTTGCCATACGTCATGCAATATAATAAAAAGCCCTGTTAATCAAAAGACTGTCCTGATTTTTTAGAAATTGTGATCATCCTGGTATAGTCATCCGGAGTCAATTCCAGGAAATAAAAGTTGAGTGGATTTACCGGTTCATCATTAATAAGTACTTCGTAATGAAGATGGGGTGCAGTTGACAAACCTGTATTTCCTACGGTGCCAATTACATCCCCCCGGTTTACTTTTCTGCCCTGCCTGGTGTTAAGCTCATTCATGTGGGCATACACTGACTTATAACCAAACCCATGATTAATTATGATTCTGTTTCCGCTTCCCCTGCGTGATCTTGATGCGACTTCAACAATGCCTGCTCCGGTAGCATAGACGGGTGTACCAACCGGCGCAGTAAAATCCATTCCGGCATGGAACTTCATAATCTTATAGATTGGATGGATACGGTATCCGTAACCAGAAGCTGTCCTTGAGAGATCAGCGTTTTCTAATGGCTGGATAGCCGGAATATACGGAAGCATTTCACTTTTATCCTCACTCTTAATTCTCAGAATATCATATTCCAGTTTTTCCTGTGCACTTTTTTCCAGCATCGAATCCAGGCGGTTTGCATTTGAAAAAACAATTTCCCTGTCGGAATGATGCATTAGTTCATTGTATGGATCAATAGTTGTTGCCAGTTCATTCTTGTCCGAAGGTTCTGTTTCGAAGATCAACCTGTAGATATTTTCATCAGTCCGGGTAATCTCATTGAGAACAGTATCAACCGTAGCTTTTCTGTCCTGGAGTATCTGGTATTGTCTCTGCAGCTCTTCATTTTCCCACCTGACCTGGCGCTCTTTAGAGCTGTCGAAGAAGAGGATATAGACAGAATTAATCAACAGAGCCAGGACCAGGGCAGCGAAAACATAGATAACAACGCGCCAGAACCTGTTGCGTAAACTATCGTCCACCTTATCAAAGGTGATATCGTCAGGATTAAACTTATACTGAGACTTTGCCATCAAAAATATTTCCGGCGAAGGTAATAAAAAAAGAGAAAATAATGGAATAAAATGAGTTTACAATATGGCTAAAGCGCCCTGTCTGCGATCACTTTAAACTCCTCGGGGGAGATATCCTCGTAGAAACAGAATAAAGGATTAATCGCCCTCCTATTGTATTGAACTTCATAGTGAAGATGAGGCCCGGTTGATCTTCCAGTACTTCCTAATTCCCCAACCACATGACCACGCTTTACAATATCACCGGGTTTAACAAGTAATAACTGAAGATGTGCATATCTTGTTCGGTACCCAAAACCATGGTCGATAATAACTTCCTTTCCATATCCATGCTTATTGTAATATGCAGAAACAACGACACCGTCACCAGTTGCATAAATTTTCAGCCCATATGGCCCGGCTAAATCTATGCCATGATGCACAGTCCTTCTTTTGTTGAAAGGATCGGAACGATACCCAAATGGAGAAGTCATCCAATAACTGTCTTCTGGAGATATCGGTTGGATAGATGGCTTGCAAGCCAGAAATTGCTGGTTCTCGATAGCCCTCTCTTCCAAATTCTCAAATGAATTAGACTGAATTCTTGCCTTGGTAGACACTTTATCCAGTTTATTGAAAACATCTATAACCATGTCCGGATTAGAAATCGATTGTAATGAATTATACCTGGGCGAACCACCGGTACCGGCCTCACGAATAGATGCAGGAAGTGGTTCAAGGCCGAAAATAGATCTGTACAGCCGGTCGTCTTTTCTTTTTAAATCAGCGAGTTGCGCCTCATCTTTAATGATGGATTCATTTAGCGCCAGGTATTCTGAACGGAGTTCATCGTTTATATTCTCGTAATATACGAGCCGTGGCGATTTGGCATACTGTTCACAACCAAGCCTCATAACAAAGGCCAGGAGCAGTAATCCGGAAGCAATTATGAGGGAATTCCCCAGTCTTCTTTTAAGACTCAGTTTCTTCTCCTCGAAACGTAAAGTTTCCGGATTGATGTAGTATTTTCGACCAGTCAAGTTCATCATTCAAGCGCTAAAAATAGAAAACCATGCTTAATTTCGCAAATTTTAGCTAAAAAAAATATTTTTGCGCCAATTGCACGGGTGTTTAACATTCCATGTTCGGTTTTATACGTAACTTTCAAAAATAGGTTATAATTTTACCCCGGAAATTTGAAAATATCTTTATGACGTCCAAAGAAATCCGCACAGCATTCCTGAATTTTTTCAGCGATAAACAGCACAAAATTGTGCCTTCCTCCCCTATGGTCATTAAGAACGACCCAACTTTGATGTTCACCAATGCAGGCATGAACCAATTCAAGGATTACTTCCTGGGAAACAAAAAGCCGGAAGCAAAGCGTATTGCTGATACACAAAAATGTTTGCGTGTTGCAGGGAAACATAACGACCTGGAAGAGGTTGGACATGATACTTACCACCACACCATGTTTGAGATGCTTGGCAACTGGTCTTTTGGCGATTATTTTAAGAAAGAAGCCATTGAATGGGCCTGGGAATTCCTGACGAAAGTTGTTTCAATTAATCCTGAACGCTTGTATGTCTCCATCTTCGAAGGCGATAAAAATGATAATGTCCCACGCGATGAAGAGGCCTACAACTACTGGCGTGAATTTTTTCCGGAAGCTCAAATCATCGACGGAAATAAAAAAGATAATTTTTGGGAGATGGGAAATACAGGACCTTGCGGACCATGCTCTGAGATCCATATCGATCTTCGTAGCGAAGAAGAGCGTAAAAAAACTGCAGGATTTGACCTGGTAAACAAAGACCATCCGCTGGTTGTCGAAATATGGAACCTTGTTTTCATTCAATACAACAGGAAAGCAGACAATTCCCTGGAAAATCTTCCACAAAAACATGTGGATACCGGAATGGGATTCGAACGCCTGTGCATGGCACTTCAGGGCAAAACATCTAACTACGACACTGATGTCTTCACTCCCATCATTGATAAGATAGGAGAAATTTCGGGCTACCAGTATGGTGAAGATACAAAAGTTGATATTGCGATGCGCGTTATTGCTGACCACATACGGGCCATTGCTTTCTCTATTGCAGAAGGACAACTTCCCTCGAACAATAAAGCCGGATATGTCATTCGCAGAATTCTCAGGCGAGCCATCAGGTACGCCTACACCTATCTAAATCAAAACGAGCCCTTTATCCATAAGCTTATCCCTGTCCTGGTCAATTCCATGGGTGATACTTTTGAAGAGTTAAAATCACAGGGAAAGCTGATCCAAAAAGTAATTTTTGAAGAGGAACAGTCCTTTTTAAATACCCTTGAAAATGGGATCAGGAGATTAGGTCAGATGATCAGCGTGCTGAAGAAGAATAATGAAGAAAAACTGGCAGGGAAACTGGCGTTTGAACTCTATGACACCTATGGATTTCCACTTGATTTAACTGAATTAATCCTTAAAGAGAGTAATTTAATAGTGGATGCCGCCGGATTTGCATCAGAAATGAGAGAGCAAAAGGCCAGGTCGAAAAATGCAGCTACGCTCGATAAAGATGACTGGATAGTGTTACAGGCAGACGACAAGGAAGAATTTACGGGATATGATTACCTCTCCAATGAAGTTAAAATTACCCGTTACCGGGAAGTGAGGACAAAAGATAAAACAATGTACCACCTTGTTTTTAACTTCACCCCGTTTTATGCAGAAAGTGGCGGGCAAGTTGGGGACAAGGGATGGATAGAAAATGAAGCAGAAAAGATATCTATAGATGATACACAAAAGGAAAATGACCTGATCGTTCACCTTTCCAATGAATTACCCAAAGATTCAACAGCAACATTTACTGCAAGAGTAGATGAAACTGAAAGGACTCAGACTGCAGATCATCACACGGCTACCCACCTGCTTCACCATGCATTGAGAACTGTATTGGGAGATCATGTTGAACAGAAAGGATCGCTGGTTCATTCAAAAGGACTTCGATTTGACTTCGCTCATTTTCAAAAAGTTAGCAACGAAGAGATCCGGGAAGTTGAGAAGATAGTAAACAAGACTATCAGGGACAATGTCACAAAAAAAGAGCAACGCCAGATTCCTATGGCTGAAGCAAAGAAGTTAGGTGCCCTGGCATTGTTTGGTGAGAAATACGGCGATATGGTACGGGTCATCAGCTTTGGTGATTCCGTGGAACTGTGCGGAGGAACTCATGCCTTCTCAACCGGACAGCTGGGCTTCTTCAAGATTACCAAAGAATCTGCAGTTGCTGCAGGCATAAGAAGAATTGAGGCCATTGCTGGTGAAGAAGCTGAAAAGCAAGTTTACAGGATGACAGATACAATACATGAATTGTCAGGTAGTCTTGAGAAGCACTCCAACCTGGTAGATGCTGTAAAGAAAATCATCTCTGAAAATACAGAACTGAGCAAAGAAATGAACCAGTTTAAGAAAGAGGCCATTAAAAGTTCTATTGGTGCTTTCAAAGAGAGGATTGAGAAATTTGGAGATGTCAATTTCATTTCTGAGATTTTACCTCTTGGAGATGCTGGCATTTTGAGAGATGCTGCCTTCCACTTAAAAAATGAAATCGAAAACCTCTTCCTTGTCCTGGGGTGCATTGATAAGGAAAAACCATTGCTTGTTGTCATGATCTCAGACAACCTGGTGAAGGCAAAAGGCCTCAACGCTTCCAATATTATCAGGGAAATAGCAAAAGAGATACAAGGAGGAGGTGGAGGACAGCCCTTCTTTGCCACTGCCGGAGGAAAGAATCCCACGGGATTGCTTGCTGCGCTAAAAAAGGCCAGGGAGATTGCAGCATCCCTTGGATCTGCATGATATAATTCTTTTTTCATATATCGGTCGAAAAAATTCAAATTACACAATCCCTTTACATTCCTTTATTTAAGAGGGGTACAGAATTTACGATTTATAAAAATCGTCTCGGATTCTTTATTCATTCGATTTTTATAAAAGAATTATTATTTTTGGGGCTCACTAAAATCATGAAGCTGATGGAAATTACCAGATCGTTTGACTTACTAGACCAGATTGGTCAGAAATATGCCGATAAAGAAGATATGCTTGCAGGCATAGAAAACGGGGAGTGGAAAAAATATTCATCAAAGGAGTATGTTGATAATGCACATAAGATTGCATACGGGCTATTGGCACTTGGATTAAAGAAGGGAGATAAAATTGCTACCATCAGCAACAACAGACCTGAATGGAATTTTACTGATATGGGGATGGCCATGATCGGAGTAGTACAGGTACCTATCTACCCAACTATTAGTACAGAGGAGTATGATTATATACTTGGCCATGCTGAACCAAAGCTGATATTTCTTTCAGACAAAGGATTACTGGAAAAAATAACTCCCATTGCTAAAAAGAATAAAAGTGTTTCTGACATATACACATATAACAAACTTGAGGGAGCCAAACACTGGAAAGAGATTCGGGACCTGGGTGCTAAGAATAAGGAAAAATATGAAAAAGAGCTAAAGAAAATTAAAGATTCAATTCAACCTTCTGAGTTGCTTTCAATCCTATATACTTCTGGAACAACTGGTAAGCCAAAAGGTGTTATGTTGTCACACGCTAACCTGGTTTCAAATGCCCTGGCAGCTAGTGACCATATTGGTTACGGACCTGAACACCGGGCACTCTCATTCCTTCCTATCAGCCATGTATATGAAAGAATGGTATGCTATCTCTATCATCTCAAAGGCCTCAGTATATATTACGCTGAAAACCTCGGAACCATAGCCAGGGATGCACAATCGATGAGACCGCATATCTTCACTGCTGTTCCCCGGCTCATAGAAGGCGTTTACGATAAAATTATTGGAAAAGGGAAAGACCTGACAGGAATCAAAAAAACAATCTTTTTCTGGGCAGTAAAACTGGGTCACAAATTTGATCCTGAAAAGAAAAATGGCGGATTTTATGGCTTCAAACTGAAAATTGCAGATAAGCTGATATTTTCTAAGTGGAGAGCCAGTTTGGGAGATTGCACAACAATGATAACCGGATCTGCAGCTATACAGCCCCGTTTAGTACGAGTCTTTTGGGCTGCGGGAATTGAATTGTATGAGGGCTATGGTTTAACTGAGACCTCACCAGTTTTATCTGTTGCCAATCAAATAACAAAAGAAGCAAAAATCGGAAGCGCCGGAATCATTATTAAAGATGTCGATCTGAAGATAGCTGACGATGGTGAGATTATCGCCAAAGGACCAAATGTTATGATGGGTTATTATAAAGACCCGGAGATGACCAAAGAGGTGATAGACGAAGAGGGATACTTCCATACAGGAGATATTGGAAAAATTGTTGATGGCAAATGGCTAATGATTACAGATAGAAAAAAAGAAATTTTCAAACTATCCAGTGGTAAATACATTGCTCCGCAAGCCATTGAGAATAAGTTCAAGGAATCAATGTTCATTGAGCAGTTAATGGTTATTGGCGAAAACCAAAAGTTTGCCAGCGCCATCATAGCACCAAACTTCCATTTTCTGCACAACTGGGCAGGCAGACATGATTTTAAATTTAGGGATAACAAGGAGTTAATCCAGGACAAGCGTGTCATTGATCGCATTCAAAAGGAAGTAATGGGACTGAACAAGCAATTGGGCCAAACTGAACAAATCAAACGATTCAAATTGGTTTGCGAAGACTGGACACCTGCTGAGGGATTTATGTCACCAACCATGAAGCTAAAGAGAAAAGTGCTTGCTGAGAAATACGCGTATCTGATTGATGAGATCTTCTCAGTAAATTCTGATAGGGAGCAGGTTTAAAGAACTACTGACCCCAGCCCTCTCCCGCTGGGAGAGCGTGTGCGCTTCGAAATAGTATTTGATGAAGTTTGGTTCTATGCACGATTCCGAGGGATCTTTGCTTATTAAACCCTTTCAAGGTTTTTCCTTGATATCGCCAATAAGCCCAAAAACGTAATCAAGCCATTCAGAATCAAAAGCTCAAATCCCATTTCATACCCAGTAAAAAGATGCTCAACCAGGAGTTTTACCAGGTAAGCCAAAATGGGTGAAAGGATAGCAATCAGCGGTACCAATTTGTCCCTCACCGGTTTCTTCAGGAATAGACCAAAGGCATACATCCCTAAAAGCGGGCCATAGGTAAACCCAGCCACCGTGAAGATGGCAGAGATGACACTTTCATTATTAATGGCACGAAAGAGAAAAATTACTCCGGCAAGTACCAAAGAGATTGCAATATGACTGCGTTTTCGCATGATGGTCAGCTTCCTCTCATCCCAGTTGTGGCTGTTTAAAATATCCACCGTAAACGATGTAGTAAGAGCTGTGAGAGCTGAATCGGCACTGGAATATGCTGCCGCAACCAGTCCTACAATAAAAGTAATTCCTACTATACGGGGTAACATTCCTCCCGTGGCCAGCATGGGAAAAAGATCATCTGTTTGTTCAGGCAGGGCAATCCCATTTTGCGCAGCAAATGTTACCATCAGTACACCCAGTGACAAGAATATAAGGTTGACCGGAACAAGGAAAATACTCATCCAGTACATATTCTTTTTGGCATCTTTAATATTTCTGCAACTCAGGTTTTTTTGCATCATATCCTGGTCAAGGCCTGTCATCACAATGGTAATAAACATTCCACTAAAGAAATACTTTACAAAGTGAGTCCCTGCATGCCAGTCCCCGAATTCCCAAATTTTCCCGTATGCACTATTCGAAATAGTGGATACCATCTCTCCAAAATTCAGATTCAATGACTTGCTTATAAACACGATAGATATAATAACAGCTGTCAGCATAGAAAATGTCTGGAGGGTATCCGTCCAGATGATGGTGCGAATTCCTCCCTTGTTGGTATACAACCAGATCAATAAAATGGTAACCATCACGGTGGCCCAAAAAGGCACCCCCCAATGATCAAATACGGAAATCTGAAGCACCCTTGCAACGAGATAAAGACGAAATGAAGCCCCGATTATCCTGGAAAGAAGGAAAAATGAGGCCCCGGTTTTATAGGTAACTTTTCCGAAGCGTTCCTCAAGGTAAGTGTAAATACTCGTCAACTCCAGTTTATAATAGAGTGGCATCAACACATTGGCTATCACAATATATCCAGCCAGGTAACCCAGTACCATTTGCATATAACTCATCTGGCTGTCGACAACCCACCCGGGAACGGAAATAAATGTGACACCCGACAATGAGGCCCCGATCATACCAAAGGAAACTATATACCAGGGAGATTTCCGGTTACCCAGGAAAAAGGAAGCATTATCAGCCCTTCGGCCAGTCAGCCATGAAATAATCAGCAATCCGGCAAAATAGATTAGGATAACTGTTATGATGAGTCCGGGGGCCATGAGCTAAATATTGTTAATTCTCAGGATGTAAAAATGGGTAATTTCAATTTAAGGACAAAAATATTGTGGCAATAGCAAGGTAATAGTAAATTTGCGGGATAGAAAAAGCAATATGCATCAGAACTATTCATCAAAATTACTCGAGGAAGCCGTGGAGGAATTCGCTTCCCTGCCGGGTATCGGGAGAAAATCAGCGCTGCGCATGGTTTTGTTCCTGTTAAAGCAGGATGATAAGGAGGTTGAACGCTTCGGGCAGACAATACTTAAGATGAAGAAAGAAATAATGCATTGCAAAATTTGTCATAACATATCCGACACCGAAGTATGTGCCATTTGTACAGACAATTACAGGGACCACGAAACCATCTGCGTAGTAGAAAACATACGGGATGTCATGTCCATTGAGAACACAAATCAATACCATGGAATTTACCATGTTCTCGGTGGAATTATATCACCGCTCGATGGCATTGGCCCGGCTGACCTGACTATTGACTCATTGGTAGAGAAGGCCAGGAAGAACACCATCAGGGAAGTAATTCTTGCGCTAAGCACCACCATGGAGGGAGATACCACCAACTTTTATATCTATAAAAAGCTCCAGGAAACTTCTGTCAAGATAACCACATTGGCCAGGGGTGTATCTATTGGAGATGACCTGGAATATGCAGATGAGATCACCCTTGGCAGATCCATTCTGAACAGGACAGATTTTGAAGAGATCTTCAAAGGCATGAGTGGAAAGTAAAGCTATAATTTCATACTTTTTTCCTGGTATTTATACCAATTTATTACCTAACAAGCAGAGAAAGCGCTTTTTTCGTATTTTTGCTTACTAATTTTTTAATCACAGAGAGATGGAACTAAAAAGAAACCAGTACGTAATTGACGGTTTACCTGTCATACCGATTGTAGAAAAACATGGGACACCCGTGTACATTTATGATTCTGCAAAAATGGTTTCTCAGTATAAACGGATGGAAAAGGCATTTAAAAATGCGAAAGTCAAGATCAACTATGCGTGCAAAGCATTGACAAATCTGAATGTTTTGAAACTTTTTAAAGAGCTAGGGGCCGGATTGGATGCCGTTTCAATACAGGAGGTGAAGTTGGGACTAAAAGCCGGCTACGACGCGCAGAAAATTATCTATACCCCAAACTGTGTCTCCCTGGAAGAGATAGAAGAAGTTACAAAAATGGGCGTGAAAATAAATATTGATAATATCTCCATTCTTGAGCAGTATGGAATTAAATATGGCGATAAGGTTCCTGTTTGCATCAGGATCAATCCACACATCCTGGCCGGAGCCAACCACAAGATTTCCACAGGCCATATCGACTCAAAATTTGGAATCTCAATTTACCAGATTCCTCATGTATTAAGAGTCATTGAAACCAATAAAATGAAGGTTGAAGGTTTGCATATGCACACCGGATCAGACATAGTAGATATTGATGTATTTCTTCGCGGTGCTGAGATCATATTTAACACTGCCAGGGAATTTCCTGATCTGGATTACATCGATTTTGGAAGCGGGTTCAAAGTTGCTTACAAAGCGGATGATATTTATACTGATATCGATATGCTGGGAGAGCAACTCTCAAAGCGATTCAATGATTTCTGCGCAGAATACGGACGAGATTTGACCTTGATATTTGAACCCGGAAAATACCTGGTAAGTGAAGCAGGATACTTTGTTGCAAGAACAAATGTCATCAAACAAACTACCTCAACTGTATTTGCTGGACTTGATACCGGTATGAATCATTTTATCCGCCCCATGTTCTACGATGCATATCACGAGGTAGTGAATCTCAGTAAGACAAGCGGCAAAGAAAGGATCTATACGGTTGTGGGCTACATATGTGAAACGGATACTTTTGGGTGGAACAGGAAGATTACGGAGATTACAGAAGGAGATTACCTGATGTTTAAAAATGCCGGGGCCTATTGTTACGCCATGTCTTCTAACTATAATTCGAGGTATCGGCCTGCAGAGGTATTGATTCACCAGGGGAAAGATTACCTCATCCGCAGGAGAGAAGATTTTGAGGATTTGACTAAAAATATTGTTGAAGCGGAGTTTTAAGGCGAAGTGCAGAGAGGAAAGTGCAGAGTGGAGAGGGCAAAAGGCGCACTTAAAAACACAATATTTCATATATTTGCCACGCTATTTCTGATGGAAATATGTATTTTTAGAGATTAACTAACATTTGCATGGACCTTTCTATAGTAATTGTCAACTATAATGTAAAATATTTCCTGGAGCAGTGTCTGCACTCTGTGAAAAAAGCAATTGACGGTATCGAAACGGAAGTTTTTGTGGTAGATAATAACTCTGTGGATGGATCATGTAACCATATCAGGGAGCGTTTTCCGTGGGTAAAATTAATTGAGAACCAGGATAATGTCGGTTTCAGCAAAGCGAACAACCAGGCGATCCGTCTATCAAGCGGAAAATATGTACTCTTGCTCAACCCGGATACAGTTGTAGAGGAAGATACTTTTTCGAAATGTATCAACTTCATGGATGAGCATCCTGATGCCGGATCACTTGGAGTGAAGATGATTGATGGCAGGGGACAGTATCTGCCTGAATCGAAGAGAGCTCTCCCAACACCATGGGTGGCGTTTTATAAAATTTTCGGCTTTTCAAGTTTGTTTCCAAAATCTAAGATTTTTGGTAAATATCACCTTGGCTACCTGGATAAGGACAAGGTGAATGAAATAGATATTCTTGCCGGGGCCTTTATGTTTCTGCGAAAGGAGACACTCGAAAAGGTCGGGCTGCTAGATGAAGACTATTTCATGTACGGAGAAGATATTGATCTATCATACAGAATAACAAAAGGTGGTTTTAAAAATTATTATTATCCTGAAACCACCATCATTCATTATAAAGGTGAAAGTACCAAAAAGGGTAGTTTAAACTACGTCGTAGTCTTTTACAACGCAATGATCATCTTTGCCACGAAGCATTTTACCTCAAAAAGAGCAAGGGCATATTCGATGGTCATTCAACTGGCCATATATCTTCGGGCGGCTCTTTCCCTCATAAGGAGATTCACCAAGCGAATTTACAGACAACTGATTGATGCGATAATTATTTTTGCCGGATTTTTTATTGGATTGCCGCTTTGGGGAAACATCAAATTTGACAATCCCAATTATTATCCATCGGAACTTCTCTATTTTGTAGTACCGGTCTACATTCTTATATGGCTGATATCAGCATATTATTCCGGGGGCTATGAGAAGCCGCTCAAACTTTGGCATTACATTCGCGGAATAGTTGTCGGTACATTTATCATCCTTGTAATTTATGCGCTCTTACCAGAAACCTGGAGATTCTCACGTGCCATTATTCTCCTGGGTTCTGCCTGGGCCCTCTTAAGCACAGCACTCTTCAGATGGTTAATGCACCTGGCCAGGAACAAAGATTATGAGCTGGATCTCAATAAAAAGAAACGCATAGTACTAGTCGGAAATCCTGAAGAAGCCATGAGGGTAAGCTCCCTTCTTGGCAAGACACAGATTAAACCGGAAATTGTTGGATATGTCAGCCAGGAATCAAGCCCTGATTCAACTTATATTGGAACGCTTGAGCAAATCGAGGACATTGTCCGAATTCATAAGCTCGACGAGATAGTTTTCTGCGCGCAGGATATTCCTTCCAGGCGAATAATTGATGTGATGACCAAACTTACGGGCGTACCTGTCAATTACAAGATTGCTCCTCCAGAGAGCATGTCCATTATTGGGAGTAACTCCATTAACACTGCAGGTGAGCTGTACACCATTAATTTTAATTCCATTGGAAAAGCATCGAACCTCCGAACAAAGCGCTTGTTTGATGTATTTTGCTCCATTATACTTATTCCCCTATTCCCCCTATGGGCACTTTTCGTCAGGAAAAGTTTCAAGGCATGGGGGAGACTTTTTCAAGTATTAGCAGGTAAGAAAACAATGGTTGGCTATTACATTCATCCAGGGTTTGACCCCACCTCCTTCCCTGCCTTAAGAAAAGGGATTCTATTCCCTGGAAAAGGAATCTCAGAAAAAGAAATTTTTCCCGAACAAGCTGACAGGATCAATGTGATGTATGCAAAAGACTACAAACTTTCCAATGATATTATTATTTTTTGGAAGGGATTCAGAAAGCTCGGAATGTAGATTGGCTGTTTCAACTAATATTTAGCATCATTAGCTACCTGTTTCGGGCAGTTTGTCAAAAATAGCGAAGACCAATTTTTGGCTTACAACTTTGCCAACAATCTTCCTAGATATTTGTTATTTTTGTTAAGAAGTAGAAATGTCTGAAATAGAATACAGAACGGAACACTGTACTACCCGGTATTTTTTTTGAGCAATACTGCTACATTGATGCAACCAACAAGGAGCGAAAGGGCTCTGATGAAGGAAGCATAAAAACAGCTGTCATGAAAAGATTCTTATATACTTTATTTATACTTCTTGCTTTTGTAACTGTAACTGCCCAAACAGATGATTTAAAGGAGACCTTCCTCGAAGCTGAATCCTATTTTCTGTTTGAAGAGTTTAATGAAGCACTTCCCCTTTACCTGAAAATTCATCGTGCAGAACCTGAAAACGACAATATAAACTACAAAATCGGTGTCTGTTTCCTTAACGATCCCTATCAAAAAGAGAAATCTATCAGGTACCTGGAAAAAGCATCGAAAAATATAAATCCGAAGTATAAGGAAAACCAATTCAGAGAAAAAACAGCACCCCCTGAAGCTTTTTTCTACCTGGGAAATGCCTTCCTGGTGAATAACCAAATCGACAAAGCACTGGAGAATTATAATTACTTCCGTAAGATACTTGACGAAAAGATTTATGATGTTGAACTGGTGGAAGAGCAAATAAAGATTTGCAACACCGCGAAGAACCTGATGAAGATACCGGTGGATTTCGACATAAAAAATATTTCACCCATTGTAAACACAAGATTCACTGACAAGAATCCCATTGTCTCTGGTGATGGAAAACACCTGGTTTTTGTTTCTGAGCAACGCTTCTATGATGCTACATTTTATGCTGAAAAAGTAGACGGCGAATGGAAACATCCACGTAACATTGTACCTGAACTAGGTGTTGACGGAGATGTCTATCCCACCTACCTCTCATATGACGGAACGTATATGATCATCTATCGCAACGACGACTTCATTGGTAATCTTTACCAGAGTGAATTAGTTGATGGCGGCTGGACCAACATGACTAAGATTGGCAGTAACATCAATACGAAGTACTGGGAATCTCACGGTTCTATGACAAAGGATGGCAATACACTTTATTTCACAAGTAACCGAAAAGGCGGCTTTGGCGGATTAGATATTTACAGGGCTGAGAAAAAGGAAGACGGCTCGTGGGGAGAACCCATTAACCTGGGTGAAACTGTGAATACACGGTACAATGAAGAAACTCCATTTATTACTGAAAACCAGGAGTACCTCTACTTTAGCAGTTATGGCCACTATAATATGGGCGGCTATGATGTTTTCTATTCCAGGAAAAATTCGGCGGGACAGTGGGATATTCCAATCAATTTGGGTTATCCGATCAACACCACCGATGATGATATCTTCTTCCTCCCGGTTGATAATGGAAACAGCGCCTACTTCTCCATGTTTACAGAAGAAGGACAGGGCTTAAATGATATTTACTTCCTGGATGTTTATACGGATAATAATCCCAGGATGTATATGATTTCCGGCTTCCTGATGCCTGACAAAGAGTCATTAAGTGAAAAAGATGGTGTAAAGGTCTACCTGGTCGACCGGCTAAGCGGCAGAACAATAGACACATCCATTCCCGACCTGGAACTAAATAAGTTCACTGTTAAAGCTCCCCAGGGAAAATATAACCTGGTTGTAAAAAGTAATACCTTCAGTGATGCAATAACACCCATTGATATTACCAGTGAAACAGATAATGATGGACTGCAACTGGATAAGCAACTTGCATTAGAAACAAAGCCCTATGTCCCACAGGTTCTGACCGGAGAAAACAGCAAAATTGAACTGGAAGATACCATTTTCAATGTGAAGAGCGGTGAGAAACTGAAGCTCAAAATGAAGCTGGCAAAAGATGCGATACTTTATGCAAATGTATTTGTAGACAGTATTCAAACTGCAACAGATACCTTCATAATAGATAAGAAGCGTTTTACTTACGAAATAATACCTGAAGCCGGGCTAAACACCATAGAACTCATTCTTGTAGAAGGAAATGGGGACACCAGCAAAAGAACAATCCTGATACATGCCGTAGGAGGAGATGAAGAGGTGATTGCAGAAACAGTAGTTCCTATTACCATTATTGAAGAGTCTATACCTCTATCGACCCAGGACTCGATCAATCAATCACTGCAGCAAATGAGCAATCGCCTCGGTGAATATGCTGAAGGCAGTCTGAAAAGAACATTAGAGGAACTGGATATAAGTAAATTGGATCTTGAATCAACAGGTGAGCTTCTTGATTACCTTGCGTCCAACGCCAATGAGCAAGGTTATACCTTAGAAGATATTGACAAGGCAGCAGCTAATTCTGTGTCTGGAAGCGATGTGGATATTTTACATGAGCTCATGCTAACACATGCTGACAGTAAGCTAAAAGAATATCTTCAAAACCTGAATCCGGAAGCTGAAATGCTTACAACTCCAGACGTTTATATGCAGCACTTGAGAGAAAATGCTGATAATCTATCATTTAATGATGCTGACATAAGTAAAGCATTGGCAAATTCACTGGACCAGGTAAGTAACGAAGCAGAGCTTTTGCGCCTGCAAATGATGAAGAATGCCGACGGTCCACTGAAAGAATTGCTGGAATCTCTTGATCTTAAAGCACTCAATATTCAGACTGCGGATGAGTTGATGGAGTATCTCAAAAACAAGGCAGCTTCATTGGAAATAACTGCCGGGGATCTGGATATCTTAAAAATTATTTCCGAGTCAGGAAATGATCCTGAACAGCTGACAAAGATGCTCAGCAATCTTCTTGCAGAACAGGATGTGGAAACATTTGTGGATTACCTGGTGCAAAATGGACCTGATTCGCTGCGTGACTTCCTCAAAGGTCTCAACCTTGAGAAAGAAGGAATCAATTCAATTGCAGAACTGGTCGCTTACCTGCTAGAGCATGCCAACGAATTGGGCATGAACGATGAAGAGTTGCAGAAAATACTTACAGAGTTAATGAGCAAATTCTACATTCACACCCTGGACCCTGAGTTTGAAGTTAAGGGAGATGGATTCCCAATAGTCCTAACTGTAGGTGGCGGATTAGTAATACTCGGGCTCATTTCTGTAAGACTGTTCATGTTTTGGAAAAGAAGGAAGAAGGAAGAAAAAGAAGGGTAAAGTAATTAATAACATCCTATGACCCTTTGTAAACGGGCTATCGGCAGCATTAACTACAAGAAAAATCAATTTCTTAACGATCATATTGTTAACGAAATAGGGACCGAATTTCATGGTTCCTTCAATAATTTTTTTATTTTTGTATAAACCCAAATCTCTCTCCAAATGAATAAAGTATTATCATTCCTTACGATATTGCTTTTCACAGCAACACTTTTTGGACAATATGATCCAAGAGAAAATTTCTATGACGCTGAATTCTTTCTCGCGGAAGAGAGTTATGAAGAGGCCCTGTTTTCATTCAAGAAGGTATATGATGAAGAGTACCAGGATAACTCAAACATTAACTACAGGATCGGTGTTTGTCTTCTAAACATTGACGGTCGCAAAACTGAGGCGATTCCTTACCTGGAACAAGCTGTTAAAAACATTAACAAAAAATACAAAGTAGGAAACTTCAAGGAAGAAGCAGCGCCACCTGATGCTTACCTTTACCTGGGCAATGCCTACCGCATTAATTACAATAATGAGCTTGCGTGCAACAGTTATATGAAATATGTTGAATTTTTTCCTGATCCTGATGCAAATAATCACCAGTTGATGTATACAAATTTACAGATGGCAGCATGTGAACTTGCGCTTGAAGCTGTAAAAAATCCTACCGAGTATGATTATGGAAACCTGGGGCAACTGAATCAAATTTCTGCGCCCATTTATAATGCCGTTGTATCAGGAGATTTAAATACTGTTGCATTTATGGGGCAACACAAATTTTATAATGGAGTATATGTTTCCAAAAAAGTTGATGGAAAGTGGTTAAAACCTACCAGCATTACCCCTAATATAGAATCAGATGGTAATCAAGATGTAATTTCCATATCACAGGACGGAAATAAAATTCTGCTGGCGTGGTCTGATGAATTTGACAGTGAAATTTGGATTACGGAATATGCTAATGAAAAATGGAGTCGTTCCAACCCAATTGGAAGGCCAATAAACTCAAAATACTTTGAATCACATGCCGCATTCTCACCTGATGGAAATTCCATCTATTTTACCAGCAACAGGAAAGAAGCAATTGGTGAAATGGACATTTTCAAAAGCGCTAAAAATGCCGATGGCTCCTGGGGTGAGATTGAGCTGCTGGGTGACAAGATCAACACACAGCTGAATGAAGATGTTCCTTATGTAAGTCCTGACGGAAAAAGACTGTATTATAGTTCCCAGGGGCATTCTACAGTTGGAGGATTTGATATTTACTACTCAGAAATACTTGAAGATGGCACTTATGGCGATCCTGTAAACCTCGGCTATCCATTAAATACAAGTGATGATGATTTTGCATATTCACCCAAGCAGATTAATTATGAAGGCTACCTTACAGTATATGCTAAGGGAGAAGCAGACCAGGTTGATTTTTTCAGATTTGAATTGATCCCCGAATTTGCTGAGCCGGTAGTTGTTGCCTTTACCGAAGAAGAAGTTGTGGAAGAGGAAGTAGTAGAAGTGGTAGAAGAAGTTGCTGAAGTTGTAAAACCTGAGAAATATCTCATCAAGCCCATCTTTTTTGACTTTGATAGTTTTGAGCTTTCAAATACAGCAAGGTCAAACCTGGATGACCTTGCCACTATCTTAAATAAATTCCCAAATGTTGAGTTGGAAATAAAAGGTCATACCGATGCTGTTGGAACAACCAATTATAATCAAATACTCTCAGAGAAGAGGACCAAAGCAGTTTCCAAATACCTGCAAGGTAAAAGCATTGCCAAAGAGAGGCTTGTTTTAAAAGGATTTAGCGAAGGAAATCCGGTAGCTATTAACCGCACAGCTGATGACAGGGATGCTCCAAAAGGAAGGCAGCTGAACAGACGTGTAGAATTCAACGTTAAAGTTGTCGGAAATGTCGTCATTGAAATTGCCAAAGTGGATGTCCCGGAATATTTAATGATAAAATAATAATCCCAACTTAAAAAAAGGCCGGAAGAACCGGCCCTTTTTTTTATTAATCGGAAATAGATGCAACCTTCCAGCTGATATCAAGTTTAATTAAACAAAGGATGTATTTTTTCCATCAGTTGATTATTAACTGTTAACAGACATATTTTAGCATGAGACAAGCTTACATCATTATTATCTTTTGTCTGATATGTCCACTCTCTGTCTATGCCCAGGATGAGAGTCCGGAAGATTTATTCGAAGATGCTGACTATTTTTTCGCAAGAGAAGATTTTGCTGAAGCCGCCTATCTCTACAAACAGGTATTACGGGCCGAGCCAGAAAATGCCAATGTCAAATTCAAAACTGGAATGGCATATCTGAATATACCCGGTGAAGAAAGCACTGCTATTCCCTATTTTCTTGAAGCCACAAAAGATATTACACAGAAATATCGCAAAAACAGGTATGAGGTAAAACAAGCACCCTACCACACATGGTTTTACCTTGGCAATGCTTACCGAATCAACAATGAATTGGAAGAAGCATTGGATGCTTACGAGGTGTTTAAATCCTTGAAGAACTTTGAAAAGAAATATAGTGTTCGGCTCACAGATGACGAAATAAAAGCTTGTGGAAGAGCTAAAATTATTCAGGATGCACCCCTTGACCTTTATAAATTCTGTTTTGAAGAACCATTGAATACTACTGGTTCAGATTATAAAGCCGTAATCTCAGCCGACGAACAGGTGCTGGTTTGGATGAACAGCCAAAAGTTTTACGAGGCAATTCTAATGAGTGTAAAACAGGACGGAAAATGGTCTGATCCAATTAACATTACGCCACAGGTAGGATCAGATGGAGAAATGGTTCCTTGCGGACTATCTGCTGATGGTACCGAGCTACTCCTGGTTCGTCATGAAAATTTCGACAGTGATATCTACTACAGTAAATATGACGGAACTTTCTGGAGCAAAGCAGAACCAATTCAGGGTGAGATAAATTCGAATTTTACTGAAGATCATGCCTCCTTTTCTGCTGATGGAAACCGTATACTTTTCTCAAGTGAACGACGCGGATCACTTGGGGGACTGGATATCTTCTATTCAGATAAAACTACAGACGGATATTGGAGTGAACCTGTGAATATTGGGCCCCGTATCAATACTGAAGCTGACGAAACTTCCGCCTACCTGAGCCCCGATGGAAGCAAACTGGTGTTCAGCTCTAAAGGACATTACAACATGGGTGGCTATGACATATTCTACTGCGACATACGTGATGACAATATTTACAGTGAAGCAGTGAACATGGGATTTCCGGTCAATACAACCAACAACAATATCTACTTCAATCCAATCAAAGACGGACTAAGCGGAATTTACTCCATGCGCAGTGAGGACGGTCCCGGAAATGAAGATATATGGTTCCTGGAAATTATTCCATTTGAAGAAACCGTTGCCAAATCACTTTCCCGGCTTAGTGAACAAGATTTTTCCATTCAGCTGACTAACAAGAATAGCGGTGAAGTTATTAAGCTTTTATACGATTCCGTCAGCGATAAGATCACTATCAACACTGAATCCGGAAATGAATATGGTGTTGTATACTCACGTAAAATAAATGATTAGCAAAGCCCTTGCAGGTGAAAATCTCGAACTCCGTGCTCTTGAACCCGAAGACCTTGAGATTCTCTACAAATGGGAAAACAACGCAGATACCTGGAATGTTTCAGATACGCTTGTTCCAATCTCCCGCTATATCCTGAAAAAGTATCTTGAGAATTCACATAAAGATATTTATGAAACCCGGCAGCTGCGGCTTATCATCCAGTTATCTGATAGCAGCAGGCCCATTGGGGCTATTGACCTTTTTGATTTCGATCCATTTCATAAACGCGCCGGTGTCGGGATACTAATAGCTGAAAAGGGAGATCGCCGAAAAGGGTATGCCAAAGAAACATTGGAAATATTAATTCAATATGCTTTTGAAACCCTAAAATTGCACCAGCTCTACTGCAGCATTGCATGCCAGAATACTGCCAGTATTGAACTGTTTAAGCAGTCCGGGTTTGAGATCACCGGAACACGTAACGAATGGATCTGGGACGGAGAAAACTATTTAGATGAGCACTTTCTGCAGCTTGTCAGGTAAGGTCTAAGTAAGCGGGCATAGACTGGAGAAATTCGATCTTACCGGTAGCAAAATCAATCTTACAGCAATAATGCTTCATGCCATTGGTAACCATCAGGTATGAGACCTTAAATACCTGGTTGTATCGTGCTACCTGGTCAAATACTGCCTGGCTTATTTTCACTTCGGGGGCCTTGCACTCCACCAGCAACAGGGGTGCACCTGAGCGGTCAAATACAATCAGGTCACACCTCTTATTCATTTTGTTTAATGACAAAGAATGCTCTGACATCATCAGGGTGGCAGGGTAAGCCAATTCTTCAATCAGGTAACGCGCAAAATGTTGCCTGACATTCTCCTCAGGTGTCAACATCAAATATTTTGATCGGAAAGGATCGAAGATAAATTTTTTACCATTCTCCACACGAGTTTTGAATTCATAGTGTGGTAAGTTCAATATTTGCATAAATGCTAGTATCTTTATAGAATCATTCGGATCAGTTCCGAAATTAATCTATTCTCAGATGAAAACAAAAAAAGAGATTGTCGGCAACTGGCTGCCAAGATACACAGGAAATGAACTCGAGGATTTTGGTGAATACATATTACTAACCAATTTCAGTTCATACCTGGATCTGTTTAACAAAAGATTTAATACATCAGTAGTAAAAAAGGATGTCGCTATGCCCTGTGCAAATGCAGAAGACATTACCATGATCAATTTTGGTATGGGAAGTGCAAACGCAGCAACGATAATGGACCTGCTTGCAGCTATTCATCCCAAGGCAGTGCTCTTCCTGGGTAAATGTGGCGGACTAAAAAAGAAAAACCAGCTCGGCGACCTGATTCTCCCCATCGCTGCCATCAGGGGCGATGGTACATCAGACGACTACCTTCCAGCTTCAGTTCCTGCACTTCCCGCATTTAGCATGCAAAGAGCTGTTTCAACCACCATTAGAAAACACAGTCATGATTATTGGACTGGCACAGTATTCACTACCAACCGGCGGGTATGGGAGCATGATGAGAATTTCAAAGAGCACCTGAGGGTAACTCGCAGTATGGCCATCGATATGGAAACTGCCACCCTGTTCATTGTAGGTTTTGCAAATGAGATTCCTACAGGTTCTCTATTGCTGGTATCCGATCAACCGATGATTTCAACCGGAATAAAAACCCTGAAAAGTGACAAAATGGTAACGGAAAAGTTCGCAGAAGAGCACCTTAAAATTGGCATAGAATCTCTCATGGAACTGAGAGACCAGGGAGAATCCGTTAAACACCTGAGATTTTAATAATGGCCGTAGCAAGCTTTGATAAAATATTATCTGATCTAAAGCAAAAGGTATATCATCCCATCTACTTTCTTACCGGTGATGAGCCATTCTATATCGACAAGATCACTCAATATATCCAGGATAATGTGCTGAATGAAGCAGAAAAAAACTTCAATCAAACCATAATGTACGGTAAAGATTCCGAAGCACGAACGATCATGGACAGTTCAAAAAGGTTTCCTATGATGGCCACCCACCAGGTTGTAATTTTGAAGGAGGCACAAGAGCTGAAGGATTTTGAGGACCTGGTTTACTACATTGAACAGCCACTGAAATCAACCCTGCTAGTCATAAATTACAAATACAAAAAACTTGATAAGCGTAAAAAGATTGCAAAGTCCTTGCAAAAAAATGCAGTCTTTTTTGAATCTAAAAAGCTGTATGACAACCAGGTTCCCGGTTGGATTTCGAACTACATAAGCGCAAAAAAATACGCGATACAGCCAAAAGCAGCTGCCCTGCTTTCTGAATTCCTGGGAAGTGACCTTTCAAAGATTACTAATGAGCTAGACAAATTGATCATTACGCTTGATGAAAATGAAAAAACAATTACTTCAGAGCATATTGAGAGGAATATTGGGATAAGTAAAGATTACAATATATTTGAATTACAAAATGCGCTGGGGAAAAAAGATGTGCTAAAGGCCAATAGAATCATAAATTACTTTGCTGCTAATCAAAAGAAAAACCACATTACGCCAACTATAAGTTCTTTATATTCTTACTTCTCCAAAATTCTAATCTACTATTGGATGAAGGATAAGTCTGAGGAGAATGTATTCACGACCCTTAAGTTGCACTCTCGATTTTTTGTAAAGGATTATGTGAACGCAGCCCGAATGTACTCTCCTGCCAAGGTGGTACAGATTATTGAGATTCTCCGCGAATATGATTTAAAGTCAAAAGGTTTTGGGGGAAACAGTCAGCCAGCCGGAGAGCTACTAAAGGAAATGACTTTTAAAATCCTGCATTGAGCTATGGAAAAAGTTATATTTCTCGATCGCGACGGCGTTATCAACCATCCTCATGAGCACTATTATATTCATAGGATTGAAGACTTCGATATTAATGTCGGCCTGGTCGAAGGACTGCAGACTTTGAGAGATCGCGGTTACAAATTTGTTATCATAACCAACCAGGGAGGTATAAGCAAAGGAGAATATACCATTGATGATGTTGACAAGCTGCATGAGCACCTGGAATCGGTTTTTAGAAGCCATGGGATAGCGTTTTTAGCCATCTACTTTTGTCCACACCATCATACCATTGAGAATTGTCTCTGCCGCAAACCGAAACCCCTTATGGTCGAAAAAGCTATAGCTCAATTTAACATCGATCCAAAACGGTCGTACTTAATTGGAGATAAGCAATCGGATATTGATGCAGGAAAAGGGGCCGGAGTGAAGTCAATATTGATTAATAAAAACCAGGATATCAGGGGGGTTCTGCACAAAATTAATTGAGACCCGGATCCTCCGGGAAGTTGGCCCAGGCCTTGTATTTTGGTTCAAATCCGGAAAGCATCTTCGTCCAGAAATCAGGTCCATGTCCTTCCATGACCATCTTTGGGGGAATCTCCCCAACCAGCCACGCATTCATATTCAATTCGCTATCCAGCTGATCTTCAGTCCACCCTGCATATCCCAGGAAGAATCTAATATCTTTGTTGCTTAGCTTTCCAGCATGAATCAATTTCTTTACTATGTCAAAATTGCCTCCCCAGAAAATTCCATCCTTAACATGTACACTTTCCGGGATCTCATCGCCTTTTGTATGCAGATAATGCACCGTGTTTGTGCTGACAGGACCGCCTACTGAAACAGGAAAATCAAGGTCAGGGAAACCTGAAATCACCTCGCTGATTTTAATGTCCACTGCTTTGTTCAAAACAAATCCCAGCGAACCCTCCCTGGTGTGTTCAGTAAGGTATACCACGGAGCGTCTAAAATAGTTATCGCTCAGAAAGGGTTCAGAGATAAGTACTCTACCACTTTCTGCAATATTATTATTTACGATATGGAAAAAATCAATATTTAAATCCATCACCTGGCACTTCTATATGCAAGATAAACGTTTTTTAGATAAAAGAAAGTATTTAACTATCTTCATCCATTGATTCAGAAGATTAAATGAAATCGAAAGAACCGCGTCAACCCAATCTCTTCCAGGCACTGGTACCTATCATCTTATTGATAGGGATGATCTCGGTCAATGTGTTTTACTTTGGGGATTCAGCCCTTGATGGGGCCAACCAGTTTGTTTTAATAATATCTGCCGCTGTAGCAGGATTGATAGCAATTTCCCTGGGCAATAAATGGGATACCATTCTCGATAGCATCATAAAAAGTATCAGTTCTGCCATGCCTTCAATACTGATCCTCTTACTTATTGGAGCATTGGCAGGTACGTGGATGCTCAGTGGCGTTGTTCCCACGCTGATCTATTACGGACTAAAGGTTTTTCACCCAAGCATATTTCTCTTTGCCACCGTGATCATCGGGGGAATAGTGTCCCTTGCTACGGGAAGTTCATGGTCGACAGTCGCCACCATGGGTATTGCCCTGGTCGGCATCGGAACCACTCTTGGCATCAATCCGGGCATTGTTGCCGGAGCAGTTATTTCTGGGGCCTATTTTGGAGATAAAATTTCTCCCCTGAGTGATACCACCAACCTGGCGCCAGCCATGGCTGGTACCGATCTTTTTACACATATCAGGTATATGATGATAACAACCGTGCCTGCAATGTCAGTCACCCTGGTTATTTTCCTGGTTATTGGATTCACCTATGACTTCAAAGCAGATACAACAGATATTGAACTTGTATTGAGCGCTATTGATAACCGGTTTAATGTAACACCCTGGTTACTCCTGGTACCTGCATTGCTGTTTTATATAATAATCAAAAAAACTCCCCCCCTGCCGGCATTGCTTCTTGGTTCACTTCTTGGGGGACTTTTTGCGGTAATATTTCAACCACATCTTCTACGTGAAATTGGTTTGCTCCTGGATCCCTCCACACAAACTTTTTTTAAGGCGAGCTATATTACCATTATGCAATCGATGTTTGGAGAATTAACAATAACTACAAATCATGCGGCTGTAAATGAGCTACTCACCACAAGCGGAATGCAGGGAATGCTCAATACCATCTGGCTCATTCTTTCGGCAATGATATTTGGTGGATCCATGGAAGCAGCAGGACTATTGAAAAAAATCACGCAGCATATTATTTCCGGGGCCAAAACAGCAGGAACACTGGTAAGTGCAACAATTGGAACAAGCATATTCTTTAATATTACTGCCTCAGATCAGTATATAGCCATAGTTGTACCGGGAAGAATGTTTGCAAGCACGTATAAAGAACAGGGATATAAACCAGAGTTACTTAGTCGTTCGCTTGAAGATGGAGGAACCATTACTTCTGTGCTTGTTCCCTGGAATACTTGTGGAGCAACACAATCACGTGTTTTGGGAGTTCCAACATTAGAATACCTTCCCTTCGCTTTCTTTAACATATTGAGCCCGATTTTCAGCATCCTGTTCGCCTTCCTCAACTATAAAATCAGGCGATTTGGAGATGATGTGATGGTGAAGAGCAAAAAGAGTAAAAAGAGTAAAAGTTGGTTTAGGCGCAAATGAGGCAATGAGGCAATGAGGCAATGAGCTAATGAGGCAATGAGGCAATGAGTTAATGAGTTAATGAGGCAATGAGCTAATGAGGCAATGAGCTAATGAGGCAATGAGCTAATGAGGCAATGAGCTAATGAGGCACTAATAGATCCTTGGATATTTGGCCGGATCACTTTCATGCATCATTCCATACACAGTTTCAAACACATCTTCAGCATTTGGATTTGAATAATAATCCCCGTCTGAGCTATAAGCGGGACGATGTTCGTGCGCCGACAGGGTCTTTGGCTCTGCATCAAGATGATAATACACCTTTTGCTCTTCAAGAACTTTTTGCAGCATAAAGGCCGTGGCGCCTCCCGGAACATCTTCATCGAAGAAGACAACTTTATTGGTTTTCTTTACAGATTCTCCAATCATTCTATCAATATCGAAGGGCAACAATGTTTGCACATCGATTAACTCAACATTAATATCAAACTCTTTCAACTGCTGTACGGCGGTCTCTGCAATCCTGACGCACGATCCATAGGTTACAAGGGTAAGATCATTACCTTCGTTTAATATTTCAGGCCTCCCAAGCGGAACCCTGAATTCACCGAAATTCTCAGGCCTTTTTTCCTTCAGGCCGTATCCTTTTAAGGGCTCGATAACCAGCGCAGGATCATCTGCCTCCAGCAAGGTATTGTACATCCCTGCCGCCTGTGTCATATTGCGTGGAACACATACATAAATTCCACGAATCGAATTTATCACCATGCTCAAGGGAGATCCGGAATGCCAGATACCTTCCAGGCGATGGCCTCGTGTTCTGATAATCACAGGTGCTGCCTGCGCTCCTTTTGTTCTCCAGTGCAATGATGCCAGGTCATCACTCAATGTTTGTAATGCATACAACAGGTAATCAAAATACTGTATCTCTGCGATGGGACGAAGTCCTCTCAAGGCCATCCCGACTCCCTGTCCAATAATTGTGGTCTCCCTTATTCCTGTATCGGTCACCCTCAGTTCACCGTACTTATCCTGTAATCCCTCAAGTCCTTTATTAACATCACCAATCTTACCTGTATCTTCCCCAAAGGTTACTACCAAAGGATTCTTTTCGAAGATAGCATCAAAGTTATCTCGTATAATCTCTCTGCCGTTAACCATTGGGGATTCCTCGCCATATGCAACTGGCACCGGGCTTACCCGCATAGCCGAACGATCTGTTTCATTGTACAGTTTTGCACTGTAACGCGCATGATTCTCTTCCTTGTATTTCTCCAGCCAGCCAGAGATGCTCTCCTGCAATTCACTCCTCACCGGACAGGTAGCACATAGGTTTCGCATGATGCGCTTGGCAGTAGATTGAATATCCTTCCTGATGGGATGCATGATCCGCTGCAGGTCTTTACTCAAAATACCAAGCTTGTCAACTTCCTCTTGCTGGCAAGTACAGGAACGGTAATTAATAATTGACAAGAGCTCATTTCTCTCTTCCAGGATGGGCGCTGGATAATCCCAACCACGTGCTGTAAAAATTTCAATTCCTTTTGCGTCTTTCCCTCTTTTGAATCCCTCTAAAGCTTCTGATATACTTGATTTTACAATTTGCTTATCTTTTGTTACAGAGATTCCATAGCCATCATCCCAAACTGACACAGCCACCGGAACTTGTAGCACTGCAACAGCATTGATGGTCTCGAAAAACAGTCCTTCGGCCGTACTCGCATCACCTATCATCCCAAATGCTACTTCATCACCTCCTTTAGACAGTCTGTTATATCCTGCCAGGTCCTTATTCTGCCTGAATAATTTTGAAGCATATCCAAGTCCCACAAGACGCGGCATTTGGCCGGCGGTAGGTGATAAGTCTGCGCTGGTGTTTTTCATCGCAGTAAGATCGTTCCATGAACCATCCTCATTCAAACTCAGTGTGGCAAAATGATTATTGAAGCTTCTCCCCGCACTACCAGGATTCAATTTCTCATCTGTAAATCCATAGAGCTGGTAGAAAAACTGCTCAGCTGTAAATAATCCTGCCGCCATCATAAATGTATGATCACGATAGTAACCCGATCGCCAGTCACCATTCCTGAAGTTCTTAGCCAGCGCAATCTGGGCCACCTCTTTTCCATCTCCAAAGATTCCGAATTTTGCCTTTCCAGACAGCACTTCTTTCTTGCCAAGTATGGCTACCTGTCTGCTTAAATGCGCCAGGTAGAAATCGGCAACAACCTCTGAATTCTTCAACGAATGCTTTTCACCAGTCATAGTAAAACTTTTTAAGGGTATAAGGGTTAAAGGATTTAAGGGTTTAAGGGGGCGTATCCATTAATCCATTAATACATTTAACTATTAAACCCTTCTTCTATTAATCCATTAATACATTTAACCATTATTCCATTATCTTTGCAATGCGGATTTACACTTCTTTTGACAACAAAAAACTAGTATTGTTCAGATGTTTTTAAATATATTACTATTATCAGTTGCTCTTATCGCACTCTCCATGCTGGGACTCGGTCTTAACATACTGATTAAGAAGAATGGTAAGTTCCCTGCTTACCAGGTTGGACACAACAAAGACATGCATAAATTAGGCGTCTCCTGTGTGAAACATGATGAGAAAAAAGCGCATTATAAGCGTCGCAAGAAAAATGATTGCGGAGCGTGTCAACAAATCTCCTGTTAAACTGTTTTACTGTAATACAGTTTATACATTCAATTAAGAAAGCATGATCCAGGTTATTATTCTGTCCATCGTTCTAATACTATTGGCCGTTGCAGGCCTTGGAATTAAAATGATTTTTGACAAGAAAGCCGAATTTAAGGGCAGCTCATGCCAGGCAGCGGCAGATTCTGAAGTTTTGCGGGAGAAGGGGATTTCCTGTGGATGTGAGGGAGCTTGCAGCGATGAGAAATAGTGAGAAAAACACTGTGAGTGTCTCCCTACTGCGTGACCGTAATTGCTATTCCCAGGGCCTTGATCTTTTCCACCACATCAGCTGAAATATTTTTATCGGTTATAATATGATCAACCTGGTCCAATCCGCATATTTTACCAAAGCTTTTCTTACCAAACTTGGTGGAATCGGCCAACACAATTACATCTTTGGCAGATTCAATCATAGCTTGATTTAGATGAGCTTCCTGGGCATTTGTTGTTGAAAGCCCATAGTCAAGGTCAATTCCATCAACACTGAGAAATAATTTACTGCAGGCGGTTTCTTTCAGGATCATTTCAGAATAATGACCAATTACAGAATGTGAACTGGGCCTGACATAGCCACCAAGCATCAAGATCTCAATATTAGGATTCTTAAGCAATTCAATGGCCACATTCAGCGCAGACGTGACAATGGTCAGCTTCTTCATAGGGTTAATAAACCGAGCCATTGCCAGAACTGTCGTCCCGGATGCAATAATGATATACTGATCATCTTCGATCATTGCCGCAGCAGCCATTCCAATGGTATTCTTTTCCTGGGCATTAATGAATTCCTTTTCATTCACTGATCGATCGTTTACATACGGACTCTCAATTGAAGCTCCTCCATGGGTTCGAAACAACAAGCGATTTCTTTCCAGCATTTTCAGGTCCTTTCGTATGGTTACCGCGGAAGTATTCAACTCCTTGCTTAAATACTGAACCGAAATGTTTTTCTTCTGCTTAAGGATTTCCACTATATGCTTGTGCCTGTTCTCCATAGTTATTAACTATTTGTTCTATGATATCAATTTTCATTTGCTAAATTAGAAAAAATCATTAATTTTGACAAGTTTCATTTGAAACTTATCGTAACCTTCAGATTAGCTATTTGAAATACTTAAAAAAATAAAAAGATGAATCGGGCATTGGCCATTAAGAAAATAGGAGAAGATCAAAACTGGGATGTAGTTGTTATTGGTGGTGGAGCTACAGGCCTTGGAGCAGCTATTGATGCAGCAACACGGGGATATAAAACACTCCTCCTCGAACAACATGATTTTACAAAAGGAACCTCTAGCAGAAGCACAAAACTGGTACATGGTGGAGTAAGATACCTGGCACAAGGAAACATTTCCCTTGTCATGGAAGCATTAAGAGAACGTGGGCTGATGTACAGAAATGCTCCCCACCTGGTTACCGATGTGTCTTTTTTGATTCCTTCTTTCAGCTGGTGGAGCGTTCCCTTTTATACCATCGGTTTAACTTTATATGATGTATTGGCAGGAAGACTGGGTTTCGGTAGATCATTGCCACAGTCAAGAAATACAACAATAAAAAAGATTCCAACTGTAGAAAAGCATGGCTTAAGAGGAAGTGTTTTGTACCATGATGGTCAGTTCGACGATGCAAGGATGGGAATCAATATGGTACAGACCCTTCATGAACAGGGTGGTCTTGCTTTAAACTATTGTAAAGTTGAAGACCTGCTAAAATCAGGCGGGAAGATCAGTGGTGTTGTTGCAAGAGACCAGGAGACCGGTAAAGAATATACGATTAATACCAGGTGTGTCATTAATGCCACCGGCATATTTGTGGATGAAGTCCTCAAGAAGGACAATCCCAATGCCCGGGAGATCATAAAAATAAGCCAGGGAGTACATATCGTGCTGGATAAATCTTTCTTGCCATCCAAATATGGAATGATGATTCCAAAAACAAAAGACGGCAGGGTGATATTTGCCGTTCCATGGCATGATAAGGTAATTCTGGGAACCACTGACATCCCTAAAGATTTAGCCCTTGAAGAACCATTGGTGACCGATGAGGAAATTGACTTCATCCTTGAGACTGCCTGCCGCTACCTGGCAAAAAAGCCAACGCGGGCTGATGTGCAAAGTGTATATGCAGGACTGAGGCCACTGGCAGCCGGAAAAACTGATAGCGCTAAAACCAGCGAAATTTCAAGAGGCCATAAGATTTACACCTCTGAATCAGGATTGGTTACCATCATTGGCGGAAAATGGACTACCTACCGGCAAATGGCAGAAGATGTTGTAAATAAGGCAGTACTGGCAGCAAAACTTCCTGCTGTGAAATCATCTACAAGAAAACTACATATTCACGGTTACAAGGAAAATCCTGACACCAGGGACCCCATGTATTTTTACGGCAGCGACAAAGAGAAGATCATGGAACTGGCAGCCCAGGAAAAAGAGCTTGGAACAATAGTCAGTGAGAAATTTAACATAATTGCTGCACAGGTAATCTGGGCATGCAGATATGAGTATGCAAGAAATGTGGAAGATATCTTAGCCAGGAGAATAAGGGTACTCATAATGGATGCTGAGGAGAGTATAAGAATTGCGCCGGCGATAGCTTCAATTATGGCTCGTGAATTCTCTTACGATAAGAGTTGGGAAAAAGATCAAGTAGAACAATATTCTCAAATTGCAAAACAATACATGATTAGCTCATAAAATATGCTAAAATTCCTAACACCACCACCTGACACAGCGACACTCCCGGAGGAGAAAATCGATCCCACTTATAAACGGATGCGATTCCAGGTATTCATGGGAATATTTTTAGGTTACGCAGGTTACTACCTGGTGAGAAAAAACTTCTCTTTGGTGATGCCTGACCTGATCGCCGAGGGCTTTACAAAAACAGAGTTAGGATTTGCCATGTCAGGCGTTTCCATTGCATACGGACTAAGTAAATTTTTAATGGGCAATGTGTCGGACCGAAGTGATGCCCGCAAATTTCTAACTATTGGACTGGCAGTCTCAGCATTCATAATGATTGCAATGGGCGTGTTTCCGCTGGCTACCTCTTCCATCACCATCATATTTATTATGTTGCTTATCAACGGTTGGTTCCAGGGCATGGGCTGGCCCCCCAGTGGCAGGGTGATGGTACACTGGTTCTCTTTCAAGGAGCGGGGCACAAAAATGTCCCTCTGGAATATCGCACATAATATTGGCGGTGGATTAATTGGCCCACTGGCCATTCTAGGTTTTGCCATATTCAATGACTGGCATGCCAAACTCTATTTCCCGGGCATCATCGCCCTGGGTGTAGCCCTTATTGCTTTTCTGCTGATCAGGGACAGGCCCAAAGCTTTTGGTTTACCTGCCATTGAAGAGTATAAAAATGATTACCCCGTTGCTTATAACAAAAAACAATTAGACGAAGAGATTTCCGCAAAAGACATTTTTGTTAAGTATATCTTCAAAAATAAACTCCTTTGGTTCATTGCCATAGCCAATGCATTTGTATACCTCGTAAGGTATGGAGTCCTGGATTGGGCTCCGACCTATCTTTCTGAAGTAAAGCAGTTCTCGGTAAACGAGACTGGCTGGACCTATTTCTTCTACGAATGGGCCGGAATCCCCGGAACATTATTGGCAGGCTACCTGAGCGACAAGTGGTTTAAAGGAAAAAGAGAGCCCGTAAGTATCGGATATATGGTCCTGGTTCTGATCTCTGTCTTTATTTACTGGAAAAATCCTCCAGGACAGCCACTCATCGACAATATCGCACTTATCTCCATTGGCTTTCTAATTTACGGCCCCGTAATGCTAATCGGCGTGCATGCCCTTGACCTGGTTCCTAAAAAAGCTGCGGGTACAGCTGCGGGCTTTACAGGCCTGTTTGGTTACATGGGGGGGGCACTCTTTGCAAACATAGCCATGGGTATGATCGTTGATCATTTTGGATGGGACGGAGGATTTATTACCCTTCTGCTTTCTTGTGTATTGGCTATTATCCTGATTGTTTTTGTTTGGATATTAGAAAAAAGGAAATTAACAAAGTCTCAACTTTAGTAACAACTTATATTGTGAAACAAATATTCCTGCTCCCAGCCATGATCATGCTTCTTTTAACTGCATGTAACCAGGCAAACAGAGAACAAAACAACAATAACAATGGCGAAACAGACAGCGTTAAGCATATCAGTAATGCTGCGATGACAGTTCGTGATTATGTCGTTAAAAATGCAGTTATTGCGCATAGGGGAACAACTTTCTGGGCTCCGGAAACTACCGAACCATCCTTCCGGTGGGCAAGGAATATTGGAGCAGACTATATTGAGCTGGACCTCCAAATGACCAGGGACAGTTGCCTTATTGCATTGCATGACAACGACCTGAGTCGCACAACAAATATTGCCGGGGTTTTTCCCGATAAGGTCAACTCCCCCACTATCGAATTCACATTAAAGGAGCTAAGAATGCTTGATGCCGGGTCGTGGTTTAATGAAGCTTTTCCTGAAAGAGCAAATGATAAATTCATTGGATTAAAGATTCTGACATTCAAAGATGTTGTCATGATCGCAGAGGGGTACCGGATAAAGAAAGAGAATGGTAGTCCTGCACAGGAAATGCTGGCAGGTCAGTGGACAGGTCACTATCTGTATGAAAAAGACCCGGATGATAACGGAAACCGACCAGGGATATATGCTGAAACCAAAAAGCCAGATATAGAAAGTGTTCTTGTCCGGGAATTGAAGGATATCGGGTGGAATGTAAATGAAAATCCAAAAAGTATTGAAACTTTTCCCGGGAAAGTGGGCATTGCAAACACCATGGGACGATTTGTACTCCAATCTTTCTCACATGAAAGCATAGAAATTCTTGATCAGCTCTTACCGGGAATACCAAAATGCCTGTTGCTATGGCAAGCTGACATGGGTGATAATATAAAAGAAAGCTATATCGAGGCCATTAATTTTGGAGTTGAACATAATGTGCACTTCATAGGTCCCAGCATCGCAGGCGAACCAAATAACTATGGTGAACTCACTGCTCCATGGATGGCAGAACTGGTGCATAGTTCAGGTATGTTTATGCACCCTTATACCTTTGACACCTGGCAGCAATTTGAGCAGTACAATCAAAATGTAGAAGGAGTATTTACCAATCGTGCTGATATGGCTCTTGAATATTACAAGCGGAATACTCAGATGGATGCAATAGAAGTTCTGAAAGAAATCGGGTATTGAAATATCGGTAGAGTCCCTAATACAACTTATTTCTGTAAAATTGCTTCAATCCCGGGAGTGTACCACTCATAGTACAATCCATCATCATCGGTAGTGATGAAGTAAGCATCAACGCCCTTCAATCCACTGATAAATTCTTTCGCTTTTTCAGGTCCCATAACCATGCAGGTCGTGGCTAATGCATCTGCAGTCACACAAGACTCGGCTAGGATGGTAGCGCTAAGCAGCTGACTCATCCTGGTATATCCTGTTGCTGGGTCAAGCGTGTGAACTATTTTCTTTCCATCTATTTCGTAAAATTTCCTGTAGTTCCCTGAAGAAGCAAGTGAGATATTGTCCAGCAAAAGTACTGCTTGCAGTTCCTGGCCAGGAAGTGAATTTCCAAAGACAGGTTTATCCACTCCTACTCTCCACTCATTTCCACCCGGATTTACACCTGAACATGTTATTTCTCCACCTACATTTATAAGGAAATTATTGATCCCGATCTCCTTGAAATATTCAGCCAACACATCCACAGAATAGCCCTGGGCAATGGCATTTACATCCATGCGAATCCCGGGTTTTTCTTTGATCACGATTCCATCTCTCATGGATAACTTTTCCATTCCTACAAATTGCATGAGTGAGTCAATTATTATACTGTCCATTTCCATCTTCATTCCCGGCCCAAATCCCCAGGCATTGATCAGGGGAGCAACGGTAATATCAAATTTTCCATCGGAAAGCTTAAAAATTCTAAGCGATTCATCCCATACTGCCTGGAACAACTCATCAACAACAACATTCTCCTCATTATTATTGATCCTGGATATGATACTGTTTGGGATATAGGTAGACAGTGAAAGGTCAAAATCATGCAATAGCGAATCTACAGTAGATCGCAAATCAAGGGAATCAGGTGTCTGATAGGTAATAATATAAGTTGTTCCCTGGGTAAATCCCTGAATCTTCAAATAATCGCCTTCATCTTGTTTTGGCGTACAGGAAAAGAGTAGCAGGGAGAGAAAGACAGAAAGGACCATTAATTTTTTCATGGATATGGATTTAAGCTTTGCACAAACATAGAAAATATATGGGCAACAAATAAAAAAACCGCAAATAAAGTCTAATTATTTGCGGTTTCTGACAGTTCGATCACTCATCAACCAAAATCATCAAAATCAACCATATCATCAGGCACTCCCAGGTCGTACAGTAATTTTTGTACGGCATCATTCATCATTGGGGGTCCACACATGTAATACTCAATCTCCTCGGGCTCCTCATGGTATCTTAGATAATTATCGTACAATACCTTGTGGATAAAGCCCGTCATACCTTCCCATTTGTCCTCTTCTTTAGGTTCAGAGAGTGCCAGGTTAAATTTGAAATTTGGGAAAATCTTCTCAATAGCACGGAACTCATCTTCATAAAAAACTTCACGAAGTGAACGAGCACCATACCAGTAAGAAACTTGTCTGCCTGTTTTCAATGTATGAAACAGGTGGAAAATATGTGATCGCATAGGAGCCATTCCTGCACCGCCACCAACATAAATCATTTCACGTTTGGTATCCTTGATAAAGAATTCGCCGTATGGTCCGGATATCATAACCTTATCACCCGGCTTTCTTGAGAAAATATAAGATGAGCAAACTCCCGGATTCACATTCTTGAATCTGCCGTGACTCACATCCCACGGTGGAGTTGCTATCCTGATATTCAATTTTACAATATTTCCTTCAGCAGGATGGTTGGCCATGGAATATGCCCTATAGGTCTCCTCTGAATTTTTCATGTTGAGATCCCACATCTTGAATTTATCCCACTCATCTCTATATTCTTCTTCAACGTCAACATCTTTAGAGAAATCAACATCAATCTTTGGAACATCAATCTGTATGTAACCCCCAGATCTGAAATCCAGTGTCTCACCTTCCGGTAGTCTAACAACAAATTCCTTGATGAATGTTGCCACTCCAACATTAGATACTACCTCGCACTCCCACTTTTTAATTTCCAGTACATCATCAGGAACGCGGATTTTCATATCCTCTCTTATCTTAACCTGGCAACCCAGGCGCCAGTTATTTTGTTGTTCCTTGCGAGTAAAGAACCCGGTTTCAGTAGGAAGTATTGATCCACCACCTTCAAGCACCTGGCATTTACACATTCCACATGTACCTACTCCTCCACAAGCAGAGGGAAGGAATATATCCTGTGCAGAAAGTGTATTCAATACCGTTGAGCCGGGACTTACCGTTGTATCTTTATCATTAATTGTTAAAGTTACATCTCCCTGGGGAGTCAGTTTTTTTCTTGCGAACAGCAACATAGCTACCAGTAAAAGAATTACAAGCATAAACACTGCGATACTGACAAGAATAATTAAACCATTAGAAGCTAGAAATATCATAGTACCTACTTTACTGATTTATAATTTAATTCCCATAAAACTCATAAATGCTATTCCCATCAAACCGGTGATAATAAAGGTGATTCCAAGTCCACGAAGGGCAGGAGGAACATTTGAATAACGTATTTTTTCACGAATAGCAGCAATACCCACAATGGCCAGGAACCAACCGACACCAGAACCCAGTCCGAATGAAGTTGCTTCTGCAATATTCGCATATTCTCTTTCCTGCATAAACAATGAACCCCCAAGGATGGCACAGTTCACAGCTATAAGGGGGAGGAAAATACCCAGTGAGCTATATAATGAAGGTGTGAATTTCTCTATCACCATCTCTACCAATTGAACCATTGATGCAATCACAGCGATAAACATGATGAAGCTGAGGAAACTCAAATCAACATCAGCCAATTTTGGACTCAGCCATGCCAGGGCCCCTTCGGCCAAAATATAATTCTCAATCAAATAGTTAATTGGAACAGTGAAGCCCAATACAAATATCACTGCAAAACCTAATCCTGTTGACGTCTTCACTGTTTTCGAAACCGCCAGGTAAGAACACATGCCCAGGAAGTAGGCAAAAATCATGTTGTCAATAAAGATCGACTTGACAAATATGTTTACTAAATTTTCCATGAATTCTTAATTAATTCTTTTCAATCAAATCTCTATTTCTCGAGCGTTGTATCCAGATAATTATGCCTACTACAATCAAAGCCATTGGTGGGAGTACCATCAGTCCGTTGTTTTCATAACCAAAATTATAAAACCCACCAGGGATCACCTGGATATCGAACAAAGTTCCTGATCCAAGCAATTCTCTAAAGAATGCCACTATAATAAGTATCATACCATAACCGGCTGCATTTCCAAGTCCATCGAGGAATGCAGGCCATGGCTTATTTGCCATGGCAAATGCTTCGAGGCGTCCCATGATAATACAGTTTGTAATAATCAGTCCGACGAATACAGACAGCTGCTTGCTGACGTCGTAGGCAAATGCCTGCAGAACTTCATCAACAAGAATTACCATGGTAGCAATCACAACCAGTTGTACAATAATCCGGATTCTTGGTGGAATCATCTTACGCATAAGAGAAATCACCACATTTGAAACTGCCATTACTACCAATACTGAGATGGCCATCACGATTGATGGTTTTAGTTTAACGGTAATTGCCAATGCTGAACAGATTCCCAACACCTGGACGGTAATGGGATTACTTGCGCCCAACGGTTCCTTCAGCAACTTCAGGTTTTTTGCAGAAAATAAAGGTTCCTTATCAATCATACTATAAGTATTTCAATGTTTTAATTTATCAATGAACTAATGAGCTAATGAGCTAATGAGTCAATGAGCTAATGAGTCAATTACTTTGCTATCGCTTTAAAATGTTTTACATAACCCTCGAAATTATCCAGGAGCATCTCTTCCAGTGCTTTAGAGGTGATGGTTCCACCTGAGATGGCATCTACACCATGAGGATTGTCGGGAGTGGTCCCTCCTTTTACAACCTCAATAGAAACAAATTCTCCGGACTCATTAAAGATCGTTTTTCCTTTGAACGGAAGCTCAAATGCATCTGTATTTATCTCTGCTCCAAGACCAGGAGTCTCTTTTGAGTGATCGTAAACGGCTCCGAAAATAGTATTCAGATCAGGATTGAAAGCCACATATCCCCAGATGGGTCCCCAGAGACCTTTTCCCCTAACGGGTACTATATATTTTGTCTCTCCCTCTGATCCTGTGTATACAAATACAGGGAAGAGTCTCTCTGTTACCACTTTATCGGTTTGTTCCTTGATATTCAGGGTAATCTCGAAAGCATCCTGATCAATGACATTCCCATCATAGTCAATAACATATGAATTCGTGATAAACTTATCAAATTCCTCGTTGATATAGGATTTTTTATCCTTTACCTCAGAGACATCTGCTGCTTTTCCTACGGAAACGAGTATATCACCTTTCCTCTCAATTTCCACATTCATATCCTGCATCGGTTTCAGCTGCATGGCTACGAACGATAACAGTGTTGCCACAATGACAACCATTATCAGGGAAAAAACAAAAATGTATGTATTACTAAAACTTCTCATTTTAATATAGTATTATGCTTGAACTTTAGCTCTTTTTAATCGTCTGCGGATATTGCCTTCAACAACATAATGGTCGATGAGCGGGGCAAATACATTCATAAGGAGAATGGCCAACATCACACCTTCGGGGTAAGCCGGATTAAGTACACGTATGATAATCGCCAGGAATCCAATAAGGAATCCATAGATCCATTTTCCTTTTTCTGTCTGTGCAGCTGATACCGGATCGGTTGCCATAAATACTGCTCCAAAGGCGAATCCACCAAGTAGCAGGTGCTCATAGAAAGGGATCTCCATAAATGCATTCACTGCAAATAAATTAAGTATCAGTCCCATGGCAGCGCCTCCTGCAAATACAGAAAACATCACCTTCCAGCTTCCAACACCTGTATATAATAATATTACAGCACCTATTAATATGGCCAAAGTAGAAGTCTCTCCTATTGATCCGGGAATTGTACCAAGGAACATGTCCCACCAATCGTAGGCCTTCCCTAAGCCGTCGACAAATACTGAATTGTTCTGAGCGGCCTGGCCAAGAATAGTAGCTCCGGAAAATCCGTCTACTGTTTCCATTCCTTTTCTCAATCCGCCGATCCATACAGCGTCACCCGACATCTGTGAGGGATAAGCAAAGAACAGGAAGGCCCTGGCTGTGAGTGCGGGATTAAGAATATTCATTCCTACTCCGCCAAACACTTCTTTTCCGATTATAACTGCAAAAACTGTAGCAATGGCCACCATCCAAAGAGGAACATCAACCGGCATTACAAGGGGAATAAGCATCCCTGAAACCAGGAATCCCTCGGCAACTTCATGCCCTCGAATTTGTGCAAAAACAAATTCTGTTCCCAGTCCAACTACATATGAAACAACAATTATTGGGAATATCCTGATAAATCCGTACCATACCATTTGCCAGAAGGAAGCGTCGATCCCAAGGGCGAGGAAATGATGATAACCGGTATTCCAAATTCCGAACAACAATGCCGGAACCATTGCAATAACTACAAGAAACATAGTCCGTTTCATGTCCATTGCATCCCGAATGTGTGTGCCTTTTTTCGTCACCGTGTTAGGCACAAAGAGAAATGTTTCAAAAGCTTCAAAAGTTGATTTGAGCCATGGAACCTTTCCTCCCTCTTCTACATTGGGCTTAATCTTATCGATATAGCGTCTTAATGCACTCATGTTGAATGTCGATATTTTATATTATTCTAATTCTTTCTTTAGTAAATTGAGACCATCTCTAAGGATTGACTGGACCGGAGTTTTCGATGCACAAATAAATTCGCACAAAGCCAGGTCCTCTTCAATCACCTCGTAGATTCCCAACTGCTCCATCTTGTCAATATCTTCCACGATAATAGATTTGAGCAGGCTAACAGGAAGAATGTCCATCGGAACTACTTTTTCATATTCTCCTGTCATAACGAAAGGACGTTCACCACCGTTCAGATTGGTATCCAATCGGTACTCGCGATCCGGAGTGATCCATGAGAGGAAAGTCTTGGATACAGAGAATTTCTTCAATCCCGGAAGTACCCAGCCAATAAACTCATAATGATCTCCTTCAGGAATTACAGTCACCTGTGAATCACTGAAACCAATATGTCCTTCGTCTGTAACCTGTCTTCCGGTAAGTACATTACCACTGATCATCCTTACATTATCTCCCTCGATATTACCATCGGTAATAGAAGATACCTGTGCTCCCCTGATCAATTTATAGTAGACTGGTTTTTTAATTTCAGAACCCGCCAGGGCAACAATCACATTCGGATCGTATTTCCCTGTTTTAAATAGCTTACCAATGGCAACGACATCTTGTGGCTTCACAGTCCAAATTTTATCACCCTTATTAATAGGTGACACTTTATGGATCTGAATACCAACATTTCCTGTCGGATGTGGACCGTTGAAGAAGTGTCTGACAACATTCTTCGCGTTGGTATATGCCTTGGCGGCAGGATAACGAGCATCGAGCCCAAGGTGAATCTCACCATCAGTCAATTTTGCCAGCGCATTAATACCAGTTTGAAAGTCTTGCTCGGTATCCTTCATGATAAAGTCAAAATCCGGAGCCAGCGGAGCTGTGTCGAAACCTGATATAAATATAGATTTCGGAACATCGGCAGGATATGCAACAACATCATAGGGACGTTGATGAATTACCGGCCATAGTCCACTTTCCAACAAATTCTCAACGATCTGCTCGCGAGTAAATTCGTTAGGGTCTCCCTGTAAAAACGATTTAGCAGTATCTTTGCCATCATCTTCAATAACCACTTCAATAATTCGGCGGCGCTCACCTCTCACAATAGATTGTACAATACCACTTACAGGAGAGGTGTATTTAATCTCGGGACGATACTTATCAAAGAAAAGTGTCGAGCCAACCTTTACCTCAACGCAAGGTTTTGTTACAATTTTTGGAGTCAATGAGTGAAAATCAATAGGTTTAACTGCATACGTTTTAGACCTGGGCGCTTTCATGAAGATTTTGTCAGCCTTACCCTTAAGTTTAATATCAAGGCCTTTTCGTATCTTGATAATTTCAGACATTATAATAACGGGTTCAAATAATTAATACCAACACAAAAATAGCTATTTTTGTTAATCGACAAAGGCAAATATATACATATTTATATTGTCTTGTATCAACTATAAAACTGATCTACGTCTATAATAATTTTTATTGATATGTTACATAGCATTTATGGCATAAAGATTGTACAATAAGACCTAAGAAATGAATAATTATACCCTAATGAAAGGTGTCAAAGCAGTATTTATTCTACTACTCGTACTTAATATTTCCGGTTCTCAAATTATATTCGGACAAGATGGTGCATTTGATGAAAAAGGTGTTGCCAGGGAGATGGTGCTTGACGAAAGCATCAGGACCATCCAATTATACAGGGAAGGATGGATCACCAGCTACCCCATTATGACCATGGACTCAGATGTTCCGCTTGTACTTGAATTTGATGAACTTACTAATGAAGTCAACGTGTTTTCTTACATGGTAATCCACTGCGATGCGGATTGGTCACAATCTGATTTATATGACCAGGAATACATGGTTGGCTTTTTCGAAAACCAGATAGACGATTATGCAACATCATTCAACACCTATTATAATTATACTCATTTTAAGTTGACCTTACCAAACAATGATATACGCTTTACCCGTTCGGGAAATTACCTGCTTGTGGTTTTTCGGGATTATGACCAGGAGCAAATAGTATTTACCCGACGCTTTATGATTTCGCAGGCATCCGTAGGTATTGAGGCAAAGGCAAATCGTCCGGTTCTGTCGATGTACCGCGATGACTCCCATGAAATTGATATCACCGTGAATACAACCGGCTACAGAATTGATGATCCGTTTTTAGAAACGACGCTATCGATTTACCAGAATGGTGTTTGGGATTATGAAATCAAAGGACTCAAACCCCTGTTTGTCAATCCGGGTGAGCTGGTGTATGATTACCAACAGGAAAATGTTTTCAATGCAGGCAATGAATTCAGGATGTTCGATACAAAAAATACCATGGTACGGTCATTTTACGTACAAAACATAGATTATATATCCCCTTATTTTCATTTTGAATTGAAAGCGGATGAAGCCAATAAAGCACATCTCTATTTCGACCGGGAGGATATCAACGGCAGATTTTTCATTGAATCAGCTGAAGGTTCTGAACCGGCAGTTGATGCAGATTATGTATTTGTCCATTTTTCGCTGAAGATGCCTCTTCCCCTGGCTGATGGAGATGTATATATTGGCGGGGCGCTAAGCAACTGGCAGTTCACCGAATCCAATAAAATGAAATACGATGTCGGCTCATCTGCTTACAGGGGTACTTTATTGTTGAAGCAGGGGATTTACAACTACCGTTATATGTTTCTACACAACGACAGGAAATCATTCGACCTTTCAGAAATAGAAGGAAGTCATTACGAGACTGAAAATGAATATCTTATTCTTTTCTACCACAGGGGTCCTGGAGAGAGATATGATAAGCTGGTAGGCCACCAGGTGATACATAGTCAATGAGTCAATGGGTTAATGAGTCAATGAGTCAATGTGGCTAAAGGCCGATTTCTTCGTGGACTTCTCTCATGGCATCTACTGAGATTTGTATGAACTCAGGGAGAGGGATTCCAATTTTTTCACATTCCATGATATTCTCCCGCTTCACACTTGCAGCAAAAGCCGGTGATTTCATTCGCTTGGCAACTGACTTATATTTTATGCTTTCAATTTTTTGATCCGGGTAGACCAGGGTGGTGGCATAAATCAAGCCGGTAATGGTTTCGCCTGCTGCCAGGGCATGCTGAAACTCTGTAGTCCGTTCAAGACCAGTTGCCATTTCGTTGTGCATGCGGATAGCATCGAGCATATCCTCATCAAGCTCATACTCTGCCAGTAACTCACCGGCTTTCAAAGCATGTGTTTTCGGATCAGCATCCGTAATTTCTACATCTATATCATGAAGCAAGCCAGTCAATCCCCATTTCTCTTCATCCTTTCCTAGCCTGCGTGCCAGTCCTCGCAGCACAGCTTCAGAGCTGATACTGTGAATTATCATCTTTTCGTTTTTCACGTACTTCCTGAGAAGGTCAAGGGCCTCATCCCTGTTTAGCTTCATATCAATATTTTTTGCAAATTTGAAAACAAATTTAAATTATTCTATTAAAGTTTTAACTATCTAAGTATGAAAATCACCAAAGAAATAAGCATCGAGGACCTGGTAAACTATGATTCAAAATCAGTACACTATCTCCGCATCAAGGGCATCAAATGCATTGCCTGTGGCGAACCCATCTGGGGAACACTTGAAGAAGCCGCGAAGAATAAGGGGTTTTCGGATGAAGAGATAGATATATTCGTAAAGGAGTTGAATGCATTGTAGGGGAAATGAAAAAAGGCGCTGAAACAGCGCCTTTTTCAATACAATAATATTATTGTTAGAATATATTTGTATCGCCACCCATAAACAGCCAGATCAGAACTCCGATAACAACCAGGAAGGTAAATCCAAGCAGTGGCTGATTGCCATCTTTTTCTTGAAGTTCGGTAATGGTTTGTCTCCATACTGTTGGTTTGTCATCTTCCTTCATGTTGTAAAGCTCAAAGCTAACGTTTCCAGCATAGGCAATGAAAACAGCAAGTACCATTCCAGCAAATACAGCGAAGAAAATTCCAACAAAGAAATAAAGAATAGGCATTTGTGCACGGAAGCTTCGCTCCTCCTTCAGATCAATCTGGAGATATGTGATATTCTCCTTCTGTGTATTATCCCATTCAAGATAATCCTCTTCAATAGTCAGACGGTCGTTAGATAATATAGCAAATTGTCCAGGATTCTCGATATCAACCCTTGCCAATTCTATGGCTGCATTGATTTTTGCCATATCCTCATCAAATTTCACTTTATTGGTAACAAGCAGCTCTTCAGATTCTGCAAGATTTTCTTTAAGTTCTCTGACCATATCGCTGGCAATTCCTAAATCTTCAAAATGCCCCGAAGCATTCAGAGGAACCCCCTTGTACATCTCTATTCTGTCAATCTTGATCTGAGTCCTGTGGACATCTGTTTCCTCCATGGTCATCAACTTCTCATTCAGATTTTCAATCTTAACATCCATCACACCATTCTTGATGGTTTCAGTGAGATTGAATGTCAATAACATAACCAGAACAGGTATGACGAGTAACAATCCACCAAAGAATGTCATAGGAATCTGAGCTAAAATATATCTTATAAATTTCTGTCCGATTACCTTTAAAAAACCAAGTGAGCTATTGAAGTCGTTCTCATGTTCAGGATGATATAATATATGTGATGGCAGTATGGAGTCGACAAAAGTAACGATGACTGCCAGGAATACCAATACAAATGATATGGCCATATTCAGGTTAAGTGTTATTCCAAGTAAGCTCATTGAGAGATTTGGAATCCATCCAACCAGGTTAAGCACTATCTCAACAATCAATAGTCCGAGGAAAATAATCAGGTAGAACATGGCAGATTTAACTGCATCCCATCCATTGCGAAAGGCACCCTTTACAGCACCATAATCATCCTTTTCACGCTTCTCGTAACGAAGCGATGCAATCTCTCCAAAAGACCAAACCAATGGAATAAGCGCAAATATTCCGCTTACTGCAACGAGTTCAGGAATTCCAACAAGTTGGGCGATGGCATAAAACAGGAATACAATAAATAAGGCAGGGATAGTTCCCCATAAGGCAATAAAATAAAAGTTCTTGTTCACACTGATCCTCATGTTTCTGAACGCCATTTGGTAAATCCACCAGCACCAGTTAATGATGTAGTGAATAAACATTTTGAACATGAAAATAAATGGTGGAAACAGCTGCCTGATGAACCAGATGATGGCATGTATGATCCAGTATACGATGAACTTGATCAGCATGATGAAATCAACCACCAACATGAACAGTAGCACGACTCCCCAGATAGCCCAAACAATAAGGTCATACAGGAACCCAAGTGCATTTACAATCCACTTAAACAGATTCCAGAATCCGCCTTTTTTTGTTAGAAATGCGTCAGACTGTGTCAGTCCAAACAGGAATTTTGGTTTGTCTCCCGTAATACGGAAGTTCAAAAACGCGAAAAGAAGAAATGCAGGGGGTGATACTAGTGAACGGAATAACAGACTTGATATTTCGAGTGCTTCTATAACTAAAACATAAACAATAAGGGAGAAGATTAAAGCCAGAATCTTCTTCACATAGAGTGTAACTTTTTCCATGTTAAAGGTCTTAGGGTTAGTAAATCTAAATCAATGTTAATAAAAAAGTTAGAGAAATCCTAGGGAAGTTGGGGGTGAACTAAAGTTCGGAGTGACTAAAGTTCGGAGTGGGGAGTTAGGTAGTTCCTTACATAATCACTTACTCCATCTTCAAGGGATGTAAAGGGACGATTGTAACCGATGGATCGTAGTTTTTCCATTTTGGCTTCCGTGAAATACTGGTATTTGTCACGGATATCTTCAGGGGTGTCCATAAACTCAATGTCTGGCTCCATGCTCATTGCCGCAAAGGTGAAATTCACGAGGTCAAGAAATGTGGATGAGCTCCCGGTTCCCAGGTTGTATATGCCTGGCTGTGGTCTTTCTTCTATGAGGAAAAGAATAACATCAACGATATCCTTCACATAAATAAAGTCCCTGCGCTGACCTCCATCCGGGTAATCGGGATTATGAGATCTGAAGAGAACCATCTTGCCTTTACTCTTTATCTGGTTATATGCCTGGAAAACCACGGATGACATTCTACCTTTATGTTGTTCATTGGGACCATAGACATTAAAAAACTTCAGTCCCGCCCAAAAAAACGGTTTTTTATCCTGTTTAAGAGCCCATATATCGAAATCATTTTTGGATTTCCCATATGGATTTAGCGGCTGAAGATCTGAAACAATATCGTGACTATCTTCATAACCTAATTCTCCCATACCATAGGTCGCTGCCGAACTGGCATAGATAATTGGCAATCCATATTTTACACAAAGCTCCCAAAGCCGCTTGGAATAATCGAGATTCAGCCGAAGAAAAGTGTCCCAGTTGAATTCCGCAGTGTCACTGCGTGCACCCATATGTATGATGATCTGCACGAGCATGTGATTTTCTTCCAGCCACCCGGAAAGATCAGCACGGTCAATCTGCTGACTGAATACTTTATCCTTGAAATTGACATCCTTCTCATGCTTTGTAAAATCATCCACGAGAACTATGTCCTTATAGTTCTTTTGGTTCAGTCCCTCGAGTACGTTGCTTCCAATGAAACCCGCCGCGCCGGTTAATACGATCATGTGTAAATGTTTGGTGTAAAGATAGGGAAATTCAATGGGCTAATGAGTTAATGAGTTACCTCCTGCGCTAAAGCTTCGGAGGTTGAAAAATGAGTCAATGGGTTAATGAGTTAATGAGTTAATGGGTCAATGGCGTTTTCTTAAGTCAGGAAATCAATACAAGTCCTCGACTCCGCTCGGGGACCGCGAATCTGAAACTTAAAGCAAGAGGTCAATAAATAAAAACACTTCATACTATTTCACTAATAATATTTTCACTAATTTGCACCGTCTATGATACATTTAACCCGAAGAGAACGATTTAGCGCAGCACACCGCCTTTTCAATCCTGCATTGTCTGATGAGGAAAACCTCCGTCAGTTCGGACCATGTGCGAATCCAAACTGGCACGGACATAATTATGTTTTGTGGGTAACGGTGAAAGGCGAGGTTAATCCGGAAACGGGCTACGTTGCTGATTTAAAAGATATAAGCAATCTTTTAAAAGATAAAATTGTAGCTAAACTCGATCATAAAAATATCAACCTGGAAGTTGATTTCATGAAAGATAGAATCGTTTCCACCGAAAACCTGGCTATTGCCATATGGGACGAGCTGAAACCGCATATCAAGGCGCTTGGGCTTGAGCTACATTGTGTAAAGATTGAAGAGACAGAAAACAATCTAATTGAGTATTTCGGGTAGTCATAAAGCAAAGAATTTAATTTAAGGATAAACCGTATATAGTATGAAGATAATAAACAACGGACTGGGTGAAAATGAGTTAAGTGGATACAGGAGAATCGATGAGTTCGACCAGGAAACTACAGAGGCGCTAAGTGAACATTACGTGGAAGTAATTAAACTGCTTGGCGAAGATATTAACAGGGAGGGATTGCAGAAAACACCTGACCGCGTAGCAAAAGCATTGCAATTTTTAACCCAGGGATACGGAATTGATCCAGCAAAAATACTTGAATCCGCAAAATTCAAAGAAGAATACCAACAAATGGTTTTGGTCAAAGATATTGAGGTATACTCTATGTGTGAACATCACATAATTCCATTTATTGGCAAAGCACATGTTGCCTACATTCCCAACGGGTATATTACTGGCTTAAGCAAGATAGCCAGGGTAGTAGAAGCATTTGCGAGACGACTTCAGGTTCAGGAACGGCTAACAGTACAAATCAGAGACTGTATTCAGGAAACTTTGAATCCTCTTGGTGTTGCCGTTGTAATTGAAGCACAACACCTGTGCATGGTTATGCGTGGCGTACAAAAACAGCATTCAGTTACAACAACTTCTGCTTTTACGGGGGAATTCCTGAACAAGGTGGAAACCAGGCAAGAGTTCATTAACCTCATTGGAAAACCCCTGCACTAGTTAAAGCTGGTTAAGCACATCACATTCGGAGCATGTGGTTTCAAATCGTAATATATCTGACTGATTTAATTGAATTTTTACATGAAATTTACATGAAAAGTAAGTTTTATTAAGAATGCTATGTATTTTTGTTGAACTTTAAAAAATTGAATTATGCATGCGTATGTATTTCCCGGGCAGGGAGCACAGTTTGTTGGAATGGGAAAAGAGCTGTATGAAACAGATTCTTCTGCCAGGGAGATGTTTGAGAAAGCAAACGATATACTCGGATTCAGGATAACTGATTTGATGTTCGATGGTACTGACGAGGACCTGCGTCAAACCAAAGTTACGCAGCCCGCCATATTTTTACATTCAGTAATATTGGCCAGCATGCTGACCGATTTTAAACCGGATATGGTAGCTGGGCATTCGCTGGGAGAATTCTCTGCACTGGTAGCTAATAAATCACTGGCTTTTGAAGATGGACTAAACCTGGTTTCAAAACGAGCCATGGCCATGCAAAAAGCATGCGAAGCAGAACCCTCAACAATGGCTGCCATTATCGGACTTGAAGATAAGGTCGTAGAAGAAGTGTGTGCAGGAATCAGCGAGATTGTTGTCCCCGCGAACTATAACAGTCCGGGACAAATTGTTATCTCCGGTTCTTTTGCCGGGATAGATATGGCCCTTGAACAGCTTTCTGAAAAAGGAGCAAAAAGAGCTATTAAGCTTGCTGTTGGTGGTGCATTTCATTCGCCTTTGATGGAGCCAGCTAAGGAAGAACTTGAAGCAGCCATTGATTCAACACAATTCTCTATACCGGTCTGCCCGGTTTACCAGAACGTTAATGCCAGCCCATCCTCTGATCCTGCTGCTATTAAACAAAACCTGGTTGCACAATTGGTATCCCCGGTTCGCTGGACACAGACTGTAGTGAACATGATCGCAGACGGAGCTGACACATTTACTGAATCAGGCCCCGGAAAAGTTTTACAAGGATTAATTAAGAAAGCAGACCGCACAGTTACAACACAAAGTGCCTAAATGCGGCTATAAGCTATATAAAAGCTTGAAAGAAGCTGGCTGCAAGCGGAAGAATTATTGACTCATTGACTCATTAAAACATTGAATATGATAAAAGCGGTGATATTTGATATGGATGGATTGCTGATCGACACTGAGCCACATTGGCAGGTGGTAGAGAAGGAGGTCCTCGGTAAGGTAGGCGTGAAACTCAATGATGAGATGCAGGCCCTTACGCTGGGCTTAAGGGGTGATGAGCAGATCAGCTTTTGGTACAGGAAACAACCATGGGATAATCCGGATTTTAAAGCCCTGGAAAGAAAGTACAATGATGCCATGGTGGAGTACTTTAAGACAGGTGGAGCTGAACTGATGGAGGGAGCTGTTGAAGCGCTCAATTTTTTCAGCAAGAAAGGACTGCCCCTGGCATTGGCTTCTTCCTCAACCATGAAATTGATCAATACTTTCCTGGATAAATTTAAGCTGCATCACTATTTCACCGAGGTTTACTCAGCAGAAACTGAAAGTCATGGCAAGCCACATCCGGCAGTCTTCCTGGAGACAGCGAGGAGATTGAATACAGAGCCAGTTAATTGCCTGGTACTTGAAGATTCTTTTCATGGTATGATCGCTGCAAAGGCCGCCAGGATGAAAACTCTTGTAGTCCCTGACAAACGATATATCACGAATCCCATGTTTGGCGCTGCAGACATGAAGTTAGCCACGCTAAACGATCTTACAGAAGAGGTATTTCACCAGTTAAATCAGAATTAAAAGTTAAAACAAAATGAAAAATGAAGTTACTGTCTTCTGTCCAGCCACCGTATCAAATGTAGGACCCGGATTCGACCTCCTTGGATTTGCCCTGGAGCAGCCGGGGGATGAGATTGTGATCAGGAGAAACAGTATAGGTAGGCTGCAACTTATCAATGAATCTGGTGCCGGTTTACCCCTGGATCCGAAACAAAATATCGCTGCTATCGCTGCAAACTCCTTGCTCGAGGAATTGGGTAATAAAGATGGATTTGACCTGGTATTTACTAAAAAAATTAATCCTGGTAGTGGCATCGGCTCATCCGCTGCCAGCTGTGTTGCTGCAGTTGTTGGCATCAATGAAATCCTGGGAAGTCCTTTAACTACCCCCCAACTGCTTCCCTTTGCCATGGAAGGTGAAGAGGTTGCCAGCGGCTCTTATCATGCCGACAATATTGCCCCGGCACTCCTGGGAGGATGCACACTTATCCGCGGATATGATCCCCTGGATATCAAACACATCCCCTACCCCGACGATCTTTATTGTGCCGTCATTCATCCAGACCTGGAATTTAAAACCAGTGAGGGAAGAAAGGTGCTTCCGGATAGTGTTCCCCTGAAAACTGCCCTTATACAAGCAGGAAACCTGGCAGGGCTGGTGGCAGGGTTATGCACAGACGATCATGCGCTCATAGGGAGATCTATCACGGATGTTTTCGCTGAACCGATCAGGTCAAAAAAGCTGCCCGAGTTTGAAAAACTAAAAAAACTTACACTGAAAGAAGGAGCATTGGGTACCGGCATCTCCGGATCAGGACCCTCACTCTTTTCATTATGCAGAAGCAAGGAAATTGCAACAGCCGTTGCGGAAGTGATGAAAAAGCATTTTGCGGATCATCGCATTTCAAGTGAAACATACATCTCAAAAGTCAGCCAGGCCGGGTGTCGCATCACCGGCTAATTCAAAGTTTACAGGAAAATGAAGTATTACTCCACTCGATCCCGATCCATTACAGCAACACTGAAGGAGGCAGTTATTCAAGGCATGGCCCCAGACAATGGTTTGTATATGCCAGAAAAATTTCCGGTGCTGACCAGGCGTGAGTTGAGCAAGATTAAAAATTCTGACCTGGCTGAAACAGGAGTAATCATTGCACAAAAACTCTTTGGAGATGATGTTCCGCATGAAGAACTTGAAAAAATTGTCAGGGAAGCGCTATACTTTGATACTCCAGTAAAGGAAGTACGTGAAAACATTTATTCCCTTGAACTATTCCATGGCCCAACACTGGCATTCAAGGATGTAGGAGCCCGGTTCATGGCAAGATTACTTCAATATTTCATACGTGGCGAGTCAGATATAGTGCATGTTCTTGTAGCAACTTCAGGAGATACCGGCAGTGCTGTCGCCAACGGATTTCTAGGCATGGATGGAATCAAGGTTCACGTATTATATCCTTCCGGACAGGTAAGTCCCTTGCAGGAAAAACAGTTTTCCACACTGGGAGAAAATATAACAGCACTCGAGGTAGCCGGCACCTTCGACGATTGCCAGGCACTGGTGAAAGCTGCCTTTGCTGATGAACGGCTGAAAGATAAAATCTATCTCACCTCTGCCAATTCCATTAACCTTGCCAGATTTCTACCCCAATCGTTTTACTATTTCAGGGGATGGAGCCAGGTGGACAGTGAGCAGGTTGTTATGGCGGTGCCCAGCGGAAACTATGGGAACCTTACAGCAGGACTTATTGCACGGGAGATGGGACTGCCTGTGCACACTTTTCTTGCCGCATCCAATGCCAATGACGTGGTGCCTGAATACCTGAGAACAGGTAATTACATACCACGTGCCTCGGTAAGCACCATTGCCAATGCCATGGACGTCGGCGCTCCAAGTAATTTCGAACGTATTCTTGACGTATTCAACGCTGATCACAGTCGCTTGTCGACCCACATGAAAGGGTTTAGCTATAGCGATGATCAAATTCGCAAGGTGATAAAAGAAGTTTATAAAAGCACCGGCTATATTCTCGATCCACACGGAGCTACCGGGTACGAGGCATCAAGAGAATTTCTAAAGGAAAATCCAGGATACACAGCCATCTTCTTTGAGACAGCCCATCCCGCAAAGTTTGGAGAAGTGGTGAATGCCGAGATCGGCAAAGAAGTGGAGATTCCGGAACGACTACAGGCCTTTTCAGAACGGAAGAAGGTGAGTATTGAAATGTCGAAAGAGTATAAAGATTTCCAGGGGTATTTGTTAAGGGTTTAATAAAAAAAGGGATGACTTGCGCCATCCCTTCAGTTTTAGTAGTATTGATAGAATTAGACCAGACCCTGATCGACCATGGAATTGGCCACTTTCAGGAACCCGGCAATATTTGCTCCTTTTACGTAGTCCACGTAACCCTCTTCATTGGTTCCGTGTTCCACACAATTTTTATGAATATTAATCATGATCTGGTGCAGGCGATCGTCTACCTCTTTTCTGCTCCAGTTGATCTTCATGGAGTTTTGTGCCATCTCCAATCCGGATGTTGCCACACCACCTGCATTTGCTGCTTTACCTGGTGCATAAAGAAGTCCTTTACTTTGGAACAACTCTATGGCCTCGGGGGTGCAAGGCATATTAGCTCCTTCACAAAGACACATACAACCGTTATCAACAAGGTGTTTTGCATCTTCCACGTTAAGCTCATTTTGTGTAGCGCAAGGCATTGCGATATCTACTGGCACTTCCCAAGGGCGTTTTCCCTGTACAAATTCTCCACTATCAAACTCCAGTGCATATGGTGCCACGATATCATCGTTGGTCGCTCTCAGCTCGAGCATGTATTCGATTTTCTCTCCTGAAATACCTTCTGGATCATGGATATAACCATCAGGACCTGATATTGTCACAACTTTACCACCCAGTTCTGTTACTTTTGAAACAGCTCCCCAGGCAACGTTACCGAAACCAGAGATTGCTACCTTCTTATTTTTGAAGGTCTCACCTTTTGTAGCCAGCATCTCTTTGGCAAAATACACACAACCGAATCCAGTTGCTTCCGGACGAACCAGTGATCCGCCCCAATTTAGTCCCTTGCCTGTCAGCACACCAGTATTTTCCCTGGCCAGTTTGCGATAGAGTCCGTACATGTAACCGATTTCACGCCCCCCTACACCAATGTCTCCTGCGGGTACATCAGTATCCGGACCGATCATTCTCCATAGTTCCAGCATAAAGGACTGGCAGAAACGCATTATCTCTGAGTTGGATTTTCCTTTCGGATCGAAGTCAGAACCCCCTTTTGATCCACCCAGGGGCAGCGAGGTTAAGCTGTTCTTAAAAATTTGTTCAAATCCCAAAAACTTCAAGATACTCAGGTTAACACTGGGGTGAAAACGCAATCCACCTTTATAAGGTCCAATGGCATTGTTAAACTGGATACGGAAACCGCGGTTTACAAATATCTTTCCCTGATCATCAGCCCAGGGTACTTTAAAGGTCATCACCCTGTCGGGCTCAATCAATCGTTCAATGATTTGCGCAGTGGCAAAATGAGGGTTTTCATTATAGACTTCCTCAATCGATTCAAGTACTTCACGAACTGCTTGATGGTATTCCACCTCACCCGGATTTTTTTTCACCAGGTCGTTCATTATCAAATCAACATTCATATTATTATTTATTTTATTGTTGGTATTTATTGTAGGTATTTATTGTAGGTTTAATTATGTGTTTATAGCCCATAAATAACCCAGTGTAAAATTGGATTTTTAGGGGGAGATTACCAAATAGAAGGTATATGATAAAGAACATGGTTGGATGTGGAGAGTACCCACATTCACCAACTCCTTAATTACCTTCCTTCCCCCTTTGTAAATCTATTACCCCTATTCACTAACTTCTTAAATCCCTTCCTTCCCCCTTTGTAAATCTATTACCCCTATTCACTAACTTCTTAAATACCTTCCTTCCCCCTTTGTAAATCTATTACCCCTATTCACCAACTTCTTAAATACCTTCCTTCCCCCTTTTTATATCTATTACCCCCAACCTAGCCTTCCCCCGTATTCTAAGATAAAAACAAGTTTTTTATCATAT
>CAZIFQ010000004.1:9958-173920 GCA_964538375.1 uncultured Bacteroidaceae bacterium | reverse complement strand
ATAGAATAAAGATAGGAAATATTTTTTAATCCACCCTAATGTTATTATGATCCGTAAACCGGCAGTCAGGAGTCGGGGTTAACCCTCGCTAATGCAAGCAGTTCGACTTTTTCAAGTCTCCTATTACATAATCGGGGTTAAATAAAAAAAGGACACAAAATTGTGTCCTTTTTTAAAAAGAAATATTTATAACCCAAATTGAGTGATTCCTACTTTTCTAAATTTCTCAATCGACTAAGAAATTGTAAGCAATTCACATGTTGCTTTTCAACGGTTTGATAAATTGCAACAATTTCTAAATCGGGGTTATACCTAAGTAAAGTGATTTTTCACTTTGTTCAAATCTCTCAACTTAGGCATAATATTATTTTACCAAATTGATTTTCTTAGTAGTTACATTATCTTCTGTAACAACTTTAACTATATAAGAACCGTTTGAAAGATCAGAAATATCAACATTATTGAAAACATTGCTGAAACTTGAAACTACTTCTCCAACCAAATTATAAACAATAACATTAGCATTTTTAATGTTAGAAATTTGTAATTTGCCTGTTGTTGGATTTGGATAAATTGAAATATTTGAAATAACATTTCCAACTTGGTCAATTGCTCCGGGTAAATCGGATTGAATATTTAATCTGATAAATGGTGTCTGGCTATAATTACTAGCATAAAACCATCCTCCACCATCATTTATATCCCACCATGTTGCATAAGACGCTTGTGGAGTTTCTATATCTTCTGTAATCCAAAATTCAACACCATTATATGCCACTACTTCAATTGCTGCTATATACAACCCTGAAACCATGAACTCTGAAAATCCATCTTTATTAAATGGTAATAATAACCAGTTTCCTATATCGCCTGCAACTATATCGTGATAATCGGATTCAAGAATTGGGTTAAAATCAGCTCCGTCATAATACCAAATTACAGCTTTTATAGTACTGCCTATTCCACAATATTGGCTAATATGTATAGACAATGAATTTACTTCTACATCATCTGTATTTGTAAAGTCGAAACGCGAACCAAACATAACTTCATCTACATCACCACCTACCCACATTGCCGGAGATACGTATGGAAATGCTATATTGCCATTATCTCTTGCATAAACAGAATCGGTAGTTGCAAAGTTATATGTTGCAACATTATCTTCAGGAAATTCATCTGTTTCATTAAGACTTAAGGTAAATGTTGTAGTATAGGTTCTTAAATCAGCTGTTGTAACAGGTAATGGATCATTTATTGTGTACCATGTAGCTGTGTCAATAGTTAATGAATCAATAGCAAGTTCTGATAAAGTAAGAACAATATCACTGGTTTCGGCAAATACAGAGCCTGTTTGGTCACTAACATCAACAGATAGAGTAATATTGTTTGCAGTATCTGTTCCAAAACTTTGTACTTTTGACCAAAAGAAAAGATCCATAGGGAATATCCATGGAGTTTGACTTAAACATCCATAATTTTCAACCCATCCAAATTCCGGACGATAATAAAAATGGTTAATATCAAAATTTGGAGCTTCATAAATCATTACATTATCTATCCAAAAACTTCCTCCGTCGTTTCCTGTATAATGATAAGCAAATTGAATATCCTGTCCTGCATAAGCGGAAAGGTCAATAAAGGAAGTACTCCATTCGTAAGTAGCCCAAGGGAAAGCTACACCGGATTGTGCTATAAGAGTAGAATCATCATCTGCCCAAACAGGAGCATCCCATGATGTACCACCATCAGTAGTTATTTTAACAAAAATATCGGCATTGTCATTAGGGTCAACATTCCAATAGTATGTTGAAGCCCAATCAAAAGACAATTTTGAAGGTTGTCCGCCAGCAGCTGGAATACTTACCGAAGGAGAAATTAACCAGTCATCAGAATCAACTCCACCAGCTTCCCAGTAAATAAATGCAAGTTGTGTTCCATTGTCAACATAACTGTCTCCGGGAATTTGATGCCAGTGCTGAGTAAGAGGACCATCATTAACTGTCCATCCGGTTGGAGGCCATGTTCCTTCAAAATCTTCTTCTAATAGAATAGTTGCGCTAATATCTTTTAAATATGTAGCATAATCTCCGGTTTGCCCGGTTTTAAAATCTGTATGTTTTGCAGATATTTCCATAGTTTTTGACTTAAAGTTATTCATATTAACTCTTTGTCCCCATGAAACTACTGCTAAAACAAGCAAAATAGATAAAAAAGTAAATTTTTTCATAGTTCATTTAATTTAAAGTTTATAAATACAAAAATACTTTTTTTTATTAAAATAAAAAAATTATTTCTTCAACAAATCAATTTCAATATCCAAATCCCAATTTGTTTTTATGTTAATCTCTTCTTGATAAAAAAGAACTTTTTCAGGCTGTATGTTTTTTAAATATTTTCCTGTGTCCCATTTTTTGTTTTTATTTTTATCAAAAATTATTTTTAATTCATATTTTCCAGGATGTAAATATGGAATTTTCATTTTTTCATTTTGTTCTATAAAAAGCTCGTGTATTACTTTTTGTTTAGCATTCATTAGCTGAATAATTATCGCTTCCTGAATATTTGTGATATTTAAAATTAAACTACCGTAATGTTCTTGCTGTTCAACATTAAAATCAAAATTCAAACTATCGTTAGTTTGATTAAAAATATCTGTAAAGGCATTTGGAGCTATTGAAAAGTTATATGATTTTTCTTGTTCCCACTTATAATTTATATGATATTTTCGCAAGGAAACGCTATCTCTAAAAAATTTAAATTCAACAGGAGTTTTAAGTGAATCAATTATTTCGCTTAATAGGATTAATGAGGTATCTATATTATTTAATGGTATTTCAAAATCGATAACAATATCTTTATTAATATCAATTTTATTGCCATTTACAATACTTGTTTTAAATTTTAATGTTGTATCCTGAATTTCAACATCTTTTTTTCTCGCTTTTTTCACTTGCCTGTACTTTAAATTAACGGTATCTGTATTAAGGAAATAGGTTTCATTAGAATCTTTTTTTAAGTAACTCACAGAAAAACATAAAGTGTCTAAATTACATATTGAAGTGTCAGGTATCCAGCAAATAATAGTGTCATTTGTCAAATTTTTTTCAATTAATAGTTCTTTGTCAGAAATATCAAAGTTTATTGATTTAATGATAAAAGTATCTTTTAGTGTTTTATTAAAATTAAAAACACATTTCCCTTTCATTTCTCTAACAGAATTAGAAATATATTGTTCGGCATTATCTTCCTCAAACAAATACATTGTAATATCTTTTGGAGAATAAATTACAGTTGTATCAGTTACAATAGAATCACTTGCAATTGTATCAACAGTATTGGTGTCTGCTATAATGGTGTCAATTTTTAAAAGTAACTCTGCTTTTGGAGTAATTAAAGAATCTAAAAAAGCAATTTGTTCATTTGGTTGGTCGAATAGATAATTATTATTCATGTCTTTTAATGCAAACATTTTATATGTTCCTGTTTTAATATTGTTTAAAATAAAATTCCCGTTGGCATTAGTTTTTGCAAGATATAGTGGTTGTTCCTTATATGGTATTGAGTCTTCATAATTATTGTAAAGCATAATTAAAGCATTTTCTTCTTCCAGAAGGTCGAAAGAATTAATCATTTTCCCTTCTATTTGTAAAGAATCAATAAAATTGCCTGTTGAAAATATAAATTGAAAGTTTTTTTGTGCATTTCCTTCTGTAATATCTGTTATTGATTCTCCAAAATTAAAAGTATATGTAGTGCTGTCTTCTAACTCATTATTTATATCAATCATAAGAGTTTTACCTTTTGCAATAATTTTGGGTTTTTCAGGTAGTGGAGGAGAAATTATAAGCGACTGATTAACACTCCTTAATTGAATAAATTCATCAAATTTTATAAATATTTTTTTATTATTAAAATTAACGGAATAATTCTCGGGGATGCTTTCTTTTATGCCTGGAGGAGTAATATCTTTAGGTCCGCCGGAAGGCATTAAAATACTTGCACAAGAATTCAATAAAAATCCTGTAATTATTACAAATGTAATATTTTTAATTTTTTTTATCAATATATATATTAGCCAACAAAAGTAATAATTTTTAATTCAATGAAACTCAAATTTCAAGGTGCTTTCACATGAAACTTGAGTCTCATTAATTTTGAAAAGACGTAGTTTTATTCTGGTTTAAGAACTACTCTAATATAGTTTTCTTCAGCAAAATATTTATTTGCTGCTTTTTTAAGTTGCTCTACAGAAAGCGCGTTTACAAAATTGTTAAATTTAGTTATATCATTAATGTCGCCTTTATGTATGTATGAATTTTTAAGAGCATTTAACCAAAATTTGTTTTCTCTTAAGCTTGTTTCTCTTTCACGCAATAGTTTTTCTTTAACTTTACCAAGGTCAACTTCTGTTGGTCCGTTATCTTTAAGTATTTCAATTTCTGCAAATACTCCTTCTGTTAAGTTCTCAATATTTTCGGGAGCGCATCCAAAGAAAATAATAACATTAAATTGGCTTTTAGGATAATGTTTTGTTTGTGGATATGCACCAATAGAATAAACACCACTTTTATCTTCGCGAATACTTTCTAAGAGTTTTGTGCCTAATATTTTGCTAACAGCATCAATTTCCAAGTTATTTTCCCAGTTGTATTCAAAATCGCCATGAAGATTCATAAATACCATTGATTTTGGGTCGGAACCTTTAAGCACTTCTTTTTTCACAATACCGGATGGAGGAGTAATTCCTAAATCTTTATATGTTTCGTTTCTTTCAACAATTGGTAATCCGCCAAGGTATTTTTCAATTAAAGGTTTAATAGTTTTAAAATCTATGTTACCAACAAAAAAGAATGTAAAACTACTTGGGTCACCAAATCGTTCTTTAAATATTTTATGAACTGTTTTATAATCAGCTTCGTCTAATAATTTATCTGATATTGGTCGTTTTTTTGGATGATTTTGTGCCATAATAGCTGAAATGCTATCTCTGAAAACATTTGTCGGGTCTAAGCTTTGGTTTTCGTACATGCTTTTCATTCTTGTAATGTATGAACTGTAAGCAGTTTTATCATATCTGGTTTTTGTAAAATACATATAAACCATTTGCAACATTTCTTCAAAATCTTGTGGTGTACAACTCCCGTTAAAACCTTCTGTTAAATCGCTAATGTATGGAGTTACTCTTAGAATTTTATCTGCTAATTTTTTTTCAAGTTCAATTTTATCAAAACCGGATATTCCGCTTTCAAGAATAATATCGGTAGCAATTCTTGCACTTATATCTTTTTCTACAGGATATTTTGCATGTCCACCCCAACTGAATGCTGAAAATAAAATCTCATCTTCTTTAAAATCGGTTTGTTTTAAAACTACTTTTATTCCATTTTTTAAAGTCCATTCTTCAAAACCATGGTCTTTATTTTTTGTTTTTCCTGCAACTTTTCCGGGTGTGAGTTCTTCGGCAAATAAAGGCTCGTCAGAAACTTTATCAACATAAGGTTCAATTTTCATTGCTTTTACATCTACAATTGCTTTTTTAACTTCTTCTTCTGTGGGCAAAACCACAGTTTCTTTTTCGGGTGCATTTATTAAAGCAACCAAGTTGTTGTCTGTTACCCATTGTTTTCCCAAAGCATTAACTTCTTCAAGTTTAATTTCCGGCATAAATTTTTTGTATAATTCATATTCATATTCAATGCCGGGAGCAGGTACTTGTGTCATTAAGAAATTGCGTTTATATTCTTCAACAAACTCTTGAGATTTTCTCTTATCTCTTTCATTATATAATTTCTCAACCTGACGTAATACAGATTTCTTTTCTCGTTCTAATTCAGTTTCAGTAAATCCATGTTGTTTTACTCTTTCATTTTCTGTCATAATTGCTGTTAATCCTTCCATTATTTTTGTGTCTTGTGTTGCCGCTATTGACATATAAACATCTTTTGGTCCTAAGAAATTAGTATAAACAGAATATCCATAGGCAAATGGGGGATTTTCTTGTAAAGTAAGTTCTGAAAGACGATTATTTATCATTGAATTATATAGTGCATGAATAATTGAAGTACGATAATCACCAAGGGTTTTTTGTATCCATAAAGGGTGTTTATAAAATAATTGTACGGAAGTTGCTTGTGCTTCTTTATCGGCAATAATTGATATTAGGGGTTCTAAATGGTCAGGAATTTCAGGAGTTACAGATTTTCTTGGATTTTCTATTTTTGCCTGCTCGGAAAACAGTTTTGTTATTTGAGCTTCAACAGCTTTAACATCAAAATCACCTACCAATACTAAAGCCATAAGATCCGGCCTATACCAATCTTTGTAAAATCTTGTAAGAGCTTCATACTTGCAACTGTCAACAACTTTCATAAGTCCAATTGGTAATCTTTCGGCATATTTTGAATCGTGAAAAAGTACAGGAAACATTTTTTCCATCATTCTGAATTGTGCTCCTTGATGCATTCTCCACTCTTCGTGAATAACACCTCTTTCTTTGTCAATTTCTTCATCTTCGTAAGAAACATTAAATGCCCAATCAAATAGCACCAATAATCCTTTATCAAGATATTCGGCACTGTCAAGAGGCACTTTAATGCCATAAACAGTTTCATCAAAACTTGTATATGCATTTACTTCAGGTCCAAATTTCATCCCAATAGATTCAAGGTAATTTATTAATTCATGTTTGGGAAAATTTTTGGAACCATTAAATGCCATGTGTTCACAAAAGTGTGCAAGACCTCGTTGGTCTTCATCTTCGAGAATTGAACCAGCTTTTACAACTAGAGTTAATTCTGCTCGATTTTTAGGAGTTTCATTATGCCTTATGTAGTATGTCATGCCATTATCTAACTTTCCTTTAACAACATCCGGATCTAATGGCAAATTTGAGTTAAGATCGAAAGATGTTTGAGCTTGTAAAGTAAAAAGAGGAATAATAAAAAGTCCTGTAAATAAAAAAGCAATTAATCGTTTCATTGAGTTTCATTTTTAGAGTTAAAAAATTAAGTACACAAAATTAACATTTAAACTTTATGTACAATTAAATAAAATATTAAAATTTAATAAATTTTAAATTGAAGACGAATGAGTTTGAAAAAAGTTACAAAAAAAATCCCGATAGATTATTATAATCTATCGGGATAAAATATTTTGATTTATTTAACTAAAATACAAAATTAATTGATACTCCATTAATAGAAAGTTTAGCTTTATTGTCGCATTCACCATCTCCATAATCTACTGTTCTTGTAGCTTTATCTCTTGGAGTTATTTCTACAACTCCTTTTGTTACACCATACAAACAACCTTTTTCGGTACGAATAGGAGTAGTTATATTTCCTGTATAATCTATACCTTTTTTATTAACTCCCGAAACAGAACCTGTAGTTTCATATACATCATCAGAAAAATCTAATGTGGTACTATATCCTTCAATCCATTCGGTAGTTCTTGTTGAAGTCCAGCTTATTTCATCTTCATTAGAAAATACTAATTTAGCATTAGCGGCATCTACAGTATATTTAGGACCTCCATTGGGACTTCCTTCATAAGTGATAGTAAATGTACCAAGACGCTGAATATTGTCAACATAAAAGTCTTCAAAAGTAACAATTGCATTTGTACCTGCAATTATTGTATCGGGTCTCCAATGGTTTGAAAAAACTGCATATAATATTCCTTTTCTGGTATGACCATCAAAACAAATAACTCCTGTTCCAAAATCAAGGGTTAACCTTCTTGGCCAATAATTACTTTGATAATCACCTATTGTATCAACACTAATAATAACTGTATCTACAAGAGTTCCCTTTAAGCTCTTTATTTCCTCCTGATTAATACCATAATGATTAACCGTAGAAAATGTAGACGATACAGCTTCTTCAGATTTAGTATAATCTATTGCAGATTGTGTATCTGTATCGGGTTCCGCTTCTTCTTCTTTTTTACAGGAAAAGATTATTATTGAAACCGATAATGTAATTAACGCAGCAAAAAATATTTTCTTTTTCATAATAATTTAATGTTTTTAAGTTGGTGTAAAATTAATAACTAATTATTAGACTAAAAAATATATTAAAAGGTTGCTTTTAAAAATGAGTTTTTTACTTAAATATTTGCGGCATAGGCACAACAGCCTGTGTGTCTGCATGTTTACGGCGTGATAAAAAACAGGATTCGATTACCTTAAAAGATTGCTTTTATAAAATTTTTAAGCTTGTCCAGCTGGTCCGCCAAAATTCATTGGCATAACAAGTGGATTATTGTTTTCAACATTTTTTATGTTTCCATGCATAGATTCAAATTTAGCAATATTTTCTTTCAATGCATTCATAAGTCTTTTTGCATGTTCCGGAGTAAGCACAATTCTTGACTTTACTTGTGCTTTTGGTACTCCTGGCATAATTCTCACAAAATCAATTACAAATTCAGAACTGGAATGAGTTATAATAGCTAAATTTGAATAAACACCTTGAGCTACTTCTTCATTTAGTTCAATATTCAATTGATTTTTGTTTTTATCTTTATTTTTATCTTCCATATTACGATTGTATTTCTTCGTTATAGATTTTGTCTGATTTTTTCACTCCTACTAGTTTATCATATTCTTCTTGAGACCCAACAATTATATTTTTGTAATTTCTAACTCCTGTACCTGCCGGTATTAAATGACCAACAATAACATTTTCTTTAAGTCCTTCAAGGTCATCTACTTTTCCATTAATTGCAGCTTCGTTTAGTACTTTTGTTGTTTCCTGGAATGAAGCAGCAGAGATAAAACTTTTTGTTTGAAGTGCAGCTTTGGTAATTCCTTGTAATACCTGACTAGATGTGGCAGGAACAGCATCTCTTGCTTCAACTGTATTTAAATCTTTCCGTTTAAGCATAGAATTTTCATCACGTAATTTTCTTGCAGAAATTGGTTGTCCTTCTTTTAAAGTTTCTGAATTGCCGACACCTGTTACAACTTTCATACCGTACATTTTATCATTTTCTTCCATAAATACTCGTTTGTCAACAAGTTTTTTCTCAAGAAAAGTTGTATCTCCTGGTTCGTTAATTTCAACTTTGCGCATCATTTGTCGTACTATTACTTCAAAATGTTTGTCATTAATTTTTACACCTTGCATACGATATACTTCCTGTACTTCATTTACAATATATTCCTGTACTTTTGTAGGTCCTTTTATTGAAAGGATATCTGCAGGAGTTGTTGCTCCTTCAGATAGTGGTGTACCTGCTCTTATATAATCATTTTCCTGTACCAAAATTTGTTTTGCTAATGAAACGAGATATTTTTTTATTTCATCATCTTTTGATTTTACAATTATTTCTCGATTTCCACGTTTTATTTTACCAAAAGAAACTTCCCCATCAATTTCTGCAACTACAGCAGGATTTGATGGATTTCTTGCTTCGAAAAGTTCTGTAACTCTTGGAAGACCACCTGTAATATCTCCTGATTTTCCAAAAGAACGAGGAATTTTAACTAAAATTTGTCCTCCAACAACTTTATTTCCATCATTAATAACAATATGTGCCCCAACAGGCAAGTTATAAGATTTCAGTTCATCATTATTTTTTGATAATATCTTTATTATTGGGTTTTTAGTTTTATCTCTTGTTTCAATAATAACTTTTTCTTTAAATCCTGTTATTTCGTCTGTTTCTTCTCTATATGTTATCCCTTCAATTACATTTTCAAAAGAAATTTTTCCACTTGTTTCCGAAATAATAACCGCATTAAAAGGATCCCACTCACAAATAAGGTCTCCTTTTTTAATACTCGCACCATTTTGTATATAAAGTTTAGACCCATAAGGGATATTGTGATTTGTTAAAACAATACCTGTGTTTTTATCAATTATTCTTAATTCAGCCAAGCGTCCAGTAACAATATTTGATTTGATATCATTATTGTCTGTATATTTTACAACTTTTAGTTCTTCAATCTCAACTATACCATTATAACTTGCTATAATATTAGATTCACTTGTAATGTTAGATGCGGTACCACCAACGTGAAATGTTCTAAGGGTTAGTTGGGTGCCGGGTTCACCAATTGATTGTGCAGCAATAACTCCAACTGCCTCACCTTTTTGAACCATTCTTCCTGTTGCAAGATTTCTGCCGTAACATTTTGCACATACACCCTTTTTGGCTTCACATGTTAATACTGAACGTATTTCAACTTGTTCAATAGGAGATTCTTCAATTATTCTAGAAACATCTTCAGTTAGTTCTTCTCCGGCAGCTATTATTTGTTCACCTGTTAATGGATGAAAAATATCATGAACAGCTGTTCGGCCTAATATTCTTTCATATAATGATTCAACTAATTCTTCATTTTTTTTAATTGAAGTTGCTATTAATCCACGTAATGTTCCGCAATCTTCATGTATTACAACCACATCTTGTGAAACATCTACAAGTCTTCTTGTAAGATATCCTGCATCTGCAGTTTTTAAAGCTGTATCGGCAAGACCTTTTCTTGCGCCGTGAGTAGAGATAAAGTATTCCAGTACAGATAGACCTTCTTTGAAGTTTGAAAGAATAGGGTTTTCAATAATTTCAGAACCAGCTGCACTTGATTTTTGTGGTTTTGCCATTAGCCCTCTCATTCCTGATAACTGTCTAATTTGTTCTTTAGAACCCCTTGCACCAGAGTCAAGCATCATATAAATAGGATTGAAACCCGCCTTGTCGTTACTTAGTTGACTCATAAGTGTTTGGGTGAGGTTGGCATTGGTATGGGTCCAAATGTCAATTATTTGGTTATAACGTTCATTGTTAGTTATGAATCCCATATTATAATTAGCCAGAACTTCATCTACTTGCTCATATCCTTCATTAACAATACTGGTTTTTTCTTTAGGAATAATTACATCATCAAGATTAAATGATAAACCCCCAATAAATGCCATGTTATACCCTAAATCTTTAATATCATCTAAAAAATCAGCAGTTTCTGCAGTACTGGTTTGTTTTAAAACTCCTCCAATAATATCACGAAGAGATTTTTTAGTTAATACTTCATTAATATAACTAAACGACTTAGGAACAACTTGATTTAACAGTACTCTTCCTGTAGTTGTTTCAATAATTTCTGTAATTTTGTTACCTTTAGAATCTACATTGTTTATTTTAACCTTTATAATTGCATGTAGATCTATTGCTTTTTCATTGTATGCAATAATTACTTCTTCTGGTGAATAAAAAATACTCCCTTCACCTTTAACTTTATTTTCAGGAGTACTTTTACGATCTTTTGTCATATAATATAACCCTAGTACCATATCTTGCGATGGAACAGTAATAGGAGCACCATTTGCGGGGTTTAAAATATTGTGTGAAGCAAGCATTAACATTTGTGCTTCAAGAATAGCCGCATTTCCCAAAGGTAAATGAACAGCCATCTGGTCTCCATCAAAATCGGCATTAAATGCTGTACATACCAATGGATGAAGTTGTATTGCCCTTCCTTCTATAAGTTTTGGCTGAAAAGCTTGAATCCCTAATCTGTGAAGAGTAGGGGCACGGTTTAGCAAAATAGGATGTCCTCTTAACACATTTTCAAGAATATCCCAAACAACAGCGTCTTTACGATCTACTATTTTTTTAGCTGATTTAACAGTTTTTACAACACCTCTTTCAATAAGTTTTCTAATAATAAAAGGCTTGTAAAGTTCTGATGCCATATCTTTTGGTATTCCACATTCATGTAATTTTAAATCAGGACCAACCACAATAACTGAACGAGCAGAGTAATCAACTCTTTTCCCAAGAAGATTTTGACGGAAACGTCCTTGTTTTCCTTTTAAACTATCAGAAAGTGATTTTAAAGGTCTATTTGCATCAGTTTTAACAGCGTTTGCTTTTCGAGAGTTATCAAACAAAGAATCGACGGATTCCTGAAGCATTCTTTTTTCATTACGTAAAATTACTTCCGGTGCTTTGATTTCTATTAATCTCTTCAATCTGTTATTTCTAATAATAACTCTTCGGTATAAATCGTTAAGGTCTGATGTTGCAAATCTTCCTCCATCAAGAGGGACAAGAGGTCTTAGCTCAGGAGGGATAACAGGAACAACTTTTATTATCATCCATTCCGGTTTATTTCTTTTTTTTGATGCTCTAAATGCCTCAACAACATTAAGTCGTTTTAATGCTTCGTTTTTCCTTTGTTGAGATGTTTCTGTATTTGCTTTATGTCTTAATGTATATGAAAGTTCATCAAGATCTATTCTTGAAAGTAAAGAATGGATTGCTTCTGCACCCATTTTTGCGATAAATTTATTAGGATCGCTATCATCTAATAAATGGTTATCTTTAGGTAATGATTCGAGGATATCTAAATACTCTTCTTCTGTTAGAAAATCCATTTCTTTTAATTCTGTCTCTTCATCTTTTGATATAGCAGCGCCAACTTGAATAACAACAAACCTTTCATAGTAGATTATAGAATCTAATTTTTTTGTTGGCAATCCTAATAAATACCCAATTTTATTAGGTAAAGATTTGAAATACCATATATGTGCAACAGGTACAACAAGATTGATGTGTCCAATTCTTTCACGTCTAACTTTTTTTTCTGTGACTTCGACACCACATCTGTCACAGATTATTCCTTTATACCTAATTCTTTTGTATTTACCACAATGGCATTCATAATCTTTTATTGGTCCGAAAATTCTTTCACAAAACAAACCATCTCTTTCTGGTTTATATGTTCTGTAATTGATAGTTTCAGGTTTCAACACTTCTCCACTTGAAAATTCCAATATTTCTTCTGGAGAAGATAAACCAATAGAGATCTTTGTAAATTCACTTTTTACTTTATTGTCTCTTCTGAAAGCCATAATATTATATATAAAATTGTTATTAAAATTTATTATTCAAGTTCAACACTTAATCCTAATCCTCTTAATTCATGTAATAATACATTAAATGATTCAGGTATTCCCGGATTTGGCATATTGTTACCTTTTACAATAGATTCATAAGTTTTAGCTCTACCTACTACATCGTCAGATTTAACTGTAAGTATTTCCTGAAGAATGTTTGCTGCACCAAATGCTTCAAGCGCCCAAACCTCCATTTCACCAAACCTTTGACCTCCAAATTGAGCTTTACCTCCAAGGGGTTGCTGAGTTATAAGTGAATATGGACCAATGGATCTTGCATGCATTTTATCATCTACCATATGCCCTAATTTAAGCATATATATTATTCCAACAGTTGCAGGTTGGTCAAATTGTTCGCCAGTACCGCCGTCATATAAATATGTTTTACCATATTTTGGGACACCTGCTTTTTCAGTATAATTATTTATATCATCAATTTTAGCACCGTTAAAAATTGGAGTGGAAAATTTCAAATCAAGTTTTTTTCCTGCCCAACCCAATACTGTTTCATATATTTGTCCTAAGTTCATTCTAGAAGGTACTCCAAGTGGATTTAATACTATATCAACAGGTGTTCCGTCTTCTAAAAATGGCATATCCTCAGCACGAACAATTTTAGCAACGATACCTTTGTTTCCATGTCTACCAGCCATTTTATCACCAACCTTAAGAACTCTTCGTTTTGCAATGTAAACTTTTGCAAGTTGTATAATTCCTGTTGGAAGCTCATCTCCAATTGTTATATTGAATTTTTTCCTTTTTGCTTCTCCTTCAATATCTTTTTTATGAATTAAGAAATTATGTAAAAGTTTTTTTATAATTTCATTTTTCTTTTTATCTGTTGTCCATCTTGATGGATTGATGTTTTGGAAATCAATACCTTGAATCAACTTTAGTGTGAATTTATTTCCTTTAGGGATAATACTAACACTGAAAAAATCTTTAACCCCTTGTGACGTTTTGCCATTAACCAGTATAAATAATTTATCAATTAACTTATTTTTTAGCTCATCAATTTTATTATTAGCTTCTTCATCAATTTTTGCTATTATCGGTTTTTCGGTAATTTTATGTTTTTTATCTTTTACAGATCTGGAAAATAACTTTTTATTAATAATCACACCGTTTAAGGAAGGAGAAGCTTTTAATGATGCATCTTTTACATCACCTGCTTTATCTCCAAAAATAGCACGTAATAGTTTTTCTTCAGGAGAAGGGTCTGATTCTCCTTTTGGCGTAATTTTACCAATTAAAATATCTCCCGGAACGACAGAAGAACCAATTCTTATCACTCCATTTTCATCAAGATTTTTAGTTGCTTCTTCGCTAACATTTGGAATATCGGATGTTAACTCTTCTATTCCACGTTTAGTATCCCTAACTTCCAATTGATGTTCTACAATGTGAATAGAGGTAAAAATATCTTGATGTACAACTTTATCAGAAATAACAATTGCATCTTCAAAGTTATATCCCTTCCAAGGCATAAATGCCACCATTAGGTTTCTACCTAATGCTAAATCACCCTCTTTAGTTCCATAACCTTCAGTAAGTATATCTCCTTTTTTCACTCTATCGCCCTTAGAAACAAGAGGTCTGAGGTTTAAACAAGTATTTTGATTTGTTTTGCGAAATTTAGAAATGTTATATTTTTTTATATCATCTTCAAAACTCACAAATTTTTCTTCTTCTGTTCTGGAATACCTTATTACTATTTCATCGGTATCAACATATTCAACAACACCATCGTTTTCAGCAATTAAAAGAGATCTGGAATCTCTGGCAACTAATTTTTCAATACCTGTTCCAACAATGGGAGCTTCGGGTTCAATTAAAGGAACTGCCTGACGCATCATATTTGAACCCATCAATGCTCTATTTGCGTCATCGTGTTCTAAAAATGGAATTAATGAAGCAGCAATAGAAGCAATTTGGTTTGGAGCAACATCCATTAAATCAACAGATTCTTTTTCTATTAAAGGATAATCTGCTTCGTGACGTGCTTTCACTTTTGGATTAATAAAAATACCTTCAACATCAATAGGTGCATTTGCCTGTGCTATAATTTTTTCTTCTTCTTCTTCTGCACTTAAATATATAATTTCTTCATTATTTAAATTTACATTTCCATTTTCAACTTTTCTGTATGGAGTTTCTATAAAACCTAACTCATTAATTTTTGCATATACACATAAAGAGGATATTAATCCAATATTTGGTCCTTCAGGAGTTTCAATTGGGCATAATCTGCCATAGTGTGTATAATGTACATCACGTACTTCAAAACCAGCTCTTTCTCTTGAAAGTCCACCTGGTCCTAGAGCAGACATTCTTCTTTTATGTGTCATTTCAGCTAATGGATTTGTTTGATCCATAAACTGTGATAATTGATTTGTACCAAAAAAAGAATTAATAACTGATGATAAAGTTTTGGAGTTGATAAGATCAATTGGTGTAAAGACTTCATTATCTCTTACGTTCATACGTTCTTTAATGGTCCTGGCCATTCTGGCTAGACCTACTCCAAATTGATTATATAATTGTTCGCCAACAGTCCTAACCCTTCTGTTACTTAAATGGTCAATATCATCAACATCAATTTTTGAATTAACTAGTTCAATTAAATACTTAATGATTTCAATAATATCTTCTTTAGTTAGAACCTTAATATCCATCAATGTATTAAGCCCCAGCTTTTTATTAATTCTATATCTGCCAACTTCACCAAGATCATATCTTTTATTTGAGAAAAATAATTTGTCAATAACATCTCTTGCAGTAGCTTCATCGGGAGGTTCAGAATTTCTTAACTGTCTGTAGATATGCAGAACAGCTTCTTTTTCTGAATTACTTGGATCTTTTTGTAAAGTATTATAAATTATTGCAAAATCATTAATGTTTTGACTGTCTTTATGCAATAAAATTGTTTTTACTCCAGATTCTACAATATCATTTATATGCCCTTTTTCAATAACTGTTTCTCTGTCAATTACTATTTCATTTCTCTCAATTGAAACTACTTCGCCTGTATCTTCGTCAACAAAATCTTCAATCCAAGATCTTAATACTCTGGCAGCAAGTTTTCTTCCAATTACTTTTTTCAAACCGGTTTTAGTAACCTTTACTTCGTCTGCAAGATTAAAAATCTCTAATATGTCCTTATCGCTTTCATAGCCAATAGCTCTCAATAATGTTGTAACAGGTAATTTCTTTTTACGATCAATATATGCATACATTACATTGTTTATATCCGTTGCAAATTCAATCCAAGAACCCCTGAATGGAATTACTCTTGCAGAATATAATTTTGTGCCATTTGCATGTACACTTTGTCCAAAGAATACTCCTGGTGAGCGATGTAATTGTGATACAATAACTCTTTCTGCGCCATTTATTACAAATGTGCCTCTTGGAGTCATATAAGGAATTGTTCCAAGATAAACATCTTGTATTACAGTATCAAAATCTTCGTGTTCAGGGTCAGTACAGTATAGTCTTACTTTTGCCTTTAAAGGAACACTGTATGACAAGCCTCTTTCTATACATTCTTCAATTTTATATCTTGGTGGATCAACGAAGTAATCAATAAACTCCAATACGAAATTATTTCTTGTATCTGTAATTGGAAAATTTTCATTGAAAACATTAAATAAGCCTTCATCTTTTCTTTTTTCCGGAGTTGTTTCTAATTGAAAAAAATCTGCGAATGATTTTAATTGAATATCTAAAAAATCAGGATATTCTAATTGATTTTTTATTGATGCAAAAGATATGCGTTCTTTTAAATTATTTGAAACCATTTTTATAGTTAATTAATTGAACTTAAAAAAAATAACAACAAAAGGTTTAGAGTTAATTTAACTCTAAACCTGTATAAAAATTTAATATAGGAAATACCTATTTAAGTTCAACTTCGGCTCCAGCTTCTTCTAATTTAGCTTTTAATGACTCAGCTTCATCTTTTGAAACTCCTTCTTTAACTGCTTTAGGTGCAGCATCAACAAGAGCTTTTGCCTCTTTAAGGCCTAATCCTGTTAACTCTTTAACTAGTTTTACTATTTGTAATTTTGCTCCTCCTGGGTGATTCAACATTACATTAAATTGTGTTTTTTCTGCTGACTCACTGCTTTCTGCTCCAGCAGCAGGTCCTGCCACAACTGCAGCCGCAGCCGCAGGTTCAATACCATGTTCTTCTTTTAATATATCAGCTAATTCATTAACATCTTTTACTGTTAAATTAACTAATTCATCTGCTAGCTTTTTTAAATCTGCCATTTTAAAAATTTTAAAAATTAAAAATTATTCTTTTTTATCTGAAAGTGTTTTAATAACACCTGTAATAATGTTTGATCCAGATTGTAAAGAAGACATAACATTTTTTAATGGAGATTGTAATAATAAAATAATATCTCCAATAACTTCTTCTTTAGATTTAATACTTGCTAAAACATCAAGTTGTTCATCTCCAATATAAAATCCTTCTTCAACAAAAGCTGCTTTTAATATTGGGTTTTTGTTTGTTTTTCTAAACTCTTTAATAAGTTTAGCTGGAACGTTTCCTGTTTCAGATAACATTAATGAAGTATGACCTTTTAAAACATCATATATTTCTTTAAAATCATCTTCAACTTTATTGAAAGCTAATTCCAATAATGTATTTTTAACAACAATTAGTTTTACTTCTTTCTCAAAACAATTTCTTCTTAATTTCCCGGTGTCTTCAGCATTAAGTTCGCCAATATCAACTAGGTAAATATGATTTGAGGTATTAATTTTTTCTGTCAAACTATCAACAAGAGCACTTTTTTGATCTCGATTCATAACTTAATTAATGTTAATTATTAATCAATTGATTTGGGATCAATTTTTAATCCCGGGCTCATAGTACTTGACATGTAAATACTTTTCATATAAGTACCTTTTGAAGCAGTTGGTTTTAATTTGATAATCGTATTAATTAATTCACGTGCATTATCAGCAATTTTATTCGAATCGAATGAAACTTTTCCAACATTTGCATGAATAATGCCATATTTATCAACTTTAAAATCAATTTTTCCTGCTTTTACTTCTTGTACTGCTTTACCAATTTCCATTGTTACAGTACCACTTTTTGGGTTAGGCATTAATCCGCGAGGACCTAATACTTTACCTAATTTACCAACTTTTGCCATTACTGATGGCATAGTAACAATTACATCAACATCTGTCCATCCTTTTTGAATTTTTTCAATGAATTCATCTAAACCAACAAAATCAGCACCAGCAGATTTTGCTTCCTCTTCTTTTTCAGGAGTACAAAGTACTAACACTTTGATTTCTTTTCCTGTTCCATGAGGTAAAGTAACAATCCCGCGAACCATTTGATTGGCTTTTCTTGGGTCTACCCCTAATCGAATGTTTAAATCAATTGATGAATCGAATTTTGTTGTTGTAATTTCTTTCACTAATTTGGAAGCATCAACCAAAGGATATAATTTCTCCGAATCAATTTTTTCTAATACTTTTTTTCTATTTTTTGACAATTTGCCCATTTTTCTAATAATTAAAATGTTTATTTATTCATTAAATGGGGCTTTCCCTTTAATAACAACTCCAGCACTTCTCGCTGTTCCGGCAACCATTTTCATCCCAGCTTCAACAGTAAAAGCGTTTAGGTCTGGCATTTTATTCTTTGCTATTTCTCTGATTTGTTCCCATGTTACTGTTCCAACTTTTTCTCTATTAGATTCAGGTGAGCCAGATTTTATTTTTGCAGCTTCAAGTATTTGAACTGCAGCAGGTGGAGTTTTAATTATAAAACTGAAAGATTTATCAGCATATACAGAGATAACAACAGGTAAAACTTTTCCGGCTTGTTTTTGAGTTCTTGAATTAAATTGTTTGCAAAACTCCATAATATTTACTCCTTTAGCACCTAATGCAGGTCCAACTGGAGGGGAAGGATTTGCAGCTCCTCCTCTAATTTGTAATTTTATAATTCCATCAACAACTTTAGCCATATTAAAATATTTTATTCTTTTTCAACTTGCATAAAACTTAATTCTAATGGAGTTTTTCTTCCAAAAATCTTAACCATAACTTTTAATTTTTTCTTTTCATTATTTACCTCTTCAATAATACCAGAAAAACTATTAAATGGTCCATCAACAACTTTAACTTGTTCCCCAACATAGAATGGGATATTGATTTCTTCATCACTATCAGCTAGTTCATCTACTTTACCCAATATTCTGTTGGCTTCAGACATTCTTAATGGAGATGGTTTACCACCTTTTTCAGCTCCTAAAAAGCCAATAACTCCTGTAATATTTTTTACAATGTGTTCGATTTCTCCTCCAAGTAACACTTCTATTAAAATATATCCAGGATAAAAATTTCTTTCTTTGCTTATTTTTTTCCCGTCTCTGATTTGGTATATTTTTTCTGTAGGGATTAATATTTGAGAAACATAATCTTGCATATTTAATCTTGTAATTTCTGATTCTATGTAGTCTTTGATTTTCTTTTCTTTGCCACTCAAAACCCTAATAACATACCATTTTTTAACAGAGTCAGTCATTATCCCTTAATAATTTTTAATAAAACATTTTATAAAATATGTGCATTAGATTATCAAAACTATAATCCATTAAAAAAACAACAAATGCAATAATAAGTGTTGCTATTCCAACTAAAACAGCACTATTTTGCAGCTCTTTCCATGTTGGCCATGAAACCTTATGTACCAACTCATTGTACGTTTCCTCAAAATATACTTTTATTTTTGCCATTTTTTATACTTTTATTATGCACGGGAGGAGCGACTCGAACGCCCGACACCTGGTTTTGGAGACCAGTGCTCTGCCAACTGAGCTACACCCGTCTATAAAACATATAAATTTGACAGAAAAATTTTCTGACGAATTTAATATAAGATTATAAAATATTATTCGATAATCTCAATAATTTGCCCCGCACCAACAGTTCTTCCACCTTCACGTATTGCAAAACGCAATCCAACATTACAAGCAACAGGAGTAATTAATTCAACTGTAATTGTAACATTATCACCAGGCATTACCATTTCAACGCCTTCAGGTAATTTAATGTTACCGGTAACGTCAAGTGTTCTAATATAGAATTGTGGACGATAATCATTATGAAATGGAGTATGACGACCACCTTCTTCTTTTTTCAAAACATAAACCTCTGCTTTAACTTTTGTGTGAGGTTTAATAGAACCAGGTTTTGCAATAACCATTCCTCTTTTAATTTCTTTTTTATCAACGCCACGCAATAATAAGCCAACATTATCACCAGCTTCTCCTCTATCTAGAATTTTTCTAAACATTTCAACACCAGTAACAACAGTTTTTCTGCCTTCAGCACCAAGTCCAATTAAATTCATTTCATCGCCTGTGTTCACTACGCCTGTTTCTATTCTGCCTGTAGCAACAGTTCCACGACCTGTAATTGAGAATATATCTTCAACAGGTAATAAGAATGGTTTTTCGTTATCTCTAGGAGGAACGGGTATCCATTCATCAACAGCTGCCATAAGTTCAATAACTTTTTCAACCCATTTTTCTTCTCCATTCATTGCTCCAAGTGCAGATCCCATAACAACAGGAGTTTCATCTCCATCAAATTCATAAAAACTTAGAAGTTCTCTAATTTCCATTTCAACTAGTTCAATCATCTCTTCGTCGTCAACCATATCAACTTTGTTTAAGAAAACAACGATTTTAGGTACATTTACCTGGCGAGCTAAAAGAATATGTTCTCTAGTTTGAGGCATAGGCCCATCTGTTCCTGCAACAACTAATATTGCACCATCCATCTGAGCAGCACCTGTAACCATGTTTTTTACATAGTCAGCATGACCTGGACAATCAACATGAGCATAATGACGATTTTCTGTTTCATACTCAACGTGCGCAGTGTTAATAGTGATACCTCTTGCTTTTTCTTCAGGAGCATTGTCAATGGAATCAAAATCTATTGCAACTGCTAAACCTTTTTCAGCCATGATTTTGGTTATAGCAGATGTCAATGTGGTTTTTCCATGGTCAACATGCCCAATAGTACCAATATTTACGTGCGGTTTGGTTCTTTGAAATTTTTCTTTTGCCATGATTTTATTTATTATATATTCAAAAATTAAAAAACATTTTTACCTCGAGCCAATGATGGGAATTGAACCCATGACCTCTTCCTTACCAAGGAAACGCTCTACCCCTGAGCTACATCGGCGGCTTAGGGAAAAAAATTGAGCGAGAAACGAGGCTCGAACTCGCGACCCCAACCTTGGAAGGGTTGTGCTCTACCAACTGAGCTATTCTCGCAACAAAGTTATTAAAAAAACTTTGTGGGGAGAGGAGGATTCGAACCTCCGAAGTCGTACGACAGCAGATTTACAGTCTGCCCCAGTTGGCCACTTTGGTATCTCCCCTCTAAATTAAATTACACGGAGCCGATGGAGGGATTCGAACCCACGGCCTGCTGATTACAAATCAGCTGCTCTGACCAACTGAGCTACATCGGCATACATTCTAATACATCAAAAAACTACCCTCCAAAATCGGTTTGCAAATGTATAAATAAAAAATATATAACACAAAACATTCTGTTGGTTTTTTTTAACGTGTTTATGCAAATTATATTTCACTGCTTCCTCCTTCTTTTTACTATCTCATTTTCAGGATTTTAGATCCTGCATGCGTCTTAACTATTTTAGATAAATTACCAGTGTGTTTCAAAAAAAAAGAGCTGCAATGACAGCTCTGTTTTTTCCGGGGAATATCCTGTCAGTTTTTCCGGACCTTATCTTTATATTTAAGGAGTTGTTTCTTTGTTGCTTCGATTGCTAAATCTGTTGCCTCTTCAAACGTTTTACATTGCTTTTTTGAGAAAAACGTATTCCCGGCAATTTCAAGTTTAACTTCAACAAGTTTATTTTCCCTGTCTGTAGTGTCTTTGTCAAGACGAAGAAATACTTCTGCTTTAATTATGTCATCGTAAAAGACTTCCAGTTTACTAGTTTTTTCTTCGATAAATTCGATAAGCCTTTTATCGGCATCAAAACGGACTGAATGAATCTTGATATTCATAATAACCTCCTTGTTTTTAAGCTCTTGGATGAGCTTGTTTGTAAATAGATTTTAACTTCTCAAATGTATTATGTGTGTAGACCTGCGTCGCCGAAAGGCTGGCATGTCCTAATAACTCCTTTATTGAATTAAGATCGGCTCCTTTATTGAGCATGTGTGTTGCAAAAGTATGCCTGAGCAAATGTGGACTCTTCTTTTCAAGCGTTGTGATAAAACCCAGGTAACGATTCACAATCCTGTACACATATTGTGGATAAACCGCTTTTCCATGATCTGTTAACAAAAATATCCTCTCCTTAGTTTCAGGAAACTCTTCTTGCCTTATGTTAATATACGCTTCTATATCACCAACTAATTCCTTACCCATTGGAATAATCCTTTCCTTATCTCTTTTCCCCAGCACCTTTATACTTTGTTGATGAAAATCAATCGAGTCCATTGTTATGCCAATTAACTCGCTTCTCCGCATACCAGTCTGGTATAAGAGATTGATAACAAGTTTATTCCTGATACCAGGGAAATCATCTCCAAAATCATATTCGTCTAATAAACTGTTGATGCTTTTTTCATCTACGAAGGAAGGTACCCGCTTATTAATTTTTGGTTTTAATACATTTTCAACAGGATTGGTTTCTAATTCTCCCAACCTGATCAGGTACTTACAATAAGAACGTAAAGATGATAGTTTTCGGTGTACAGACCTGGGTGAATAATCCTTTTCCATTAAATCGACAACCCAACCGCGAATAGTCTTAAAATACAAATCCATGTCTTCTGAACCGTTCTCACGGCAGAAAGCATGGAATTGATCTAAATCGTTTTTATAGGATATAAGCGTATTTCTTGCATATCTCTTCTCCGTCTCCAGATACGCTATAAACTCATTTACTCCGGTCATAGGCAGCTATTAAATTCTCTGCCTAAATTCAAGGTAATTTCTACTCCTCCTCCAGGTTCAGCTTCTGAATATAAATGGCGTGAAGTTTCTGCTGCCTCTTTGTTATAGAAGGTTTAGAGAAAGCTTGTCTGTTCCTTAATTCTTTAACAACACCCGTCTTTTCGAACTTTCTTTTGAACTTCTTAAGCGACCTCTCAATGTTCTCACCTTCTTTAATAGGTATAACTATCATATACTTCTCTTTTTTTTAATGAGCCGCAAATTTAGAGATTCAATTTCTTAAAATCAATATTTTTAGGGATTATTTCAAAAAATTAATTAAACAAGCCAAATTATTACTTATCAAGAATTTAGACTTACAACAATTCATCTCCTATAAAAATAGACAAAAATCACCATCAAATCAATAGTTTCAAGCATTAAAATTAATTAAATCTGCATTTCAAATAAGGCTTGATTTTCTCATATGCCAAACTATCTATTACCTGGTTAGCTTTCAGCTCTTCCACATCAATTATTTCTCCTGCAAATTCCCTGTAATGTAAAAGATCGGACACCTGTTTTCTTGTAAAATATGGATGCCGGACGAGATCCTGAAAAGAGTATTCATTGATATCCATGCATATAATTGACGTTGTATCTATATATAACGATCTTGATAAATCAATAAATTTTAAGGAATCCATACCATACACCTCCCATAACTGCTCCATTAAATAAAATCCTCCCAACAGTGCTCTGTATTTAATTATCCTTGATGAGAAAACTGGTCCAATGCCTTTTATATCAACAAGTTCTGAAGAATCAGCGTGATTAATTTCAATTTTCTCTTTTAATTCTGAACTGGCATAAATCGAATCTTTTGGAAGATATTTCGGTAGGTGCTTGACCTTTTCAATGGTAATATAATCACGAACCATAGCATAGGTAATACTATCCATGCCATATATTTTTTGCAAATCTTCAGCCCTGTAAAATACGCCTCCGGCCTTCCTGTAATTTATTATGTTGGAAGTTATCCTTGGGGGAAATCCCATGAATTTGAGGTCTTTCTCCGCAACACTGTTGGGATCGAAATTTACCGGGGATAATTCAGGTAAAGGCGACACATCTGACACTGGTTTGACATATTCCTTTATCGCATTTTCCTCCAACACCTTTCTAAAGTGTTCTACCTGTTCTAAAAACTCATGATCGACAAGGAGCTCAGCATCAGGTTGCTTTGTAATCATCACCCGAAAAAACAATGAGGCCACCAGGCATAAGCTGATTACAAACAAAGCACGCTGCTCCCCTTTCTTCAGAAAGAGTATTTCCTTTAGAAACTTTCTCATTATTAACTGTTTTACCAGTTAATGTGATAAAGGGTGGAAATATCGGAGTGTGAAGCGGGTTTTTTTATTTTCATCACCCCCAACCTAGCCTTCCCCCTACTTCAAAGCATTTATTATCCCATAGATAAATACAATGGCGATGGCAATGGGGGCCAGATATTTTACGAGAAAGAGATAAACGGGTATATACTTTCCTTTCATGCTTCCATTGTTGGTTAATTCATCTCTTGTGATTTTCTTAGACAGAAACCAGCCAATAAATAACACAATGAAGAAACCACCAATGGGCAACAAGATATTCACCGAAGTAAAATTTAAAAATCTAAATACGCCAACATACAGGGCACTTAGTATCCCAAGAACCGAGACAGCCAGCGTTGAATAAATCGTTGCCTTCCTTCGCGTCAGTTTTGTTTCTTCAACCAGAAATGAGACAATTACTTCCAACATAGAGATGGTTGATGTAAGGGCAGCCACTGCCAGTAAAACAAAAAACATGGCTGACAGAATCAGTCCCCCGGGTATATTATTAAGAATACTTGGCAGGGTAATAAACATCAGCGCTTCTTCTGTTTCCTTAGCCATATCCAGTAATTGCACATCTGTTAGCGCAAACACTGCCGGAAATATTGCAATTCCGGCCAGCACGGCAATAAATGTATCTGCCCCAACCACTGAAAGTGTTGTGCCGGTAAGATTCTCTTTCTTCTTAATATAGGAACCATAGGTAATCAACGTTCCCATTCCAATGCTCAAGGAGAAAAATGCTTGTCCCAATGCTTTGAATATCACATCAGGCGTGATTTTGCTAAAATCAGGATTAAACAGGTATTTCACTCCTTCTTTTGCTCCTGGCAGGGTAAGTACATATATGGCAATGAAAATAAGCAATACCAGGAGCATGGGCATCAATATTTTCGTATATCGTTCAATGCCACTCCTTATGCCTGAAATAATTATCCATGCAGTAAACCCCATAAATACAACAAACCATAACAGAGGTCTGTATGAGTCATTTCTGAAGCTATTGAACATTTCTTTGAGCTCAGCTGAATTTTTGTCAGCCAGGTTTCCAGTGAAAGACTGGTATAGATACTCGAGTGTCCAACCTGACACTACCGCATAAAATGCAAGAATCATGAAAGCAGCCAGAACCCCCATAAGTCCAGTTATAAACCAGGCCTTTCCCGGAGCCAGTTTCTTAAATGCACCGTAAGGGTTTCTTTGTGCAGAGCGACCAATCAGGAATTCTGACAACATAACAGGGATACCCAGAATCAATATACAGAGAAGGTAGATAAATAAAAATGCAGCTCCACCATTCTCAGCTGTTACCGAAGGAAAACGCCAGATATTACCCAATCCGATAGCTGAACCCGCCGCTGCGGCAATAACTCCAAATTTAGAAGAAAAACTATCCCTTGGCTCAGAACTTCCTTGCATTAAACCTTAGTATTAAAAGTGATTGGCAATGATAGTAAAAAATGGTGAAATGCGAAAGTGGGGTGGATGCTTAGGAACTTAGACAGTTAGCAAGTAAAAAAAGCCCCGTAGTTTCCCACGAGGCTTATACTTTAGTTCACTTTAGCTCACTTCTACAGTCTGTCAATACAATTCAGATCGTCAAAAGCAACTTTCAGTCTTTCGATTACTGATTGCTCTCCTGCTCTCAGCCATGCGCGTGGATCGTATTTCTTCTTGTTAGGCTTGTCTTCTCCATCAGGATTCCCAATTTGTCCCTGGAGGTAGTCGTGATTTGCAGCTTCGTATGCACGAACGCCGTCCCAGAATGCCCATTGTGTATCGGTATCAATGTTCATTTTGATCACACCGTATCCAATGGCTTCACGTATTTCCGCATTTGTTGATCCGGATCCACCGTGGAATACAAAGTCTATTGGTTTCTCTTCAGTATTATATTTCTCCTGGATGAACTTTTGTGAGTTATCAAGAATTTTAGGAGTCAGTTTAACATTACCTGGCTTGTATACACCATGAACATTACCAAAAGATGCAGCAATGGTGAATCTTGGACTTACCTTTAAAAGCTCCTCATAAGCATAGGCCACTTCCTCAGGTTGTGTATAAAGTGCTGAAGTATCAACATTGGTATTATCAACACCATCTTCTTCGCCACCTGTAACACCAAGTTCAATTTCCAGGGTCATTCCGATTTTATCCATCCTGGCAAGATATTTCTTGGAAATCTCGATGTTCTCTTTGATTGGCTCCACGGAAAGGTCGAGCATGTGTGAGCTAAATAATGGCTTTCCATATTTTTCAAAATGTTTCTCACCAGCATCCAACAGTCCGTCGATCCAGGGCAGTAATTTTTTTGCTGCATGGTCGGTATGAAGAATTACAGGAACGCCATAAAGCTCAGACATATAATGCACGTGCTTTGCACCTGAAATTGAACCAGCTATTGCTGCCTGCTGATTCTCGTTTGACAATCCCTTGCCAGCGTAGAATACACCACCGCCGTTAGAAAACTGTATCATTACAGGTGAATTAACAACTTTTGCAGCTTCAATAACTGCATTTACAGAGTCTGAACTCACTACATTTACTGCAGGAAGTGCATATTGATTTTTCTTTGCTATTGCAAGTAATTTCTGGTAATCATCTCCTGTGACTACACCGGGCTTAATGTGATCTAAAACTTTGTCTGCCATGATCGAATGATAAATTGTGTGAATAATGTGTTAAGTCGTAAAAGTACGAAAAATAATTTTTGTAGATATTAAATTAATGTAAAGCTTGAGGGGGTGGGCAGTGGACACTGGGCAGTACTTACTAGAATGGATACCCAATAGCAATATTGTACGACAGATCATTCCAGTGTACCCCGGAATTACCTGGCAGCCAACGTTGACCTTCAGGATATGATGGGTCTACAAGTGGGACACCGATATCAAATCTGAATATAAAAAAGTTGAAATCAAAGCGTGTTCCGAAACCTGTGCCTACAGCAAATTCCTTGTAAAATCTTTTAAAATCAAACTGTGCTCCTTCCCTGTCGTCGTCAGAGGAGAGCGACCATATATTTCCGACATCCAGGAAGAAAGCTCCTTCAAGTTTCCAAAAAAGTTTAAACCTGTATTCAACATTTGCTTCGAGCTTAAGATCAGCAGTCTGATTGGGATATACTGAAATTGTATCACCTTCAATTGAACCAGGCTTACCTTCAAATGAACCAGGCCCCAGGGTTTTTACACGCCATGCCCTGATACTGTTTGCTCCTCCTCCAAAATATTGCTTTTCAAAAGGAATTGCCGTAGAATTTAAATATGGAACAGCAGCCCCTATGAAGGTTCTGTAAACCATACTGATTCCTTCATCCAGGTAATCATAATAACGAAATTCAATGTCTGACTTGAAGTATTGTGCATATTCAACGCCAAAGAATTGAAGCACGGCATCGTTTTCCGGTGAACCCAGGGCTGAATAAATTCCATACATCAGGTTCCCGGCCGTCTCCGCGCTAAATCTTACATATTGAAAATCGCTTGACTTGTTAACTTTCTGATTGTTAAAGATAAGACTATAACGTTGATCAGTGATAAAGTGTGGCTGGTAGCTATAAAACAAATAAGTTCCTTCTAACCATTCAGCAAATTCCGTGGAAACATAGGGTGTATAAATAAGACTGGTTTCAAAGGGATAGACTGTATGGGTTAAATGACCATTGCCTTTCCACTGGTAACCAAATCCACCTTTGAAAGTGGAGCGGGTATAATCAGGACGCTTCTGGTAATTGAAAGCCAGGTTTATATTTGTTTGCGGATTGAATTTCCGAATAAATTGTTCTGTTTTGAAAGGAAGAAGAAACTTCGGAACATTTACTCTTGTCTCCACACCAAGCTCCTGCATCGTTCCAAAGTCAGCATCCTGGATTTCCCTGATTGTTTCAATAGCTCCCGTAAAAGTGATATCAAAACGCTCTGAGCCACCAAAAAGGTTTCTATGCTGATAATTTATATTCCCGGCAACACCAAAGTTACCGGCAGAGTTAGTCCCTTCAACTCCTCCTGTAAATGCTTGTCTAACAGAAGGGAGCATCTTTATCTCACAATCAAGCTGATTCTCTCCTGAATCAACTTCATTAAACTTGATATCCACAATCCTGTATGCACTCAAAGCTGTCAGGTTACGATAAGTCCGCTGTACGCGCTTTGCATTGTACCTGTCACCCGGTGCGATATAGTTCTTCTGCGTAACTACTCCTGGCCTGGTATTGGAATCAGGGCTTGATATTACATACACACCATCATATAGAAGCGTATCCTGATCCGGCCTTACTCCTTCATCAGAATCTTTTATCAGATCATAATCTGTTTTAATGTATACATCCCTGATCGTATAAACCTTGTGTTTTGTCCTTTCTACTCTCCCCCATTCATCCTTAATGGGGAAATTTTTGATGCCAAGTATAACATTAACCTGCTTGCTTTGCAGTGAACTATCTATTTCATAATAAATAAAGTCCTCCGTGAAATTAAAATAACCTTTATTTCTAAGTATCTCTTCAATTCGGTCTCTCTCCTGCTGCAAAACGCCTACATCAAACCGCTCTCCTACTTTTAAAAGTGTTGGGATTGAATCATTCATGACATACTTCCCCAAACTTCCATCCTCAAAAAAATAATCAACATTATAAATGGTGTAGGGCTCTTTAGAATCAATAGTATAATGCACCCTGGCCCGCTTCTTTTTGTATACGGTTGTATCAGTAACTTCGGCATTGAAGTAGCCCTTATTATACAACAAAAGTTCAAGCTGCTGAGCAGTATGATCTGTCAGGTCGGGACTATATACTACCGGCTCCTCTCCAATCCTCCTCAACCAGCGGTTAAATCCAGTGTTCTTCTCTACATTGGATAAATTATACAGGGAGAGATAAAACTTCCACCCCACGATGCGTTTATTGGGCTTCTGCTTTACATAATTCTTATACTCTTCCTTGCTTATTATTTTCCTGTCAGCATCAATACTGTATTTATCCAGGAGGTATTCATCCTCTTCAATATACTTAGTTGCATTGCATGAGTGCAAAAGGGGAAGCAGTAAAAAAAGCCAATATATGTTCTTGTTAATAAATTTCAATGCGAGAATAGATTACAATTTGTCAGGATTTATAAAACAACGCTTATACCAATAACGTACCGTCTACTTGAATATGCGTAAAAATAGCAATTTTTATAGTACGAAAGTTCAGTCAAAAAAAAATTGCCAATACCCCATCCCTAAATCCTTCCATTCTTCAATTCTTCCCTCTTTTCTCCTATCTTTATTCCATGATATCCATCAACCAAAAGAAACTGATTAAATCACTTGCACAAAAGAAGTACCGTGAAAGGCACGGGATGTTTCTTCTTGAAGGTGATAAACTGATTAGAAATGCACTTGAGCAGAACCATGTAAACCCGGTAAAAATTAATCATGTATGGGCGAGTGAAGAATGGATAAGTTCTTTACCTGATTTGCCTGAGTTTTCCTCTGGTCTTATTACTTCGGCAACTGCTGAAGAGCTAGTATCTGTTTCATTACTGGTAACATCTCCGGGTGTAATTGCCACAGCCGAAATTCCTACCAATGAATTCAGTCACTCAATTTTGAAGGATGAATTCACGCTCGTGCTCGATTCTATTCGCGATCCGGGGAACATGGGAACGATCATCCGGACCGCTGACTGGTTTGGATTCAAAAATATTATATGTAGCGAAGATTGTGTAGATGTTTTCAATCCAAAAGTAGTCCAGGCATCCATGGGTGCGGTATTGCGAATTCAACCTTCTTATCAATCCTTGCCAAATATTATAACTGAGGCAAAAAGAATGAAGATTCAAATTTTTGGAACCACTATGCATGGCGAAGATTACATTGACACCTTTATCAAACGACCTGCCATGCTTGTCTTTGGAAATGAGTCCTCCGGTATTTCACCCGAAGTTATCAAGCTATTAGATAAGGAGATATTAATTGGCAACATTCCAAACCACAACATGGGATCCGAATCGCTGAACGTAGGTTCATCGCTGGCAATTATCTGTGCTGAGCTGAGAAGAAGAGGGATATAAAAACTTCGGGAAGGAGTCTACGCTACTCGAAATGAAAATTAAGCATCAGGATAAAGGAGCGCAGATGGGATATAGATTCTACATATTGTTCTTCGCCGGGATAGGGTTTATCAAGCAACATATTTCTTAGTCCAATGGCAAGCTTTATTTCTGTAGAATATTTGAAGTATTGAAGATAGTTGTCAACACCAAATCCCAATTCAAGATAAAGATCCGCTTTTTTAAGAAGTAACAGGTCATCCTCTTCCAGGTCGAACTCCTTGCGTGCTGACATATCATATTTAAAATCTAAGCCCGCAATCACATACGGCCGGTAATTATTTACCCTTTCAGAACGGTATTTAAATACAACAGGAAAATCGAGAAAGCTGGAACCAATAGTCATTGATGTATCGGGCACCGACAAATCAGCTCCGGTGTGAAAGACCATATGTCGTGACCCAAGATTTATGCCAGGTAGTACTCTCAGGTTCCAGTAATCAGATAAGCGCAGGTCAGAAACAATATTTACCTGGAATCCGGAGGGCTGGAAACCGATAACATCTGCATAGGTAAAATTATTCGCAGCGGTTCTTGACGTAGCAAAATCCATTGAGTTCAAGCCAACGGTGAATCCCCAATGCAAGGGTTTATGATCAAATGCAGGTAGATTCCTCGGCCTGTCGACCTGGGAAAATCCACTAGCGGAGATAAAAATCAGTATTAATATGAAAAGGTATTTTCGCATCACATTTATTCAACGGGCAAATATAGGAAATAGTATTTAGAAAAGGAGTGAACTTGAGTGAGCTTAAGTGAACTAGAATTGGGAGTTTGTAGAGACGCGCCATGTGGCGCGTCTAATTTGCATTCCATAGAGACGCGCCACATGGCGCGTCTCTACAAACCATCGGTCAATTTTTAGCACTTCCTTCGAGCAACTCGCCCAGTGATTCCTCAAAATCCCTGGCATAGTCTGCGATAAAACCAAAGGATGTATCATCCACTCTCAGCTCTTCTTTGGTTACATGTCCCAGTGCAGAAAAAGGAAGATTCTGTTCCATCATATAATCCAGGAACCCGGTCTCACGGCTTGGAGAGACGCTAACAATTATCCTGCTCTGTGATTCTCCAAACAGGAAAGCATCTTCCCTGACTTCCGCTGGCGAGGTAACATCAAAACCAAGACTGTTTGCCAGGCAGCACTCTACCAGTGCCACAAACAATCCACCCAGGGAGACATCGTGTGCGGAGGAAACATATCCATTACTAATGATGTTGCTCACTACATTTTGAATCTTCAATTCATGATCTAAATCCAATTCAGGCGCTGCAGTCTCCTCTATCAGATGCATTGTCGCAAGATATTCGGAACCGGACAAATCATTGTCTGACCTGCCAATTAAATAAATCATATCTCCTTTTTTCTGGAAGCTCACGGCCATAACATCTTCAAGCTTATCAATAATTCCCACCATACCAATAACAGGTGTAGGGGGAACTGAAAGTGCCTCCTCTTCTATCCATGTGAAATTATTGAAGCTCACATTTCCGGCAATAACGGGAAGCTTCATCTTTTCGCAGATTGTTCTTATTCCTTTTATACTTTCAGTGAAATCGAAATATACATGAACATCACCTGGGTCGCCAAAATTCAATCCGTTGGCAAGTGCCACAGGTTTCCCTCCAGAACAAATAATATTCCTGGATGCCTCAGCTACAGCAATCATGGATCCTTTCCTCGGTTCTTTTCTGACATACCTGGCATTGCCATCGACGCTCAGCGCCAGCAAAATTTCCTGACCGGGCAGATGAACTATTCCTGCATCAGAGGCATATTCAGAACTGATATTTGAAAGTCCGGACATGGTGTCAAATTGCTCATATATCCACTTCCTGGAAGATATATTCGGCAACTTAATCATTGTCTTTGCTATTTCTTTCAGATTGCCGGGAAAGGGCACTTCCTCTGCCGTAACTTTTACTATTTTCCGCTCGGGAGTCTTCATATTCCTGATATATACCGGCGCACCACCCCCTCTTACAAGTGCAGATACCGGAAGGTCACCAAGCTTATCATTTTTGTAAAGAATACGTATGCGATTATCCTCTGTCACCTCCCCTACTTTTGCATAGGAGATTTCCCACTTCTCAGCAATTTCCAGCAAATGTTTTACATCCTGTGGCCTGATGGTAATCAGCATTTGTTCCTGTGACTGCGAAAGTATGATCTCTGTTGGATCCAGGTCGTCCCTGGAAACAGGGATTTCATCCAGGTGTAACTCAACTCCCTTCCTGCCCCTGTATGCCATTTCGGAAGCAGCACAAAAAACACCACCAGCACCAATATCCTGCATGCTCCTGATTATTCCCATCTCATTCATCTCCATGATACTATCGAACAATATCTTTCCTGCACAGGAATCCGCTAACTGGGTTTCGGGGACCAGGTGATTCATTGTTTTTGAAAATGCCTTTGATGCAAATCCTGCTCCGTGTACACCGGTCCCGGATGTTTTCCGACCAATCAAATACAAATGGTTTTTATTTTCCCTGAAAGAAGATTTAACAATTTTATCCTTCTCAACCAGGCCAACTGCCATCAAATTAAGTAAAGGATTATGGATATAACTGTCGTCAAATAATACTTCCCCTCCCACAACAGGCACTCCAAAATTGTTGGAGTAAGATCCAAGTGCTTTTATAACGCTTGCAAAAGATTTTTGAATTTTTTCTTCCCGTGGAACACCATATCTTAATATATTCAGATGTGCAACAGGTCTTGCTCCCATAGCAATCAAATCTCTGAATACGTTCCCAACGCCTACGGCAGCCTCACCCGGATTCATGGCAGTTGGGTGATTATGAGACTCCATCTTTATAACGCAAGCCAAATTGTTTCCTAAATCAATCACACCTGCGTTTTCTTCCCTGGCAGCAATATGAACCTTCTCGCCTTTAATTGGCATCTCCTCGATCCACTTAATAGAACTTTTATAAGAAATATGCTCAGACCACATAGCCGCAAACATATTTAACTCAAAAGGATTGGCTGTTCTGTCCAGCAATTTTTCTATAGAATGAAGCTCATCTGAAGTGAGAAATGCCTTTATTGAATCACTGTGTTCGGTATCTTTCTTCTTCATAAAAATTATTCTTTTAGGTAAATATAAGAATAAGTGAACTAAAAGAGAAAGTGCCTTGAGTACTTAGAGTATTCTATTATCAATTCGTATTTCCTGGGAAACTAACTCAAGGCACTCGAAGTACTTGAAGTACTCAAGGCACTTTTTTGCTATCTTTGTTTCAAACCTTAAGAAGATGAATGGAATTGCATTAATAACAGGCGCAACAGCCGGTATCGGAAGAGCCACAGCACTCTTGCTGGCCAGGAATGAATACAATGTAATTATTACTGGAAGAAGAAGTGAATTGCTCGATAAGTTGGAGATGGAAATTATGTCGAAAACTTCTGCTGAGGTATTACCGCTCTGTTTTGATGTTCGGGACAGGTCGGCTGTGGAAGCAGCCATAAATTCCATTCCAAAACAATGGAAAAAAGTTGATATATTAGTTAACAATGCCGGTTTAGCTGCCGGTTACAGTTCAATACAGGAAGGTGATATCGAAGATTGGGAGCTGATGATTGATACAAACATCAAGGGTTTGCTGTACGTGACAAGGGCTATTTCCCCGGGCATGGTCAAACGCAAGTCAGGCCACATTATCAATATCGGTTCCATTGCTGGTAAAGAAGTATATGATAAGGGAAATGTGTATTGCAGTACAAAATTTGCAGTTGATGCACTTACCCGCGGAATGAGAACGGACATGGTTGAATACGGAATCAAAGTTACCGCCATCCATCCCGGTATGGTTGAAACAGAGTTTTCCATGGTACGTTTCAAAGGTGACAAAGAGAAAGCAGATAAGGTGTATGATGGACTAATACCCTTATACGACAATGACATTGCAGAGGCAGTTCTTTTTTCTGTAACAAGACCACCACATGTAAATATCAACGAAATGCTTATCATGCCAACCGCCCAGGCAAGCGCAAGTAAGTCAATTCGCCGTGCTAAACAAAAAAACTAATTTTGGCAAGGTGATTATTGATGCTCATCTACATATCGGACTCAAAGCCTGGACAGAAGAATATCTGATTAAATACCTGGATAATAACCAGATAGAAAAAGCGTGGATACTCACATGGGAAGAAAATGATCCCATCGTACCTGGCTATTATATCCCTTTGGATCTTGAAATGGTGAAAAAGGCCTACAAGAATCACCCCGACAGAATTGTTCCATTTTATGCACCTGATCCAGGGCGACCCAGTTGGAAGGAGGACCTGCAGTCTTGCCTGGATGAAGGTTTCGCCGGATGCGCAGAACTCAAGGTTTCATACAGATGGGACGATCCAAAAGTAATTGCCTTGCTGGAATTCCTGGATCAAAAGAAACTGCCCTTGATCTTCCATATGGAAAGGGGAAGAAATATCTTTGTTCCGAAAAAAGAAAGAGGATTAGATTGGCTCATGAAGCGGCTTATCAATGAGCGATACAATGGAAAGCCAGCCCATATGATTGAAAACCTGGGTAAAAAAACCGGATTCCTAAAAAAATATTTATCGAAGCGACTGGTCGAATTTCCGGGATACCTGTTAGATTTCGACGCACTTGAAAAAGCTATCTCCACTTACCCGGGAATTACTTTTATTGGACACGGACCACATATCTGGAATAATTATTCGGTGCCAGAAAAACACTATCTCTTTCACCAAAAAGAAAAATTCCATGGACCGGGGATTCTTTGGAGATTATTGGAAGAGTATCCTAATTTTTATTGCGACATTTCCGGCTTCAGTGGTTTTAATGCTATGAACAGGAACCACGCGGCCAGCAAACTTTTCCTTACTACGTTCTCACATAAGATACTTTTTGGCACCGATAATAATGAACTGGGGCTCTATCCCCTTTTAGAATCTCTGGATATCGAACTGGATAAGCGGGAACAAATCTACTCTAAAAACGCCCTTTCAATCCTGGGCTCATAAGTAAAAATTTTTACTTCCCAGTGTCCTATTTTTTTCTATTTTTACGGATCAAATAACCATAAAAACTTTTACTATGTACACTCCCGAATATCTGGAAGATTTTACCATCAAAGTATTTGAAAAAATGGGTTGCAGCACTGCTGACGCCAAAGCTGCCACCAAGGTTTTTATAGCTGCTGAATTGAACGGACTTCCCTCCCATGGGATGTTGAGAATCAAGGATTACTATCAGCTATGGCAGGCCGACCGGATCAATGTAAAACCGGATATAAGGATTGTACATGAATCACCCAGCACCGCTGTAGTCGATGGTGATGGTGCTATTGGAATGCTGGCAGCTACACGCTCCATGGAAATAGCTATTGAGAAAGCCAAGACAGCAGGTACAGGATGGGTTTCCACACGGGGCTCAAATCATTTCGGAATCGCCGGTTTTTACTCAATGATGGCCCTGGAGCATGATATGATTGGTATTTGTATGACCATTGCCAATCCAGTTGTTGCGCCCACATGGTCCGTTTCACAAATGTTGGGAACCAATCCAATTGCGGTTGCTGTTCCTGCAAAATCATATCCTCCTTTTGTAGCAGATTTCGCTACCACACCAATTGCCCGTGGTAAACTGGCTGTTGCTGGTAAGAAAGGTGAAAAAGTTCCCCTGGGCTATGTCCAGGATAAAGATGGTGTTCCATCTACCGATCCGGATATCCTAAAAGAAGGTGGTACCATGGTAACGCTGGGAGGTGACTATGAACATGGAAGTCATAAGGGTTACTGCATGAGTGCCATCGTTGATATCTTCTCCTGCGTATTGTCGGGTGCAAACTTCGGTCCTTTCTGTCCACCATCAGTAGCATATCTACCTGTTAAGGATGAGAAAGTTGGAGAAGGAACAGGTCATTTCTTTGGAGCCATGCGAATTGATGCTTTCCAGGAAAAAGACGCTTTCCTTTCCCAGATGGATAAATGGATCGAGACATTCAGAGCAGCCAAACCAGCTAAAGGTTATGATCGCGTACTCATTCCAGGCGACCTGGAAAGGGAGAAGCGCGCACGCATCTCAAAAGAGGGCGTCAATGTGCTTGAACCCATTCAGAAAGACATGAAAGAGATCGCCGACGCCCTGGGAATAGAGTTTGAAATGGGGATGTAAGCCCTACCAAACCCTAAAATCATATTCAAGGTTCTCCTGCCGGCTGGTTGGGCTTTGCTGTCCTCCGGTGAGAAATTTAACTTTAGTAAAGACATATTTACGTATTTCGGATACGCTTATTTCCCCATCGGAATTACTATCCGCTTTTTTGGTTTTTATACCTTCCAAAAAAGAGTATGTAAATATTCCATTCTTCCATAAATCAGATTCCATGGCGTATCCCTCTCCTGCCGCTGCGGAAATAACTACTGTGCCGGACCCTCTGTTCAGATCAGAGAAATATTCCTGCATCAGTTTAAATGAATTCTGTAATCCTGCTGAGGCACCTCCACCGCCCCTTTCCTCTAATCCTGATTTATAGCTGTAGGATTTTACTCCACTCTTCATACCTACAACATTTTCTATCTCCACACTTACAATTAATTCCTCTTTATCAATTTCCCCCGAATGACAAGCATCCATCATAAAAAGTTTTTTCCTTGCGGGGATACTATCCAGCAGGTCATTGAGTAATTCATACGAAACTCCCCTTGCTGATGGATCAGCAAAATCCATGTCATAGGAGGCCAGGTAAAAATCATAATTATAATCCAGCAAGCCATGTCCGGACACAAACAATACAACCTGGTCCTCAACATTGGACTTCAATAATTTTTCTTTTAGACGCTTTACATTATCAACAGTTACCTGCTCATCAAACAAAGTATCTATATGGTAATCATCATACCCTTTTGCTAACACCAGTTTCTGCACAAGATCGCGACCATCCTTTACAGCATACTTAAGGTTATATTGATTTTGTTTGTACTCTGACGTACTCACCGCGATAAGGTACAGATCTTGTTTAATCTCATTTTGAGGTACATATCGGACTTCGAAGGTCTCCTTCACTGACTCCACTCCTTTTTCATTTATACATGAAACCTCAACCCTATTATTTCCTGATGACAATTCGATCTCTACTTCTTCATGGAGAGTTTTAGCTTTTTTATTCATCAGATCAATTCCCTTTATTCCATATACCGGCACATTATTCACCCAAACATTAATTCTGTTCAACAGGAATTTTGAGTCTGAGAGCTCCAGTTCAAGTTCAAGTGATTCTTGATTAGTAGTTAAGTTCAAAGCAGCTTTGTTCGATATTTTAAGTTCGGGGATATGGAAACTTGCATCAAACATATCTTCCGTAAAATTCAATCTTGTCAGTCGTTTCTGATAAGCGCTTTCCAGACCCTTTATCAATGAACTGTCAATAAAAGAAAAACGTTTCAGCACCATGTCAGGCCGATTGTAAATTATATCAAACTGGGCAGATGGATAAAGCTCTCCATTCATTGAGAAGCTGACTGCATCGATAGATTTTGAAGGAGAATAATAATAGTTATCGGGTGAGAAAATTATATAATCTTCATCTCCAATAATAAAGACTGTATTCAATAATTCTCCTGTATTCAAATCCCAGAAATTCAATTCACCAGAGCTCCCGCAGCTAATTAACAGTCCTGATTTACGATCGAAATCCCAATCGACAACCTTGTCTGTGTGTCCTACAAACGGAATGGCACGCCCTCCTTGAAAAATTTTCCTATCATCAATAACATAAATTGTATTCCCTCTTATATAAGAAAGCACACTATCTTTTTTGAACTTTTCACCTTTGCGCAATACCTCACCATCCGGATGTTCGGCAAGCTTTGATCCTTTTTCAATATCAATAATAAATGGAGTCCTCTTTTCATATTTGCGAATATTCTCGGTAGTATTTACAAGAGCTGAATTATACCCGGCAATGCTTGAAATACTTGTAACTTTACTATACAGCCTTATCTTTTCACTTTGAAAAACATTGATGAAAACATTTTTGAAATTAACCAAGCCAATGCTTAAGGGATGCACCAGGGTAATATCTGCAATTTCCTTTCTGCTCCTGTGATAAGTTGAGATGAAGTTATTCTCAAAACCTCCAATTATGTAATTTGACTTACCTGAATATGTAGCATAGGTAGCAGGGTAAATTTTATTGATGACATTTTTAAGGATCAAGGACCTGCTTGTAAACCGTCCTTCAATAATATTACCCAGACTAGTGCTTACGACAAACTTGCTCGATTTAGGATCGAAGTTTACTGAGCTAACTATATTCACCAAAGGTTTGAAAGTGAACACTTCATTGTAATCATCTGTATTAAATATCCTGATGAGCCTATCATCCCCAACAGTTACAAAAGTTCTACCGTCATTACTGATAGAAATATCTCTAATAGGACTGTAGTGTGGGCTAAACACTTTTATCTTCATACCATCTGATAAGCGCCATATGTATAACTTTCCTTCATCATCCCCTGCAATGACAATATCTTTTGCGGTAGAATAATCTGCGCAATTGAATTCTACAAATGGATTCCTGGAATACACGGTATTGGGCCACTTTGTTTTATAACCCGGATTGGCCACATTACCGAAAGATATAACAGCGCCTTGAATTTTATATTTTTCTTCAGGACCAGCCTTTACGGATGAACCATGAGTTCTATCGAAAGTGCCGTTGTTTACATCGAGCTTCCTACTTCCTGTACTGGTGATTGCCTGAAGACAAAAAGACTCCCCCGGAATAAAATCAAGAGATCTTATTTCAATGCTATCGGGGATATCAATGCTATTTCCCTGAAGCTTCTTCCGGATGTCCCATGTGATTATCCTGTTATTCTCACTCAGTGTTGCAATGTAATTGTTATCATCACTGTAACAAACTTGCCTGATTGGCGAGATATGCCCGGTTTGAGCGATAGGAGTTTGCCCGTTTCCCGGCGAAGAATGAAACAGTATAATCAGCATTAAAACACAGATACAATTACTTTTCATATTTGATATATTTAAGTAATTGTGCGTTCCTCTTTTTTTCTCGGTTCATTAAGGATATGGTCTTTGTAATTTTAAATGTTCCTATGTGATTAAACGAGGTTCCGAACTCAGAAAACAATTTATATTCATAATTCAGACTCAGTTTCAGTGCAGAAGGAAAGATCACCTCTACACCAGCCACTGCCAGGTAATCTACAGAATTCCGGACCATATCCTCAGGTAATCTGCTCATAAGCGATTCCTCATCATAGTAGAGAGGCAGCTCCGCCGGATATAGCATTTCAGAAAATGAAGAAAAATTATAGTGGTATGCTATCCCTATGCCGACAAAAGGCTGGATATAAGTAGATTTACCAAAGAGATATCCATACTTCAGATATATTGGAATCGCTGATTTAGCAACATTCAGTCTTATAGTGTCTACTTCAAAGATGGTGTTGAAATAGCGCCAGGCAGTTGAATAAATGCCATAGCCACTCTCCAACATGAAGGCAGACCTCCCATACAGGTAATCAAGGTTTGCAGTACCTGCCATCTTCAAGAATAAATCTGCATCACCAGGATGAGCTGTGTAAACCTCATCCAGCCATGTAAACTCAATATCATCAAGTTCCTGAATCTTGTTCCCTAATCCAATATCAAATGAAAAGCCAAACCTGAGATCCTGTGCAGACAAATTAATAAATGAAGTGAAAATTAAAAAGACAAGCGGAAGCAGGATGGACTGAAAAGAGTATTTCATTTATGGTTAGAATTGTTTGGGTGCATAACAAATCTTCTCCCTCAAATAAATCAACAAGACATACAGCAAGGTACGAAAGATGTAGTATAAAAGCAACATAGAGGAGTTGAAAGTTAAATTGTCTGAATCAACATAATTATTTTAGATAGTGCATTCCAGTGCACTTTATATATAAAAAAACACACACAAACACCCATCAAGGATGTTTATGTGTGTATCTGATTTATGCTACCTACAGCTCCATAATCCTGCCAGGAGTCCAGGCAGCACCAGCTTCATCAAGCTCCTGCTCGATAGATATTATTTCTGCGTCTATTGCTTTCAGTTGCTCGATCAGCGGAGGAAACTCTTCCTTTAGAATTTCATATTGAGTCACTGCGGTTGCTGTCAGACCTTGCGAATTACTCCAGTGTGTCCTAACAGCAATATTTAACCTTCTGCCCAGTGGCATATCCATCGGTGGCAGTTCTTCCCAACTTGCTTTGGCGCTCGGACCATCAATCAGGTATTGCATATCTTTCAGCTGCTTCTCAATTCCTGCAATCTTATGCTGTATGTCAAGATCAACAGATGGAGTCTGCAGTGAAATCTGCTTAATTGAAACTACCTTGTTAAGCTCTTCGCTAATCATCCGGTCAACACCCATAAATACCCTGGACAATTCTGCCATATTCAGTTGGAATTCTATAAGACCTTCCCTGTCCACATCAGACAATATGTTCATATTTAGCAGATTAGCTTTGAACGCTACTGGTTCAACCATTCTTTTTACTTCATCCTTCGCCACCATATCGAGCGATACATTGTACTCGCCAGGCATTGCCAGGACGCCTCCCCTGCTCTCAGAAACAGGATTAAATTTCGTTACACTTCCTCTTGAAGGATTGGTATTCGAATACCTGAGATCCCAATTCACCTTGTTGATGCCTTTGCCTGCCTTTTGGGTAATCCTGCGAACAGCCATTCCTGCATTATCATAAATTGTAAATACAAGATAAGGCGCAATCTCACTCTCTTCTGCCCTCAGTTGATCCCGTGTAGGCTGAGGAATTGGCTTTTTCTCTTTAAATAATTCCGTCTCTTTCTCATGACGCTCTGCCTTCATTGTCTCGGGAACCTCTTTCAGAAAATAGGTAATCACAGCACCAAAATCCGGATTCTTTGAAGTAAAGAAGGTTGATCCCTGTCCATATTTTCCCCCGGTAGCTGAAAACATCTTTGCATCTGCTATAGGGAATATATAAGCACTGCTTTCCTTAATTGCCTTGTTCTTAGCCAGCTCTTTAAGCGGAGTATAATCGTCGAGAATATAAAAACCCCTTCCAAATGTTGCCAGTACCAGGTCCTTTTCTCTTTCCTGGATCACCATGTCTCTTACAGCTATGGCAGGTAGTCCTGACTTCAGTTGCGTCCACTCTTTTCCTCCATCCAAAGTAAAGAAACATCCAAATTCGGTACCCGCAAAAAGCAATGAAGGGACTTCGCTATCCTGCTCCAGGGTATGAACCGTTCCGTTCTCCGGTAGGTTAGCTGCTATAGAAGTCCAGCTTTTCCCCTTGTCTGTACTCTTCAGTACATAAGGTTTGAAATCGTCTCTTTTGCGGTTGTCAAAGGATACATATACGACATTCTCATCATATTTATCCGCCATGATATCGCTGATATAAGTAAACTCCGGAACACCTTCGAAAGTCTTCACTTTACGCCAGGGCATTTCACCGGTTTCGGTAATCGACAATACACCATCATCGGTTCCAGCGAATAACAGATCTTCATTCAGTGGTGATTCAGAAAATGAAACACCAGTTCCAAACAAACTGGTAGATACATCTTTAACTACAGCATCATAGCTCCAGAAATGATCCATAGCGGGCCATGTATTCCTGTCTACACCAGAAGTTAAATCATCACTGATCACCTCCCATCCATCTCCCCTGTTCTCAGACCTGAAAACTTTATTGGCCATTATATAAACACGGGTTGGAGAATGCTTACTCACAACGAGTGGTGCATTCCAATTCCACTTGTAAGTATCTTCTCCCTGTCGTGGTCTTGGCTTCACACTGATACTTTCTCCGCTTTTGCTGTCATAACGGCTTACATTGCCATATTGTGACTCTGCATAGATAATTCCCGGGTCATCCGGACTGATGCCAACCCAGAATCCATCGCCACCCTGGATGGCCTTCCATTGCTCATTTGTCACTCCGGCTCTACTCAGGTTTCTTGAAGGCCCCATCAGGGTATTATTGTCCTGCGTTCCTCCAAATACATTATAAAACGGAAAATTATTATCCACATTCACACGATAGAATTGTGTTACAGGCAGGTTTGACTTATACATAAATGTTTTTCCTGCATCATATGTTTCATAAACCCCGCCATCACCACCAATCAGGTAATGTGAATGATCAGTAGGTTCGATCCATAGGGCATGGTCATCAACATGTCTGCCATCTGTGCTTATACTCTTCCATGTCTTGCCGCCATCCTTTGTTACCTTTGAAACTGTTTCCATGGAATAAACAATATCCACATCCACAGGATCGCAATAAATTTCATTGTAATATTGTCCACTGGCGTGATAATCACCCATGCGGTTCCAGGAAGCTCCCCTGTCGACAGACTTGTAAAAACCACTTTTGTCTTCCGCTGCTTCAACAACCAGGTATACTATATTATGGTCCACCGGTGAAACATCAATTCCCATTCCCCCGATATGCACTCCTGGAAGTCCTTTGTTACTCTTCACCCAGGTTTCTCCCCCGTCTGTTGAGCGATACAAGGCAGATTCCGGTCCGCCGCCAATTTTAGTATGTACATGCCTGCGTCGTTGTTCACTTGTTGCATACATGATTCCAGGATCCACCGGATCAATGACTACATTGTTCACACCTGTATTCTCACTTATTTCCAGCACTTTCCTCCAGTTTTCTCCTCCATCGCAAGATTTATATAAGCCGCGATCACCACCTGGTCCCCAGGCAGATCCTTCTGCTGCAACAAATACAACATTTGAGTTTCTCGGGTCAACAACGATCCCTCCTATTTGTCGTGACTCCTTCAATCCCATATTCTTCCAACTCTTACCACCATCTTCAGACTTATACACACCATCTCCGTACCCCAGGGCACGCTGATGATTATTCTCCCCCGTACCAACCCAAACCACATGATGGTTATTTGGGTCTATGGTTACCACGCCAATGGAATAAGATCCTTCTTTATCGAATACCGGTTTGAATGTTGTACCATTATTGATGGTTTTCCAAACATGACCGGAAGCCACACCAACATACCACTCACTGTTATTTTCGGGATTCACCGCGAAATCAGCAATTCGTCCGGAAGTCATTGCCGGACCAATGCTTCTCCACTTAAGTCCACTATAAATGGAAGATTCAGATTTCTTCTCTTTATCTCCATCGTCTTTTTTCTTCTCTTTGGCATAAACATTAGCTGATCCCATTGAAAAAAGTACAACCATAAGTGCCATAAAAGATGATAAAATACGAGAGCTGGCAAGATTTTTCATTGTTGAAATTTTAAATTATTACATGTTAGGTCTTACTCAGAATTGGATTTTAAAAATAATATAAAATCGTCACATTCTTAGTGATATTAATTAACTAAAGTTTCCTTGTTGATAAGATATTGATAATGAGATGAATATATAAGTAAAAAGTGTTGCATGTCTTAGCATAAAAGGCTATATTTGAGTTAGTTAGACACCAAATACAACATGCAACACACGAAAATTACGGATAATCTGGCCTTTCTTTCAATTCTCCTGGCAATTCTTGCATAAAAGCTATCGGAAATATTCGGAATAACCAAACCAATCATATCACTTTTACCTCGGCTTAATCCACTTCGAAAGTCCCTAGGAAATCATTCACAGTATCTTTTCTCATTTATCTTATGGATTAACCCATTTCTACCACCACATCAACCTGGGTGCCGGGTGACTGCAGCGGAATAATATTTCCCTGGATACTTTCCCTATTCAGGGTAAGCTTACGGACACCTTTACTCACCTTGTTCTGATTTGTTATCCGAATGTTGTAAAGGGCACCTCTGAATCGGCGTTTTACGGTAAAGGAGTCCCAGCTGGCAGGGATGCAGGGATCGATCAACAGGCCTTCGTACTGTGGCCTGATGCCCAGTATGTACTGCGAAATGGCATAGAAATTCCAGGCAGCAGTACCTGTAAGCCACGAGTTTTTAGCTTCACCCGGCTTGAAGGCATCTTTACCGGCTATCATCTGGGCATATACATAGGGTTCTGTTTTATGCAGCTCACTAATTTCCTCAAGGTAGGCCGGACATATCTTTTTAAAATACTCCCAGGCTCTGTCTCCCCTGCCCAAAACAGTTTCACCAATCATGATCCATGGGTTGTTATGGCAGAAGATGCCCGCATTTTCTTTATATCCAGCCGGGTAGGTAGATATTTCGCCATATTCGATGACATATTTGGTAAATGCCGGATTGTTCAGTGCAATGCCGTAATCACAGTCGAGTCGGTCTTTCACTGCATCCAGTGCCTTTTCAGGCATTCCTTCTTCCTGACCAATTCCCGCCATGGTGCACCAACCGTTCGACTCAATAAATATTTTGCCCTCTTCGTTTTCCTTACTCCCGATTTTATTGCCAAAGAAGTCGTAGGCACGCAGAAACCACTCTCCATCCCATCCGTGCTTTTTCACTGCTGCTATCATGTCATACACACAGGCTTGGGCACGGGTAGCTTCCTCTTGTTTACCAAGGTGTTTACACAGTTCCACATAGTCGTTTCCGTACACTACGAACAGACCGGCAATCATGAGCGACTCGGCACGCGAGCCTTCTGTTTTGTTTTCGGTGGTCTGGAAAGACTCATTGGGATCCTCAGAGAAACAATTCAGGTTCAGGCAATCGTTCCAGTCGGCACGACCGATGAGTGGCAGACCATGGGGCCCCAGGTTGTTGATTACATGATCAAAAGAAATAGTCAGATGATCGAATAATGATTTGGCCAGGCTCATATCGTTGTCGAAGGGAACCATCTCGTCCAGAATACTGAAATCCCCGGTTTCTTTCAGGTAGCTTACTGTACCCAGGATGAGCCACATGGGGTCATCGTTGAAACCGCCCCCGACATCATTATTTCCTCGCTTAGTAAGTGGCTGATACTGATGGTAACAACCTCCATCCGGGAATTGAGTGGCTGCAATATCGAGGATGCGTTCGCGGGCACGTTCGGGTATCTGGTGAACGAAACCAATCAGGTCCTGGTTGGAATCGCGAAAACCCATGCCACGGCCAATACCACTCTCAAAAAAAGATGCCGAGCGTGAAAAGTTAAAAGTAATCATACACTGGTACTGGTTCCAGATATTCACCATCCTGTTTAACTTATCGTCACCCGATTCGAGGGTATAAACACCCAGAAGTTCATCCCAGTAATTCTTTAATTCGGCCAATGCGGCATCCACTTTTTCAGCTGTGTCGAATTGAGCCATGCAGGCTTTCGCTTTCGCTTTATTGATAATGTTTTTTGCTTCCCATTTATCTTCCTGCTCGTTTTCCACATAGCCAAGCAAAAAGACAAAATCCTTGCTTTCGCCGGCTTGCAATTCCACTTCAATGCAGTGTGATGCAATTGGCGACCAACCGTGAGCCACGCTGTTTTGTGGCGTGCCATCCAGAACGGTTTTCGGTTCGCTGAATTCGTTGTAAAGGCCAAAAAAGGTTTCCCTGTCGGTATCAAAACCGGCAATGTCGCTGTTTACAGTATAATATGCATAATGGTTTCTACGCTCTTTATACTCCGTCTTATGATACAAGGTCGATCCTTCGATTTCCACTTCGCCGGTTGAGAAGTTACGCTGGAAATTCTCCATGTCTGCAGCAGCATTCCATAGAGCCCATTCAGCAAATGAAAACAGCTTCAACGTTTTGCTTTTGTCCGAGTGGTTACTCAGGGTAACTTTTTGCACTTCGGCCCAGGTTTTAAGCGGAACAAAGAACAGGGTTTCTGCTTTTATACCGTCTTTCTCGCCTGTGATCCTGGTATAATTCATCCCATGCCGACATTCGTATTTATCCAATGGTGTTTTTACCGGCTTCCAGCCCGGGGACCAAAGTGTATCACCATCCTTGATATAAAAATAACGTCCGCCATTATCCATGGGGACATTATTGTACCGGTACCGCGTTATGCGACGGAATTTCGCGTCTTTATAGAAAGCATATCCTCCCGCAGTATTTGAGATTAAAGAAAAAAAGTCTTCGTTACCCAGGTAATTAATCCAGGGCCAGGGAGTTGCGGGATTTGTTATTACGTATTCACGATTTAAATCATCAAAATATCCGAATTTCATAATTTATTGATTTGAGGCTGTTTTTTTCTACTATGCTTTAACTGAGTGATTTCTTTGTTTTCACGCTAATTTATCGCTAATTTGATATATTAAGTGTACGAAAAAATATTTACAATTCTTATGCGAAACTCAATACATATGCTGTTTACTAGCATGTTTCTGACAATTGTCTTCAGCTGTTCAACTCCAAAACCCTCTATGGAAAAAACAGCCGCTTTATTGCCGGTTACAGTAAAGGGGGGAAACTTCATGATCGGGGACAGTATTGTCCAATTTAAAGGCATTTGTCTTGTGGATCCCGGAGAACTAATTGTTCTTGGCCACTGGGGAGAAGAATATATTCGGCAGGTATCATTATGGGAACCTGATATCGTGCGCTTTCCGGTACATCCGAAACACTTGAATCGCCTGGGCAAGGAAAAATACCTGGAGGAACTTGGGAAAGGTGTGGACTGGGCAAAAAAGTATGGCATGTACAGTATTATTGACTGGCACATCATTGGTAACATGAAAGAAACCAGGTGGCAGGCTTCCATGTATCACACCACCATGGAGCAGACCATCGATTTCTGGGTATCGGTTGCCAGGGAATATGCTAATGAACCTGCTGTTGCTTTTTATGAGCTATATAATGAACCGACAGATTATAACGGAGAATTGGGCACTTTGTCATGGGAAGAGCTTACAAGTATTTATGGAGTTTTACTCGATACGATTCGGGTATATGATCAGGCAAAGGTTGCTTTATTGGGAGGTTTAAACTGGTCTTACGATCTCACAGGTATACACGAATATGATCCGGAATTTGAGAACGTGGCTTATGTGTCACATCCTTACCCGCAGAAAAGTCCGGAGCCATGGCCTGAGAACTGGGATAATTATTTCGGCTTTGTTACTGATAAATATCCGGTATTCGCCACAGAATTTGGTTTCTGTTATGAGCACCAGGAAGGTGCGCATATACCTGTAATATCTGACGAGCACTATGGCGATGCTATTCTGAATTATTTCAATGACAAAAATATATCATATAGCCCATGGGTATATTCCTGGCACTGGTATCCCACCCTTTTGAAAGATTCTACATATGTCCCTAGCGAGGGGCAGGGGGAGTATTTTTATAGAAGGTTTACCAATCAACACTGACAGGCCTTCAGGAATCCTGAGCTTATTCCAATGTTATGAGAACAGGTTTGACTGTTACTCCGGAAAAGGAATGAATTTTAAGTATGAGTAAACCATTGCTTTGCAGGTTTGCTATATGCACATGGGCTTGATTCTTAAAACAATATTCTGCAGTTTTTTTGCCACTTACGCTGTATACCTCAACCTTATCAATGAATTCATTGCTTTTGATCCAGAAAGACCCCGTGCTGGGATTCGGGTAAACTTTTACAGTTGGGCTGGTGAATTGCTGAATTCCTACCGGTATAACCTGAACGCTGATGGTATCGGCCATACTGCTGGATACACCATCGTTTACTTTAAGTGTACACTTAAAGATTCCTGTAGCATCAATTTTCAGAACGGCATCGGCCTGGTCGTATTTTAAAAGGCTTCCACTGCTTCCGTCAGGTTTTTCCGCTATTTCCCACAGGTAGCTTATTTTGTCGCCATCGGGATCGTAGCTTTGTGAGCCATCGAAGAAATAATACCTTCCGCTGTTGTCGATGGTAGTGTCTGTACCTGCAATGGCTACAGGTCTATTCGAAACACTGATGTTAAGTTCATCGGGCAAGCTGCTTTGAACACCGTCATTCACGGTAAGGCTGATCCTGTAATGCCCGGATACGTCGGGTGTTATCTCAATATCGCGCCTATCCTGATCAGAAATGCCAATATTACTTCCGTCAGGTTTTTCCAATATCTGCCAGCTATAGTTCAGGGTACTGCCAGGCCTTGGTGATACACTGTTTACTCCTGAGAAACTTAAAGTAACTCCGGGTGCTGTTGCAGTATCATTTCCGGCAATGGCAATAGGCAAGTTGTATTCGCCAGTGTATTTAATCTTAAAGGCAAAACCACCGGTGAAGTCCGGCAAATCAAGTTTGTTTGACAATTGAATAAACGGGGTGTCTTTTTGTTCTATTATAGTGTCTTCCACAGGCAGGTAATAGCTCAAATTATAATATCCAAAGGGAATATCAGGCAGGACTAACTTTGCACCGCTGATGGTTCCGCTGTTATTCATGTCGTATATATACCCGCTGTAGTAACCTTCTCCTGTCAGACCGGTTGTAGATAATTCAGTACCAGCATTCACACTAAACCCGAAGGGGCTCAACGTTCCCATGGCAGCCATGTTTTCGGCTTCGATAAAACGGTAGGGCATATGAAATAAGTGGGCCCATTTTTCATTCAGATAATGTTCCCAGATCCACATGAAATGAGGAACTTCAGTCATCAGGCTGTTCCATATAGCATGACCTTGCCCTTCGAAAGTCATTTCAGCATCGGTTGACAGGCCATATTCTCCGTTAATAATGGATTTGCTCAGCTCTTCCTTAAAATGGTAGTCGAGCTCTTTTTGCTTTTCAATAACATGGTTGCTGTACAAATGGTATTGCAGGACATCCAGGGCTGCAATGGTATCAAAATCAGCTAACATATCATCGGCCGCACTGCTTGTGAGAATATGCTTGTACGGATCGATAGCTTCCATATATCTGCTCATTTCGCTGTGCCATTGTTGTACACCGGGGTACCACAATGCAGTTTGGGCTTCATAAACACCGGTAAACTGAACCTCGTTAAAGAATTCCCAGGCAAATATATTGCCTGCATAGCTCCACCTGGCAACGATATAGCGAAGAAGCTTTTTTGTGTAATTTTTACAGTCGGTATTATAGAAATATTCTTCAGCGCTATTCACAAAACCACCATTAGCTAAATTGTAAGGATTGTCTTCCCACATTTCGTTCACATTTTCAGAGAACATGCCATGCTGAAAGATCACCAATTGCATATACATATTGGTAGCAAATCCCAGTTCAATAAGCGAATCGGTCATCGCTGCAGCCTGCTGGTTGTATTGTCCCAATCCCTGGTAGAAGCCATCATTCTTCCATTCCAGGGCCTGTTGGGCAAAAGGGGTATGCCAGTAACGGAAGAGGTTTGCATTATTGGCAGAAAGATTATTAATAATTCTGGTATAGTCATTAATATTATTCCAGCCGATATTTATGCCCAGCGGGTAATAGGGCTCACCACCAGCATGACGGTAATACTGCGTATTCACCGCATCGTTTCGAATAATGCCCCTTGTGCTACCGGGATATATATGAATGGTTTCCGCTGCAGCTGTAATGGTTTCGCTGGAATCGCTGATGCGGATACTTACATCTGCATCCCCTTCGAGCGAGGAAGCAAAACGAAGCATCCAGCCCTGGTAACTACTGTCTACTAACCATTGGGTATTGGAAGCATAACTGTTTATGAAGTAAAAACAAGGAACGGTTAGAATGCTGTTATCAGCCAGTGTAATAAGTGCATCCACACGGACTTCATCCGGATCAAAAACATTTGAATACGCCTTTTTGATTTGAAAGATGGCTTCTGCTTTTTCATTGACAGCTACCTTGTCACTTGTCCATAACAGGGAACTAACTTTTTCATCATGACCGAAAACAAAGATGGCTGTGGAATCTGTGCTGCTTTTTCCTTCATTATCGGTAATGGTGAGGCTGGCCCAGTAGCTGCCGGCATTGTTGTACTGGTATGTTACATTCTGATTTACTGAGCTATTACCATCGCCGAAGTCCCAGTAATAACTACTTATAGAACCATCATAATCGAACGAAGCAGAGGCATCAAAGCTAAGCGAATCGCCAGCGGTGATTTTTGTTGGCGCTGCTGTGAAAAGTACTTTAGGGAAGCCATCAGCCAGTTCGGGGTTGGCAAGCTCAATATCGTCAAAAAATACATTAGCCTGTGCATTGTTATCGATGCATACAGCCAGCTGTAGCTTGGTAAAGCTTTTTTGCAGGACAGGACTGAGATCCATATGGCATTCTGTCCAGGTATTTGCTTCGGGCATAAAATCCCATACCGGAGCCCAATTTTCAATAAGTACTTGATCACTATTCCAAAACTTGGCAAATACACGACCTTTCTGACTGGCGTGAACCTTAAACTTCAAGGTGTTATTATAGCCAATTTCCACAGGGGTGGTAAAATTCATCGATACATAATGCCAGTTTCCTTCCAGCTTATCATAATAGCCCACCTTATCACTGGTATTAATCCCGGTTTTATCAGGATTATCAAGGACCGCACTTTCCCCTTCAGCTGAAAAAACCGGAATTGTTCCAGATGTTTCAAAGTCTGCAAGCATCTGGGAAGTAGCAGGCATTGTCACCAAACACAAAACAATAGGCAGTATACGTTTCAACATCATATTATTTGATTTCGAATTGTGTATGCAGACCTTCCATGGAACTAGTTCCAACCCAGAGGTCGAATGTACCCGGCTCTACAATAAATTGTCCGCTATTAAGATAGTAACCAAGTTCTTTTTCTCCCAGCTTAAACTGAATGCTGCACTCTTCTCCCTTTCTGAGCTTCACTTTTTTGAAGCCTTTCAGTTCTTTCACCGGACGGGTTTCAGAGGCAACCCTGTCGCATATGTACAGCTGCACTACTTCTTCGCCATCATAATTTCCTGTATTGCCTAGCTGTATACTTACACTGAATTCCTGATCTCCGGTTTTTTCTACCTGGAGATTATCATATTCAAAATGCGTATAGCTTAGTCCATGGCCGAAGGGATATAGCGGATATACCGAACCATCCACATAGCCACCCAGGTAGACATTATCGGCTTCAGGGTCCCAGGGGCGGGCAGATATTTTGTGGTTGTAGAACAGGGGTACCTGTCCAACAGTACGGGGAAAGGTCATGGGTAGTTTTCCTGAAGGATTGTAATCTCCATGAAGTACCTGTGCAATGGCATGGCCACTTTGCGAACCCAGGAGCCATGCTTCCAGAATCGCCGGGATGTTTTCATCTGCCCAAGTGATGGCCATTGGCCTGCCACTCATCAACACCAGAACGATGTTAGGGTTCACCTGGTATACAGCTTCCAATAGTTCTTGTTGTACACCCAGCAAGCCCAGCGAGGAACGACTTCTGGCTTCGCCAGACTGATTGGCCCCTTCACCCAGAACCATTACTACCACATCGGCTTTTTCTGCAGCATCTACTGCTTTCCCAAATCCGGAACGGTCATCTATGTTAATCACAGGGTGGGCGATATAATCGCCTTCTTCCAATAGATATTCGCAGCCTTTTGCATAAAGTACATGATTCCCAGGATAGGCATTCAGACCTTCCAGAACCGATACGGCTGAGCTATCTATAGCCCTACCTCGCCAGTTACCCAGGGGTGAATTTTTATCATCAGCCAAAGGCCCGATAAGTGCAATGGTTTTGCCTTCTTTGGGCAAGGGAAGTAGTTCTTGCTCATTTTTCAGGAGCACCACAGATTTTTGTGCCATATCCAGGACAGCTTCCTGGTGCGCTTCACACCCTACAATATTCTTTTCACGATCTTCGTCGAGGTAACGAAACGGATCTTCCAGTAATCCTAAATCGTGCTTTACCTGCAGAATGCGGCAAACGGCATCGTCAATTAAGCGTTCCGGAACTTCCCCCGATTCAACGAGGTTTTTAAGGTTGTTCAGATAAGTTGATGATGCCATATCCATATCGGAACCTGCTTTTATAGCAATTGAAGCCGCCTCTCTCCTGCTGGTAGCATTCCTGTGGTCAACAATTTCTTCTATCGAAGCCCAGTCGGATACAACAAAGCCTTCGAAACCCCAAAGTCCTTTTAGGATATCGCGCTGCAAAAAGGAGCTTGCGGTGGCAGGTGTACCATTTAATTCATTAAAGCTGTTCATTATGGTACTGACACCCGCATCCACAGCAGCCTGGAAGGGAGGAAAAACATGGTTGTATAAAGTAGCATGGCTAATGTCTACTGTGTTATAGTCGCGACCACCTTCAGCAAAACCGTAGGCAGCAAAATGCTTGGCACAGGCTGCAATAGTGTTTTCAGCACTTAAATCGTCCCCCTGAAATCCCTTAACACGGGCAGCTGCAATTTTAGCGCCCAGATAGGGATCCTCACCACCACCTTCCATTACGCGTCCCCAGCGGGCATCGCGGGAAATATCAACCATGGGGGCAAAAGTCCATGCAACACCTGAGGCAGATGCTTCCTCTGCAGCTATACGGGCAGAATGCTCGATGGCTTCGAGGTCCCAGCTGGCAGCCTCGGCCAGAGGTATTGGCGACATGGTCCGGTAACCATGGACAACATCGAAACCAATTATGAGTGGAATCCCCAGGCGGGACTGGTTCACAACCAGTTCCTGTACCTTGCGTACATTTTCTACACCATGTACATTCAGCATGGAACCCACAAGGCCTTTTTTCAGGTTTTCATATTTGGTGGCATCGTCTCCAGAGGAGGGGGGAGGACCGGTGACTTCCCAGAAACCATTGTATTGGTTCATTTGCCCAATTTTCTCCTCCAGGGTCATCTGGGAAAGCAAATCCAGTACCTCAGGGCTATATATGCTTCCCTTATCTTTTGTACATGAAATTAGAAGAACAAGTATCGTAGCAAGCAGCAGTATCTGTTTCACGCTGAATAGAGTTTTATTTTATACGTTCAATTAGTTCCATACATGCACGTGCATTATGGTATGGACATTTCCAGAAACCGGCTTTTTGTTCATTATAAGGTTTACCAGATTTATCTACCCGCCAAAACCATTCGCCGTTTTCCTGGTCGATGAGGCAAGTTTTAATAAAAGTCCAGCAATTTCCGGCATCCTGTAAAAAAACAGGGTCATTACTTATCTGGAAAGCATTGTAAAAGCCAAGCATCGCTTCTGCCTGTGACCACCAGTGTTTGTCAGTATCAGTCAGACCGCTTGCAGGATTAAAAGCATTAAATAAGCCACCATCCTTATCCAAACCTTTCCTGCTTACCTCTGCCATTTTTATGGTCGTTTGAGCGGCTTTATCTATAAGTGTCCTGTTTCCCAGGGCTTCTGCCGCTTGGTATAGCAGCCAGGAGCACTCGATGTCGTGGCCATAGGAAACTTCTGAAGATTTCAAATTCCAGTCATTATCAAAAAAAAGGCCCAGATTACCCGCCTTATTAACAAAACGGTCAAGGAACAAGCGGATAAGGTTTTCCAGGACTTGTTCCAGGTTCTTATGGGGCCAGATCCGATATAAGCTGGTATAGGCTTCCAAAATATGCAAATGGGTATTCATGGTTTTGGGCTCATTGGCATCTTTTTCACTCAGTCGCAGGTCATCGAGTTTCTTCCAATCGTGTGATAGTGCTTCCATATAACCATTTCGTTCACGGTCGTAACTATTATCCTCTATGAGTTTAAAGAGTTTAATGGCTTCATTCAGTGCGTCCTCGTTTTTCGTTATGTGGTAATATTCCGAGAAGCCATAAATGGTAAAGGACAGGGCATATATTTGTTTCCTTCCATTTGATATACTGCCATCGGCATTTAACTCCCAGAATACACCCCCATGTTTTTCATCGATAAAATATTTCAGGATATACTCATATGCCCTAATTGCAGTGGCCAAATATTTTTGATTCCGGGTAAGACGGTATGCTGATGAAAAGGTCCAAAGGATACGGGCATTCAGGATAGCGCCTTTTTTTGCATGGGCTACCACCTGGTTATTTCCGTCTATCTCACCCACAAAGCCACCAAAATCATTATCGAAGGCATTTTGCATCCAGTAGTCCAGAATGCTGGTAAGCTCCTTTGATAATTCAGTTTTAAGTGTTTGTAGTATTGTATTCATTTTCGATGCCTTTGACTCAATCAGGGAACAGATTGTATGAATAAAAAAACCGGCAGGCTTTTTCCTGCCGGTTTCTCTGTGTGCTAATTAGTTTTTAGCAAACTTGGTAACGGCAAGTTTTCCGTTGGTATCAGTTGCTTTAATAAAGTAAATGCCACTGGCCAAATCACTAACATCAAGTTGCCTGCTAATCATTTCGCTGTCGATCATTTTGGCTCCCAGTATGTTATAAACCTCAACGTTCTTCATATTCTCCATTTCAACAGTTAACATGCTATTGGTTGGGTTCGGATAAACATGCAGCAATTCGTAATTGTACGCAGCTTCTTTTATACCTGTAATCCAATCACCGGTTAAGGTAAGTTCGCCATAATGCTCGTTATACAAGTAGGCAATATCCTTTTCTGTTGGGTTAGCCCAGTTAAGAATTGAAACACGGGTATCGGCGGCACTGGCATCTATTAAAGAAACTTCAAAAGCTACCTTACGGCCTTTGAATGAAGCGCTTGCAACAGAATCGAGTGCATCGAGGTTGGTGTTTGAATTGGTACGAAACCAAGTGGCCCATGGAACAACTACTTCAACGTCGTAACCATTGGAACCTTTTGAGATCACATAGGTAATATTTGTAGTATCACTGTCGCCGAAGAATCCTGGCATACCCTGATTTGTAAGGCTGCCAACATCGCCTGTAAGCGGACTGTCAGTACCCAGGTTAATACGAATCTGGTGTTGTTCATTACTAATCCGGCTTCCACCAATATAACGCCTGTTTTGCATATCTAAGAATAGCTCAACACCATCGTTGTTCCACGGAGCTGTGCTTGTGACGGCCATATCAATAGGATCGTTGTCTTTAACTACAATGAAGAAATAGAAGTTTTCGGTATCGCCACAGGAATACCATGTTCCTGAGCTCTGGTCTGCCGGAATAACATCGTTCCCAGTTTCATTAAGAGCGATTTTTGTCACCGGATAACCGTCGAATGGTGCATAGGCATCGTCCAGAATCCCATCAAGTGTAATTGCAGCACTGGTAAAGGCAATCTCTCCGGTTTCGGGTGCAACTGCCGGAACTTTATCCGCAAAAATAACGGAGATTTTACCAACATACAGGTAGGCATCTTTAATGGCAGACCAATCAGTTGTTTCCATTACAGCGAACTGAATCTGGTTAACAGTATCATTCATTGTAATATCAGCAGTATCAGTATAAAGTGTCGTCATAGCAGGAGGATCAAATTCATAAAGACCTTTGCTAACGTCGTTATACTTCATTTCGTAATGGACTTTTACGCCTGCCGCTTCGTATGATGTTCCACCTTTATCATATTTCATATCGTGCAAGATCATTTTATTGTTTTTCAGGATTTCGAAGTTATCGATGGTCAGAATCTGGTTCCACTCATCGAGAGTAGCCTTCAAAAGCTTTTTCCCTCCTTCATCAACAATTTCGAATCCGGTTGGCAGGGTAGAAGGATCAAGCATTGCAGCATCGAGCAATACAGAAGCATCGAAAGAAGTAATTTTCCCACACCAGATGGTATCCCCTACTGTAGGCCCCCAGGTTGTGGTTTCCTGACCAAAGAATTGAATCTGGTGTACAAAAACCATGTTTTCATGCATGGCACCTTTGCGTTTAACAAAACCATCCTCTGCAGGATTTTGGTTCAGCGAACAAGTAGAAGGCTCCATTGCAGAACCATCCCAGTTGGGCATTAAATTTACGGTGTCCATACATTGTACCGCCAGAACCTTTGCGTCTGAAGGGTCAAGTTGTCCGAAACCAACAGATGCGGTAAACATGTTTCCTTCAATGTTTTCTACTTTCGGAATGTCAAGTTTAGTATCCCAGCCATTCACAATTACCTGAAGGTATGTTCCATCCAAAGTATCAACTATAGACATACCTGCCGGAAGAGTACCCTCGTCAACTGTTGCGGGATCGAAGATCACGGTTTGTGCATTTAACAGACCAAGGGTCATCATGCACATCATCAGAGTAAAAATCTGTTTTCTCATAATAATAATTTTGGTTAATAATTAAAAAGTAAATAGTTAAATAACTTATATTTTATTTCCATGCTTGGTATTGTTCCAGCGCAGAGTTTTTCTGCATTATAACTGCTGGTATTGGTAAAAATTCATGCTTTCCGGATTCGAAGTCTATAATGAATCCCTCACCCATAGAGGCAAGTGTGGTTCCTTTAATGAATTGCTCGGTCAGGTTCCAGCGTACCAGGTCGAAGAAGCGGCTCGATTCCATGGCCAGTTCAAGGCGGCGCTCATGTACGATGTCTTCGAAAGACAGGGTGCTTAAATCTTCCGGATAACCGGTATCGCCAGATGCTCTTGCCCGGGTGCGTACCCTGTTCACATAAGCCAGAGCTTCACCCATATCTCCTTCTTCATAAGCAGCTTCGGCAGCCATCAAAACCACGTCGGCAAAGCGTATTAAGCGGATGTTTATCGGACCTCCATGGAAATCATACATACTGCCCCAGTATTCATCATAGGAACACTCGTATTTGCGGCTAATGGTTTCGGTGGGCAGATTCTGAAAATCCATTTCGAACCATTCGCTGCCAACTTTAACAAGGTCGCCGGCACGGCCAACTGTCGTGGCAAAGCGCGGGTCGAGATCTTCATCCACCGGGCTTGAGTTTAAGCCGGTTTCCCGGGTATCCTTATTGCCAAATGCTGCTACCAGGTATTTGGTCGGAAGGTTGAAACTCCATCCGCCCGCCGATTGCCCTGGTGTACCATCGCTGGCGTAGCAAAAACGTACTGTGGTGTAAACGGTCATATAGTTACCACGGCTACGGGTCCATTCAGCGCCATCGTTCAGGCTCTGGATCTCGAACACTGATCCATCACAGTTATCACCATCAAGCGTAAACATCCAACGGAAGCCACCTACAGGAAGGCCGGTGGAAGAATTCCAGGAGGGAAAGCGTTCACCATTTTCACCCACCAGCAGATACTCTTCGGAGAGAATCACATCCTCGGCATACTTCAAAGCAAGATCATATTTAGTTTCACAATCGGCAAAGCGGCTGTCTCCACCATAATTCTTTGCATAGGATGATTCGTACAAATAAGCCTTGGCCAATAAAGCACGTGCAGCACCTTTTGTTGCACGTCCCTGGTTTAAATCCAGTTCGCTTTTTTCTTTCAAATCGGGTATGGCTGCCTCCAACTCACTTTCAATAAAGTGCAGTACTTCGGCAATGGAAGAACGGGCCATGGATTGCTCTTCACCACCACCCAAAACATCCATAATAGGCACACCACCGTAAACCTGTACTAGGGTAAAGTGATAAAATGCCTGCAAATAGTGCATTTCCGCTATCCTTAAATCAATCAGAGCGTTGGTAGCATCATGTTCAGCAGGACTTTTAATTTTGGCATTCTCTATCTCTCTTATTTCATCCACACGTGTAAGAAACTCATTGGTCATGCGAATTCCTTTGTAGACGTAGGCATAGAAACGATGAATACGCGCTTCTTTCGTGGTATGTGTAAAACGGTCGATTACCTGAAACTCCGGCCAGTCGCTGGTATTTTCACCACCCACTTCTGAATCGTCACTGGCACTCTGAAATCCGATGCTATACATAATGTCGTAAACATCGCGCGAACAGAGCATACCATAAGCTGAAGTAGCGGTATAATCCAGGGACTCAAAATCGGTATAGAACGATTCGGTAGACGGACGCCCTAAAGGTTTCAGGTCGAGAAAATCTTCACTGCATCCCACCAGAAAGCTGGCAAGAAGCAAGGCTGCGATATATTTTATTGATGATTTCATGATTCTGTATTTATCGGGCTATTAAAAATTTACATTTACACCTATTGTCCACATGCGTGAGACAGGATAGGATGCTTTGTCAATACCGGCAGAACGCGGATCGGAAAATCCACCTGCATTCCTGGAACCACCAACCTCCGGATCAAGACCAGAGTATTCTGTGAGGGTAAACAGATTCTTAACAGCACCGTAAACGCGGAGCCTCTCTATTTTTACTCTTCTCATGAATGATTCAGGCAGTGTGTATCCTATTTCAAGGTTCTTTAATCGCAAATATGAAGCATTCTCAATATAGAAATCTGACAGGTTCATGAAGTTTTCATTTGCATTGGTAGGATCGAGGCGGGGGTATTTGGCGTCGTCGTTCGCTTCTGTTACCAGCATACCCTCGCGGTCATATAATTCTATGGTATAGTGATTGTCGTAATAGTCCTTGCCCCAGTTGAAAGCGCCTTCCTTATTGAACAGGTAAAACTTGGTAGCGTTAAATACCTTGTTACCTGCAACACCCTGAAAGAAAGCCCGGAAGTCGATGGTCCCCAGGTTTGCCGGTAAATCCACGTCAGCAAATAAGTTCAGGGCAAAAGCGAATTTCGGATGCGGACTACCCAGGGATACCATATCCTGTTCATTTATTTTACCATCTCCGTTTACATCCTTGAATCTGAAGTCCCCCGGTTTCGCCTTTGGTTGTGCATATACCGTCTCGCCATCGGGACTGATTGTAGAAGGCTGATTGGTAACCGTGCTATTGGGGTCGCCATCGGGGGTATCTTCAATCTGGAACAAACCATCGGTTATGTAACCGTAAAAGATATCGAAAGGCTGGTTCTGAATTGTACGGGTAAGATCCATGCCAAGACCTTTGGCTTTACCTGCAGTAAGCGTATCAGGTTCTATTTCGCCAACACTTGTCTTAATATAGGTGAAATTAAAATTGGCACCATATTTGACCATTCCGCGCTGGTCTTTCCAGCCCACGTCGAATTCAACCCCACTGTTATTGAACTGTCCAATGTTTTTATCGGAATACGAACGTCCGCCTTCCTGCGAGATACTTCCGGCATCGGTATAGTTTCCTACATGTTCGGCATCCTCAAACACCATTAACATCCCATTGTTGTGTCGTTCGAAATATTCAATGGTAGTTGACAGGCGACTGGTTAAGAAGCGTAAATCCAAACCGAGATTAGATGTTATCACATCCTCCCAGCGAATGTTGGGGTTTGCTATACCGAAAGGAGCCACACCGGTGGAAATACCGCTGTTGTTGAAACTGTATCCCAGGACTTCGGTTGTATACACGGTGGTGAAGTACTGGTAGGGGATAACGGAATTGTTACCCACCTTACCCCAGCCAAAGCGGGCTTTACCGAAGTTCATGAAAGGAAGTGCATTTTTAACAGCCTCAAGTTCCGTGAACTTAAATCCTACCGACCAGGAAGGGAATACTCCGCTTCGGTTTTGCGGACCGAATTTCGATGAGTAATCTTTTCGGATGTTGAACTGACCCAGGATCATCCCTCTGTAATCGTAGCTTACACGACCCAGATAGGAATAACCGGAAGATTCGTTTGCCAATCCATTTAGCAGGATTAGTGAATCGTTCAATGCCGCATCGTAATAGCGCATTTCCTCAGACTGGTTAATTAAATTGTGACGCTCGGAGTTTATGTATTCGTATTTGCCGTAACCGGCTTCGAAACCTGCCAGCACACTGAGATTGTGATTCTGGAAGGAAGCATTATATGATATAAGATTTTGCCAGTTCCAGGATTTGTTCGAACTGGAATTCTTACGTAATGAGTTTTCTGCATTTTGATAGGAGTTCGTAACATAAAACACGGGATAGAAATCGCTGGTCCCGCTATAGCCCATACTACCGGTTATGCGTGATTCCAGTGTTAACCCTTTTACCGGCATTATTTTACCAAAGAAGGTTCCGCTGGCATTGGATACTGCTGTTTCGCGATTTTTCAATTCTATCATGGAAACCGGGTTGGAAATATTCCCCAGGGGAGATGATGACCACCCTTTATCGTATTCAGAATCAGTACGAATATCCTGTGGATCGATATAAGGTGCTACAAAGTTATGGAAGGTAATGCTGTTTAGAATGGGAGAGGCATAATCGTCCTGCAATTCCCATTCTTCGAAACCTTTATATTTCTGTTGCGAAAAACTTGTATTAAAACCAACAGTAAACCAGTCATTGGCTTTGTGTTCTCCATTAAGGCGGACTGTTAAGCGTTCGTATCCGGTTGTCTTCAGTATACCTTCCTGATTGGAGTAGGAAGCGCCCATGTAAAAGGTGGATTTCTCGTTACCACCGCTAACACCTACATCGTAATTTTGCATTAAAGCCTCCTGGAATATCATATCCTGGTAGTTATAAGTATCAAAGGTATCGAACTGGGTACTGAAATATTTCCGCTTATTAGCCAGTACTTCGTATTCGTGTAACATATGGGTAAACTCAGGGCCACTGGCCAGTTCTATCTGCCTGGTAACTTTCTGCATGCCCTGATAGGCATTGAAGGTAACTTTGGTATCGCCAGCTTTACCCTTTTTTGTGGTTACCAGGATAACACCACTACCGGCATTGGCACCATATATTGCTGCCGACGAGGCATCTTTCAGGATTTCCATCGACTCTATATCGGCAGCATTCACTGAATTAGGATCACCTGCAACACCATCAATAATCCACAGGGGATCGGTACCATTAATGGAAGTGATACCCCGTATCTTCACACTTACACCAGCACCCGGGGCACCTGTATTGGAAGAAACATGTACCCCTGCAGCCAGTCCCTGCAAAGCTTCCTGGATATTTGCAGCTTTGGCCTCTTCCAGGTCTTCGGCTGATATAGAAGAAATTGCACTGGTGAGGTCTGATTTCTTTTGAACGCCATAACCAATTACTACCACTTCGTCGAGTTCTGCAACTTCTTCCGATAAGGTAACATTGATTAACTGGTTCTGATTAACACTTAAGTCTGCATCTAAGGTCTTGGTAGTATAGCCAATATAGCTGAACATAAGAGTAACAGCTTCTGCAGGCAGGCCTTCAAGGATATATTCACCTTCCAGGTCAGTAACGGTTCCGACAATATTGCCCTGTGAAACAATGTTTACACCAATAAGCGGCTCGTTATTGCTGTCTGTAACCTTTCCGGAAACCGAAGCTGTTTGAGCCAAAACCATCACCGGCAATCCGATTAGTAAGGATAGCGAGATGGATACAAATAGTAGTATTTTTTTCATAGCTTAAGATTTTTAAATGCTGCCAGAAAATGCCTATGGCAGAAAACCCATTCTCGTCAGGTAGTTTTATTAGTATTAATTAAATCATTGATTCTTTGAACTGTTGTAATACTTCTCAGGCCATCTTCGGGAGTATTTATACAATAATCCAGAAGTTGTTCGATGCTGGTCTCAGCCACATGTAAACGTGTATCTGACGAGGCATAATAAATGAGTACCCGCCCATCATTATCTTTTATCCATCCATTCGAGAAAACCACATTTGAAACGTCGCCTACCCTTTCAGCACCTTTTGGGGCAAGAAAATGTCCTGCAGGTTTATATATAACCTTCGTCAAATCATTCAAATCGGTCATGAATACATACAGAACGTAGCGTAATCCGGCTGCGGTATTGCGTACCCCATGAGCCAAATGCAACCATCCTTTATCAGTTATAAAGGGAGCCGGACCTAATCCGTTTTTCACTTCGTATACAGTATGATAGGTCTTTTGGGCCAGAATGCTTTCTTCTTTCACTACGGCCCTTTCCATGTTGTCGCAAAAGCCAAAACCTATTCCACCACCCGATCCGGTATCGATGAAACCATCCTGCGGGCGTGTATAAAGTGCATACTTACCGTTTACAAATTCGGGATGTAATACCACATTGCGTTGCTGACCAGAAAAGCTTAACAGGTCAGGCAGACGTTCCCAGTTAACCAGGTCTTTGCTACGCGCTATTCCTGCCGCTGCCACTGCCGAAGAAGTATCGCCCTCAGGAACTTCCCGGTCCTTTCTTTCGCTACAGAATATGCCATATATCCATCCATCTTCGTGCTGTATTAAGCGCATATCGTAGACGTTGATTTCCAGATTATCGGTTTCGGGCATCAGGACCGGATACTCCCAAAAAGTAAAATTGTCAATACCATTCGGGCTTTCTGCAATGGCAAAAAACGATTTACGGTCGTTACCTTCTACACGAACGGCAAGTACATACTTACCATTAAATTTCATAGCTCCGGCATTAAAAGCCGCATTAAACCCTATTCGCTCCATCAGGTGCGGATTTGTAAAAGGGTTCATATCAAAGCGCCAGCTAAGCGGCACATGTGCAGCGCTAAGAACAGGATTCTTATAGCGGACGTAAATCCCGTTGTATTCATCCAGAACTTTACTGTTTGGCTCTTGCAATAGTGCCTGGTGTTGTTCCCTAATTCTATTTAACTGTTCGCTAAAATTCATCAAATAAAATTTTTTAATCTATTTTATATTCATTTGACCTTAGTACGATTCCTTTTATTTCAATTGAGGTAGAAACATCATCCAGCAGGCTAATGCTTATTGTACTATCGGTTTCTGACAACCGTAAAATACCCGCTTCCAATACACCCCATTTTCTTTCCTGGACTTCTTTACGAATTACCCGATCCGGGTTATCTACCAGAATTCCTTCGTCGGCTTGTGATATCCTTATTGGTGTTTGCGAACTTTTAGTTTTTAAAAGCAGCTTGCTTCCAATATCTTTCTGCTTGCATGCATACAAGAGTGAAACCTTGTATGAACAATCAGATTCCACCTGAATATCCCAGCTGATACTATCCTTCCCGGAGTCCCAGTTTATGATCCAGTCGTTTGCCCACCCCATCGTTCCGGCGAAATCCAAACCTTCGGATAAATCAGCCTCGTGAGCCGGGAAATCTATGTCGATATCCATGTGATCGTCAATTGTGATAGGTTCAGGATCAACACCCTCACCGATTGCTTCCTCGTACCAATTTTTGTAAGCCCGAATCAGCGCATCGCTAATGTTTTTCTGCTGACCGATTATGTTTTTCAACTGGTAGGGGTCGTTCTGTAGGTTAAAGAGTGCTGTATCTCCCGGATAACAGGTAAGCAAGTATTCGTTGGTGCGTACTGCCGAAGAAGCAGCAAAGTCATCGTTTAATAACTGGTGGGTAAATAAAACTTTCTCCGTACTGAGCTTTTTATTCTTTTGAAGAAAGGAAGCAAAGCTGGAACCATGGAATTCGTTGTTTGTCTGAATACCACAAAGATCCAGCAGGGTAGGCAGGAGGTCTATATGACTGGCAAAACCTTCTGAAATATGTCTAGTCTTAAAGTGTCCTTCAGGATAATGGATAATAAATGGTACGCGAATACTACCCTCATCAACCTGTGCTTTACGGCCTTTTAACCCGCCATTATAGCGCACAAAATTTGGTCCGTTATCGCTGGTATATACGAAAATGGTATTCTCCATCTGATCTTCTTTGTTAAGTGCGTCCAGCAGACGGTTCACGTTGTGGTCGATATTCTCTATCATTCCATAGATAGCGGCTGTTTTTCGATCGAGACCCATCTGAAGGTATTTATCATAATACAGATCCGGAACCTGGTAGGGGGTATGAGGTGTATTATAGGCCAGAACAGCATAAAATGGTTTTTCTGAATCATCAATAAAATTAATCAGGGAATCGGTAAACAGATCGGCCACATATCCCTGTGTCGGTATCATTTCATGATTCCATTGCAATTCGGTATCGAAATAGCTGTTACAGTGTCCGCCACAAAAACCGAAGAATTGGTCGAAACCTTGTCCGAGCGGGCTATGCGGATACTGAGCGCCATTGTGCCATTTCCCGTAATAAGCAGTTCGATATCCCTCCTCTTTAAATATCTCAGCTACCGTAGTTTCTGATTCATGCATGACCTCTTTTCGGTGGGTAACCCATGATACTCCTGTATTCAGGTGATACTTGCCTGTAAGAAAACTTGCGCGTGAGGGAGCACATACCGGGGATACATAGAAACGGTCAATAACCACACTACTGGCAGCCAGCGAATCAAGTGTTGGGGTGCTGAGCATCTGGTTGCCATTGTAACCAATATCACCCCAACCCTGGTCATCTGTAAGTACAAATATTACATTGGGCATTCTGGCAGAATGCCTGCACGAGGTTAAGATGCTAAGCGCCAATAAACCAAGAACATAATATGAGCGAATTCTAAACATTCAATTTAATTTAGGATTCCGGCAGTTTATCCCACCATGTTTTTTTCATAATTATGGCTGCAACAGCAATAATTGATAATGAAACAAGCAATGGCAGGATTTGTTTTAACACGATATATATGGGGAATATCACCAGTGCGGTCTGCGCAATGACACCAATAATAATATTGAACATATCCCGCTTAAAATCTTTGTTCTTCTCGAAATCCGGATTTTCCGCCAGCACTTTATCTTGAATGGGCTTCCAGAACCCCCAGGGCCGGACATTTTTATAGAAATCCTTTAGTGTTTCCTCCTCCACAGGAGGTGCTGTATATGTTCCGATAATGCATCCGGTAATAGAGATAAGCAGTATTAAGGGGAAATAATACAAGTCGAGCGTATCGAAGACATAAGGGAAAATAAGGGCAGGAACAATACCGGCTACCATGCCCCAGAAAAAGCCTTTACCATTGAATCGCCACCAGTACCATTTAAGCACGTTTGAGGCCACATAGCTACCGAATAATGCAGAAACGATCCACTGTAGAATACTGTTAACATCCAGGGCAAATATACCGAATATTATACTGATTACTACTACAATAATTCCTGTTAAATAGTTTGTGCGATTAATCTGTTTGTTGCTGGCTTTCGGGCGCAAATACTTTAAATATATGTCGTTTACAATATAGGCCTGGGCGGCATTTAGGGTTCCTGCAAATGTGGACATAAAAGCTGCCAGTAAACCAGCCAGAAGCAGTCCCATAAAACCTACAGGTACAAACTGGTTGATGGCCGATGGTAAAATCTGTTCGAAATCCAAACGGCCTCCTGTGATTAAATCGAGCTTATCATAAAACAGAATTGCCAGTATAGCAAAGCCTGCAATCATGAAATAGCGGGTAGGCATTAACACTACCGATACAAAGCCCGACATTTTTGCAGCATCCTTGGGTGACCGGGTCGACAGGATTTTTTGCATATCGTAATTTGGGGCCGGACCTGCAACACTTACCAGAATTCCCTTAAACAACATCATGCTGAAGAAGATGCTGAATAAGGAGTAACCATCTGACGCAATTTTCGCATTTACTTCATCAATTATGCCTGTCCAGCTGATATCCAGCTTTGCACCAAAAAATGGGTTCATCCATCCGTCGGGAACATTCAGCGGATTAACAGCAAGCGCATTCATGGCAATTACACCGATTACGATGGCTGAAACAGTCATTATAGTAAACTGGAGCACATCGGCCCAGACAATACTCGACATTCCACCCAGGATGGCGTAGAACATGGCAAAGAGCGTAAAAACAATGCCGTAAACGTGCGGAACATATTTTTCCGGGATATCAAAAGGAATATGGTCCGCTATCATTTCCCAGGGAATGAATATCTCCACGAACTTACCCAAGCCAATAAAACCGTAAGCCAGAAATCCCAGGCAGCTTATCAGGGCAAATACCACTACAATATTGTGCGATAATCGTCCGTCCTTTCCATTTCCAAAGCGGGTGGAAATCCATTCAGCCCCGGTGGTGGCGTTTGAACGGCGTAGCCAGATGGACAGATATACCATTAGAAATATCTGGTTAAAAACAGGCCATAACCAGGGTATCCATATACTTTTTAAGCCATATACAAAAGCAAGGCTTACCAACCACATGGTACCTGAAATATCGAACATCCCTGAAGCATTTGACAGGCCAAGCATATACCAGGGGATTTTGTTTCCACCAAGCATATAAGCCGCTTTGCTTTGTTGGGCCCGCTTTTTCATAATCAGCCCGATAGCTATGGTGGAGATTAAATACCCGAGAATTATTGCTATATCAAGTCCTGTTAATTTCACGCTTCCTTCTTTCTATTTCTTGTTTAGTATTTGTTGGAGTTCCTCCAAAAGGACAATGGAGGAGTCTTTCATAAATTCAATAAAATCTTCAGCACTTGCATGACCGGGGTAAGGAGCGTAAAAATGATCGGGTCGTCCGTTACGCCAAAACAGTATATAGCTGATTCCTCTTGTTTTACCGTTGCTTGTAAGGGCAGGAAGCACCACCTGGCTAAACCAGGTTGAATCGGGAATGGTTTCTACGCCTCCTTCCGATATGGTATAGAGCTTGGTTTTCTCCCTTGCAATGTCGGACAGTATTTCCAGCATTTCAATGGTTCTGTAAGTCGTACTCCGGTCATACAGGCCTTTATAATCGTCGTAACCCAGAATATCCACATAGGCATCACCGGGGTAGTAAGTCAGGTACTCTTCGCTATTCTCGAATACATCTGTTGAATAAATATAGATCAGGTTATTCAGTTTGTGTTCATTGCGCAGGTAGTCCGTGGTAAAGCGCCAGAGTTGTTTGTATTCTTCAGGAGTACAGGATTCTGATCCCCACCAGAACCATCCGCCATTCATTTCGTGCCAGGGGCGGAAAAGTACAGGTATCAGGAGGCTGTCCTGATCGCGAAGCCTGTTAAAAAAGGCAGCTGCCCGGTCAAGCTTTTTCATGAAATCTTCATGGTACTTACCGCCGGGCAGAATGGATGAAACACATTCCGAAGAATCCCAGCTGCTACCCCCTGTTACCAGATTAAGAATATGCCAGCTGTAGGTATTAATACCACCCCTTTTGTGTACTTCTTTCGCCCAGCGTATCATATCTGCGAAAGGAACACTATCTATATTATAAAGATCGTCGATATGACCCAGGTCCCATCCATAAACAGTAGGGAAATCACCACAAACATCATGAATATCCGATTTAAATTCAGCTCCCCGCCAACCCATACCGTAAGCCAGTGCATCCTGATGGCCTACCATGATATAGGAGGCCGAAATCTGCTCCATTTGCCTGTACAGTTCAATGGCCGGTATAGTAGCAAGAGAATCGCTTAATAGATTCTCATTCTTCACAGAAGCAGCGGGTCCCTCGCAGGATAATATCAGTGGTAGACTCAGAAACAGTAATGCTATAACTGAACCGTATAATCCTTCCCTGATATGGTCTTTTCTAATCTTCAGAGTGCTGATAGTTTTAGGTATTGTAAAGGTATGCCGCCACAAACTATTACATTTTCTCTAATCGTTCATTCTTTGTCACTAATGTTTCACATATTTGCTAATGTCTCATTTATGATTCTGTATTGTCTCATTAAAATGAGACATAAGAAAAAGACTTTCTGTCAATGTGTATCAATAATTAAATAGCATTAGCGCTGAAAGGGTTAGCTTTGTAGCTGGTAGAAGCATAATTCCGAATGAAGGAAAAACAGTTATATAAATACAATCCTGTACTAATAATTACTATACTTCTGTTCCCATTCGCCACACCTTTGTTTGGACAAGCTCAGGATACAGTATTACTCACTGATACCTGGCAGGATGTTTATGTGCCCCAAATCCTGGATGAAATTGCCCGGGAATATTCCCTGCACATCTATTACAAAGCAGAATGGTTTGATGAGAACTATTTCACCGGAAGCTTTAAGGGAGTTTCCATCCAGGAAGTCATGAATAAGATCCTGGAAAAAACCGGAATGACGTCTTTCCAGCTGGAACAATGCATCTATGTGGTACCCAGGGAAGGGCTAGCATTGTTGCAAAAACAAATGAATAACGGGAACAATCATAATACAGGAGTAAAGGATTATATCCTTATCGGGAATCCCAATGAAGCGGGTAAACACAGCGTGCTTACTATTCGGGGAATAATAAGCAATGGAGCTGATGGTACGCCCTTGCCCGGAGCTGTAATTCAGGCTGAAAATACCACCTATTATGCTGTTACGGGAAATTCGGGAAATTATAGCTTACAATTGCCGGCCGGATTATACCGCATAAGGGTGAGGAGCATGGGCTACGAAGATGCAACCCTCGACATAAAAGCAATTACTTCCGGCAGTCTGGATATTGAGGTATTTGAAGAAATCTATTCAATCGAAGAAGTGTCCATAATCGGCGAACAGCAGGATGCCAATGTTAGCCGTGTGCACATGGGTGTTCTGAAAATGAATGCAAAGTTCATTAAGCACCTGCCATCACTGGTGGGTGAGCCGGATATTATCAAGAGCTTTGCCACAATGCCAGGGGTAAAAACGGCGAGCGAATTTGGTTCGGGGATTAATGTAAGGGGAGGAAGCGAAGATCAGAACCTGTTCCTGCTGGAGAATAGTCCTTTGTATAATACCTCACATGTAATGGGCCTTTTGTCAGTAATAAATCCTGATGCACTTAACAATGTTACCTTATATAAGGGGCATATCCCGGTCGAATACGGCCAGGGCATATCTTCGGTCATGGATATTAAAATAGCCGATCCTGCCATCGATGAATTTAAGTTAAAGGGCGGGATAGGCCTTTTTAGCAGCCGTTTACTGTTGGAAACGCCATTGGCAAAGGATCTGGTAAAGTTAAAGTTGGGCGGGCGTTCAAGCTATTCCGATTACCTGCTTACCCATATGCCTGATTACAACCTGCAAAATAGTTCAGCTTCTTTTTACGATGTCAGCGCAACAGTAAATATAAACCTGAAGGAAAACCTCTTAACACTATTTGCCTATCACAGTCACGATTACTTTAAATATGCCAGTAATGTGGCTTACGATTATAACAACAGTCTCTTTTCTGCATCCTGGACCCATATTTTCAGCACGGTATTCTTTCTGGATTTTGAAGCCGATTATAGCAGTTATAACCTGGCCAGCGATAATAATTACCACGAATCATATCGTTATGAACTACAAACCGGCATTGAGTCCTTATCGGGAAAAATACAGGCAAAATACCAGGGCCCGGGAATACAGAAGTTGACGCTGGGTATGCAGGCAAGTCATTACTCTGTGAATCCGGGAGAGAGGAATCCTCTGAACAACAGTGAAATTTCTGTTTACGATCCCCACCTGGAAACAGCTTATGAAATCTCAGGTTTTGTTTTAGATGAAATCACCTTTGCTTCGCGGTTCACAGTACAACTGGGCTTACGCTATACACTGTATAATTTTCTCGGGCCGGCAACCGTATATGCCTATGTTCCCGGCGAACCCATGCACCCCGAAAATGTAAGCGATAGTTCTGTATATGGCGCAGGTGAAAGTGTTAGTAAATACGGAGGCCTGGAACCCCGATTGTCGATGAAGTATATGCTGGGGAAGAACAATTCCATAAAGCTCAGCTACAACCGGAATAAGCAATACCTGACACGTCTGTCCTATACCTCCATTACCACACCTGAAGATGTTTGGAAATTGTCAGACCCCTACCTCAGGCCGGTAATTGCCGATCAGATAGCACTTGGGTATTACCAGAATTTCGAAGAAAACACCTACGAGTTTTCAGCTGAAGTGTATACCAAATATTTGCAAAATCTGACGGAATACCGAAATGGCGCGGATCTGCAATTCAATCCCAATCTTGAAACAGAATTGTTGCCGGCTACAGGTACCAATTATGGTATTGAGCTTTTCCTGAAGAAAAGCAGGGGAAAACTTCAAGGAAATATTTCCTACACCTATTCACGGGCTTTCAAGCAAACCGATGGACAATGGTTCGAAGACATAATTAACAGCAACAATCGCTACCCTTCGGCCTATGACATACCTCATGCGCTTAAAGTGGGACTAAACTATAGTTTTAACAGAAGGGTTCGTATGGGATGTAATTTTAATTATACCAGCGGACGACCAGTTACCCTGCCGGAATACACCTATTACCTGGAGTACGAAAAACTGGTATATTATTCTGATCGTAATAAATATCGGATTCCTGATTATCACCGGCTGGATATTTCGCTCAGCATCGACGAAAGTCTGAGAATTAAAAAGAAGTGGAAGGGGAGCTGGACCTTTTCCCTGCTGAATGTTTATGGCCGCAAGAATGCCTATTCAATATTCTATCAAAAAGATGTACCTACAGAGGACAATAATTATCAGCCTTTCAGTTTATATAAGATGTACCTCATTGGTATTCCAATGCCGGTAATTACTTACAACTTTATTTTTTAGCATGAAGAAGTTCTGTAAAAATAGCGTCCTCCTGCTCTGCATGGCTTTCGTATCAGCCTGCCAGGAGCCCTACTTAAACGAAGCACTTGATGCCAGCGAGAAGATACCTGTGCTGAGTAGTCGTCTGAGTAATCTGGATGCCCTGAACACCTTCGAATTGTACTATGCGATGCCGTATACAGAGACAAAAAAAGAGTATGTCCCGACCGATCTGGTTGTCATAAGTGATGGCGAAGGAAATCAATATCAACTTACAGAAACCGCCAAGGGGCAGTATAGCTTTCCCCTGGAATTTACGCCACATACAAATACCATATATACCCTGGAAGTGCATTTACCCAACGGCGAAATACTGAAGTCGGAAGATCAGGAATTGAAGGATACTGTGGCAGTAGAAATTATATTTTTTGAATACAACACCTTATCAACTGTAGAAAAGAATGCAGATGGTGAGTTCTTTACATTGGACAGGCAGGGGATTATTCTACAGGCACGGCTAAATCAGCCACAACACGATCTGTGGTACCGTGCACGCGCAGATTATTACGTACATTCCCAAACCCGCAATCGGCGTTCACGTGAGTATGTTGTGTCGGAGGGAGATTATAATTATATATATGAGATACGCTACGACACCGTGTATGATGTATACGAGGGTTTTACAAATACAGAATTTCCCAAAATTGGCAATCTGTCGGCTGATATAAATTATTCACCTTCCGAGAGAACAGTTATCCCCATGTTCCTTCCTGCCGACCCCGATTGTTATAATTTTAGTTTATATACCGATTACGAGTTTATAGAATGGGTGATTCCGGTAGATATCTATCAGTGCGATAAAAATATATACCAATACTATGAAGAAGCCGGTGAGCAGTTGCAGGCCAGCGGACAGATTTTCGATCCCATTCCCCAGCAACTTACAGGCAATGTATTTAACGTTGGCGATGAAAGCTCACCTGTATTGGGTTTATTCGATGTATCCTCGGTTAACAGGCAGTATTATTCAGTATATAAGTACGAATCACTGGGCTATCGGATGTACAGGGGACGCAGGCTGAAAGATACAGTAATAAGTGCCGGGTGGTATCCAAAATGGTATCAGGTTGATACGTTTCTGATTGATTCGGTCTTGACCTACTAAGCAGATTAAAGGAGAGAATTTGAAAAAGAAGATTTCACATAGAGCTTGCATACTGGTGGTGTTGCTGTTGTCTGCCGCCAGGGTAATGCCGCAGGAAATGGTGTATGTCCATCTCAGCAGTCATCTTTTATTCACAGGCAGTGACCTTCATTATTCCACTTACATAGTAAACACCGACAAAGAACAACAAAGTCGAATCATCTATTTTGATCTGATAGATAATAGCGGAACAAGCGTACACCAATGGCAGGAGAAAATAGCCGCTGACGCTTCTAACAGCATGCGTATCAGTATCCCCATGGAGATAGAAAGCGGAATATATGATCTGCGTGCCTATACCCGGAGTATGCTGTCGTACCCCGCTGATATGATCTTTAAGACCCGGGTATTTATTCAGCTTCTGCAAGACATTGTTCCCGATAGTGTTCTGGTAATTCAACAGTCGGATATACCCACCCGGGATAATACAGGCCTAATGAATTCCGCATACAATGCAGAATCTGGTATTCTGGAACTTCGATTTACCGAAGAGCTTCAAATGGCTGGTTTATCTGTTTCCCTGAACCAGGTATCACCCCTGGATTCACTTCTTCAAACAGCATCATTTTCTGAGACATACGAGCAGTTTTTGCTAAATTCAAAGAAGCAGAGCTACGCAATTACCCCAGCTGAAAGACAGGGAAAAACAATCAGGGGCAAGCTGGTTCAGCTCCCGGATTCGAAGGATCTTGCAAACAAGCTGGTCTTTTTGTCATTTGCCGATACTACTGCAAACTTCTTATATACCAGAACAGACAGTACCGGGGCTTTTTGCTTCATGGTTCAGGCTGACTACGATAACCGCGAATGCTATTTGCAACTGGCAGAGGGCGATTGTGCTATTAATGTAGCCTGGCTTATGGACGGGAATAATATAAATAATGATGAGAATTCCCTTGAACCAGTCCCACTGGACAGGGCACAAAAAGCGTATTTAAGCCAGCTTAAAACAAGAGAATTAATCAGCCGTATTTATCGTAAGGATCAAAAGGTAAATGAAAAGATATCCGGTAAATCGAAGCCTAATTTTTTCCAAACACCCTCAATGATTATCAGGCCTTCAGATTTTATTGAACTGGATGATTTCGAGGATATTTGCAACAATATATTGCCCCCGGTACGCTACAGAGAAACCGAGGAGGGCATACAATTGGGTATGGTTATGAATAACAAAGTGATTTATGGTAAATCCCTGGTTTTTCTTAACGGAATTCCCTGCCTCAACCTTTCCTATTTAAGCACACTTCATTCGAAAGATATTGAACGCATTGAGTTGTTTAGCCATAGAGTCATGCATGGTGAGCTAAGCTACCAGGGAATCATTAGTATTTACACTTTCAATAAAGGGGTAACAGATAAGATGTTTTGCAGCGCTGTTTATCGCTTTGATAACAATTTTCACCAGGCAGCGTCCGGGATATGTCTGAAGCCCGAAAACGAACCTTTAACGGAGAATAACATTTATTGGAACCCTCAGATGGAATTAAAGGGAGAAAAATCCATAACCATAAAGCTTCGCAAACCCGATATAGGAAACACTTACTGCTTGCGTATGAATGGATTAATAAATAACAAACCATATAGTTATCAGAAGCTTATTGTATTTTAGAATGAACCTGAGAATAAACATATGCATTGGAATACTTGGGCTCCTGGTCTCAAATATGCTGCCGGGGCAGGATGCTCAGAACGCACCCATTACTGCGATTGCTTTCGTGGATGAATTCCCGGGGAGAAAAGATCAATATTACAACAACTGGAACAGGGGGGAAATACATTTTACAAATGGACAAAAAGCAAGTAATTGTCTTTTGCGTTATCATAGCAGGAAAGACGACTTGCTCTGGTTGCGCGAATCGGATTTCAAAACCGGCATTGTGATAAAGGAAAGTATAGCAGCATTTAAAATTATTACGGAAGCTGGTGATAGTCTGCATTTTGTGCAGTATGGCGATACGAGCGGCCTACAACACCACAGTATTTTTCTGGAAGTATTAGCAGAAGGGAAGCTATCGTTTTATTGTCACCGGAAAGTCACTTATCTGAAAACGAGCGATGATTTTGTTAAGCGCTACCAGTATTACCTTCGAAAAGACGGACTCATGCACGAGGTTCGTTTCAAGAAAAGGGCTATTCTTACAAATTTCTCTGAAGATGAAAAGAAAAAGCTCAGGCAGATAATGCTTGAAAACCACTTAAAATTTAAGAATGAATATGAGCTGGCTGCCGGCTTTGAGAAATTCTCAGAACACTAGAGCAAAATGATCATTCAGCACCTTTTCTTCTTTTGGCAAATTCAACAGGGTTTAGCTTAAACTGTTTTTTAAACGATATTGAAAAGTAAGAAGGGGAATTAAAACCAACTTTGTAACCCACTTCACTTATGGAATAATTTTCTGTTGAAAGAATTTTTGCAGCCTCATTTAAGCGGATCATTCGAATATATTCTGAGGGGCTTTTTCCGGTCATTAGCTTAATTTTCCGATAAAAATGTGCACGACTGATCCCAAGGTCTTTGCATATACCCTCAATGTTCAGGCTCAAATCATCGATCTTGTCCAGGATATATTCGTTCAGCACTTTCAAATACTGGTTTTCTTCCATAACCGAAATGGATCCATCAGAATCTATATTGTTTGCATACTTTGATTTAAGCACACTACGCAATTCTAGCAGTTTCTTAATGCGGATCCGTAAATGTTGCAAGTTGAAAGGTTTGGGAATGTAAGAATCAGCACCATATTCAATTCCTTTTATGCGGTGTTCCATGGACGCCCGGGCAGTAAGCAATATTACAGGAATATGATTGGTTAAAAAATGCATTTTTACCAGCCGGCACATTTCCAGGCCATCCATTTCGGGCATCAACACATCGCTAATAATTAAATCGGGAACCTTATTCAGGGCCATATCAAAACCTTCTTTTCCGTTGGCGGCTTCGTATACATTATAGAAATCAACCAGTTCATTTTTCAAATAAGAGCGGAGATCGGGATTGTCTTCTACAATCAGTATGGACTGATCCTTGTTAACACTCAGCTTCACTATCAGCTCTTCATTAATAGTTTCAAAGGGTTCGTTGTGAATGTACTTGTTTACACCGGGAACCTCTGGAGAGAATTTCTCTTCGTCGCTGTACGTTTTTTCATCGATTGGAAGCAGGATGATGAACTCGGCCCCCCTACCCTCTTCCGATTTTAAATGAATCTCACCATAGTGTTGTTCAACCAAGCTGCGGGTGAGCGATAGCCCCACACCCGATCCTGCACTGGAAGCCATTGTACGATCGCTTGTCTGGAAAAAGCGTTCAAATACTTTATTCTGTTCTTCTTCAAGAATACCCTTACCAGAGTCCTTTACAGCAATACGCAGCCATTTCTTTTGATCGATTCCATCCTCCTCTTCGATTATCAGTTCGATCTCACCATATTCGGGAGTAAATTTAAAAGCATTGGACAGGAGGTTGAAGATAATTTTATCGATTTTATCCGGATCGAACCAGATGTGCTTAAATTCTGTATATGAAATGAATTTAAAGTCAATATTTTGTTTTTCAGCCAGTTGCCTGAAGGTGTCAAATACATCCTGCAAAAAGAGGATTATATCTGCATGCTCAGTTTTCAGGCGCATTTTTCCTGTTTCTATTTTCCTGAGGTCCATTAGTTGATTCACCAGCCTTAATAAACGTTTTGAATTTTTGATCATTAGATCGACACCGTCGCCATACTTCTTAAGGAGCGAATTATCGTTCTGCATCTTACTCAAAGGACCAAGTATTAAGGTTATAGGTGTTCTGAATTCGTGCGAAATATTTGTAAAAAACTGGAGCTTTGCCTGATTAATCTCCTTCATTTTCATGCTTTCCATACGCTCTAATTTGATTTGATTTCGCAGGTTAACCCGACGAAGTACAATGCGCCATATTAACAGAAGGCCGGCGACAAATAATATGAAATAAATACTGTAAGCCCACCAGGTCCGGTAAACGGGAGGTGTAATAATAATGGTCAGCTGCTTTTCCGTATCATTCCACCGGTTTTCGATACTCGACGCTTTTAACCTGAAGGTATAGGTTCCGGCATTGAGGTTTGTATAGGTTACGAATCGTTGCGCATAATTCATTTCGCGCCAATCATTATCAAAGCCTTCCATTTTACATCGATAGGAATTTCTCACGGACTGAATGTAATCCATGGCCGAGAATTCGAATCCAAAACTGTTAAACCGGCGCTTAAGTATTACTGTATCTACCAGCCAAATCGACTCCTTTAAAATACGTATTCCGTCTATGGTATCACCTGGCTGTATCACCTGATTAAAAACACGGAACTGGGTGATTTTAGGAACTGGAATGGAATAATTCTCCTGAATATTTTTAGGATTAAAGGAGTTTAATCCGTTAATCCCGCCAAAGTACAACTCGCCATCTGATGCTTTATGCGATGAATGCCTGAAAAATTCATTGCTTAATAATCCGTCGTTACTATGGTAGTTCCTGGTTTGAAAAGTAATAGTGCTAAGATTACACAAACCATTATTGGTGCTTATCCAGAGATTGCCCTCTTCATCTTCTTCAATGCCGTATATTACATTACCTGCCAGGCCGTCGGACAGGTTGAAAGACTGAAAGGCATTACGCCTTGGAATAAATTTATTTAAACCATCCCTGGTACCTATCCATACTTCATTTCTGGATGAAATCAGAATATCGTAAATTATATTGTTGCTTAAGGTATTCTGCACCTCCGGATCACGTAAATAGTTAATAAACATGCCATTTAGCGGATCAAAAACACTCAGCCCCCAGTAAGTGCCAAGCCACAGGCGACCATTGTTATCTTCGGCTATGGTATTAATGTAATTATTGGTTAAACTCTCCTCGCCCGATCCATTTCTTCCAACGAAATGAGAAAAGCTGTCGGTGTGTTTATTATATTTATTCAGCCCGCCACTGTTTGTCCCGATCCAGATATCGCCTTTTTTACTTTTATAAATGCAGGTAACAAAATTCGCACTTATTGCTCCATCCTGTCCAGTGGCAATGTAGTTTTTAAATGTTCTTGTTTTTACATTCATTCTGCTAAGCCCACCCAGATAAGTACCCATCCAAAGCTCATTCCCATCCAGCAAAAGAGACATAATTACCTTATCGGGAATACTTGATTCAGGGTTATTGTCAGGATAGTAATGCCTTACCTGCTTGCTCAGTTTATTGATGTATTTGAGTCCGGATCCATCCGTACCTACCCAGACATTTCTGTTTTCATCACTTACAATGGCATTTACTGTGGTACTTACGTAATTTGAATTCTGATCAATGAGCTGATACGAATCGAAATTTTCAATTTTATTCGGTAGAAAATTAACGCCCCCCTGAAACGAAGCAATCCACAGGTTCCCCTGTGCATCTTCCAAAATGCTACGTACATTATTATTTATCAGACCATTGAGATTTGTAGCTGAATATTCAATACGTGTAAAGTAAGATAAATCAGCTCGCTTAAAATACAGCCCCTGACCATGAACAGATATCCATAAGTTATTTTTACTATCCCTGAAAATCTCGTAAACTTCATATGGACTTATGGAGCGATAATCGTCTTTACATTCAATGGTGTAAGGGTGGAAAGATTCCGTATGGATATTAAAAGAAAAGATGCCATCTGCACGTGTTCCAATAAGATAGGTACTGTCATTCAGATTGAATATCTTCAGAACCGCATTTACATTCTGTTGATTATTGTCATTTTTAATGGGTTTATGATTGAAAAACATCCCTGTTTCCGGATTGAACACATCCAGGCCATTGTCAGTGGTACCTATCCAAAAGTTTCCTTTTTTATCCTCGGTAATAAAAAATACAAAGTTGCTACTTATGGAATTCGGCTTGTTCTCATCTGCATAATAGCTCGAAGCTTCACCTGTCTCTTTATTGTATTTTATCAAACCATTACCGGCTGTACCAAGCCATAAAGTACCTTCATGATCCTCAAAAATGGAATAGATCTGCATCACAGAATTAAAGATGCTAACACTCTCCAGATCAATTAGAATAAAATTGTCAGATTGCCTGCTATAACGGTACAATCCCTGGAAAGACCCAAGCCATAAAGTACCTTCCGAATCGACCAACAAGCTAAGTATTTCATTGCTTAAGAGCGCATTCTGCTTATTAACATCGCTGAAGTACTGCGTAAATGTATAACCATCGAAGCGGTTAAGGCCATTCTCAGTACCAATCCAGATGAATCCTGTGCTATCCTGAGCAAAACAGTTAACGTTACTGTTCGACAGGCCATCTTCGATGGTCATCCGCCGAAAAGTATGATTATCGTCAATAGCAAATGTTCTTACTGACAGCACGAGCAGCAGAAAGAATATTTGCAGTATGGTCAGCTTCATACTTTCGAGATAGCTATTATGCAATTCCAATATAACATAGGCAATGCCAGCAGCACGATTATTCCGAAGATTTTAAAATACGAATTGTTTCTGTATGCTTATCAAATTGTAAATGAAAAATATACATGCCGCTGTGAAGCCCCTGCATGTTATACTCCGTTTCATATGCATTGATAGTATACTTCGCAATAGTTCTTCCACATACATCGGTAATCCAAAGGCTCTTTATCTGACTGGCTGCCTTCAGATATAGAGTTCGCCTTACCGGGTTAGGAAACAGCCGGCTTGTTTCTATTGTTTGACTGCGAACAGATACGCCCTGGCTAATTTCAATTTTATCGATATTAAAAGCAGGTTTACTGATAATCTTCAGTCGCATGATCTGTTCTCCGGCTTCAAGCTCGGTACTTACCCGAGTTGTTGCCAGTGTTTCCCAGTTACTGGTTATGGGAATAATTGACAGAGGAGTGGTAACGGCTCCGAACTGGTATTGAATTGAGCCGCCCCCTTTCAAAGAAGCCACATAAGCAGTAATATCGTATAAACCGTCCGCGGCCACATTAATGGTGTATTCCAGCCATTCCCCCGGTTCAACATAGGAAATGTGAAAACCTCCGCTGCTGCGGGCTTCAATATCAACACCTACATCAGTACGATAGGCTCCGGTAATATTCTGCACATCAATGTCGTGGTAACAAACACCCTCCTGTCCGATGTCAAAATCCTCTGCTTCAAATGTTCCAGGGATGGGAATGGCCTGTCCGCCAAAGGGTTCTCTTTTGTTGGACAACAAACTAATGCTAGCCGGATATGAAGGAATACTGTCGTTGGCATAAACTTCCAGCAACCGATAATAATAATTAATATCCCATGCAGCCGAAGAGTCGGTAAAGGTAGTTATGTCCGCAACGATTTCTTTCAAGAATTCAAATTCTGTATCCTGTGTTTTTCGCTCCACAATGGTTTTTATGTGGTGTTCTCCAGGGCTTTCCCAGGTGAGTCGTACCAGCGAATCTTCCACCGCTGCAATAATGAGCGCAGTTGCGGTAGTATCAGAGGCATAAATGAGAATGTCCTTCAATTCGTTCCAGGATAAATCTTCACGTTGTAAAACCTCAAAATCCCCACCGTCATCCCAAACCGTAAAAGCCAGGCCATATTTTACTGCCAGGCGGGCATAATTAGCATAGTAACGCATGCGCGAATTGTAATCACATTTCTTCAGGGCCCCAAACTCACCGATAAGTACAGGTACATTCCTCTGGTCGCCCCAGATCTTCACACCGATCATTTGCTGCGCCATCTGGTTAATGTCTGCCTGACTGCCCCATGTACCGTTTCCGGTACCGGCAAAATTCCATGGGTCGTAAGAATGATAGCTAGCCATCAGGTAGGAATCGTCAGGATCGGGAACCAGAGTATTTTTCAAATCGTCGGAACTACTCCATCCTTTGCCAGCAAAAATAACAATACGGGTAGGATTTGTTTTTCGGATAATGCCAAGCGTGCGAGCATTAAACCCATCGAGTTCATCCTGTGTAAGCCCTTCATGATCAGAGGTCCGTGGTTCGTTAAGCATTTCGAAGAAAAGGTTTTCGGGCTTGTCTTTAAAATGCTGTGATATCTGTGCCCAGATGCTGTCCATACGGTTTTTCTGATTACTATAATCGGTTTTTAGCCAATCATCGTGGTGGGCATTAATAATAACATAAAAGTCGCGCCCAAGGGCCCAGTCTACTACTTCCTCTACCCTGTTAAGCCAGGCAGCATCGATGGTATATGGCGAAACTATGCTGGTATGTTCGTCCCATCGAACTGGTATGCGTACAGTTTTAAACCCAGCATTCTTGTACATATCGAAATAGTCTTCCTGCGCCGGCCCGTTATTCCAGGCACTCTCCAGAGGTGGTTCCATGGTATTCCCCATGTTAATTCCCCGCGACATTTCAGATGAGGCTACAAGAGCCGTAATCTGGGCTTTCAAAATACCGGGTAAAAGAATTACAAGGAGGGTAAGAAATCTCAGCTTATTTTTAACTCGAAACATATCTTATATTTCATGTAGAATATCAGGTGAAAAAGTCACACTCTTACCAGTAAACAGTGAACCATTTATCAAATATGAAGTACAAGGTAAGGTTTTTTTTACAGAAGGAATAACCTGTAATACCTACAAAGCAGTCGGAGAGTAAAAATAAACTACCTCGCAGCAAAGCTGACGAGGTATTAAAACAATCCTTTATTCGAAGCAGAGCTTCGGGGAACTAAGCCCTAAAAAGATTAGAAGATTCAACTGGGGATGCAGCAGACCATATTGCAGAAAGAGAGGAACATGCAAGAATACTATATGATGGACTTGTCAATGATCTGCCTGACGATCCTGCTGATTGGGGTAATGAGGAACAAACGAAATGGCTTTTGGCACACCAGGTTGAGTTTTATCGTAGAGAAATGAGAAGTGCTTGGTGGGAATATTTTAGGTTACTCGACCTTGAACCTAATGAATTGATGGAGGAAAGAGAAGGTCTTGAAATCCAAAAACTGGAAGGAAATATCCCATTTGGTGGTAGCGGTCCTTTTTACGTACCGGTGGATCATTTCGGAAATCAAAGTCAATCCAAAGAAGAAGTTGAGTAAATTGTGAAAATTGTCAAGCATCTTATGTCTGAAAAAATAACCTGGATTGACAGAGATGGGGTGTCAAAACAGCTACAGCAAGAAGATATTCTGATCATTGCTCCTTATAATGCTTTCTCAGTGTGGGGGCATTCATCTCATTATCAATATCTTATCAACAAGGAAACTTTAGTTAATTATTTAATAACATAGTCTGAAATAAGTGTTCATGCATATCATAGAAATCACTATTTTTAGCAAAAATTTGAGAAATGACAAGCATGTTGAACCAGCACAGGACCATCAGAAAATATAAGACGACCCCTATTAAAGAGGAGTTATTATCAGAGATATTGTATTCAGGCACCCGGGCATCTACCACCGGAAATATGCAGGTATATTCTATCATTGCCACTACGGAGCAGGAGATAAAGGATGAATTATCACCCTGTCACTTCAACCAGCCAATGATAAGAGAGGCACCCGTAGTCCTCACATTTTGTGCAGATTACAATCGCTTTAACCTATGGTGCAAGCAAAGAAAGGCGGAACCCGGATACGATAACTTCCTTTCTTTTGTCACAGGAGCCATTGATGCTTTGTTAGTTGCACAGAATGTATGCATAGCAGCTGAAAATGAAGGACTTGGAATATGCTACCTGGGAACAACCATTTACATGGCAGAAAAGATCATCGATATCCTCGATCTTCCTGAAGGTGTGATCCCGGTTACTACGGTAACGCTAGGATATCCGGATGAAAATCCAAAACTGACTGACCGTCTGCCATTGGATGCAGTTGTTCATTATGAAAAATACCAGGATTATACTTCAGAAAAAATCGATGAGTTATACAGCGCGAAAGAAGAGTTAGCAGAAAACATTCAGTTTGTTAAAGAGAACAAGCTCGAATCCCTGGCGCAGGTATTTACCGATGTCAGGTATAAGAAAGCCGATAATGTAGCTTTTTCGAATACCTTACTCTCGGTATTGAAGAGGCAAGGCTTCATGAAGCAGTAGGTCAGTGGGCAGTGAGCATTGGGCAGTGGACAATTCTCAATTTGTAAATACTTATACTTGATTTTCTGTTTTTTTAATTCCAATTAAATTTTATATTTGTAATCGTATTGCCTCAGAACTAAAAAAAACCGTTATGAAAAAAGCAGCTATTTTAATCGTACTTGTATTTGCCCTTGGTCTAATCATGAGTTCATGCAGCAAAGAAGCTTGTCCCGCGTATTCTCAAGTCGACACTGATCAGGTTGAGACTATAGGTTAGATTAAATTTTACATATAAGGATATTTAAAAGATTTACGCAGGTAGATCTTTTTTTTTGCCAGATAACTTCACTTCACTTTTTTCGTTATAACTTTACACCTGTATTAAAAGTAATTATATTAAACACTACGTGAGACAGCTGATTCTTATAGCAATATTTTCCTTCATGCTGATAACTGGTCTATTCGGACAGGGTATCCTGGAAGAGCAACAGAAGACCCTGTTTTCAGACGAGCGTACAATTGGCGCGAATCTAAATAGTAATGGTTTTGGTGTCAGTTACCGCTACGCAAGATATATGGACTATAGGAACCGGTGGCATTATGACATCGACTTCGACTATATAAAGCACCCGAAAGAGTACACATCTGTTATTAGTTACAGCTCTGACTACCAGATATACACAAAAAGATTCGTATATGGGAAAGAGAATCTATTTTGGGAAATTAAGGGCTATATTGGACGTCACAAAGAATTGTACAGCAAGCATGATGCTTCATCAATCTCCATCAAACTATTTTATTCCGGAGGGATTTCATTAGGATTTCAGAAACCCATCTATTATGATATCGTAACATACAACAGTATCGGTGAAATTGTTGATTTTCGAGTTAAAAAATTTGACCTCAGCGATCATGTGTACAATTTTGGTGGTACGGCCTCTTTCCTAATGGGCTTTGACGAGTTAAAAGTCATTCCCGGTCTTACAGTAAAAGGCGGATTTAATTTCGAGTATAGCAAAAAAGAACCCATTGTCCATGCCCTGGAAGTGGGTCTTGGTTTAACAGTCTACCCAACTGACATAGAGATCATGGCTACGGAAGAGACAAATTTCTTTTTCTTTAAAATGTATCTTGGGTATCGATTTGGCAACATCATTGATATCAGCGATAAGGGTAAATTAAAAACGCGCAAAGAGAAACACCAGGAACGCAAAGCCGCCATGAAGCAGATGCCTTCAAATAGAATTCTCAACTTATAGATTCTTAACGATTTATTCACATTCGTTTTATTGGTCGAATGATATATATTGGTTAAACTTGCACTCCGAAAATCTACTAAAAGCAATTGTTGTTCAATTAATATAAATTTAGTTATGGGAAAAATTAAAGTTGCCATTAATGGCTTTGGCCGAATCGGTCGTAATGTATTTAAACTTGCATTGGAAAATGAGAATCTCGTTGTTGTTGGAATTAATGACCTGACAGACAATAAGACTCTTGCTCATCTTCTTAAATATGACTCAACCCAGGGACAATTCCCAGGTGTTTCATTTGATGATGAAAATATTATTGTTGACGGTGTCAAGTATAAGGTTACTGCTGAAAGAAACCCTGCAAACATTTCCTGGAATGAGACTCCTGACGTTGTAGTTGAGTCTACCGGTGTTTTCCGCGTTAAGGAAAGTGCTAAAGGCGGTTATGGTGATCACCTTAAGAACGGAGCTAAAAAGGTTATCCTGACTGTTCCTTCAAAAGATGCTATTGATAATATGATCGTACTCGGTGTTAATGACGAAGCGCTTAGACCAGAAGATCAGTGTGTTTCTAATGCATCATGTACTACAAACTGTTTGGCACCTATTGTTAAGGTTCTGAATGATTCATTTGGTATTGAGAATGCTTTAATGACAACCATCCACTCCTATACCAATGACCAGGCGATCCTTGACATTCCTCATAGCGATCTACGTAGAGCAAGATCAGCTGCGGTTTCACAAATTCCTACTACAACAGGAGCAGCTAAAGCTGTTGGAATAGTTATTCCTGAACTGAATGGTAAACTTGACGGTATGGCAATTAGGGTACCAACCCCAACCGGATCATGTGTTGACCTGGTAGCTAACCTGAGCAGAGAAGTAACTATTGAAGAGATCAATGCTGCAATGAAAGCTGCTGCAGATGGACCAATGAAAGGAATTCTTGAGTACACTGAGGATCCAATCGTTTCTGTAGACATCATTCACAATCCACATTCATCAATTTTTGATGCACTGTCAACTATGGTTAATGGAAAAACTGTAAAAGTTCTTTCATGGTATGACAATGAGTGGGGATATTCTGCAAGGGTTGTAGATCTTATTCCTAAGCTTTTCGCATAGCTTATAATTTTAAGAGTCTTTCAACTGCTTCGCATTTGAATTTTTCTTGAAATCTTTAGATATTGATTTAAAAAGCCGTCCCAAATGGAACGGCTTTTTCATATGATAATGCGATTGCCTAGTAATACTCAATCAATTCAAATGGAATTTGTATCGTTTGTTCATAATGCTGTCCCAGCTCTTCGATGGATTCATCTCCTTCTTCAAAATACCACTTAATCAGCACATCCCTGCCCTTTTCATGATTCACTTTCATGATCCTGAGGAGTTCAAGCATATATTTGGATGATCCACTATTGATATACTCCAGTTTGATATTCATAACGGTAGCATCAATGGGATTCAGAAAGTATTCATTCAGCCAGTTAATTAACCTGTCGAAAAATTCTCCAGGGTCTTCCGGTATGGATCTACCTTCAATATTAAGTTCTCCACTTTCAGTAATAAATTCTACCTCGGGAGAGTTAAAAGACTTTTTTAAATATAGGTCGTCCATATTGATCACTTACTTTTATTCGTGTCTTAGCGCAATAATCGGATCCAACTTTGATGCTTTCATGGCAGGGAAATATCCCGAAACCAAACTAACAATCAGACAAAGTAAAACTCCCAAAATAATCCACATCCAGGGAATTATAAAACTTGACCCGATGGATAAAGATACTGCATTTCCAATTAAAATTCCTAATATAATCCCAACAACACCTCCCAGTTGCCCAATCACAATTGCCTCATAGAGGAATTGTCTTCTTATCATTACTGATTTTGCCCCCAATGCTTTACGTGTTCCAATCTCCTTAGTCCTTTCTGTAACAGACACTAACATAATATTCATCAAACCGATTACTGCCCCCAGCAAGGTGATAATGCCAATAACGGTAGCAGCGTAGGTTACATATTTGAGATTTTCCAACAACATCTGCGAAAGCTGGTCACTCTTTGTAATATTAAAATCAGTTTCATCAGTTACATCCAGTCCTCTTACCAAACGAAAAATTCCTTCTGCCTCCGACAAAGCTATTTCCATCAGCAGAGGATCAAATGTTCTTACGCTGATTTGATAGTTCATGGATGGCCTGGAAAAATACTGACGAACATTTGTATAAGGAATCAGGCATAAACGGTCGGAACCAAATCCCATGGAGGATCCCCGGCTTTTTAATACACCGATAACCCTGTATCTCCCATTACCAACTATCAGGAACCTATTCAAGGGATCCACGTCCTTTCCGAATGCATCATTTGCTATTGAACTGCTTATTAATACAACAGGTTCGTTATTCTCGATATCTGTTGGAGAAAAATTTCTTCCTTTCTCAATTTCGTACCCACCTGTATATAAAAATCCTTCATCAACACCCCTGACAGAGGTATTGGGATTTGATTTATAAGTCTTGCTCTTAATGATTGCTGAGCCGGAAGCCCATGTTTGAATTGACACTTCTGCAGGAAACTTAAATCGTTCTTTAAACTCCCTGGCATGCCTGTAGCTGATAAAAGCATGGTTCTTTCTTCGGTATGACTCATTACCGATCTGCACATTCATACTCCTTGACTCAATGGTAAAAGTATTCGCACCCATCATACTGAACTGCTGGGTAAGACTACCCTGGATTGCATCAATGGCGGTTAGAATTCCAACCAAAGCCATGATTCCAAATGCAATGATCATTACAGTAAGAATCGTCCGCAAGAGATTCGTTCGAATCGCTTTTAGAGAAATCTGAATATTTTCCCAAAACAGTGCGGATGAATTCATAGGAATACTACATTTAAACTCTTAAAGGTATAAAATTACCAACAATCTACTCTCTATTACGCGGAATGATATAAAAATATTTCACATCCTAAAAATAAATTACGCAGAGGGAATTCACATCATGTTCTGTTAAACTGAATAAAAATATTCTTCAGTTGAACTCTTAGCCATCTTGTTTGTATTATAAGACGTTATTTAATCACACAAAAATTTAGACACGATCATTTTTTTTACGAAATTCGTGTGCACAAAATTCTATAGTTATGGCATTTGACATTGATCTCATTAAGAAGCATTACCAGAAACTTGCATCAGAACTTCAAAACGTTCGCGGCAGTTTAGGCAGACCCCTCACACTTACTGAAAAAATTCTATACAGCCACTTGTTTGATTCATCGAAAGTATCTGATTTTGAAAGAGGTACAGACTACGTGGATTTTTCTCCCGATAGGGTTGCCATGCAGGATGCCACAGCACAAATGGCCCTCTTGCAATTCATGCAAGCAGGGAAAAGCCAGGCAGCGGTCCCTTCAACTGTCCATTGCGACCATTTAATCCAGGCAAAAAGCGGTGCAGTAGATGACTTGAAAAATGCCATAGACAATAATAAGGAGGTTTACGATTTCCTTGCCAGCGTCTCCAATAAATACGGAATAGGTTTTTGGAAACCAGGTGCAGGAATTATTCACCAGGTGGTTCTCGAAAACTATGCTTTCCCCGGGGGGATGATGATCGGTACTGATTCTCACACGGTAAATGCAGGCGGACTAGGCATGGTTGCTATCGGAGTTGGTGGTGCAGATGCTGTTGATGTCATGACTGGAATGCCCTGGGAACTGAAGTTTCCAAAGTTAATTGGTGTAAAATTAACAGGCAAGCTTAGTGGTTGGACATCAGCAAAAGATGTTATCCTGAAAGTTGCCGGCATGCTAACAGTAAAAGGTGGTACAGGAAAAATACTTGAGTATTTTGGAGAAGGAGCAGACATTATCTCGTGCACAGGAAAAGGAACCATATGCAATATGGGAGCTGAGATAGGGGCCACAACATCAGTATTTGGTTATGACAAGAAAATGGCTGACTACCTAAAGGGCACAGAGCGCGAAGATGTTGCTGCAGCTGCAGATCTCGTCGCGGAGCACCTCAAGGGAGATCCTGAAGTATATGCCCAGCCAGAAAAATATTTCGATGAAGTAATAGAGATCAATCTTGATGAGCTTGAGCCACATATCAATGGCCCTTTTACTCCTGATAAGGCATGGCCCATCTCAGAATTTGCCAAAGCAGTGGAAGAAAATGATTTTCCTCCTAAAATGGAAGTCGGTCTGATTGGTTCATGTACCAACTCATCGTACGAAGACATCTCTCGTGCCGCCTCAGTAGCACAACAAGCCCTGGATAAAAAACTGAAGGTAGGTGCCGAATTTACGGTTACTCCCGGATCAGAGCAAGTTAGATACACCATTGAGCGTGATGGCATGTTGAAGGTTTTTGAAGATATCGGAGGAGTAGTATTGGCCAATGCCTGCGGCCCTTGTATTGGACAGTGGGCACGTCACAATGCTGACAAACAGGAGAAGAACTCAATTATCACCTCATTTAACAGGAATTTTGCCAAGCGTAATGATGGTAATCCAAATACATACTCTTTCGTGGCATCACCCGAGATTGTTACTGCAATGACTATAGCCGGTGATATGAGATTTAATCCATTAACAGATACACTCACTAATGAACTAGGCGAACAGGTAATGCTGGATGAACCAAAGGGTATAGAGCTTCCTGTAAACGGATTTGCTGTTGAAGACAATGGTTACCAGGCACCGTCGGCAGATGGAAGTAGTGTTCAGATTGATGTAAATCCTGAATCAAAAAGACTGCAATTGCTGACCCCTTTTAATGAATGGGACGGTAATGATCTGACAAGCATGAAACTGCTCATCAAGGCAGAAGGAAAATGTACAACTGACCATATCTCTATGGCCGGACCATGGCTGCGTTACAGGGGACACCTCGATAATATTTCCAACAATATGCTAATTGGCGCTGTCAATTTCTTCAATAAAAAAACAAATGCGGTTGTTAACCAGCTTACCGGTGAGGAAGCCGACGTTCCAGCAGTTGCCAGGATATACAAATCCGAAGGAGTAAATACCATTGTTGTTGGTGATGAAAATTACGGGGAAGGATCTTCAAGGGAACATGCTGCCATGGAACCGAGACATTTAGGCGTTAGAGTGGTTCTTGTTAAATCTTTTGCAAGAATCCACGAAACAAATCTTAAAAAGCAGGGAATGCTTGGCCTGACTTTTGATAACAAGAGGGACTATGACAAAGTAAGGGAAGATGACACCATCAGTGTACTTGGTTTGAAAGAATTTGCGCCGGGGAAAGCTTTACGGGTAGTGTTGGAACACAGTGACGGAAGCAAAGATGAATTTGCAGCAAAGCATACCTATAATAAGCAACAGATTGAATGGTTTAAGTCCGGCTCAGCCCTGAACCTGATCAAAAAGCAGAATAAATAAACTTCATTTAATCCCCCGCTCTTGGAAAAAGATCACATGATAGAAGTCCTTGGATTAACAGGGAAATACCTTCATCAACATTTAAAAGGAGAAGCATCAGCCGACGCTGAACTTTCGTTGCTTAACAGTAAATTCTTCTCTGGCTTTGAAGATATAATACAAAATGAACACGTTAGTAATCCATGGTTTACTCCCGACTCAGTTCGTACTGCTGTTGGAGCCATCGCCTCTATGCTTGATGAAAATAAATTGCGGGTATGGTTAAGTAATTATCCCACTTTACCTGTTGATTCATCTAAACAAAAAACTGTTGGGGTGGTTATGGCGGGAAATATACCCCTTGTGGGCTTTCACGATTTTCTCTCAGTGCTAATCTCCGGTCACAAATTCTTTGGAAAACCATCCTCAAAAGATGATAAGCTGATACGTGTATTAGCTGATATCATTATTGATATTGAACCCGAATTTGAAGACAGAATTATATTTACGGAAGATTATCTAAAAAATGCAGATGCCCAGATTGCCACTGGAAGCAATAATTCTTCAAGGTATTTCAATTATTATTTCAGAAACATCCCTCACATTATACGCAAAAACAGGAATGCCGTCGCTGTGCTTAATGGCAAGGAAACCAGGAATGAGTTGTTGAAGTTGGGGGAAGATATTTTTACTTACTTCGGAATGGGGTGCAGAAATGTTACAAAGGTTTATATTCCCGAGGATTATGACCTTACAATATTGCTTGAGGCGCTTGAAGATTTTATAGACATCAGCAATCATAACAAGTATGCAAACAATATTGATTATCAGCGATCTGTTTATCTCATGAACCGTGTTGTTTTCCTCGATAACCTGGCAGTGCTTGTAAGAGAAGATAAAAATATTGCCAGCCCGGTTGGAGTTGTTTTTTATGAAAAATATTCGGAACTTGATTTTGTCAGGAAAGAGATAGAAATGCTCAAGGAAGAAATTCAATGTGTTGTGACAAATGAAAAGGGATTTGAAGGCAGCGTCCTTCTCGGACAAGCGCAATATCCGGAATTATGGGACTATGCTGATGGTATTGATACTTTGTTGTTTTTAACTGATATTTCGAAATAAGATGATCTTTCAATTCAGAATAATATCTGACGAAAACAAGGATTTTGCCAGGGAGCTGTTGATTAACGGGGACCAGACATTTCTTGACTTTCATAATGCTCTCCAGGAGAACCTGGGCTATGATCCACATCAACTGGCCTCGTTTTTCATCACTAATTCGGGATGGGAGAAACTCTTGCAAATCACACTTATTGATATGATGGACAATGGTAGTGATACCAGTGCTACCATGGATTGTGCCAGGATTGAGGATAATGTTGAAAGGGACGGTCAGCGTATGCTTTATGTATTTGACTTTTTCTCTGAGCGCTCATTCTTTATCGAACTTACAGATGTATTGGATAATATTGAGAGTAAGATTTTACCAAAAATTTCTTTTGAACGCGGCGATCCGCCCCCGCAGATCAACCTCGAACCTGAAAATCTGACTATTTCAGATGAGTTTGATGAAGATGACTCACTTGGTTACAACGAGGAGGACCTGGGAGAAGGATATAACATCTCCGATACAGAAGAATACCAGGATGAGTAAGTTTCTTATCGTATTAGGAGGACCCACAGCATCAGGAAAAACTTCCACCGGAATAAATTTGGCTAAACATTTCGATACAGAAATCATCTCTGCCGATTCAAGACAAATCTATAAAGAAACAACTATAGGAACCGCAGTTCCAGAACCGGGGCAACTCAAAGAAATTAAACACCACTTTATTCAGACTATCAGTTTAGAGAAATACTATAATGCCAGCATGTATGAGATAGATGTACTTGCTACCCTGGAAGAGTTATTCAAAAAGAAGGACCTTGTTGTAATGGTCGGGGGTTCAGGTTTATATATTAATGCGGTATGTGATGGTATTGATGACCTCCCAACGGTTGATCCCGAAATTCGGCTTTCACTGGAAAAAAAATTTATAAAAGAGGGGATTGACAGCATCAGAAAAGATTTGAAACTGCTTGATCCGATTACCTATGGGAAAGTTGACCTTAAAAACCACCTCCGGATACTCAAAGCACTCGAAATAACAATCCAGACAGGCAAGCCCTATTCCAGCTTCCTTACCCACCAGAAAAAGCAACGTGATTTTCATATTATTCGCCTGGCACTAAACATGAATCGTGAAGATTTGTATGACAGGATCAACCTTAGGGTAGATCTGATGATAGAACAGGGCCTGGCAGAGGAAGCAGAAGGATTAAAGCATCTGAGAGAGACAAATGTTTTAAAAACAGTAGGTTACAAAGAGATATTCTCCTATTTCGATGGAAATATAACGATGGATGAAGCGATAGATTTGATAAAAAGAAACAGCAGGAAGTATGCAAGGAAGCAAATCACCTGGTTTCGCAAGAATGAATTGTATCCATGGTTTCATCCTGATGAAACTGAAAAAATGTTAGCATACTGCAATAAGTGCATAATTGATTCAGTTTCATAACTACACCCTAAATAACAGTTTTTCCAATATTAAAATCCATGGGGGACTCTCAGAACATTAGCTATATTTGTAGTAAAGTAATAGATCGTTGAAGAAGTCCAAAGTCATTATTATCGGAACATCGTGGCCATTCAGAGGTGGGCTGGCTGCATATAATGAACGACTCGCCACCGAATACCAGAATCAGGGCCATGATGTAAGTATTTATACATTTACAATACAGTATCCGGGATTTCTTTTCCCGGGAAAAACTCAAATGGCTAATTGGGAAAAGCCAGCTCATCTTTCAATTTTGAGGAAGGTAAATTCTATAAATCCATTTAACTGGATAAAAGTTGGAATACAGATCAAGAAACTAAAGCCAGAAATTGTAATTATTGGGTATTGGCTACCATTTATGGGACCGTGTTTTGGATTCATTGCAAGAATGATAAAGAAAAACCATATCACTAAAATTGTCTCTATATTCCATAATATCATACCACATGAAAAGAGATTTGGAGACAAGATGTTTACAAAATATTTTATTAAGCCAATTGACGCCTATGTTGCAATGTCAAAGTCTGTACTTGAAGACACAAAACAATTTAACACCTTAAAACCCCGTGTTTACTGTCCTCACCCACTGTATGATATCTTTGGAGAAGTTATTGAAAAACAAAAAGCCAAAGCACATCTTGGTTTGAAAGAATCGGTAAATTATATCCTCTTTTTTGGATTTATCCGAGATTACAAGGGGCTTGATCTTCTCATAGAATCCTTTAAAGATCCCCGATTACAACAGTTAAATCTTAAATTGCTTGTTGCTGGAGAGTTTTACTCCAATGAAGAAGCTTACCTTTCCCTAATTAAGGAAAACCAGCTGGGAGACTACATTGAGCTGCATACAAATTTCATCCCTGACGGGGATGTTAAATACTATTTCTCTGCTGCCGACATGATTGTTCAGCCCTACAAAACTGCTACGCAGAGTGGAATCTCTCAAATTGCATATCATTTTAATAAGCCAATGATAGTCACTAACGTTGGAGGGCTTCCAGAAATAGTTCCCGACGGAAAAGTTGGTTTCGTAGTAGAAAGGAGTCCTGATTCTATTGCCAGCGCAGTACATCGATTTTATAAAGAAGATCTTGAAATAGAGTTTTCAAAGAATGCATCTATAGAAAAAAAGAAATATTCCTGGAATAGGATGGTAGAATCAATAACACAATTAATCGACCAGAATTGATCTTCCCATATACGATGCAATTCTATAAGAAATTTCCAGGGATCAGGTTAAAAAGAGTTACCTTCTAATTTTGTTAATTAAAATTCCTTTTCTACCTGGTATTTATTTCTATCCGCTGAAGATCTTGAAACAAGCTCTCCCAGGAATCCACCAATAAATAATTGAGATCCAATGATCATAAATGCTAAGGCGATATAAAACAGCACATTATCAGCCACCAAACTGCCATGCATTTGATGTCTCAGAAAGTACCACTTTTGTATCCCGATAAATAAAATGGAGAGGAATCCAAGAAAGAACATCAGTGTACCTACAGTACCAAAGATATGCATGGGCCTTTTCCCAAAACGGGTAACGAAAGTAACTGTAAAGAGGTCAAGGAAGCCATTAATAAACCGCTCCATTCCAAACTTAGTTACCCCGTATTTTCGCTCCTGGTGCAGCACCACCTTCTCCCCCATTTTCGTAAATCCACTTCCCTTTGCGAGAATAGGAATATATCGGTGCATTTCGCCAAATACCTCAATTCCTTTCACAACAGAAAGTCGGTATGCTTTCAATCCACAATTAAAATCGTGCAATTTTATACCGCTTAACCTCCTTGCTGCCCAGTTAAATAATTTGCTGGGAAGGTTTTTGGAGAGAAAAGGATCATATCGTTTCTTTTTCCATCCCGAAATAAGGTCATACCCATCTTCCAGGATCATCCTTCTCATTTCAGGTATCTCCTCAGGGTTATCCTGAAGATCGGCATCCATTGTTACAACTACCTCACCCTCTGCTATTTGGAACCCAACCTGCAGCGCTGCAGATTTTCCATAGTTCCGGCGAAATTTCACTCCCCTGATCGAAGGATACTCCTTCTTCAAGGCCACAATCTTATCCCATGATCCATCACTGCTACCATCATCAATCAGAATAAGTTCATAGGAAAACTTATTTTCCGACATCACCTTGTGGATCCACTGTGATAATTCATCCAGCGACTCCACTTCATTTAGCAGGGGTATAACTAACGATACATCCATAAAATTCAATTATGCAACATTCTCAGCAGGTCCGTCCTGTGTCTTCTTAATAAATGCAGCTGCAATAACACCAATAAGAACAGTCATCACATATCCGCCAAAAAAACCTTGTGTGATCACGCGGCCAATAGTAAATTTACTTTCCATCCGTTCTACTATCATATCCAGCATATCCTCCGTAATCCTTGGATTATTAGCAATCTTATCATAGGCCATGTTAAACATCTTTTCCAATGCATCCGGATCAATCAGGGTAATATTGATTGCAGAGTATGTAGTGGTAAGAACTGCTGAGACAAATGCCATAAATATTGTCATCAACAACAGTTGATCATATTTGGCAAAACCATCCAAATATTCATTTCTGTAGGCCCTTAAGCTGTAAACCACCAAGCCAATTGCAATTAATATACTTATCAATCCTGCCCATGTTTCATAAGTCAAACCAAGTAAATCAAGTACAACGCTAATTACAATAGATACGAATCCAATAATTGCACCATAGATAAGCCCTGCCTTTATTGCCGGATTTTTTGCTTTTTCTTCCATAACGTGTGTTTTCAATTTGGATATTTCATTCAGGAGTTGAATTTAATGAAAAAGTCTGAAAGATTGATGTAATGATGGAATATTGGGATAAAGGAATGATAGAATTGGGAGAGGGAGAGAAAGGGAGACTGGGAGAGGGGGAGAAGAGCAGTGGGCAGTGGGCAGTGAGCAGTAAGGGAAGTTTACCTTAGTAAACTACCATTTCGAAGACAAGCGTAAGGAAGTATATGGGAATTGAAGAACTACAATACCAAAAAAATAGTTTTCGCGAAGAGAAATTTCCATAGACGACTTAAGTGCAGGATGAGAAATGTGAGCTTACCTTAGTAAGTGATCATTTCGAAGACAAGCTTAAGGAAGTATATGGGAATTTATCAAGCAGAAAAAAATGAAAAAATGGGCAAGCTACTTACATCGCACCGCTACAACCGTCTACCCTTGCTACCTTCCGGTCCTGGGGGGCTTCAACAGGAGCTGGTCGTATAAGACTTGCCCAAGCCACAAAGATAGTAAGAATATTCTTTAATATCAAAGCTTGTAGTGTATTCAACGCATAAGAAAAAGGGGGCTTGAAAACAAGAAAAAGCCCCGGCCTTTTTATAACCATATTGATATAATGGACTGCATTTGAGAGAATGGCTTATTCCTGCTCATCCTCCAGTCCAAGTAACTCTGAGCTACTAGAATTTGGTAATTCTTCCACTTCTTTGAGTTTCTTCTGAATCACCCGGGTGCGGGTTCCTACCAGGTTATCAATATTAGTGCTTGCATTATTCAATTGTTCCTGGGCCTTTCTTAGTACATCTTCAAACTTTCCAAATTCATTTTTAACGGCTCCGAGAATCTGCCAAACTTCGCTTGATCTTTTCTGCACAGCCAGGGTTCTGAATCCCATCTGCAAACTACTGAGGAATGCAACAAGGTTGGATGGCCCAACAACAGTAATATTGAAATCACGCTGCAAGGTTTCAAACAATCCGGTGCTCCTGAGAATTTGAGAATACAGTCCCTCTGTCGGAACAAACATCAGGGCGAAATTAGTTGTCTTTGGTGGTGAAAGGTACTTTTCACTGATCTTCTTAGCTTCTTTTTTCACTATGCTTGCAAACTGATTCTCAGCTTTCAGAATTTCTTCTTTCGTATAATCCTCAATATGATCGTACAATTCATTTAGCCGCTGGTAGTCCTCGATAGGAAATTTAGAATCGATGGGCAAGAGCAGCTCCTCTTCAGAATCATCTTTTCCAGGAAGCTTAACTGCAAACTCCACACTTTCAGTAGTTCCTGATTTAATTTTCACATTATGACTGTATTGCTCAGGAGACAAAAACTGCTCGAGTATAGCACCCAGCTGTACTTCCCCTACAACTCCCCTTGTTTTTACATTTTGCAATACTTTTTTAAGATCGCCGACACCGGTTGCAAGCTCACTCATCTCTCCCAAACCTTTCTGCACCTGCTCCAAGCGCTCACTTACCAATTTGAAAGATTCGCTTATTCGCTTATTCAGTGTCTCCTGCAATTTTTCATCGACAGTATGACGCATCTCCTCGAGTCGCTTGTTGTTATCGAGCTGAATATCTTTTAATCGTTGCTCAATAGTCTCTCTTACTTTTTCAAGCCGCTGTTCAAATGACAGCAATGATTTAGCAAGTTCCTGCCTGTTTTCCATGGATTGCTTTGACCCCTCCTCGCGACTGCGTTGAAATTCATCTTTGATTGTTTTCTCCAGGCGTTCCTGGAGAATCTCTGATTTTTTCAAGGATGATTCTAATTGACCTAATAACTGATCATTACCACTGTCTTTTCTACTAATTAATAGCAAAATAATAATCACGATGGAGAATAATATGAGTATTCCCAGAAAAATATTTGTCATGTAAAAAGCTTTTGTTAAAGATAAGGAAAAGGATTAAATATCTAACTCAGTTCTTCCAGGTATCCTCCGGTCATTCGCCACCAACCTGACCTTCCCCCGCCGGAAGAAGGGATCGCCTCGGGTACAATTTTTTATTTAATATAATCTTTGACCCCAACTCAATGCACTCGAAGTACCCGAAGTACTCAAGGCACTCTAAGTACTCTAAGTACTCAAGACACTCAAATTACTCCAACTTTAGGCACTTCTTTATATCTTTACGTCCATGGAAGAGAAACGTAAACTCATACATAGTCTTATATTCCCCCTATTATTTCTACTACTACTCTGGCTGGTGAAATTTTTCGAGATTGCGATGGAAATGAATTTTGTTCAGGGTGGTATTCTTCCCAGGAACCCAAAAGGACTCCTGGGAATCATCACTGCTCCACTTATTCATGCAGATTGGAAACACTTAATTGATAACTCAATACCGGCTTTTATACTAAGCTTGGCTCTATTTTACTTCTACCGTGGCATCTCATATCGGATTTTTTTCCTGATCTATTTCATTGGCAATACATTAGTGTGGATTATTGGAAGAGAAGCGTATCACATTGGAGCAAGTGGAATCATTTACGGTTTGGCTGCATTTCTTTTTCTCAGTGGAATGATTCGCAAGATCAGGAATCTCATGGCTATTTCCCTAATCGTCGTATTCATCTACGGAAGTATGATTTGGGGTCTTCTCCCCTATGACTATAAAATATCATGGGAAGGACATTTAATGGGAGCAATTAGTGGAGTTATTCTCGCCATTCTATTTCGCGACCAGGGTCCGGAACCGTATAAACCAAGCTGGGAGTTGGAAGAGGAGGGTGAACAGGAGGATATTGGGCACAGTGCTACTTCAACTTAGAAAAAATATATTCATCCAGGAATATTCCTTCTTTCTTAAGCGCTTTGCTGTGAATGGCTTCCTGCGTAAATCCGTTTTTTTCAAAAACACGCATGGATGCCAGGTTGGAACTAAATACTCCGGCAAAGATTCTGACCCATTGATAATTTGCAAATCCATAGTCAACAAGCAGTCCAACCGCTTCTGTGACGATTCCATTGTTCCAATGGATTTCAGATAACCAAAAACCAATTTCTGCATTGAAGCGGTAAACATCCTGCTGCGCATGCAAACCTATTCCACCGCAGGCTTCACCTCTTACATCGATAGCATAAACTACGTCCTTATTATTATTTTGAATCATCTCAATCCAGGACACGGCATCGGAGAGTGTATACGGATGGGGAAATCCATCTCGAAGATTTCTTGCAATTTTTTGATTATTGGCATGTCGGACAATGCTTTCTGCATCCTCTGTAAGCCATGGCCTGAGCTCAAAACACGATCCTTTCAAAACTTCCAATTTCATTGCTATATTCCCATATTTTGATCTGAAATTAAATAAAATTAGATAATTCCGGGAATGTTAAGAATAATTTGGCAGATTTTCAATTACTTTTGATCGCAATTGTTTTGAATCTTATGTTTATAAAGCTTTACGAAAAGAATCCCGATCAGCAATTGATCGACCAGGTAGTCGATATACTGCAGAAAGGTGGTGTAATTATTTATCCCACTGATACGGTCTATGGAATTGGCTGTGATATTACAAAAACAAGAGCCATTGAAAGAATTGCAAGGATCAAGGGCTTAAAACCGGAAAAAGCGAACATGGCCTTCATCTGTTCTGACCTCAGTCACCTCTCCGATTATGCCAGGCAGGTAGATAATAACACTTTCAGGCTAATGAAATCCTCCCTGCCGGGACCGTATACCTTTATCCTGCATGCCAGTTATAATGTCCCAAAGATTCTTAAAAAGAATAAAAAAACTATTGGAATCAGAATTCCGGATAACAATATAATATTGGAAATCGTTCGAAAACTGGAACGCCCTATACTTACCACTTCGTTAAGAGAGAACGATGAGATTGTTGAATACTCCACTGATCCTGAATTGATTTATGAAGAATACCGTGACCTTGTGGATATTGTCATTGACGGAGGTTATGGAGGTGTCATACCGTCAACGGTTATCGACTGCACCGGGGATGAACCTGAAATCATCAGGGAAGGCCTGGGAGAACTCATTTAAAAACCCATTTTTCTGATTTACGGGTTCTGTCCATTGATGTTCGTCGGAGATGGATTCCATAAATTCCATTTCTGGCTGAGAAGAAACTTTGGCAAAACTCCAGAGGGATTTTTAATGAATTAAGAGCAAAAGCGAAGTCGAAGGGCGGTCCCTGAGCGGAGTCAAAGGGTTACTTCCTCCAAAAATTCGGTGAGAAAAGGATTAACACAGTAAACAATTCAAGCCGTCCAACCAACATCAGGAAGGAAAGATACCATTTGCCACCAATACTTATTTCTGCATAATTGAATGCCGGGCCTACATCACCGATACCGGGGCCTATGTTACCTAATGTAGCAACAACTGAACCAGTTGCTGTTTCAAAATCCAGTCCAAACAGCGACATTATAAACATACTTATAACCGCAAGTACAACGTAAAAGGCAACAAAAGCAAGAATATTGGTGACTACTTCTGTATCTACCGCTTGTTTATTCAATCGAACCGGAATAACTGCGTTGGGGTGAATCAGTCTTTTCAGCTCCTGTGTACTATTCTTCAGCATGACAACTATCCTCATGATTTTCGGTCCGCCACCTGTCGATCCAGCTGATCCACCAAAAAACATAAGTATAAATATCAGAAAAATGAGTGGCGGTGCCCACTTCATGTAATCAGCTGTAGCAAAACCGGTGGTCGTGATAATTGAAACTACCTGGAAGATTGAATCCCGAAAAGATCTTTCCACGCCCTCACCTGCGGTCATATGTAATCCTAAAGCAATTACCAGTGTAAACCCCAAAACAAATCCAATGTAATAGCGAAACTCCTCGTTCCTAAAAACTTTCCCAAATTTCAGGTGGAATCCAAAATAGGAGAGTGTAAAATTTGTACCAGCAAGGAACATGAATAAAGTAATGATATAATGTATGTATGGAGAATCCCAATGGGCAATACTTGCCTGTTTTGTTGAGTATCCTCCTGTTGCCATAGTAGTTAAAGAGTGGCAAATGGCATCAAACAATCCCATCTCTCCTGCCCACAAAAGGAGGATTTCAGCACCGGTAAAGATTAGGTAGATGCTCCACAAACGTTTTGCAGTCTCCTTTACCCTGGGATGAAGTTTATCTGGTGTTGGGCCAGGCACTTCAGCAGCGAATAATTGCATACCTCCAATGCCCAAAACAGGCAATACCAGGAGAGAAAGAACAATTATCCCCATACCACCAAGCCATTGAGTAAGCGATCTCCAAAATAAAATGCCATGGGACATTTCTTCAATATTATTCAATATTGACGCACCTGTTGTTGTAAATCCTGAAATTGTTTCAAAAAATGCGTTTGTAAAACCAGGAATGGATCCTGTCAGGATAAAGGGCAGTGTACCAAAAAAAGAAAAAATCAGCCAACCCATGGTCACGATAATATAACCGTCTCTTTTTGTCACTTCCAGGTGTGCCTTCCTTGTAGAGATATATGCCAGGAAACCGACTCCAGAAGTGATTGCCCCTGATATCAGGAATTGCATCATGTCATTCTCCTTATATATGAGTGCCACAGGTATGGAAAGCCACATAAAGAATCCTTCAAGCATCAGAAGCATTCCAAGTACACGTAAAGTTGTTTTAGGATTAAACATTCAAAGTGCTTAATTAAAGAATTTTCCAACGATAAAAATTTGTGAAGGAAGGGCGAAAACTATCACTCTGTCATAGGGTTTTATCACTGTGTCTCCATGTGCAATAAAGCTGTTCTTTCCCCTGATAACACCACCAATAATCGCTTCCTTGGGAAAATTAATATCTTTGAGCGGTGCTTTAAGTATTTTTGACTCCGGTTTGACAATAAACTCCAATACTTCTGCATCAGTTCCTGTCAGACATTTGAGAGATGACACTTCTTCACTCATTGTAAATCTGAAAATACGACTTGCAGTTATAAGTTTCTTATTGATGATTGTATCAATACCAATTTGCTCAGCCAGCTGGATATAATCCATATTTTCGACTTCAGCAATGGTTCTTTTTACACCCATATGCTTTGCCAGCAGGCAAGATAGAATATTTGTGTCAGAATTGCCTGTTACAGCGATAAATGCATCCATCTTCTCCAACCCTTCATTCTTCAAGAGCTCCATATTGGTGCCGTCTCCATTAATAACCAGTGTATTGGGAAGGAGGTTCGACAGTTTATAACTCTTTTGTCTGTCGATCTCAATCATCTTAACATAATGCTGATTACCTAGCGCCTTCGCAGTCTTCATTCCAATCCTTGAGCCTCCAAGAATCATGATATTCCTCACATCGAATTGCTGTTTTCCTGAATACTTATACAGGTCTTTCATCCCAGCCTTATTGCTTATCACGTATACCAGGTCACCCTTTTTAAATGTATCGTCGCCTGTTGGGATCAGTGTCCGACCTCCCCTGGTCAATGCTACTGCACGAAAATCTTTGTTTGCTTTTTCAGGATCTATCTCTTTAAGAGACTTATCAATAATCAAGGCATGTTCATCCAACTTAATTACATACATCTGAAGCTTACCACCCGAAAACTCAACTACTTCTGTACTTCCTGTCTGAGCTATCAACCCTACCACCTCACGTGAAGCAATTTTTTCAGGATAAATCATATAGTCAATCCCCAGTGTTGAGAATATTTCCTTATTTGCAGGGAGAAGGTATTCCTCATTGTCAATACGAGCGATGGTTTTCTTTGCTCCAAGTGTTTTGCTCAGAATCGCTGAATTAATATTCACATCTTCAGAATAAGTAACGGCAATAAAAAGGTCTGCCTTATTTACCTTTGATTCCTTAAGGATACTAATAGAGTTAGCATTGCCCTCAAGTGTCATAACATCAAGAGATCCGCTAACAGACTTTAATCGGTCGCCATCGTTATCTATAACTATGATGTCGTGATCTTCGTTGCTCAACATCTTGACAAGATGTGAACCTACCTCTCCGGCCCCGGCAAGAATTATTCTCATATTCTGATATGCGTAGAATGAATTGGCAAAATAACAGATAATCTTCCAATTTGACCAAAGCTTTTCTGTTTTTTTATTAGAGATTGTGAACTCAAAGATTAAATCAGCACAGAAAGACAGTAGTTATACTCTATATATATCCACCATTTACTCTGAAAAATCATACAACCATGCTCCTTCTGTGGCAGTGCAATAAAGTCCTGGTAATATATCTCTCAAGCGAGTCAGCTCATAGTTTCTCAGGGTTCCATCAGCAATATAAACAGGATGCTCGTCAGCTTCAAATACCTCTTTCTTTAGAAATGGGATTCCTCTTCTGAAGACAATTATATCCCAATCGATCCCATGCAAGATTTCTCCAAAATCACTTTTTTCACAACTCCCGCATACAAGTATGCGCAATCCACCTTCAGAAATTCCCCACGCCCCGTGACAAAGCCATGTGAGACCCTCAAAATCAACTGAATAACTAACATCGGTCGCTATCTCAAACAACTGATATTCTGCTGATTGTAATCGAATTACCTTCGGGGAGTTTAAATACTCATAAACAAATGAAGAGGGTTTTTCATCATTATAAATAAGGTAAGTGTTCTGCTTTCCTCTCTGACAAAACGATATAGCAGTACAATCTTTAAAATTATATACACTGATGCCATTTCCATCCTGAGCAGGCATGCGAATAAAAGCTGAGAATAGTATTACGAGCACAAGGGCAGAAAATGAGATCAGGGCCCAGTTAATCCTTTTGTACACTACAAAAGCTGTGGCAGAAAAGAGCAGTACAATCAAAAGCACAGCTGTTACTGAATTCATCGGGATATTCTCAACTACCGATCCAGGTAAAGAAGAAATGAGACCTATACCCTCGTTCAGTAAATGAGTAATCTTCAAAAGGATCATATAGAAAAATTCGGGATGAAAGTTGAGCAGGAACATAGGAGTAAACAAAACAAACAACCCCAAAAGAATGCTGACAATTGGGATAGCAAAGAGGTTTGTCAGAATAAAATATACCGGGAAAAGGTTAAAAAAGAGTAATGATAAAGGCAGGGTTGACAGTTGTGCCGCGATACTAACAAAGATTAGATCGGTGATTCTTTTTAGGAGCTTATTTTCCACTTTGAATATGCCTGCAAGCAAAGGATGAATGATCACAATGCCGAAAACTGCAAGATATGAGAGCTGAAAACCCGGCTCAAAAAGACGCACCGGCTTCAGGATAAGGAGTAAAAAGGCAGACAAAAATAAAGTATTGAAAATATTGCTGTTTCTGCTGATGGCTCTTGCCACAGACACCAATGAAAACATAGTCACGGAACGGGTTACGGAATCTGAAAAACCGGTAATCCCGGCGTAGATCCAGAGAATTCCCAGGATAGTCAGCACCTTTAAGACTCTGAAAAGGCGCTTTCGCTTTGGAAAAGCAATCAAGAGATCGAGTATCCACCATATCATTCCCACATGCAATCCTGAAACAGCAAGCAGGTGCATGGCTCCTGAGCCGGAAAAAGCTTTCCTGGTATCCTGGCTAAGCATGCTCTTGTCTCCAAGTGTAATTGCACATAAGATAGCCAGATCGGGATCATCTGTGCTCCATCCCTGCCTAATCTTACGAGAGATTCTATGAGGCAGATATTTGATTTGATTTCCTGATGTCCCAGGTAATTTAGCATGAACACGGTCTTCTACAAACATTGTGCTCCAATAATTCCTTCTATGCATGTAATCAGCAAAATCAAACTCACCCGGATTCCCATTGTTTTTGATTTCCTGAAGTGTTCCACCAAAGACCCATTTCTCACCAGCAAGCATCACAGGGAATAGAGAATCTTTCTTAAAATAGAGTACAAGATTTTGTTTACCTGTAATGAGTGAATCATGGATCCTTATCCGCTCCGTTTCCATGGTAACAGAATAGACTTTCTCTTTCTCCCGGGGATCTGAAGTAAGGAAACCGGTAACAAAGCATGAATCCCCATGCTCCAAATTCGGGGGACTGCTAATTGTAGCCCTGAGATTTAAAATCCCGAACCCAACAAACAAGATAAAGTATGCAAGAGAAAACATCCTCCCACTTTGGAATGACTTTCTGCCCTTTATACGTCTAAGGCCAAAAGCAAGAACAAAAAGAAGTAGCGAAGCAATAAATAGCACATCCGGAAAAAATCTCAGCTGAAAGATTTTCTCAAGCAGTATTCCTATTATATAAGGAAACAGGATTCGTATTACCGGAACTCGTCTAAGATCTCTAATAAATTTGTTCAATTTCGTTTTTATCTCTTAATGTCGTATTTTGATAAATTATCGCAGATTTATGAGTAAATTTTGAACTTTTTACCGGGATAATAGGTTTATAGATAAACTGAAACGAATAAAAACCCTTAATAAAATGGCAAATTTAACTACGCAACACATGGGAGTCGCTCTTAAGAACCCATTGATTCTGGGCGCAAGCAATCTCGTCACAAATCTTGATAATCTAAAAAAAGCCGAAGATGCAGGTGTAGCTGCAATTGTATACAAATCTCTTTTCGAGGAGCAAATGCAATTGGAAGACTACCAGATGGGCAATGAAATGGAGGCTTACGATGAGAGAAATGCTGAAATGATCAACCTATTTCCAAACATAGAGCATGGCGGTCCAAAAGAGCATTTATTTAACTTAAGACAAGCAAAAGAGAGTGTATCCGTACCACTTTTTGCAAGTATCAATGCAGTTTACAAAGAGAGCTGGGTCGATTATGCAAAGCAGGTCGAAGAGACAGGTGTTGATGGGCTTGAATTGAATTTCTTTTCTGTACCCAGAGATTTTAGCAAATCATGTATAGACATATCTGCCCACCAGGTTGAAGTTCTGAAGGCAGTGAAGAGTGCAGTAAAAATACCGGTAAGCGTAAAGCTTAGTCCATTTTATACAAACGTTTTAAAAACGATATCAGATTTTGATAAAGCAGGTGCTGATGGCGTTGTTCTTTTCAATCGACTTTTTGAACCGGATATCGATGTGGAGGCAGAAAAGCATGCTTCACCATGGAACTTAAGTACACCGGGAGATCACAGACTTTCAATCCGTTATATTGGATTGCTGTATGACAATATCAAAGCTTCGATAAGTGCCAACAATGGTGTTTATGAAGGAACGGATATCGTAAAAATGATCCTGGCCGGAGCAAACAGTGTTGAAGCTGTTTCCACTTTCTATCATAACGGAGTGAACCATATTACAGCAATGCTGAAAGAACTTGAAGAGTGGATGGACAGAAAAGGATATAAAGAAATAAAAGATTTCCAGGGAAGTCTTTCAAGCAAAGCAATAAATGACCCATTTGTATACAAACGGGCTCAGTATATTGATATGATTTTGAAGTCTGAAGAATATTTTAATCCGATAGTCTAAGACCAGAGATTAGTTAGATCAAGAATACAGAAAAACCGGAAGAAGAAATTCAGCCGGTTTTTTTTATTTCTTCTTTGGAAAGATAATCTTGTAGTCAGTATCCACATTTCCTTTTGAGATAGCATACAATCTTGGTGCAAGCAATTTCCTTCTTAGAGGATTGATCCTGTCAACAAATAGTCTGCCGTTCAGGTGGTCATACTCATGCTGAATGATTCTCGCTTTTACACCATCATATTCTTCTTCATGAAACTCCCAGTTCCTGTCATAATACTCGATCTTTACTATTGAAGGACGCATTACATCCTCATGTATATTGGGAATACTCAGGCACCCCTCAGTAAAAGCCCATTTATCTCCTTGTTTATCAACGATATAAGGGTTGATAAATACTTTTTTAAACGACTGTATATCAGGTTCATCGTCAATATCTTCCATTTGTGATGCATCCACCATAAATAGTCTGATCGATCTACCAATCTGTGGTGCTGCCAATCCAACACCATCACTTACGCGCATGGTATCAAACATATCCTCAATCAACTGATCAAGACCTTCATAATTCTCATCAATCTCCTGTGCAACTTTTCTTAACACAGACATACCATATACATAAACCGGAAGTATCATTATAAAAATTTTAAAAAATTAAATGTCAATACCTGATAAGTGACTAGCCACTTAGATAAATATAACTATGTAACAGTCAAACTTTGTTATTGTTTTCTTCTTCTAAAAAAGATTGTAGAATAATTGCTGCACTGATCTTATCGATATTCTCTTTCTTTTTCCTGTCTTTCAACTTCATTCCTCCATCAATCATTGCTTGCACTGCCATTTTTGAGCTAAACCTTTCATCCATCCATTCCACCCGCATATCCGGGAATCGCTTCTTGAAGGCCTGAACGAATCTGTCTACATGTATAAATGACTCACTAGGCGTATCATCCATCTGCAAAGGCTTTCCAACAACAACACACTCCACATCTTCTTTTTTGAAATACGATTCCAGGAACTTCATCAGCTCATGTGAAGCTACAGTATCTATTCCACTGGCAATCATTTTCAATGGATCTGTAACTGCTATTCCACAGCGTTTAGTTCCATAATCGATAGATAGGTATCTGCCCAAGTTAAAATCTTTGATGCAAAATTAACAATTATAATAAAAAAAACCGCCTCAATAGAGACGGTTTTTATATCTAATCCATAAATGGTCTTATTCAGTCTTTGAATAATCAAGACTTGCCATTCTTACATAGCTGTTATATCGCCACTTCGCATTCTCTTCTGCTGCTTTAAACAGCTTAGCTGCTTCCGCGGGGAATGATTTCTGAAGTGAGGTATAACGTACCTCTGATTTCAGGAAGTTCTGGAACTGATCCCATTGTGGCTCCTTGGAGTCAAGTATAAACGGATTCTTTCCTTCTGTTTCCAAAACAGGGTTGTAGCGATATGTGTGCCAGTATCCTGACTCAACTGCGAATTTACCCTGGGCTTGTGATTTACCCATTCCATATTTCAAACCGTGGTTGATACAAGGTGAATAGGCAATAATCATTGATGGACCTTTGTAAGCTTCAGCCTCTCGTACAGCTTTTAAGTACTGTGATTGGCTTGCACCAATAGAAACCTGTGCAACATATACATATCCGTATGACATGGCCATAACGCCAAGGTCTTTCTTCCTGATCTTCTTTCCTGAAGCAGCAAATTTCGCAACAGCACCAACTGGTGTTGCTTTAGACGCTTGTCCACCGGTATTTGAATATACCTCAGTATCCAAAACCAGGACGTTTACATCTTCACCTGAAGCCAGCACGTGGTCTAGTCCGCCATATCCAATATCATATGCCCATCCGTCACCACCAAATATCCATAATGACTTCTTAACAAGGTATTGTTTCATACCCAGGATCGCTTTAGCAACATCATTTTCCTCTTTATCTAATATAGGAAGAAGTGCAGCAGTTGCTTCTTTTGAAGCATCAAGCTCAGTCATGGAAGCTATCCAGGCATCAAATGCCTCAGCAGTTGCCTTATTTACTTTGTCTTTTGCTTCCAACATCATGTTTGCGATACGCTCTCGGTTTTTATTAACACCGATTGCTAATCCCAATCCATATTCTGCATTGTCTTCAAATAATGAATTTGCCCAGGCAGGACCTTGTCCTTCGGCATTGGTACAATACGGTGTTGACGGAGCAGATCCTCCATAAATAGATGAACAACCTGTTGCGTTAGACACAATCATTTGATCTCCAAATAATTGGGTAATCAGTTTAATATAAGGTGTTTCACCGCAACCTGCACAAGCTCCATGGAACTCAAACAATGGTTGAGCGAACTGACTATTTTTCACAGTTTGCTTTTTATCAGCAAGGGTATCTTTATAAGTAACATTCTTAACAATATGATCCCATGTTTCTGCTTCCTGCAATTGAGTTTCCAAAGGTTTCATCACAAGTGACTTCTCTTTTGATGGACAAACATCAACACAGTTTCCACAACCTGTACAGTCGAGTACAGATACCTGTATCTTAAATTGCATTCCTGATACACCTTTACCTTTAGAATCGATGGTGGCAACACCTTCAGGTAAACCAGCAAGCTCTTTGTCATCGAATAAAAACGGACGGATACAAGCATGAGGACAAACAAATGAACATTGGTTACACTGAATGCAATTTTCTGATTGCCATTCAGGTACATTCACTGCAACACCTCTTTTCTCAAATGCAGTTGTTCCGGCAGGGAAAGTTCCATCTTCACGTCCTGTAAAAGCACTGACCGGAAGATCATCACCTTTCAATCCGTTAATAGGATCACAAACATTTTTGATAAAATCAGGAACATCAGTTCTGGCTGCAATTGGATCGCTACTTAATTTTGCCCATTCAGCAGGAACCTCAACTTTGGTCACCTCTCCACCTTTTTCAACGGCTGCAAAGTTCATATTTACGACTTCTTCACCTTTTCTTCCAAAGCTCTTAACGATGAATTTTCTCATCTCTTCAACTGCCTGGTCATAAGGAATAATATCAGCAATTTTAAAGAAAGCCGACTGCATGATTGTATTGGTACGGGTACCGAGACCAATCTCCTGAGCCAGTTTAGTAGCATTGATGATATAAAAACTGATATTGTGTTCTGCCATATATTTTTTCATATAGTCTGGCAAATGATTTCCTGTCTCTTTTGCATCCCAAATTGAGTTTAGCAGGAAGACACCTCCATCTTTCAATCCTTTTAGCATATCATACTTTTCAAGATATGATGATACGTGACAAGCAACAAAATCAGGTGTACCAACAAGGTACGGTGCCCTGATCTCCTTATCACCAAAACGAAGGTTTGAGGTTGTTATTCCACCGGACTTCTTTGAATCATATGCAAAATATGCCTGGCAATACTTATCGGTTGATTCTCCAATAATCTTAATGGAGTTCTTATTTGCACCAACAGTACCATCGGATCCGAGTCCGTAGAATTTACCTTCAAATGTACCTTCTTTCACCACAGAGATATCAGGAAGAAGAGGAAGTGACTTAAAGGTTACATCATCAACTATACCTACAGTGAACTGATTTTTAGGTTCATTCAGTTTCAGGTTCTCATAAACGGCTTGCATCATTGAGGGAGTAGTATCCTTAGATGATAGTCCATAACGCCCACCAACTATTATTGGTGCATTCTCCTTGCCATAAAATAAATCTCTTACGTCGAGATACATTGGCTCACCATTTGCTCCCGGCTCTTTGGTTCGGTCAAGTACTGCAATCCTTTTAACGCTTTTTGGAATAACATTAAAGAAATATTTTGCAGAAAATGGCCTGTAAAGGTGCACAGAAATAACACCTACTTTTTCACCTTTCTCAATCAGGTAATCAACAACTTCCTGGATAGTCTCGGTAATTGATCCCATTGCAATCACAATGTTTTCAGCATCCGGCGCACCATAATAAGTAAATGGGTGGTACTCGCGACCTGTTAATTTAGTAATCTCCTGCATGTATTCTTCAACAACATCAGGTACTACATCATAGAATTTATTAGCAGCCTCTCGTGACTGGAAATAGATATCTGGATTCTGTGCTGTACCACGAGTTACAGGATGCTCAGGATTCAAGGCGTTATCACGGAATGCTTGTAGTGCTTCCATATCAATCATCCCTTCAAAATCTTCATTCTCCAATATTTCTACCTTTTGAATCTCATGTGATGTCCTGAATCCGTCAAAGAAGTGAACGAAAGGAATCCTTGTTTTGATTGCAGCAAGGTGGGCAATACCAGCCAGGTCCATTACCTGCTGAACACTACCTGTAGCTAAAAAAGCAAAGCCAGTTTGACGAGCTGACATTACATCGCTATGGTCACCAAAAATTGACAATGCCTGTGCGGCAAGACTTCTTGCTGACACATGGAAAACACCCGGCAACAATTCACCTGAGATTTTATACATATTTGGGATCATTAGAAGCAATCCCTGGGAAGCTGTAAATGTTGATGTTAATGCACCGGCTTGCAAAGAGCCATGAACTGCTCCGGATGCTCCACCTTCTGATTGCATTTCTGTCACCTGAACGGTCTGACCAAAAATATTTTTTCGACCATTCGCTGACCACTCATCAATATTCTCTGCCATGTTGGAAGAGGGGGTTATTGGGTATATGGCAGCGACCTCGCTGAACATATACGCAATATGTGAGGCAGCATAGTTGCCATCACAAGTGATATAACTCTTACTTTTTGCCATTTTATAAAACTTAAGTATTTAGATTACAATAAATTAACTTATTTGAGAGAGGGCTAGTAAAATTATAATTTTTACCTGTAATAGTTCAGGATATTATCCAATAATTTACAATATAAATTGATTACAAATAAGTAGTGACTTGAGTGAGCTAAATGGTTGTAGATTTGTAGAGACCCGCCACGTGGCGCGTCTCTACAAATCCCATTTAATACAAAAAAAAGAGCAACACTAACGCATTGCCCTTTTAACTCTTATTTTAAATATCTCCTACTCGCTATTCATTGAGATAAGGAATTCTTCATTTGATCTGGTTTTGTTCATGCGATCCCTCAGAAATTGCATTGATTCAACAGAATTCATATCTGAAAGATAATTTCTAAGTATCCAGATCTTATCCATCATCGGCTTATCAAACAGCAAGTCTTCGCGACGTGTACTTGATAAAGTAGCATCTACAGCAGGATAAATACGCTTATTGGAAAGCTTACGATCAAGCTGAAGTTCCATGTTACCTGTACCTTTAAATTCTTCAAAAATAACCTCATCCATTTTCGATCCTGTCTCCGTAAGAGCAGTTGCCAAAATGGTAAGTGAACCTCCACCCTCAATATTCCTGGCTGCACCAAAAAATCTTTTTGGCTTATGGAGTGCATTAGCATCCACACCACCGGAAAGTACTTTACCTGAAGCAGGAGATACAGTATTGTATGCTCTTGCGAGACGTGTGATAGAATCCAAAAGAATCATTACATCATGACCACATTCAACCAAACGCTTAGCCTTTTCAAGCACTATACTGGCAATACGAACGTGACGCTCAGCCGGCTCATCAAAAGTAGACGAGATAACTTCTGCATTTACATTTCTTGCCATGTCAGTTACTTCTTCAGGACGTTCATCCACGAGGAGAACAATCATATATACTTCAGGGTGATTAGCTGCAATTGCATTGGCAATGTCCTTTAAAAGAACCGTCTTACCGGTCTTTGGCTGGGCAACGATCAGCCCACGCTGACCTTTACCTATAGGAGCAAACATATCTACGACCCTTACAGACAAATTATTCTCGCCCTTGCCAACGAGCGTAAATTTCTCGTCTGGGAACAATGGTGTAAGATAATCGAATGGCACTCTGTCACGCACATAATCGGGACTACGACCATTGATTTCTTCGACCTTAATCAGTGGAAAATACTTTTCCCCCTCTTTTGGAGGACGAATAGCTCCTTTTACATAATCACCAGTCTTCAAACCAAATAATTTAATCTGACTTTGTGATACATATATATCATCAGGTGAACTCAGGTAATTATAATCTGCTGAACGAAGGAACCCATATCCATCAGGCATTATCTCCAGAACACCTGAATTGATAATCAGACCCTCAAAATCATACTTATCCACAATCCTGCGTTCCTGCTTCTCATGCCTTGGCTGTTCTCCCCGATCGTTTCTATCAAACGGCCTCTTTCCACCAGTTCGGTCTTGCGGCTGCTGATTTCTTCTGTTCTGATAATCATCCTTTTTTCTGGCCTGGTTGCCCTGGTTATCATGGTTGCTTGAGTTACCTTGACCAGCTTGATGGCCCTGGTTAACTTGACTTGCTTGATTACCTTTATTTGGCAGGCTGGCTTGATTACCTTTATTTGACTGGCTGGCTTGATTGCCTTTATTTGGCTGGCTGGCTTGATTGCCTTTATTGCCTTGTTCCCGTTGACCTTTACGCTGCTCATTTTTATGATCCGCGCTTTTTTGATCTTTTGGTTTTTCTTCTGCACCTTTTCCTTCCGGAATAGGCTCATTTTGTTTTCGGTCAGGAGATTTTTCTATCTCATCTTTTCTCGGCGGCCTGTTGCGTTTTTGCTTTGGCGGACCTTGTGACCTGTTCTCTTTTGGTGTCATCTCCTTCTTCGCAGGTTCTTGCTCTTTTCTAGATGACTCCTTCTTCTTCACTGTCTTTGATTCAGAAGCTACAATCGCCTGGGTATCGAGAATTTTGTAAACTAAATCTTGTTTACGAAATGACTCTACCCTCTTGACTTTTAGTTCTTTAGCTATCTCTTTTAATTCAGGAAGAAGCTTTTTGTTTAATTCAAGAATATCGTACATACTTAATATTAATAGGTATTTTGAAAATGTTTATGGATTATTAAAATATAATAAAGGAAACTTTTTTGAAAAGCTACAGACGTAAGTTTGTCTGGAATTTGATGCAATATTAAAGAATTATAAGCAACTAGCAAAATATAAGCTTAAAGAATTGTCAGTATATTTTCATAATTAACTAGTAATGAATACATAGGTAATTCTATTAAAAAAACAATTGAATTACTTATCGTGTTGATTATATGATAGTTATATTTTGTGAATTAATGAAATACTACTATAAACAAAGTAGATAATTGTTGTTATATAACAGTATAGGCATAATAGAAATTAAATAGTTTTTTGTAACCTTATACTCAATTTTACGTATAAAAGCCAATTCAGCCATCTTAATCCACTATTTGGTATGCGGCAGTTAAAAATAATCAAGCAGGTAACCAACCGGGAAACCCCTTCCCTGGATAAATATCTTCATGAGATTGGAAAAGTTGATTTAATTACTGCAGATGAGGAAGTTGAGCTAGCCAGACAGATTAAGAAAGGCGATTCTGCAGCCATGGAAAAACTGATCAAAGCCAACCTGCGATTTGTTGTATCTGTTTCAAAACAATATCAGAACCAGGGATTAAGTTTACCTGACCTGATAAATGAAGGAAACCTGGGTTTGATCAAGGCAGCACAACGATTCGATGAAACAAGGGGATTTAAATTTATTTCATACGCTGTTTGGTGGATCCGACAGTCTATACTACAAGCACTTGCGGAGCAGGCAAGAATTGTAAGACTTCCCCTTAATAAAATTGGTTCCATCAATAAGATTAATAAAACTTTTGCTGAATTAGAGCAAAAATTTGAAAGAGAGCCAACCATTCTGGAAATTGCAAAAGCACTGGAGCTGGCTCCCGAAGATGTAAAAGATGCCATACGAAGCTCCGGGCGCCATGTTTCTATGGATGCTCCCCTGCTTGATGGAGAAGACGGAAATATGTATGACGTATTGCTGAATGGCGATACTCCCAGTCCTGACAAGGGATTACTTACTGATTTGCTGCGTAAGGAAATCGAAAGAGCCTTGTCAACACTCACCTATCGGGAGGCAAGCATTATCCGGCTCTACTTTGGCCTGAATGGTAAGCATCCACACACATTGGAAGAAATTGGTGAAGAATTTAATCTTACACGGGAGCGTGTTCGCCAGATCAAAGAGAAAGCCATTAAGAGATTAAAGCATACAACAAGAAGTAAGATATTGAAAAGTTATTTGGGATAATTTTTCAGTGAGCAGTAGGCAGTCTTTCAAAAAAACATGGGTCTTCTGCAGGTAGTTCTACCTGCAGAAGACCCATGTTTACATATATAAGTTTACTTAGTTTTTATGCGAAATACTTCCCGCACTTGATGTGCTGCTGTGTGTCACAATGGCATCTCCCTTATAGTAAATACTACCTGCACTGGAAGCTCCCATATCGATTTCAACAATGGCCCATACTTTTGCGTCACCTGCACTTGAGACTCTAACCTTAGCATAATCAGATTCAAGCTCGTAGGCGTTTAAATCTCCGGCACTGCTCAAGGAAGCATCTAAGCGACCCGTCTTACCCCAGATATCACAGTCACCACTTGAACTGATGTCAATATCGACAGATTCTGCTGTTACACCCATCTTTAAATCACCAGCACTGCTAATACTGATGCTCAACTCATCGCAGGTAAAATCTGTGTCAGCATCCATATCACCGGCACTGCTGATTTTTAATTCATCCAACTCCGGCAATGTTACATTCACAACTTTTGACTCGGCCCTGTAGATATTCCTTTCTGAACCAATAACAAGCATATCACCTTTTAATTCAACGGAAATGTATTCCTGCAAATTTTCATCTGCTACAACCTCAACGTAGAAATCACCCTGGGAAATCACAACATCAATTCCAGAGCTTGCATGAACACCTGTAAAACCATCGATATTAAGCGTTTCGGTAATTACATCACCATTCCCTGTTATTCCATTATTCCAATCACCGAAGACACAAGATTGAAGACAAATGGTAGCAAGTATGCCAGCAAATAAAAAAATTCGTTTCATAGTTTCTGTATTTAAGTTATAATATAATGACGATCTTATTAGAAATTAGTTACAGAAAACAAGATAAATAATCAAATGCTTATAGAACCGAATCTAAAGCAACAATCGGGGAATTATCGGTAAGTGGTTGACTACCGGCTGCAAACAGCAAAATTGATAATGCAGATAGGCGCGCCACATGGCGCGTCTCTACTAGTCTACTTTCAATACTAAACCTTTTAGGTATTCTCCCTCAGGATGATAGATACTTACCGGATGATCGACCGGTTGGGTTAATTGATGCAGTATTTTAACATTGCGGCCACTGTTTGCAGCAGCTGCAAAAACCGATTTCCTGAAATTCTCTTTGCTCACCACTTGAGAACAGCTGAAGGTAAATAGAATTCCTCCAGGCCTGATTTGCTCCATAGCCTTCTGATTGAGTCGCTTATATCCTTGCAGGGCATTGTTTAGCACATTATGATGCTTGGCAAAAGCGGGGGGATCAAGAATTATAAGGTCATACTTATTCTCAATATCCTGCAAATAGTCGAAAGCATCTGTAGCAAATGCTTCATGGATACTGCAAGCGGGGAAATTCGATTTAACATTTTCACGAGTCAGGTCTATGGCATGTACTGAGCTGTCTACACTGTGCACCAATTTTGCACCTCCCCTGATCGCATACACACTGAATCCACCTGAAAAGCAGAACATATTCAATACATTTTTCCCTTTTGAATAATACTCCAATAATTTCCTATTCTCTCGCTGATCAATAAAGAACCCTGTTTTCTGTCCTCTTCGCCAGTTCACAGAAAATGTATTCCCATATTCAGTCACCTGTCCCTCTTCCCTTTCGCCATAAATGACTTCATCTATGATCTCAATGCCATCACGTTTTGGCAGTGTATTACTGCTCTTGTGATAAATGGTATCAATTTTAAGTCCTTCAATTTCCAATAACGCTGACTTAATATTCTCCAACTGACGATACATACCAAGCGAGTGCATCTGAATTACGGCAGTGCCATTATAATAATCGATAATCAATCCCGGTAAGCCATCTCCTTCAGCATTCACCAGCCGAAAGACATTTGTATCATCATTATTGGCAGGCCCGGCTTCATTTCTCAGCGCCCAGGCATTGTTAATTTTGTTTTTCCAGAAATCATCTCCAATTACTTCTTCTCCAAGAGAAAGCACCCTGATGGCAATTGATCCATTCTGATAATGACCTGTTGCCAATTGCTCCTCCTTGTTATCAAATACTTGCACAAGATCACCCTCGGCAGGTTGTCCCAAAATTTTCTTAATGGCACCGGAAAACACCCATGGATGTTTTCTTCGCAACGATATATCCTTACCGGACTTGAGTATGACTTTTGCCAATTCCATTATATTAATTTTGAGATTGATTTGCGTAATTTATGATACACCTCCAGGCAAACCCAGGCATCAGTAGCAGCGTAGCGCTGCTGCATCTCACTTAACTCCGGGGATTCCCAGTTTGACATTTGTTGGGATTTTGAAATTTTATAACCCATAACAATGGCTACGATTTTCTTCAAGCTCTTTGACTCAATATTGAAGGCCTCTACATATTTCTGAAGATCTAAAAAACCGGCCGGATATAATTCACCCAGTTCTCTCATTTTTCGCATATCATCAGGCAATCCAGCACCAATTTTCATAATGCTTTCGTCCTCAAGAAGGGCCTTGAGCTGCCCTGGAAAGCCAATCATATTAATTCGAAAGAGCCAGGATTGATGGGTATTCGAAATCTGTATAAGTGCAATTTTATGCTTCACACCTTTTTTAAATACTGGCTTTGTTTCTGTATCAAAGCCAAGAACATCATACTTACTTAATTCTGACATCGCACGGTCAAAATCGTTCTTGTTATCAACAACATTGATCTTCCCTTCAAACTGATGAACGTCAAGCTTGTTGATCTCTTCTTTCCCTATCTCATTTAAAAACATTAAATCTCCTCCTCATTTGAATCCTGCATCCTGGTAAAAAATGAATTATCATAGCTTGGTGTATTATCCTCATCATCACTTGCAGGTGCCGCGCCTTCTGCATCCTGTTGCGGATCAATCCTGTTTACATACAAATTGTGCAATGCTTTCAATGAATTTAACAATTTCACACCCCAGTACTGATCAAAATTCGACATTAATTCCCATACGGCATCATTCATTATCTCCTCAACACCTTGTCTGAACTGACTTGTAAAATCTTTCAGGTCCTGGTAAATATCTGATAAATCCTCTGAAATTGTATGGGTAACGAGGTCAGAACGATCAAACTCCTGGTCATTAGCCAATCGCAAATAAGAATTGTGCTGACCAAGCTGATGAAGTATTTTCTGAAAAATTTCTGACCAATCCTGTTCTGTAACAAACTTTTCATTGCCTCCTTCCAAAACCGGCTCAGTTTCTTGAAATAGCAATACCCTATGATAAATATCAGGTAATATCTTTACAGCATTCTCAATAAACTTCATACTGCTCTCTTGATCAGCTTCCTCCAGCCACTTACAATACTCATTTGCCAGGCGGACAAATTCGAGTATTTCAGGAGCATATACACCAATTTTATTGACTTCTTCTTTTTCTGCCATGCTGCAAAATTAATAAAACTTCCCTTAGAATAAAGACCCTGGCTTTTTCCATGTTAATTGCATGTCATCTCTTCGCTCAATAACTCCATTTTCCAACAGGTGTTCAATAACAATTATGACATCTTTTTCGTCGTAGTCAACAGACCTGATGAGCTTAATTAACTCTTGCGGCTGCTCCAACAGTATTTCCCCAATCCTTTTTTGAATGGCTTCAAATTTTTCTTTCGACACATGCTTATCATCCCTATCCAGACATATATCACACTGTCCGCATCGTGCTGCCCCGGTATCCCCAAAATAGGATAAAAGAAACTGGCTGCGGCATTTTGTTTCTGACTTGACATAAGCCAGCATCTCCCTGATTCTGGATATATACTTTTCCTTTCTGAAGATGTATTGTTTCGACGAAAGATATACATTCTTATCCTCCAACCTCTCTTCCAGCATATGAATAACCGGATTTTTCTTTTTTGGAATGTAGTTAATGATCTTTGAACTTGACAAAGAGACCAGGTACTTATAAATCTGATCAAAATTCAAGCCGGATCGCTTCGCAAGAATATGTTCATCGATGGGAACATATTGTGAAAAAAGCCCTGAGTATGATCTTAGCAGGAGCTTGATAAATCCATCGAACTTGCTGTTCTTCACCTGAAATTTATACAAATCATCCCTTTTAACAATAAAAATCACTCTTGAAGGATTGTTGATCTCCTCGGTGATTTCAAAGTAACCTTCACGAGACAGAACTTTCAGTGCTGAGCTTGCCACAAGGGCATTAAATTTATACATGGATAAAAATTCGCCAAGGATGAAATCGTAGGTTTGTCCCTTTCCGCTACCCACAGGAATCTGGAGATAATTAAAAAGCCCTTTATATACATCCCTGACTACATCCAATCCCGGGAAATTCACACTGATGCGCTGCTCAACACTTCGCTCATCTGACGGGCTAAACAACATAATGGCCCAGGCTCTCTCTTCGTCTCTTCCTGCCCTCCCCGCTTCCTGGAAATATGCTTCAGGTGAATCCGGAAGATCCATGTGCACAACGAATCTCACATCAGGTTTATCAATCCCCATTCCAAATGCATTGGTTGAAACAACGATCCTTGTTTTATCATGCTGCCACTCTTCCTGCTTCCTGGCCCGATCTTCAAATTTTAAGCCAGCATGATAATAATCAGCACTTATACCCTCCTTATTTAACAAGGCAGCTATCTCCCTGGTCTTTTTCCTGTTCCTCACATAAACTATTCCAGTCCCGTTTACCTTAGACGCAATTTTTATCAGCTCTTTTTGTTTGTCTTCCGTCTTGCGAACCACATACACCAGGTTTTTTCTTTCAAAGCTCTTCTTTAAAAGATTAGGTTCCCGGAAAGCCAGTTTTTGCATGATATCCTCTGCCACTTTCGGCGTAGCAGTTGCAGTAAGTGCCAATATTGGTATATCAGGAAGAATCTCCCTCAGCTCTGAAACACGCATATATGATGGTCGGAAATCATACCCCCATTGTGAGATACAATGTGCTTCATCAACAGCCACCAGGTTAACATTCATCATGCTGACCCTTGCTCGAAACAGATCGGTTGCTAATCGTTCCGGTGAGAGATATAAAAATTTAAAATCCCCATAGATGCAATTATCCAGCGCATTACTAATTTCATGTTTCGAGAGCCCACTATGTATAGCAAGGGCCTTAATTTCCCTGGCTTTCAAATTTTCTACCTGATCCTTCATCAGGGATATCAGTGGCGTAATTACAAGACAAATCCCCTCCTTCGCCATCGCAGGAACCTGGAAAGTAATGGATTTCCCACCTCCTGTGGGCATTAATGCAAGGGTATCTTTCCCTGAACCAACAGACTCAATAATTTCCTCCTGCAGAGAGCGGAAGGCAGAATATCCCCAATAACGCTTTAATGCTTCACTGTAAATACTCATAATTATTTAATTTCCTCTTGATAAATATTAAGATGTTAATAAACTATAATCCCCTGCCAAATGCGCAAAATATTGCTGTTTTTTTTGTATTTTTGCCACATTTAAAATTAACCAAAATTAATCAAAATGTCCTTTGTCGAGAATAAAATAGAAAATGAGGGATTGACATTCGATGATGTCCTGATGCTTCCCGCATATTCAGAGGTCCTTCCAAGGGAGGTATCTCTCAAGAGTTCCTTTTCGAAGAATATCATGGTAAACACTCCAATTGTCTCAGCTGCTATGGATACTGTTACGGAGGCAAAGATGGCTATTGCCATTGCCCGCGATGGAGGAATAGGTGTAATTCATAAAAACATGCCTATTGATCAACAAGCCAATGAAGTAAGAAAAGTGAAGAGGGCTGAAAGCGTGATGATTCATGAGCCAATTACAATCAGAAAAGAGGGTACAGTTAAAAATGCCCTGGACTTGATGAAGGAGTTTAAGATTGGCGGCATCCCTGTTATTGATAAAGAAGGCACACTCATAGGAATTGTAACCAACCGCGACCTTCGTTTTCAGAAGACCATGGACAGGCCAATTGGTGAAGTAATGACTAGTAAAAACATTGTAACAACTAAACGCAATACTGATCTTACGGAAGCTGCTGAGATACTTCAGGAGTATAAAATTGAAAAATTACCGGTTGTTGACGAAAATAATAAGCTAATTGGACTTATCACATACAAGGATATTACAAAATCAAAGGACAGGCCAAATGCAGCCAAAGACATTCGGGGGCGACTAAGAGTAGCTGCTGCCGTTGGTGCATCAGGCGATGTTTTAAAGAATGTGGAGATACTTCATGATGCCGGAGTTGATGCAGTAGTTATAGATACGGCCCACGGACATCATAAAGGAGTAATTGATACCTGCAAACTGATTAAATCGAAGTTTAAGGATATTGACGTTGTAGTTGGTAATATTGCCACTGCAGCCGCAGCAAAAAAATTAATTGAAGCTGGAGCTGATGCCATCAAGGTTGGGATAGGTCCTGGTTCAATTTGCACAACACGGGTAGTAACAGGAGTTGGGGTACCTCAGCTTACTGCAATTTATGATGTTGCAATGGTTGCGCAAGCAGCTGGAGTACCTGTAATAGCAGACGGTGGAATCAGGTATTCTGGAGATATTGTAAAAGCCCTCGCAGCAGGGGCAAGCACCATTATGGCCGGATCCTTATTAGCGGGAGTGGAAGAATCACCCGGAGAAACGATTATTTATAACGGAAGAAAATATAAATCATACAGGGGAATGGGATCCATTGAGGCCATGCAACTGGGGTCAAAAGACAGGTACTTCCAGGATGCTGAGGATGATATCAATAAACTTGTACCTGAAGGAATTGCTGCCAGGGTCCCGTTCAAAGGTTCTTTGAATGAGGTTATTTACCAGATGGTTGGCGGTCTCAGAGCCGGTATGGGATATTGTGGTGCAGGAGATATTCCTTCCCTGCAAAAAGCCAAATTTGTAAGAATAACAAATGCTGGCGTTACCGAGAGTCATCCACACGATGTTACAATAACCCGTGAAGCTCCAAACTACAGCAGATAATAACCATTAGAATATATCGTTTTTATTTAAATTAAACTTTTACTTATGATTTCAAGATTGAAAACACTCTTCATAGCAATAGCCTTAACAGTTTTCGCTACAGCAACATTTGGTCAGGAAGTTTTAATGACAATTGCCGGAAAAGATGTTACCGTTGAAGAATTTGAGAGAATTTACAAAAAGAATAACAATAGTCTTAATATAAATCAACAAACACCTGAGGAATATTTAGAATTATTTATCAATTTTAAATTAAAAGTAACTGAGGCAGAAAATCTTGGAATGGATACAACAGATGCATTCCGGAAAGAATTCAACAAATATAAGGAGCAACTTGCAGAACCTTACCTGACTGACGACGACACAAAAGAGGAATTGATGAGAGAAGCATATGCCCGCTCATTATTCGACGTGCATGCAAGCCATATCCTGATCAGCTTAAACAATAATCCCTCTCCGGAGGATACATTAGCTGCCTATAAAAAAATCATGGAAATCAGGGAGAGAATCATGGAAGGTGAAGATTTTGCCACAGTAGCAAAAGCAACTTCTGATGATCCATCAGCAAAAACTAACGGAGGCGACCTGGGTTACTTCACCGTTTTCATGATGCTCTATAAATTCGAATCTGCGGCCTATCAACTTGATCCAGGAGACATATCTATGCCAATCAGAACTCGTTACGGATATCACCTTATGAAGTTGCACGAAAGGCGTCCTGCATTCGGGCAGATTAAAATTGCTCACATTTTTGTCAGATCACCGGAACAGTATAATGCTGGCGAAGTAAAAGCTGCCAAAGAAAAGATGTTTAATGCATATGACAGCATCCGTAGCGGTGTCGATTTTGGAGATATGGCTAAAAGAATGAGTGACGACAATCCCTCTGCGCTTAATGGTGGTGAACTTCCATTTTTTGGAACAGGAAAAATGTTTCCCCAATATGAGCGTGTTGCATTCGGTCTGAAAAATTCAGGGGATTTATCGGAACCATTTAAATCAAACTATGGATGGCACCTTATTAAACTCATCGAAAAGAAACCAATCGGCTCTTACGAAGAGATGGAATCAACATTGCAATCCAAAGCTTTAAGAGGAGAAAGAGACATAATCAAACGAAACAGGTACCTGGCAAAACTGAAAGACACATATAACTATCAATTGAACCAGGAGAATTACGATCATATCTATTCACTCTTCGACTCAACAAAGTTTGAAGCAGACTGGACACCGAATATTGCTGCATCGGAATACAATAAAGAATTATTTACAATAATAAATGGACGGGTTTCAACAGGCGACTTCTTAGATTACATTATCGATCTGCACAGAAGAAGTCAAAAAATGCCAATTCAAACATTTATAGACAGCCGGTTCAGTGAATTTATGGAAAATTATATGCTGGAAACGGAAAAATCCACACTTCCACAGAGATTTCCGGAATACCGCCATATCCTGCAAGAATACCATGATGGAATCCTTCTCTTTGATCTTATGGATCAAAAAGTCTGGACACACGCAGTTGAAGACACACTTGGTTTAGAAGCATTTTACAAAGAACACAAAAAAGAGTACATGTGGAAAGAAAGAGTGAATGCCATCATCGTATCATGTGACAGTTTAGTAGATGTATCGCAGGTAAAAAGTAAAGCTGCAAAAATATCAAGTGGCAAATGGAATGAGAAAAAGCTGAATCAAAAATTTTGCAGCTCTGACACTATCCCTTGCATTACGCTTTCATCATTTATTGTTGAAGAAGGTGTGAATGAGCACATTGATGCTCTTGGCAAATCAACAGGCATAGGAGAAATAACCAAGGAAAACGGGAGAAATAATTTCGTTATCGCTACCGGGAAGAGCAAACCCGTTCCAAAAGAACTCAACGAAACCCGGGGGCAGGTTACCTCTGACTACCAGGATCACCTTGAAATACTCTGGCTTGAAGAGCTGAAAAGCAAATATGAAGTAATTGTCAATAAAGAATTATTATCCAAGATTGAGCAATAAAATGTTAAAACTCACAAAACTCTTTTTAATTTGTATCATTCTTGTGGAAATAAGCTCCTGTAATCTTCTGAAGAAAGAAGAAGCTGACCAGGTAGTGGCACGGACGCTTGACCAATATCTTTACAGGTCTGATCTCATAGATGCCATTCCGGAAGGTTCCACTAAGGAAGACAGTATTGTGATATCCAGAAGGTACATTGAAACCTGGGTAAGACAACAACTGATGCTCAACAGGGCTGAACTTGCACTGTCGAATGAGCAAAAGGATTTTGAAAAGAAAATTGAAGAATACAGATCCTCCCTACTCATTTATTCATATCGTCAGAAACTGCTGCTTCAAAAAATGGATACCTTAATAACAGAGAACGAGATACTGGAGTATTACGACAATAATATCAATAATTTTATCCTGTCAAAGGATATTGTGAAAAGTACCTTTGTTAAGGTTCCCATTACAGCACCGAATATTGGAAATGTAAGAAACTGGTCCAGGTCAGGTACTGCTGAGTCTCTTGATCAGTTGGAGAAGTACTGCATCAACTATGCTGAAAAATTTGACACTTTTAATGACACATGGATATATTTCTCTGCCATACAGGAGAGAATTCCATTACCTATAAGTCAACCAACCAGGTTCCTGAGGTATAATAATAACATCGAAACATCCGATTCACTCTACCACTATTTTGTTCATATCAGCGAACATAAAACTGAAGGTGAAACCACCCCAATGGTTCTTATCGAGGAAGATATAAAGAGTATCTTGCTGAACAAAAGAAAGATAGAATTCTACCAAAACCTTGAATCCCAGGTGTATAACGAGGGAGTTAATCGCAATCAGTTTGAAATTTATTAAAGAATGAAGAAGATGAGAAGATTTTCAATTGCAATAGTTGCTATACTAATGGTCTCAGGATTATATGGACAAGACAATGCCTTGATACTCGACCGTGTAGTTGCTGTTGTGGGTGATTTTGAAGTATTACAGTCAGATATTGAGCAACAATTTATTCAGCTTAAAGCAAGTCAACCATATGTTTCTGAGGATGTTAAGTGTGATATCTTCATCTACTTCGTTGAACAAAAGTTACTTATGAATCAGGCAAAAATTGATAGTGTTGAAATATCTCCCGGACAAGTAGAGCTGTCAATGGAATCAAGGTTGAATACGTTTATCCAACAGATAGGAAGCGAGAAGGAGATGGAAGAGTATTTCAATAAATCCATTTATGACATTAAAGATGACCTTCGCAAGACTATGAAAGAAATGATGATTACCCAGGAGGTGCAGCAAAGCATCACAGGCGAAATATCCATTACACCTTCAGAAGTGAAATCATTTTATAAGAAACTCGACACTGATAGTATTCCTTATATTGATGCACAAGTAAAGATTGCACAAATCATTCGATACCCGGAAACAAGCGATGATGCGACTTATGAGGTGAGGAAGAAGTTGCTTGACCTGAGAGAAAGAATCAATAGTGGCGAAAATTTTGCTACCCTGGCAATTCTTTATTCAGACGGACCATCTGCTCCAAAGGGGGGTGAAATTGGATTTATGGCCAAGGGAAATCTTGACCCGGCATATGCCACTGCTGCCTGGGGCTTGAAAGTTGGACAGGTTTCGAAAATTGTTGAATCAGAATTTGGTTTTCACATTATTCAAGCCATCGAACGAAAAGGTGATATGCTCAATACCAGGCATATACTAATGAAACCAAAGGTTGATGCCTTGGCTAAAACCAACGCCATTCAAAGAATCGACAGCATAAGAACTTTTATTGTTAGTGATTCAATTGCATTTGAAAAAGCTGCGATGTATTATTCACAGGATAAGAATACCAGCGTAAATGGAGGATTGCTTGTAAATCCGATGACAAGTGCAGCTACATTCGAACTCAATCAACTGGAAACAAAGGATTATTATACGACCAGGGAGATGGAGATTAGTGAAATTTCGAAACCCTTTGAAACCAAGGACCAGAATCAAAAACTCTGTTACAAATTAATCAAGCTTATATCCATGACAGAGCCGCACAGGGCAAATCTGAAACAGGACTATCTTCTCCTTCAAAACATGGCTCTTGCTAAGAAAAGACAAGATGTAATGAATGAATGGTATAAAGAGAAGAAAGAAAAGACATATATTAAAATTGACCACTCATTTGAAAAGTGTGGCAATTGATCTGTAAGTATTTTATTGTGTAATGAGAAAAATATCACATTTTGGCTATTCTTCATTCTTTTACCTGGTACTGCTTTTTCTGATCTCCCCTATCTCATCGCTACATGCTCAGAAAGTTCGCCAGATAGAGATCCTGCAAGCCGATTTAATCGAGTATGACGATAAACTTGGCTCAGGTGCCCAACGGCTCCTGGGAAATGTAAAACTCAGACACGAAGATGGCCTGATGACTTGTGACTCGGCATACTTCTATTCAGAAACACATTCATTAGATGCTTTCAGTAATGTAAAGATGGAGCAAGGAGATACCTTGTTTCTATATGGAGACAATTTGCACTATGAAGGTGAGACGCGCATTGCCAAGGTAAGGAGGAATGTAAAACTGATCGATAACGAAACCGTGCTTCTTACAGAATACCTTGACTATAACAGGGAGACGGATATTGCCTATTACCTGAACGGTGGCATAATTACACAAGATGAAAATACCCTCACAAGTCAGCAGGGGCATTACCATACTCAAACAGAGGTTTTCTATTTTAAAGACAGTGTAGTAATAGATAACCCCGACTACCTGATCTATTCAGACACACTCAAATATAATACACAGACAGAAGTATCATATTTCTTTGGTCCAACAGAGATCATAGGTGAAGATAATTATATTTATTGTGAGGGTGGATGGTACGATACCAGGCAGGACATCTCCCTGGTAAGCAAAAATGCACTCCTGGAAAGCGATGGAAGAATCCTGAAAGGCGATACACTCTATTATGAACGAAATAATGGATTCGGCCGTGCAAGGCACAACGTGGAAATGATCGACACTACACAAAATATCATCTTAAAAGGAAATTGGGGCATATATTATGAAGATCTTGGTCTGGCTACGCTTACAGACAGCGCAATGATGGTGCAAATCGATGGTCTTGACTCGCTGTTTATTCATGCTGACACTCTACAATCTTTAAGGGATACTGCCAGTGAAACAGACACGAAAGTTCTCCTTGCCTACAAGCATGTAAAAATCTTCAGGCACGATCTTCAGGGAATGTGTGATTCCCTGGTCTATAGTGAAGCAGACAGCATCTTCCACTTATTTGGAGAGCCGGTGCTTTGGGCAGAAGAAAACCAACTTACAGCAAGTAAAATTGAGCTGCAGACAAAAAACAATCAGATGCACCGTCTATATATGAAAAACACGGCACTGCTGGTCTCCCAGGAAGATACTGCAAAGTACAACCAGATCAGGGGAAAAAGTATGACGGGTTATTTTAAAGACAATGACCTGGTACGACTGGATGTAACAGGAAACGGTCAGACATTATACTATGCCGAAGACAATGATATTATCATAGGTGTCAATAAAGCGGAGTGTACTGATTTGATCATTTACCTGGTGGATAATCATGTCCACAAAGTTAATTACCTGGTCCAGCCCTCCGGTATATATTATCCCTTATCACTTCTCCCCTCCGGTCAAGCTTTTCTTGACGGGTTTGCCTGGCATGACGACTGGAGACCTAAAATGTTTTCTGATATTTTTATTTGGAAATAAAAAAAGGAACTAAAATCAGTTCCTAATTCTTTAATATTCATCTTCATTGAAGAAGAAGTCATCTTTGCTCGGATAGTCCGGCCAGATATCTTCGATGCTTTCATAGACATCACCTTCATCTTCAATTTCCTGTAAATTTTCAATAACCTCAAGTGGCGCTCCTGATCTTATACCAAAATCAATAAGTTCATCTTTAGTCGCCGGCCAGGGTGCATCCTCAAGTTTTGAAGCTAATTCTAATGTCCAATACATACAATAAACAAATTTTTTAATTTACGGTCAATTGCCGTTTTCAATAGGGCGCAAATATAAAATTTTTTTTCAATAATACAATCATGGTTTCCAAACCATCTGATTAATGTCTCTATTTGATGCTAACATCCTGGATAACAGGAAGTAATAATCAGATAATCTGTTAATAAATCGTAAAACGATTTCTTCTACCTGCTCCTTTTCTGCCAATTGAAGGATGATTCTTTCAGTTCTTCGGCAAATTGTACGTGAAACATGGGCCTGTGACACTTCAATAGCACCTCCCGGAAGAATAAATGACTGCAAGGGTCCAAGCTCGGCATCCATTCGATCAATTGAATCCTCAAGGAAACTTATATCATCTTCTTTTATCGATGGTAAATTCTCTGGAAGATTATCTCCTTCTGATGCCAGAACTGTTGCTGAGGTCATCAGCATTCCAAGCACCTTTAATAATTCTTCTTTAATACCTTCATCATCCACATAATCCCTGAGCAAAGCGGTATGTGCCATTAACTCATCCACAGAGCCGTATGCCTCAATCCGTAAATGGTATTTTGGAACACGTTTACCGCCTAATAAGGAAGTCTGTCCTTTGTCTCCACCCCTGGTATAAACATTTGATTTTTTAGCACTCATCTTACACCAAATTTATCTTTAAGTGACCTTTACCAACAATTATTCCCAGCTGATTCTTCAACTGAAGATTGAAAACTATTTGCCGTAAATGGGGCTATCTAATGGTGATATCCTTATTGATCTCATCCTCCTCAACCTCGCCATCCATTAACCTAATAATCCTGTGTGCGCGCTTTGCAATCGATTCTTCATGCGTAACCAGTATCACTGTATTTCCCTGTGAGTGAATAACGTCAAACAAATTCATGATATCAATGGAAGTTTTTGAATCCAGGTTACCCGTTGGCTCATCAGCCAGTATTATCGATGGATTATTTACCAATGCTCTTGCAACTGCAACTCTCTGACGCTGTCCACCCGACAATTCATTTGGTTTGTGATCCATCCTGTCAGTAAGCCCTACACTTTCAATGACCTCCTTAGCCCTCTCCATTCTCACCTGCTTGCTTGCTCCTGCATAAACCATCGGCAAAGTCACATTTTCTAACGCAGTGTACCTTGGAAGTAAATTAAAAGTCTGGAAAACAAATCCTATCTCCCGGTTACGAATCTCTGCAAGCTGATTATCTTCCATTTTGCTTACATCAGTTCCATTCAAAATATACTCTCCTCCTGTTGCTGTATCCAAACAACCAATGAGATTCATCAGGGTTGATTTTCCGGAACCTGATGGCCCCATAATGGCAACATATTCATTTGGTTTCATTGAGATATTAACAGATCGCAGTGCTTCTACAACTATGGTTCCAATATAGTAATTCTTATCTACTTGCTTCAGATCAATAACATTTTCCATTTTTTGCTAAAATTGATTACGAATGTAGCTATAATACGGATGAAATACCTACAAAATTGTTATAAAGATATATTAAAATGTTGTTTTTTTATACCTGGCCGAATGATAAGAATACCCATGAAAAAAAGATTAAGAGATATACTAATTCTTTCGTCTTCACTTAACTTTTTCCATGCCTTTTCCATTCCATCCGACCAGTGAATATCATCTAGAACAACAATTACCTCTTCCAGGTGTTCACTTTCAATAATTTGCTCCACCGTTTTCACCGTTGGCTCATACCTGTGATCTCCGTCGACAAAGATCAGGCAATGATTCTTCATCTTCTTCAATAAATCATGCAAGCAATCATCAAAAATTTCATTCACAAATTCGACATTGTTTACTCCAAGTTGAGTTAACTGTTCCCTCGCAAATTGAATTTTTTCAGGACTCCCCTCTACAGTAATAATACGCACACCAGGCGAGCCAGCACTCAGATAGATAGTACTTAAACCAATACCTGTGCCTAATTCAAGAACAGCCCCTGGACGATACCATTCTGATAATCTGTACAATATCTCTCCATACTTATGAGATATTGAAGAATGCTTTGCTATAGAAGAGACTTTTCGAACAGTACTGGATGTGACCCGGCTCCCCGGCCCATAATCAATAATTTGTAATTCCTCATTGCATTTCAGCATGCTTTTGTAGAAGCCAGTTATACTTCCCGGAATAATCTTTTTTTCATAGTTATAAATAACCTTACTTACCAGTTCAAAAACGAAGGAAGAATGAACTCCCCTGCCCTTCTTATGACCAGCCCGAAGCTTGTAGCGAATATATTTATAGAAAACTGTTAATATACCTGAGCCCGTTTTATTCAAAATTATAACTTTACAGTTTAGTGATCGTCTATATTTAAAATAGTATGCAACAATTCCTTCAACAAGATATTAAGTTTCTTCCCGGCGTTGGACCGGCAAAAGCAGACTTGCTCAGAAAGGAAATAAATATACAAACTTTTGAGGACCTGATGTACTACTTCCCATACCGATACATCGATAAAAGTAAATACTATAAAGTTAGCGAGATCAATCCCGACCTACCCTATATTCAGATTAAAGGAACCATCCAGGGATATACCTCGCTTGGTGGCGGGAGAAAGAAAAGACTGGTGGCAAGATTTGGAGATGAAACAGGAAATATTGAACTGCTTTGGTTCAAGGGAGCAAAGTGGATTCCTGAAAATTTCCCACCCGGCAAAGAAGTTGTGATATTTGGAAAGCCCTCAGTCTACAACAGGAAATTTAATATTGTTCATCCTGAGATGGAGGATCCTTCTAAAACAAAAACTGTAAAATCAAGCTTACAGGCCGTATACTCTACTACGGAGAAAATGAAGGACAGCTACTTAACTTCAAAAGCAATTAGTAAGCTTCAGTCTACACTAATCCAGTTGCTACCAACTGGTTTTAGTGAGACACTGCCTGCATGGCTGCTCAAACAACTTTTCCTGGTTAATCTTGATACAGCACTCAAACAGATACATTTTCCGAATAATGTCAACGATTACAAAAAAGCTGAACTGCGCTTAAAATTTGAAGAACTGTTCTATATCCAGCTCAATATTCTTCAAAAAAGATCTCTCAGGAAAAATGAAATCAAGGGAAACACATTTGCAAGGGTTGGAGAACACCTGAATAATTTTTACCAGGATAACCTTCCTTTTGAACTTACCGAAGCGCAGAAAAGAGTCCTTAAAGAGATTCGGTTTGATTTGGGATCAGGAAAGCAAATGAACCGGCTCCTCCAGGGAGATGTGGGCAGTGGAAAAACCCTGGTAGCACTGATGTCGATGCTCATTGCACTGGATAACAATTTCCAGGCATGCTTGATGGCTCCAACAGAAATTCTGGCTACACAACATTATCGCAGTCTATCGAAATTCATAGAAGGACTTGACATCAATATCGAATTGCTAACGGGTTCAACAAAGAAAGCCGACAGGATAAGAATTCATGAGTCATTGGAAAATGGTTCGCTTCAGCTACTGGTAGGCACACATGCCCTGCTGGAAGATGTGGTTCAATTCAAAAATCTCGGACTGGTCATTATCGACGAACAACACCGCTTTGGCGTTGCGCAACGTGCCAAGCTATGGCAAAAAAGTAAGGTATTGCCCCATGTCCTGGTTATGACAGCCACACCCATCCCCAGGACCCTGGCCATGACACTTTATGGCGACCTGGATATCTCGGTAATTGATGAACTGCCGCCCGGACGGAAACCAATTAAAACAATGCACCTATTCGATAACAAACGTTTACAAATGTTCGGTTTCCTGAAACAGGAGATCCAGAAAGGCAGACAGGTCTATATCGTATATCCACTCATACAGGAATCTGAAAAAATGGATTACAAGGACCTGGAAGATGGATATGAAAGTATCTCACGTGCTTTCCCCATCCCCGATTACCAGGTAAGTGTAGTCCATGGTAAAATGAAATCGGAAGAGAAAGAAATCTCCATGAAACATTTTGTTGAAGGAAGAACCCATATCATGGTGGCAACTACTGTAATTGAGGTCGGCGTTGATGTTGCAAATGCAACTATCATGGTGATTGAAAGTGCTGAACGATTCGGACTGTCTCAGCTCCACCAGCTCCGCGGAAGAGTGGGCCGTGGTGCCGACCAGTCATATTGCATCCTGATGTCCGGCTACAAATTATCTGACGATGGAAGAAAGAGAATTGATACCATGGTAAGAACCACTGATGGTTTTGAGATTGCTGAAGTAGATATGAAATTACGTGGCCCGGGTAATATTGAAGGCACACAACAAAGTGGCGTACCTTTTAATCTAAAAATTGCTAATCTCGCAAAAGATCAGCAAATTCTTCAACTTGCCAGGGATGTTGCAGAAAAAATACTGGAAACTGATCCTCACCTGGCAGCTGAAAATAACTTCATTTTCGCAAAACATATCAAAAAAGGATCACCTCAAAAGATCAATTGGGAAAATATCAGTTGAGCATCGATAAATTCCTCCTCTGAACAAAAAATCCCAATTGATATTATATTACTGTATATAAGGTGATTAATCAGCTTTCCTTATTTAAACAGCTTATAAATAGCAATCTGTTCGCAAGAATATGATCTGTAACTCCATTTAGAAATCTAACATGAATAATTTTGTAACTGTTTTCACAAATCATTATGGCGGGGAAGAATGTAATAGATCATGAGGGAATCGTTGAACAGATTTCAGATGATATAGCAAAAGTTGTTATTGATAGTCAGTCTGCCTGTGCGGCTTGTCATGCGAAAGGAGCTTGCTCTGCAGCAGATAAAAAAGAAAAGATACTGATGGTTCCCTTGAACGGAATCGAAGTAACTCCGGGAGAAACAGTGAGGGTAAAGATCTCCAAAAAGACGGGCTTGAGGGCAGTGGCATTTGGATATGTTTATCCATTTCTGTTGCTCATGCTTGTACTCATTGTTTTCACTACAACAGGATACAGTGAACTCCAGGCAGGACTGTTTGCCCTGGTCTCACTATTTCCTTATTACCTGGTGATCTACCTGCTGAGAAATAAAATTGGAAACGTATTTACCTTTAAGTTAGAAAAAACAAACCTCGACCTATGAGTCAGATAATTTTATACACTATCATCACTTTGGTGGCTATCGGAGCAATTTCGGCCATCATACTCTACTTTGTAGCACAAAAATTCAAGGTATTTGAAGATCCGCTCATTGACCAGGTGGAAGAAGCCCTTCCAGCTGCCAACTGCGGTGGATGTGGATTTGCCGGTTGTCGAAACTTTGCAGAGGCCTTAGTAAAATCTGAAACTTTTGAAGGACTGAATTGTCCGGTTGGTGGAAACGAAGTAATGGCAAAAGTGGCAAGCATTCTCGGCCGTGAAGCTATTGTACAGGATCCCCTTGTAGCTGTTATTCGTTGCAACGGTACTCCGGAGTTCAGACCAAGAACAAATAGCTATGAGGGTGCACCTTCCTGTGCTGTAGCACATAGTCTTTACAGTGGTGAAGGAGGATGCCCGCACGGTTGCCTTGGTTGTGGAGACTGTGTTGATGTCTGTGATTTTGACGCGATTCATATGAATCCCGAAACCGGATTGCCAGAGGTAATAGATGATAAATGTACTGCCTGCGGGGCATGTGTGAAAGCTTGTCCGAGAGATATTATCGAACTTAGAAAGAAGAACAAAAAAGATCGAAAAATATTTGTCAGCTGCATAAATGAAGAGAAAGGAGCCATCGCAAGGAAAAACTGTAAAGTTGCCTGCATCGGATGCGGTGCTTGTGTTAAAGTATGTCCTTTCGATGCCATTACTATGGAGAACAACCTGGCATACATCGACCCGGTGAAATGTAGATTATGCAGGAAATGCGTTGTTGTTTGTCCTACACATGCAATTCATGAGATAGGATTTCCTCCTCCAAAAGTGAAAGAACCTGAGGCGAACACAGATACAGAGACAACTAAAGCTGCAGATAACGAAACTAAACTAAAGGATTAAAAATGGGATTACTGACATTCTCCCGTGGTGGAATACACCCTCCGGAAAACAAGATTTCAGCAGGAAAGCTTATTGAATCTCCGGGACAACCGGAAATAGTAATTATTCCTGTTTCACAACATTTGGGAGCCCCCTCAAAAGTGCTGGTAAATAGAGGAGACACTGTTAAAACCGGACAGGTGATTGCAGAGCCGAATGGATTCGTATCTACGAACATCCATTCCTCAGTGACAGGTAAAGTACTGAAAGTTGATCTTTTCCCTGATTCATCCGGATACAGGAGACAGGCAGTTCAGATACAGGTTGCAGAAGACGAGTGGGTAGATGGGATTGACCTCTCTGAAGACCTCGTTAAGGATTTTAACCTGTCGACAGAGGAAATCAGGAACAAAGTTCTTCAAGCTGGTATTGTAGGTCTTGGAGGCGCTACCTTCCCGTCACATGTGAAACTAATGACTCCTAAAGGGAAGACTGCTGAATACCTTATAATAAATGGAGTAGAATGTGAACCCTACCTTACGGCAGACCATTCATTGATGTTGGAGAAAAGCGCAGAGATTGTTGTCGGAATAAGGATCATGATGAAGGGCCTGGGTGTTGAAAAAGCGATCATCGGAATCGAAAACAACAAACCCGATGCCATTGAGGTGATAACGAAGGCCTCGGCTGAATATAACAATATAAAAGTACAGCCGCTTAAAGTTCAATATCCCCAGGGAGGTGAGAAACAGCTTGTGCAGGCCTTGCTAAAACGCGAAGTACCATCGGGTGGACTGCCCATTGATGTGGGAGTGGTTGCATTTAATGTAGGAACAATTTATGCGGCCTACCTTGCAGTACAGAAAAACAGGCCACTCATTGAGAGGGTCGTTACCATCACGGGGAAATCCGTGAAAAATCCTTCCAATTTTCTTACAAGAGTTGGCACACCCGTATCATTTCTCGTGGAGAAAGCAGGAGGGCTACCTGAAGATACTGCCAAAGTAATCAATGGCGGACCAATGATGGGGAAAGCACTGTCGAACCTCGACGTTCCCATTGTAAAAGGCAGCTCCGGAATTTTGCTTATTAAAGAAGATGAAGCACATCGCAAGGAAATGCAATCCTGCATCAGGTGCAGTAAATGTGTAACGGTTTGTCCCATGGGATTGGAACCCTACCTCCTGATGACACAGGCAGAAAAAGGCATGTTTGAAGACCTGGAAGATAATAAGGTAATGGACTGCATCGAATGCGGAAGCTGCGCATACACATGTCCTTCTTCAAGGCCTTTATTAGATTACATTCGACTGGGGAAGGCAGAAGTTGGGAAGATAATCAGATCAAGGAAAGCAGTATAAATAACAAGAAGCATCATACACATAGAAATGTGTTAAACGCAATAAAGAATGAATAAATTAGTAGTATCACCATCACCGCATGCAAGGACCAAAGAATCGGTTCCAAAACTGATGTATGGGGTGATGATCTCACTTGTACCGGCACTGGCTGTCTCCATCTATTTCTTTGGAATCAGCATGCTGATCATCACAGCTGTATCGATTGTATCCTGCGTGCTGTTCGAATTCCTGATTCAGAAATTTATCCTGAAAGGAAAACCATCACATTTAGATGGATCGGCGATTCTGACTGGCATGTTGCTGGCATTTACCCTGCCGGCAAACATACCTTTCTGGATGGTGATGATTGGCGCACTTGTAGCCATTGGAATAGGGAAAATGACCTTTGGCGGATTGGGTAATAATATTTTTAACCCGGCACTTGTGGGAAGGGTTTTTCTTTTTATCTCCTTTCCCGTTGCCATGACCAGCTGGCCGGAGCCACTGCAGCGACTAAAATATATCGATGCAGAAACAGGTGCTACTCCCCTGGGAATGCTGAAAGAAGGATTGGCCAACCAGGACGTAAGTGAATTGATGACAGAAATGCCTTCCTATATGGATTTATTCATTGGAAAAATGATGGGCTCTGTTGGTGAAGTTGCTGCCCTTGCACTGCTGATCGGACTCATTTATCTCCTGATAAAGAAGATTATTACCTGGCACATTCCGGTTACGATACTTCTTACAGTAGCCTTTTTTACCGGGATATTGTGGCTTATTAATCCGGAAAGTTATGCTGATCCCCTGTTCCACCTCTTAACAGGTGGCCTGATGCTGGGGGCTATCTATATGGCAACCGACTATGTCACCTCTCCCATGACAAAGAAAGGGATGGTGATATATGCGGTCTTCATCGGAATTATTACTGTGCTGATTCGAGTTTTCGGGGCCTACCCCGAGGGAGTTCAGTTTGCAATCCTCATCATGAATGCATTTGTACCCCTGCTCAATAAATATATCAAACCTAAACGTTTTGGAAAGGAGTTGAAAAATGGCTAAAAAGAAATCCAGTTTCTTCAATATGGTTTCTACACTCATTGTGATAACACTTGTTGCAGCCGGACTGCTGGGAAGTGTATATGCTCTGACAAAAGAACCCATTAGGCTCGCAGAATTGAAGAAGAAAAATGAAGCCATCGAGGCCGTTGTTCCAGCATTCAATAATCTTCCATCAGAAGATTTTGTGAAGGTAGGAATAGATGGAGACTCGGTAACCTTGTATACAGCAACAATGGATAGCGTGCTTGTTGGCACAGCAGTAGAGACTTTCACAAATACGGGGTTCAGCGGAGAAATAAAACTTATGGTTGGTTTTTCACCTGAGGGATCAATCGTGGATGTCGCAGTAATAAAACATGCTGAAACACCCGGACTGGGTGATAAAATGGAAAGTGGAAAATCAGATTTCCATGTGCAGTTCCAGGGAAAAAACCCGGAGGACTTCAAGTTGTCGGTTACCAAAGACAAGGGAGATGTAAATGCTATAACAGCATCAACCATCTCTTCCAGGGCCTATTGCAAGGCAGTACAGAGAGCTTATGATGCATATAAGATAAGTAAAAACTAAGAATAAGGCTATCAGCCGAAAAATAATAGGATATGAACCAGTGGAAAAACTTTAGTAAAGGCCTCATAAAAGAAAATGCTGTATTGGCATTATTTCTTGGCCTCTGCCCCACCCTCGGTGTAACCACTTCAGCCGTCAACGGGCTGGGAATGGGACTCGCCACCACCTTTGTTCTTGTGATGTCAAACCTGGTGGTTTCATTAGTAAAAAATCAAATTCCGGATAAAGTACGCATACCGGCATTCATCGTTATCATCGCAACCTTCGTAACAGTTGTTGAGTTGGTAATGAAGGCCTATGTTCCATCCCTGTTTGACGCCCTTGGATTGTTTATCCCGCTTATTGTCGTGAATTGTGTTGTACTGGGAAGAGCAGAAGCTTTTGCTTCTAAAAATAATGTTTTCTCTTCCATCATCGATGGCTTAGGAATGGGAATTGGATTTGCGCTTGCCCTGACAGTTCTGGGAGGAGTGAGAGAGATACTTGGCAGCGGATCCATATTTGGACTATCCTTCATTAAAGGAGATGGGATGTTGCTGTTTATACTCCCCCCGGGTGCCTTTATCGCACTCGGATACCTGATTGTTTTGGCTAATAAACTTAAAGAAAAAACTGCCTAGATCATGGAATATGTAATCATAATCATTTCTGCTGTATTTGTCAGCAATATTGTACTGAACCAGTTTCTTGGAATATGTCCTTTTATAGGGGTCTCCAATAAAGTTGAAACTGCCCTGGGTATGACAGGTGCCGTAACCTTCGTTATGGTCATATCAACCATCGTCACTTATCTCATCTTTCAATATGTATTAGTACCCATGGATATTGTCTACCTGCGCACCATCACCTTCATCCTGGTAATCGCAGCCCTGGTTCAGCTGGTTGAAATTATTTTGAAAAAGATCAGTCCACCCCTCTACCAGGCACTGGGTATTTTTCTACCCTTAATTACCACCAATTGCGCTGTTCTTGGTGTTGCTGTACTTGCAGTTCAAAAAGACTTCACGCTCATGGGAAGTGTGGTTTTTGCCATTGGTAATGCCGTTGGTTTCGGACTTGCGCTGGTAACTTTTGCAGGTATCAGGGAGCAGCTGGATATGATGAACGTACCCAAAGGCATGAAAGGCGTTCCTATCGCTTTCATCGTTGCCGGATTGATGGCACTGGCATTCATGGGATTTGCCGGTATTGTTTAAACCATTTATATATGGAAATAGATTCTTTAATAAACAAAACCATTGCCTTCGTACAATCTAAGCTAAAGGAATTTGATGGAGGACATGACTGGTTTCATACCGAAAGGGTTTGGAAACTCGCAAAGTCGATTTGCGCTAAAGAGAATGCAGGTAATCTGCTGATCATAGAACTTGCTGCACTTTTACACGACATTGCAGATTCAAAATTCCATGACGGTCCGGAATCCCTTGGTGGAGATATGGCATATGATTTCATGATCAATGAAGGAGTGAACAAGGAGAGCGCCACCCATGTGAGGGAGATCATCAACCAGATGTCATTTAAGAGCCGCATGACAGAAAAAAGCATCTCCTCCATTGAGTTTCAAATTGTGCAGGATGCCGACAGGATAGATGCCATTGGCGCCATCGGTATTGCCCGTGCATTTAATTATGGTGGTTTTAAGAACAGGGCAATCTATGATCCTGAAAAACCTCTCCAGGAATATTCCACAATCGAAGCGTATAAAAAATCTGATGCCCCTACCATCAACCACTTCTACGAAAAACTATTCCTCTTAAAAAACCTGATGAATACAGAAACAGGAAAAGCCATGGCAGAAGAAAGGCATCTGTACATGGAGGAATTTGTGAAAAGGTTTATGAAGGAATGGGATGGCAAAGCGTAATATTGAAAAACCACTCACCAGGAACAATGTCAGTTAAGGGTTAAGTAAAATTAGAAACAAAAATGCAGAAACACATCGCTGTATTTCTGCACTTTATTTTTTATTGTTGTCTCCTCGCTAAACGCTAAACGCTCAACGTTCATTAAAACAAGAAATTCAACCCGATATACATATTTCCACCAACCCCATCGGTTTCTTTAAGAGCCATACCATAATCAACCGCTACAATAAAATTCTGGTTTAAAACAAAATGAACACCTCCACCATATCCAATATGAGGTGTTTCCTTGGCATCCGGATCAATAAATCCTCCTGTGATTGCAGGGTGATCAACATTAAATTCAGGTATTTTATACTTTTGCGTTACCATTCCAGCATCTAAAAATGCAGAAAGCGCGATATAAAAATTCTGCTTTAGAAATTGTGTTTTGACTACTTTATATCTTGCTTCAACATTTGCAAAAGCAACACCCTCGCCAACAACCCTGTTTCTCATGAGGCCCCTTACTGTTTTATTTCCCCCAACACCATTTGATGTGTTTTTTGGAGCAGTGTTGAACATATACGGCATCATATAGAATGGCATATCACCAAATATCTTGCTCTGGTAAGAGAGTCTGTAGGCCAAATTTAACCTATCAGGTACAATAGTAAAATATTGCCTGTGGGTTAATACTAAACGACCGTAGCCATAGTCAGTATTACTCAAAAAAGAAGGCAGGTAATGCAACTGCAATTCAGTCCAAATCCCACTAAAAGGATTAGGTTCATTGTCGCGTGTATCAAACACTAAACCTGCTTTTAGCATGGTGTGACCGCCACCAAGGGAATCAGCTCCAATAATCCCCCAATCTTTATAATTTTCATACAAACTCTGTGCTGAAAGTTGATCTACAGGATCTTTTCCCTCGTTCAGCTTATCAATATCAACAGCACCAATTGTGTTGCCAAAATATCCAATACCTGCAAGCCATCTAAATTCCTGTCCAATGATCTCTCCCTGGAAATCTGCTTTTATTCTAAGCAGTTTCCTGGAATGCCGGTAAAATAATTTGTTCCTTAAATCAAAATCATCAGTTCCAATTTCCAAAGCATTGTCGTAATTCACCTGGTAACCATTGAATCCGTAGAAGTCCAGGGCCTGTTCGGTTAATAAACTCGTCTCAATAAATGACCTAACACCAGGTATTAACTTGTCGGAGTCCCAGGTCAGCATATTATTTCCACTCCCTTTCGTTGTTCTTGACCACTCTACATAAATTGAATGATCGTACTTTGGATACCTGGAGCCATCACCATAATTATAAATGTTGGCAAGTGCACCATATCGAAATCCAACATCTGCATCGTAAGCAATCGCAGGAAGCGCTCCAAAATTCCACCCTGTCTTGACTTTTTCATCTTTCTTATCTCCTGTTTCTTCTGCAGTTTCAGTTTTTACCACAGGATCATCCTGGGCAAACATTGGCATTAAAAAGGCCCCCAGAAAAAGAGCTAGCAGTATTTTTTTCATAAGTCTTAGATTTAGTTATGGCTTGAATTTAGAAATAATTTTCTCAGATAACTGTTTTATATTTCATTTTTTTTAAATTTCAATTGTAAAATAATCATTTGTAAATACTTACTACTAACTAATTCATGCGAAAAGTATGAGAATCAAACTGATTTAACTATTTTTAAAAAAAGTTCATTGAAAAAAGAAGATCTAATTAACTAAAACATACCTGACAATGAAAGTGCTAAAACGAATCATTCAAGCCATCCTGTTAGTCATTATGATAGGCATAATTGGTGGCCTTATCTTCCTTAATAGTGTGAAGAAAAAAGCCATCCCCGATTACAATGCTTCAGTGGATATAGAAAACCTGAGCGAAGAGGTTGAAGTGCTGCGGGACTCCCTGGCCATACCTCACGTTTATGCGAAGAACAAGGAGGATCTCTACAGGGTAGTAGGTTATTTATCAGCCCAGGACCGACTCTGGCAGATGGATCTGATGAGAAGAATAACAACGGGCCGACTGTCTGAAATATTTGGGAAAGATATGCTCACAGCGGACCAGATGTTCAGATCCTTCGAATTCTCAAAAAAATCAATGAGCGTGCTGAATCAAACCGACCCGGAAATACTTCAGTGCATTGAAGCATACTGCGACGGTGTCAATCAGTATATCGAAAAAAACTCGAAAAAGCTTTCATTTGAATTTACCTTACTGGGTTATAAACCCGAGACATGGACACCGATTCACACAACTAACCTAATCGGCTATATGGCATGGGACCTTACCTCCGGTTGGAGCTCCGACATGGCCATCTACAAAATTTCACAGCTGGTGAGCGACTCCCTTCTCATGGAGCTTTTCCCTAACGAAGATTACCAAAGATCATTTGTGTACCCTGACTATATCAAAGAACATCCCGAACTGGTGCTGAATACCATGCTTGATGAGGCAGTGAAAGCCATTGACGACCTTGGTGCACAGGTATTCCAGGCCTCCAATAACTGGGCGGTATCCGGCGAGAAAAGTGAGACAGGCATGCCTTTGGTTGCCAATGATATGCACCTTGGATTCATGTCACCCGGAATCTGGTACCAGATGCACCAGGTTATCGAAGGAGAACTGAATGTTACTGGTGTTGTTCTGCCCGGTCAGCCCTATGTAATTGCGGGTCACAATGAAGATATTGCATGGGGAATGACCAATGTTACAGTGGACAACCTTGACTTCTACCTCGAAACCCTGAATCCTGAAGACACTACCCAGTATAAGCTGAATGGCAGATGGGTAAATATGCGAACCGTTGAAGAAACCATCGAGGTGAAAGACAGCGAACCTGTTACAAGGATTAACAGGTTTACCCACCGCGGACCTGTGATTAGCAGTTTTAAGGGTATAAAAGACAAAACTATAACTGCCCGCTGGATTGGTACAGACTTCAGTAATGAACTAAGGTCTGTCCACCTTTTCAACAGGGCTTCCAACTGGGAAGAATTCAGGGATGCAGCATCCACCTTTATAGCTGTAAGTCAGAACATTGTTTATGGCGACATAGAAGGAAATATTGGATTGCAGTCAACAGGCGGACTGCCCATTAGGGAAGGTAACCATATTATGATCTATCCCGGGGATACAACGCTATACGACTGGAAAGGTATAGTACCATTCGAGAATATGCCTTATACTTATAACCCGGAATGCGGATTCGTAGCCAGCGCGAACAATAAAACTGTGGATGCTGATTATCCACACTATATCGGAACATGGTATTCTCTTCCAAATCGTTACGACAGGATTGTGGAAATGATTACTGCCAAAGAAAAACTGTCAATACAAGATTTCCAAAAAATGCACAGCGACCAGTTATCCATATTTGCACGGAAGCTAACGCCCCTTTACCTGGAGGCCCTTGCCGGAGACTATGAAGGAGCCAAAGCACTCGCAGTTGGGAAGCTGCGGGACTGGGACTACCAGATGGACAAAGAGCTGGCTGCCCCCCTGATCTACGAGCAGATGTTTATCCAGTTGATTCACGCCCTGTATAAAGATGAGCTGGGACCGGCTATGTTCGACCAGGTATTGGGCAACAATATTATTGCCAGGTACCATATCTACAAAACAATTGAAACAAAAAGCTCTGGCTGGTGCGATGATGTCAATACCACAGATAAAATTGAATCCTTCGACGATAACATAAGAACCGCATTCGATGCTGCCATCGACACACTTACAAATAGAATTGGAGAGGATGTTAATGCATGGAAATGGGGAGATGTACATACCCTGACCATTGAGCATCCCATGGGCGGAGTTGATCTCGTGGCTAAACTGTTTGATCCAAACCTGGGACCATACAGGGTAGGTGGCAGCTTCCACACTGTTGCGCCTTTCAGTTATCCCCTTTCTTCAGGAAACTTTAATGCTAACCACGGGGCATCGGAACGCCACGTGTTTTCAACAAGTAACTGGGATGATTCAAAAACTGTCATACCAACAGGCACATCAGGAATCCCGGCATCACCCTACTATGGAAACCAGACAGATATGTACATGGATTTCAAATACCATGACGACCCGTTTACCAGAGAAGCAGTAGAGAAGAAGGTAAAGTATAGAGCGGTGTATAAGTAAACCACCCCTTTTATCTGAGATAAACCACCCCGTCCACCTGTGGTGGACACCCCTCCTTTAAAAGGAGGGGAGGTAAAAAACTTTATATATACAGAAGGTATAGAAGCCGGGGGAGACATACGCTCAAAACCCAGGTTAAACCGGGTTTTAAACAGAAAACATCAGGATAAATATTTTTCAATCTTTGACAGGAGCAAATACTGATTCAAGGGCTTGGTGATAAAATCATCAAATTTGGTCAAACTGACTTGTTGTTGTTCTGCAGATAAGAGATAGGCAGATTGTGCAATGACAATTATATTTTCTCGTATTTCTCTGATTTCCATGGTTACAGAAACTCCATCCTTCTTAGGTAGATTGATATCCATAAGCACCAGGTCAATTTCAGGATGCTGCCGGATATGATCCACTGCCTCCTCCCCTGTTCTGGAAAAAGATAAATCTGCACCTGTATTTTTCAGAATCTCTCTCAGCAGCAAAGCACTAGACTCATCATCCTCAACTATAAGGATATGCTTATTTTTCCAATGATATGCCGTCTTTTTTTCCAATGCGTTAAAAAAAATGAAATTCTTTTATACTAAGTTAGGGAAATTAAATGATAAATATTGGCAAAAGTATTAAACACTTTGATAAAAAGTAATATTTTTGAATCATAATAAATAAGAAATCCGGCTGCTATTTTTTAAGATAAGGGATGGCTGGTGCTGGCAAAAGAAAAATAAAAATAAAAAGATGAAATTAAACAAGATTCTTGGGATTGATATAGGTGGCTCTGGCGTTAAAGGTGCCATTGTAGATACAAAAAAAGGAAAATTACTTACAGAGCGTTACCGTATTTCCACCCCGCAACCCGCTACACCTGAGGCAGTTGCCGATGTGATGAAGGAGATTGTAAAACACTTCGAATGGAACGGTCCAATTGGAGTTGGCTTCCCCGGAGTTTTACAACACGGAGTTGCAAGAACTGCTGCAAACGTCGATGACAGCTGGATAGATAAGAATCTGAATAAGCTATTTTCAACAAAGACAGGATGCAAGGTTCATGTGGTAAATGATGCAGATGCTGCTGGCATGGGCGAGATGAAATTTGGATCCGGAAAAGGATTTCGTGGAGTAGCATTACTTGTTACCGTAGGCACCGGATTGGGTACTGTTGCTTTTACAAGTGGGAAACTTGTTCCAAATATGGAAATGGGACATATTCTTCTGCATGGAGATGATGCTGAAAAGTATGCTTCAGACGCCGCACGAAAAGCTGATAAAATCGATTGGGAAGAATGGGCTGGTCGTTTCAACGAATACCTGAACCGCATGGAAGACCTGCTTTGGCCTGATTTAATTATTATAGGGGGAGGCGCAAGCAAGAAGGATGAAAAATTTATTCCCCATCTGAAAACCCGTGCAAAAGTTGTACCGGCCACACTGCTCAACGAAGCTGGCATCATTGGCGCCGCCATGGCCAGTAAATATTACAATAAACTGGAAAAGGAAGATAAAAAGGAGAAGAAATAGGCCGCAGAAATTTCAATAGCTCTGGTTGAGAGCAATGTCTGTCATACAAAAAGGGAGTCTCATCGAGACCCCCTTTTTTTAGTTATTCATCCAAGGTTGAGACGCCTGGGGATGGATGAGACGCGATAAATCGCGTCTCTACAATTATTTCATCGCTATAATACCTGAGCTGGTATTCACGAGCTTAATAAACTCTCCGCGATATCCTTCTGTATCTGCGCCCCTGGCTGCCCTTGCCTGGCTAAGCACATCCTCAATTGACCCTTGCTTCAGGTAATCTGAACCCCTGAGAATCATACCATATTGAGCAACTGCTGCCGCAAAACGGAAGTTTTCAGATGTTTTCTCTAGTTTTTTGACCCTGTCATTAACCGGAATCTCATACAGTGTGCTCTTGATTCCATCTGGCTTCTTATACCTTAGCTTAATGGTCATCAGCTCATTAGTATTCCTTGCAATCATCTTGTCTCTGTTTGACTGGTACTTAAGCGGGTCAATGCTTACATAAGATTCTTCGGAACCAGCCGGAACAATCTCATATAGCGCTGTTACTGTATGTCCTGCTCCCATTTCACCTGCATCCTTTGTGTCGTCATTGAAATCTTCGTCATTCAGGAGCCTGTTTTCATATCCAACCAAACGGTAAGACTTCACTCTCTCCGGATTAAACTCTATCTGGAATTTCACATCCTTGGCTATAGTGAAGAGCGTTCCTCCGAATTCACTGACAAATACTTTGTTTGCTTCCTGGATATTGTCGATGTAAGCATAGTTACCATTTCCTTTATCGGCAATGGTCTCCATCTTACTGTCTTTGTAATTTCCCATTCCAAATCCAAGCACTGTCATAAAGACTCCCTTCTCACGTTCTGTCTCAATCATTCTCTCCATTTCGGCATCACTGGATGCTCCTATATTAAAGTCACCATCCGTAGCAAGGATAATCCTGTTGTTTCCTTCTTTGGCAAAATTCTGCTGTGCAATCTTATAAGCCAACTTCAGTCCTGCCCCACCGGCAGTTGATCCACCTGCACTCAGCTTGTCAAGTGAGCGAAGAATCTTATCCTTCTCAGTGCCCGGGGTTGATTCCAGAACCACACCTGCAGCGCCTGCATAAACTACAATCGCTACACGGTCTTCAGGACGCAATTCCTTCACTAAGAGCCGGAAAGCAGATTTCAACAGTGGAAGTTTAGTATGGTCGCTCATTGAGCCAGATACATCCAATAAGAAAACCAGGTTGGAAGGCGGTAAATTCTCCTTGTCAATATCCTTGCCCTGCAGTCCGATATGCAATAATTGGTGTGAGCTGTTCCATGGGCAAACGGATAATTCATGTGATACTGTGAAAGGATGTTCACCATCTGGCTGTGGGTAATCATAAGAAAAATAATTGATCATCTCCTCTACTCTTACAGCATCAACCGGTGGTTTTTGTCCCATATTGATGAACCTGCGAACATTCGCATAGGATGCCTTGTCCACATCGATAGAAAAAGTTGAAAGTGGATTATGCCTCACATCCTTGAAACCATTTTCATGAATGGTGGCATACGCTTCTGTATTGTGCTGTGGCTGGCCTTCATAATAAGTTCCTGAGCCCCACATACCCGGTGCTGCCATGTCTTTCTTTTCACGTCCGCCTTTACGTGTCTTCCCAATCCTGGAATAACCAGTAAGTACAGTACTTGAAGTCATGTCCATTGATGCTTCACCGTAGCCAATCACAACTACCTCCTCGAGGGCATCCATGCTTGTATACATTTGCACATCAATCACATTACTGGTACCTATCTGCACTTCTTGCGTTCCCATGCCAATGAAAGAGAATACGAGGATTTTCGCTTTCTCACCTATAGAAATAGAATACTCACCATTGATATCGGTAACGGTACCCTGTGAGGTTCCTTTTACCATAACACTTGCCCCGATCAGGGCATAGCCATTATCGTCTGTTACAGCACCAGTGATCACCCTTGAGGGACCAGCAGCCATTAAAACAAGCGATAAAACGATTACTGAAATAAATGAAACTATTGTTTTCATGATATAAAAATTTGGTTGATAAAATTTCGTTTTCACCCATAGGATGCATGGGTATGAAGAATTCCATAAAAAAAATTGATTTTCTTTCTTTTGAGATATAAAGAAGAGAAGAACAGCCATTGTAGAGGATATACAGCGTTCTTACTACACCAAAAAAAATCGTAACTTTAACTGTCTGCCAGTCTTCTTATTAGAAGACAAAAAGTAAACATATTTTAGTTCTTCTCAATTGTCAATCAAAAACTAAAATATTGAACGGTTCTTAATCCTTAAATAAATTGCTTAATCATCACAGATGTCAATATTAAAAGTAAGATACAAGCAGGTTTTTAAAAGCTCAATATTGGCAATTGCTTTATGTACAATACTTCTGGGTAATCTTCGTGCAAACACCTTAAATCTCGATAAAGTTAAAGCATTAAAGGATACTCTTTTAATATTAGAAGAACAAGCCGACCATGAAATTATCAAATTAAATTTCTCTTCTATATATCAGGTAATCAACTCAAAATCACTTTTATCGAATAGCGATACCACTCTCTTAGAAGAACTATATGATATTATTTCTGATGATTCAAATCCCTATAAATTAACTGACGTATCAAGCTATATTGGAAGGCATCGTTCATGGATTCTTTCATGGATATCCCCGACAGATGGAGAGATTTCGTTCGCTCTAGTCAAACTGCCATATGACTGGGAAACTGAAAAGGAATACCCAATGTATATATACCTTCACGGACTCTGGGATATTGCCGGCGATAAAATCCATTATTCCTTGCTACCAAGTTTAGAGGATGGTGTTGCTGCGCCACCTATTGCATTTCAAGATGGCTACCTTGTAGAGCCCTGGGGAAGAGGAAATTTATGGTACAGAGGCATTGCTGAGACCGATATCTGGGAATGCGTAGCAAAAATGAACGAATTATTTAAGATAAATACCCTCAGGAATTATCTTGCCGGGTATTCTATGGGCGGTTCGGGTGCCTGGTATATCGGATCAAGATCACATAGTTATTGGGCCGCAGTAGGCATCCAGTCAGGGGTTGTGGTATACGAAGGCGGTTTTGAGAAAGAGTACATAGAAGGATTATCAAAAGTTCCTGTGTATTTCATATCTGGTGAAGAGGACGATTTAACTCAATGGTGTGAAATAGGATACCACTTATTGAAAGCTGCCGGCAATAGCAATGTTGAAATTGATGTTGTAGCCGGGGGGCATGATTGGAAACAAACTGATACAGATCACTTGTATCTATGGCTGCAACAGCAAGAAAAAACGAGTCAGGATAGTATGTCGGTACCTCTTGCCCGGGTTTTTCCAAATCCGGCCAAAGAGACATTATATGTAGGAGGCTATGGTGAAGTATTGGATGGAAGATTTTATATTTATAATATGCATGGACAATTTATAAAACAAGATCATTGCAGAGGCAGGATAATTGATATAAGTGATTTGCCAGCTGGCACTTATATTATTCACATAGTAAGCAATGGAGAAACTTCTTACGCAAAAATTATAAAGAAAAACATTTGAAATGACCTACCAGGATCTTGGATATAGTGACATTCTTGAAAAGTTCAGAATCACACAAAACTTAGATTCATTTGAAGTTGGTCGCGTTACAGCGGAGCATAAAGAAAGGTATGCTGTAAAAACCCCGGAATGCGAGAAGTCGGAATCACTGATACTTCCGGAGGCCTGGAAACTACATTCGATTTTATTATCAATTATGCTAAAGATTGCAGGTATGCAGATTGCACACACATGCACGAGGAAGGTTGCGCTATACTGGCAGCGGTTGAATGTGGAGAGATTGATGAAGATTCGTATGCCAATTTTCGAAAGATGGAAAAGGAAAAAATGCATTTTGAATCCGATACCTTAGAAAGAAAAAAGAAAGACAAAGACCTGGGGAAGTTGATTAAAGACTTTAAAAAAACAGAGAAAAGATAATAAGTTTTAAGTAAAACAATCTACATGAATAACAATATCGCCTTCCACAATAAAAGCTATCTCCAGGACAAGGAACCTATCGACAGAATTGTTACCGACGAACAAATAGAATGGATCTTTGAGAAATACTATAGATAAACCGCACCAGCAAATGATTTAAAAACAATTTACGGTCGCCAAAATTATTCTTTGTAAATTGCAGAAGAGCGTTCAATGTGAAGATATCCTGGAGAAAATATAAAGAAGATTCCGATAAAGAATTGGTGAACAGGTTCAAGTCAAACGATGACCTGGAGACCCTTGGGACCCTGTATGCAAGATACATGCACCTTGTCTATGGTGTTTGTCTGAAATATTTTAAAGAACGGGAAGCTGCCCAGGATGGTGTCACCTCCATTTTCGAAAAGCTGATTGTTGAACTGCCAAAGCACGAAGTCGAAATTTTTAAGAGCTGGCTCTATGTGCTAACAAAGAACTACTGCCTGATGCAAATCAGGGCGCAGAAGAGCGAGACAAAAAGATTGCATGATTACCAGAATGATCAGAAAATATTTGTGGAATCGGAGCAGGAAATGCATCCCATAGATGAAGAGGAGAATTTTTTGAATAAGGTACTCCGGGAATGCATAGAGAAGCTAAAGGGAGAACAACAGCAGTGTATCAAACTTTTTTATTATGATAATAAATCATACAAAGAGATTTCTGATGCACTCACACTTGAAGAGAAGAAAGTCAAGAGCTTTATTCAGAACGGCAAGAGAAATTTGAAAATTTGTATTGAGAAGCAAGATGTCAAAAAAGAATAAATACCGCACACAGTCAGCTGACTTCTTTGACTATTTCGAGGGGAAGATGTCGGGGAAGGAAAGAAATGCATTCGAAAGGAAACTTCAAAAGGACCTGTTCAATGAAGATGCTGCCGAGGGATTCGCCATGGTTTCAAGGGAAGAGGCAGAACAGGACCTGGCCGCTGCAGGGAAAAAAATCCGCTACAGGATCAACCTCAGGAGACGTATCGGTTGGTATAGTGCAGCCGCAAGCCTGGCCGCCATCCTTGTTATCACAACTATATTCTTAACGGTTGATCAAACGCCATCTGACAAGGACGATAGAATCAGGGAGATGAACAAAGCGATGGAGCCCACCTCCGCTATCAAGTCATCCGACGAGTCATCCGAAGCTTTAGCGAAGGATGAAGCTATCGCAGAAACTTCTGAAGAGGTACTTGTAGCTGGTACTACCGATGAAGGCATCGTCATGGAAGATACTGAATTTGAAGAAGACGTAATGGCAGATGAGGAGTTAGCCATGGAAGTGATAGAAACAGACGAAGATTTTATTGATCCTACTCAGGCAGAAGCTCAGCCTGTGGCATTAGCGCAAGATTATGATGCCACGCCAACCACTTCAAAAAGAATGGCTAAACAAGCTGTAACAAAAGAGAAAACCCGCATCCGCGGTGTGGTCCGTTCATCAGAGGACTCAAGCCCACTGCCAGGTGCCAATGTTCTGGTAAAGGAAGCAACCGTCGGAACAATTGCTGATATGGATGGAAATTTCGAAATATTAGTTGATGAAACAGAAAGTAGCACGCTGGTAGCTACCTACATTGGAATGGAGCAGGAAGAATCACCAATAGTTAGTGGTGAACCAATGGAATTCAAACTCGATCCTTCAAATGTCTCACTCGACGAAGTTGTTGTTGTGGGTTATGGAACATCTGCTACTTCAGAACCAACAGGATCAGTTGTGGATCTTGGACAAGAAAGTTCAGATTACAAAAATGCTGTTCCTGAGAAAGGAATGCCCTACTTCAAAACATACATAGACTCAAGCATGGTATTTCCCCCATCAGAATACGCACTGAACAAAGCCGTTGTTGTCCTCAAGTTTTATGTTTTGCCCAATGGCCGACCCCACAATATCCAAATCCTGAAATCGCCCTCCCAGGCATTTTCAGATGAAGCCCAACGCGCACTTACTACGGGACCAAAATGGACCCCGGCCACCCGCAACGGGGCATATGTCGACGATGACCTGAGACTGAGGATCGTGTTTAAGGAAGAACATAAGAGGTAGGAGTGAGGCGTGAGGCATCAGGCGTCAGGCAATAGGTTTCAGGTTTCGGCGATTTATTTCTCCATCGGAAAAGGCAACTCGCTTTTCCATTGTGGAGACTCCTGGGTTTTATTGATTTGATCAATCAGCAGCAGTGCATATTTGATAGTTTGCTTCATTCCTTCTAATTCCCATTCCGGATTAAACTCATCTTTCACAGTATGGTAATCCTTTCCCCAGAATTCAGTATAATTTTTGTTTCCTGAAATTTCATCTTCACCTGCAGAAATCCAAACTGACGGAACGCCATACCGTGCAAATGAAAACTGGTCAGACCTGTAAAAAAGTCCCTGGTTGGACAAGGAGAATGTAGAATAAGCGAGATTGTCTTTTTCTGCCAGTGCTTTGATCATTTCTTCTAAACTTGAAAACCTGGCGCCGATACCCATGATACTTTCCGACTTTTCCCATACCGGCGTTGATTCAAAATTGATATTCGCAATGATATTGTCACGATCCGTATTTTGGACATAATATTTCGATCCCAGTAATCCGGATTCCTCTGCATTGCAGCCCAGGATTGTGACGGAGTAATGAAGCTGATCCTGAAACTCTTTGAGCACTTTTGCAACTACCATCATGGCTCCAACCGCAGTACCATTGTCTATGGCACCATTGTAAATGTTGTCACCCTCCTTGTTTGGATCCATCCCCAGGTGATCAATATGCGCACTCAATACAATTCTTTCTTCCGTTTGACCGGGAATTTCAGCAAGCACATTATGATTGGTAACATCTCTGTAGCTGTTGTTTCCAGCTATGTTCATTCTAAAACCTAAATCGACGGGTTGGAAATCTTTTGATGTGCTGCTCTTGTAAAGCTCATCCATGCTAATATTGTTGGTTTCTAATAATCTTTTTAAGCTGCTTTCTTTTATCCAGCCACTGAACTTCAGACTATTTTGCAAATCCGATTCGATGAATAGGTTCTCTCCGGTCCAGGAATTTTTTACGACATTCCAGTCGTAGCCGGCTGATTCATCAGTATGTATCAACAATATACCCGCCGCCCCACGTCGCGCAGCTTCTTCAATATGATAGGTCCACCGTCCAAAATAAGTTAAGGTGCTCCCTTCAAAAATATCTGGCAAAAACATGCCCGGATCATTCACACGGGTAATCACAATTTTATCCTTCACATCCATATTTTTGTAGTCGTTCCACTCCCAAATATCTGTTGTAATCCCAAAGCCGACAAAGACTGCTTCTCCCTTAAAATCAATAGATTCTTCTTCTTCCATAAAAGTTCCCACTATTTCTTCAATGTCGTTTAATTCAATTCCGTTTGTTGTAAGAGAAACATTACTGCTAGTAATCCCTTTCATTACAAACTCTTGTAAATACGATCCATCTGCACCGGGTTCTAAATCCATAAATTTAAACATGCTCTTAATATAAGTTTCTGCCAGGTCCCCACCACGGGTCCCCGGGGCACGTCCTTCAAGGAGATCATTGCCCAGAAATTCTGCAATACCCTGCATTTCAACTTTGCTTACTTTTTCGGCCCGTTGTTCAAGTGTTTGCCGAGGCTGCTGAGAGCAAGAATTAATAAGGATAATTAGGGATAGAAGAAATGTAATATGAATAAATTTTCTCATAACGTGGATTGTTATTTTGATAAGTATTGTATTTAGATGCCTAATGCATCTGTTAAAGTTATTATTATTTTTTCACTTCCCAGCTTACTGATTTTCAAGGCATCTACTAATTTTTTAGTAGATCTACGAGTTTTTTAGTAGATCTACGAGTTTTTTAGTAGATCTACGAAATATTTAGTATATATTTGCGTTATACATTTAGTAAAACGTAACAGAGATGAATAAGCTTACAAAGGCCGAAGAAGAGATAATGCTGATCCTATGGGAGTTAGAAGAAGCAACGGTCAGGGATGTTATCAATAAGATTGAAGACAATGACCTGGCATATACAACGGTTGCCTCCTTTATCCGCATCCTGGAAAAGAAGAAATTCATAGCTCATAAGTCTATTGGCTCAACACATATCTACCATCCTTTGATCTCACAGGGAGATTACGCCAAACATTCTTTATCCGGTTTGCTCAATAAATATTTCGATGGTTCCTTCACCAACCTTGCCTCTTTCTTTGCTACTGAAAATGATATCAGCATGAAAGAACTGCGAGATATGATGCATGAGGTTAAAGAGGATCTTCGGGAAGACAAAAAAGAGAACAAGAATTAATGAATGCAACGATAATATACCTGCTTAAAGTATCACTGGCGATATCGCTGGTTGCCTTACCCTACTATGCCTGGTTAAGGAAAGATGCGGCGCTCAATGTAAAACGTTTTTATCTCCTCGGCGGAATTGTCCTATCATGGTTGTTCCCCTTGCTGTCCATTCAAAAACCGGCAGCAATCAGCACCTTTACAAATGCCTACCTGATCGACCCCTATGCATCTGCAGCTCCTGGCACCCTTCCGGAAACCGGAAATGGGATAAGCTTTTCCCTGTTCTCAGTAGTGTTGATTATCTATATAATGGGATTGCTTATTTTAGCCCTTCGACATCTCCTCATGTTCAGAAAACTTAAGGGCATCGATCGCAAAAGCGACAACAAGGATAAAAGTATTGTTTATACCAACTCTGAACAGATATTTACACTGTTCTCAAAAATATTTATACCCGGTGATTTAAAATCGAGTAGAGACTTAAACTCCATTTTGATCCATGAAAAAGCACATTTGCAACAATTGCACGCGATCGACCTGCTCATTGCAGAAAGCACACTGCTGCTCACATGGTTCAATCCTTTCTCTTGGCTTATTTCCAGAATGATTAAAGAAAATCATGAGCACCTTGCCGACAGATCCGTTCTGTCCAGGGGGGTTAACCCGGCTCATTACAAGGCCCAGCTGCTGAACCACGCCGTGGGTGTGGAACTCTTCAGTTTGGGCAACCAGTTTAATCATTCATTAACCAAAAAACGATTTCAAATGATGAAAAAAATCAAATCGCCAAAGAAAGGTTATATCAAATACCTGGCACTCATTCCCGCGATAATTATTTCGCTTGGTTTATTTACTGCGGCAAGTTCAGCACAACAAAAGACCTACCACGGAAAGGTGGTATTTGAAGATGGTTCCCCTGCAACAGGTGCAAGCATAATTGTAGCCGGAAGTACTTTTGGTACTGTAGCCGATCGCGATGGGACATTCTCTCTCGAACTGGATGGAAATGCTGAATTGTTCATCTCTTACGTGGGATATAAAACGGAGAGAATTTACGCCAAAGCTCTGAGCAAAGGAGATATTGTGCTGCATCCAACAGCTTATGAAATGGACCTCAAGGATATAAAAGCAAGTGATCCAAGTGAGAATATTGTAAAGATTACAGCCCGGAAATCTGAAAAGGAATCCGGCAGCAAGATCATAATAACAACAGCAGATGGAAAGGATATCGAACCGGTATATGTGCTTGACGGGAAAGTGGTTGAAGAGATCGAATCACTTGATCCTGATGATATTGAATATATTGCTGTGGTCAAAGACGCTACTTCCCCTGAAGCAAAAAAATATAATGCTGAAAATGGCCTGATAATGATCACTACTAAGGAAAAGACCAGGAGCAGTGAAGAGGTACTTAGTCCCCAGGAACAAGTATTCTACGTGGTTGAGAATATGCCTTCCTTCCCAGGTGGTAAGGAGAAAATGAAGGGCTACATCATTGAAAACCAGGTGTATCCTGAAAAAGCCAAAAATAAAGGTCTTACAGGTGAGGTATTTGTAGGGTTTATTGTAAATGGTAAAGGAGAACTCAAAAACATAGAAGTAAAAAGGTCCAGCGATAAAATTTTCGATGAGGCAGCAATGAATATCTTTCGCAATATGCCAGTTTGGAGTCCCGGCAAACAGCGTGGTAAAGCAGTAAATGTAAACATCGTTGTTCCTGTAAGGTTCACAGCCGGGCAGGAATAATTCTGGATAATAAGCCATCCATGAAACCCGGGGGAGACTCCGGGTTTTTTTATTTGACCATACAAAATATGAAGCAAAAGCTCTATCTTCACAGCAAGCTGTTAAATAACTTTTGTATCTATGAAGCGTATTCTTTTTTCTGCCCTGATTCTTGCCTTACTGTTTTCTTCCTGCAAGCAACAACCCGCTGTAGTGAAGGACCAGGAAGCGTTCAAAACAGATTATTCTGATTGGAAGAAGGAAAGAATACCTTCGGCTCTGCAGCATCTAACAAAATCGTATTTCCTGAAAATTTCCCCTCGAAAGGTGGGGAACTTGTATTAGAAGATAGCATGGTAACATTACAGGTTTCTGAATCCATTACTGTTACTGCCAATGACCAGCTTGTAACTGAAATGATACTTCGTCACGACCAGGAGAAGGAGACTACCATCCTTGAATATGAACGTTTCAAGTGGTTCATCATTAAACGCGGAGACAGATATGGCATACGCTTGCGCAACCTGGAGCATCCGCAAATTGAGCTCCTGGACCATATTCCCTCCTACCCCCTTTCAAGTGACTGGGTGATAAAAGCAGAATTTATTTCATACGATTCAGCAAAAACTATTGAAGTACCAACTGCGATTCCCGGTTTTACTGAGTACTATAAAGTTCCCGGTGAGTTAAGGTTTAAAAAGGATGGAAAAACACACACCCTTCTCCCTTTTACCTCCGGGAAAGGATATTTCCTGATTGTTGGGGATGCCACAAATGGTATTGATACCTACGGTGCGGGTCGCTTTATGTATACCGACCAGGTGGATGGTGATAAGGTAATCCTGGATTTCAACAGGTGTTATAACCCACCCTGTGCATTCAGTCCCTATGCCACTTGCCCTTTACCTCCCCTGGAAAACATCCTCGACCTGGAGATCAGGGCCGGTGAAAAAGGCGTACACTTTGATTAAAAAAACCTATTCCGGACGATAGAAAAGCTCGTAAGTATCCAGGTTATTCTGAACATACTTCACTAAACCATAATTCCAATCGAAATATACCTTGTATAGTATATCCGAAATGGTATCAGATCTAACAGATGCTGCTACAAGCAAATCGTTATAGGTGAAATCCTGAATAGTTGTATCAAGTGAAGCTATCGTATTAACAAAACTAACATAAGCCGAATCCCATATAAAGGATGCTCCATCGGGATAATTGAAGACATAAAAGAAATCCCCTCCAAAGGTATCGGCTACTATCTGTCCAAATGCTGCAAAAGTTTGCTCGAATAGAATTGAACCATTAAATACAGTGTCCAGGTTGAATTCAGAAACAACAAATGTATCAATGTCTTCAGTAAGCGTGCTTCTATACATAAATGTGTCACCCTCTTCATATATGGGATAAAGGTTAGCCGCAAGTGGATGGAATTCGTTTTCTAGCCATTTGGTACAGCTTGACATTAGAACTGCTGTTAGAGTAATTAATATAATGCCGGGGAGTATATGTTTTTTCATAATATGTTGTTTTCTATAGTAACGCTTTACTAAAATTATTATTTCATCACAAAGATAATACATACAAGGGAGAGAAGATGAGAAATGGTGAGAAGGAGAGAATCTCTCTCGCTAACAAAGTTAGCATTCTCACACTCCCGCAAGGAGTATTCTCTCACTCCCGCAGGGAGTCACTCCTGCTCCGTCCTCCGAATAATCTCATCCTGCAATTCCTTGCCCAAATCATTAAAATAGTCGCTATATCCTGCCACCCTCACAATCAGGTCCTGGTATTTTTCCGGATTAAGCTGAGCATCGCGAAGTGTATCAGCAGAAACAACATTAAATTGAATGTGGTGGCCCATCATCCTGAAGTAAGATCTTATCAGCTGGGTGAGCTTGCGAATCCCCTGTTCGTCTTTAAAAAAATCAGGTGTAAATTTCTGGTTCAGCAGGGTCCCACCAGTTTTCAGGTGATCAATTTTAGACGCTGAATTCAACACCGCCGTTGGTCCTTTCCTGTCCATTCCCTGGAAGGGAGATATTCCCTCGGATAATGGCATACCGGCATGTCGTCCATCCGGAGTAGCTCCAACCACACTGCCAAAATACACATGAGAAGTTGTGGGTAACATATTGATTCTGAATGCCCCTCCCCTGAAATTCGGCTTTCCGTTTACACCTTCATAAAACCTGTCAAACACCCAGCTTGCATGCTTATCTGCTCTGTCATCATCATTCCCATATTTTGGTGTGTTGTAGATGAGCTCGGCACGGATCTCTTCATGACCGGTAAAATCGTTTGCAAGAATTTTCAGCAAAGTATCGGTACTCATTGTCTTCTTCTCAAACAGGTGATACTTCAATGCAGTGAACATATCAGTAATGGACCCGAGTCCTACACCCTGTATATAACTTGTATTGTAACGTGCCCCACCTGCATTATAATCCTTTCCATTGGCGATACAATCTTCAATAAATAAAGATAGAAATGGTACCGGCATCCGCTCAGCAAATATCTGTTCAATAACCCTGTTGCCCTTAATTTTCAGATCCAGGAAATAATTCAGCTGGCTGGTGAAAGCATCTTTTACATCTTCAAAATCGCTAAAGCTATTAAAATCGCCTGTAGCGATCCCGATTTTCTTTCCACTGGCCGGATCAAGTCCATTATGCATGGTTAATTCAAGCACCTTCACCAGGTTAAAGTAGCCGGTGAGAATATATGCTTCTGTACCAAAGGCACCCGTTTCCACACAACCGGACGCGCCACCATTTCGTGCATCAGTAAGAGACTTCCCCTGGCGCAGCAGCTCCTCAACAATGGCATCTGTATTAAAAATTGAAGGTTGTCCATAACCGGTTTTGACGATTTCAACAGCCCGATCGATAAAAGCATCTGGATTCTTCTTACTCACCTGTATCATTGACGAGGGTTGCAGCAGGCGCATCTCTTCAATGACATCTAAAAGAATGAAGCTCATCTCATTCACAGCATCGCTACCATCTTCTTTCAATCCACCCATATTGATCAGGCAGAAGTCGGTATAAGTACTGCTTTCCCTGGCTGTCACCCCCATTTTTGGAGGAGAGGGATGGTTATTGAATTTTACCCAAAATGCCTGGATAAGCTCTTTTGCAGTTTCGGGAGTATGTCTTCCCTCTTCAATATCTTTCTGATAAAAGGGCAGTAGGTGCTGATCCAGTCTACCCGGATTAAATGAGTCCCATGGATTGAGTTCTGTGATGACTCCCAGGTGAACAAACCAATAATACTGCAAGGCCTCATGCAGCGTTTCAGGTGCATGCTTCGGTACTTTATTACAGATGACTGCCATATTTCCCAATTCCTGCTTCCTCTCCTCATCCTGTTCAGCCAGGGCCATTTCTTTCAAGAGTTCTGCATTCCGCCGGGCATACTTGATAATGGCATTGGCCGCTATCCTCATTCCTGTAAGCTCCTCCTTTTCTGCCTCTTGTATTCCCGGCTCTTTCAAACGCTCATCAATTTGCCGGGTAAATTCATCCAGTCCCGTCGTGTAAATCTTTTTCCCCAGCACGGTATGCCCCGGAGCCCGCTGTTCCTGGAACTCTGTAAACACACCGGCACTGTAGGCATCCAACCACGCAGATTCCATCTGAGTGATAATATGGTCCCGATTGGTCTTTCCTTCCCAAAATGGTATAATCTTCTCCGCGTAAATCTTTCTTGTGGTTTCATCTACCTGAAACGAAACTTTTTCCCTGTTATTTAGAACCTCAAGATCTTTCAAGGTATGCAAGCTGATTTCCGGATAGGTCGGTGTCGCTTTGGGAGCAGGTCCTCTCTCTCCCACGATCAGTTCGCCTTCAAGAATACATAAGTGCTTATTTTCCAGTAAATAATCGAATGAGAGAGCCCGTTGAACAGGAATGGATTTATTTTTTGGAATATGGTTTATATAGAAGTCCGTCATCAAAACAGCTCTCTCTGCAGAAAGTGTATTTACTGCATTCAGACTATTTTTTCTTAAGAGTTGTATTCTTTTTGTAAGCATAATCTTATCCTCCAATTGATACTTTAATGCCGGCACTTTCAAATTTCTGTTTGATCATATTCAAATGTTCCTTACCTGGTTCCATCAAATCTCCAAGCGAGTATTCCAGGTCGAGTCGCCTGTACTTATCTGATCCGATTTTATGATAGGGCAGAATATGTACTTCTTTGAATTTGTCGGCGCGTTTTTCAAAGAAATGCAAATAGGCCTTCAATTCCTTTTCAGCATCATTGATGCCAGGAATTAGCGGCACCCTGAAAATGACTTCTTTACCCATATCTAAAAGAATATCAGCGTTTTTCAGAATTCTTTCATTGTCAACCCCGGTAAATTTCTTATGTTTTACCGGATCCATATTTTTCAAATCATAGAGAAAAAGGTCGGTATGCAAGGCCACTTCTCTCATAACTTTTTCAGATGCATAACCGGAAGTGTCAACAGCCCGGTGAATATTATTTTCACCGCTTAACTTCAACAGGGATAACAGTTCCTGGTATTGCAACAAGGGCTCCCCACCGGAAAAAGTAACTCCACCCCCTGATTCTTCAAAAAACACTTTGTCCCGGATTATCTCCTGCATCAAATCCTCTTCCGTTATTTCTGTTCCATACATCCTTGCCATGGAAATTTCTTTTCCGTCAATTACCCTGCTCACCTTATGTGTTTCAGGAATGGAAGAGTGACTTTCAGGATTGTGACACCAGAGGCAACGTAGTGGACAGCCCTTGAAAAATACGGTAGTCCGTATACCAGGGCCATCGTGTAAGGCGAAACGTTTTATGTCGAAAATAGTTGGCATGGGAAAAGTAAAAGGGGAAAAGTGGCGATTCTCTATTGACTCATTATCCCATTGGTTCATTGACTCATTAGCTCATTGACTCATTAGCTCATTGACTCATTGGCTCATTGACTCAATGGCTCAATTCATCAGGCACTCGAAGAGTCCTTGTCCGTTCCAGGTGGACGGTTGAATGTGAAGCGAAGTTTTCATATTGACGTAAATGTATGGAATAAGAGGTTGATATGCAAGAGTGGGGAGTGGGCGTTGAGCGTTAAACGTTGAGCATTTAGAGAGACTTCGCTAAACGCTAAACGCTAAACGTTAAACTTTTGTTAATTTCCACTTCCCTCTTCTAAATATCAAAACCGCCATAACAGTAAGTGTAGATTCTGCAATAATGATAGCCAATCCAACGCCTGTTACACCCATATCTAATGAATGAGTTAGTAAGAATGCCAGGGGAATCTCAATGATCCAGAAGGCAATTATATTAAGCCAAACTGGTGTTGCTGTATCTCCTGCCCCGTTAATCGATTGAATCATTACCATGCCCAGGGCATAAAAAATAAAACCAAAGCTGATTATACGCAGACATTCAACACCACTCTCCCAAACTACCGGAGCCTCTGCCCGATCGATGAAAAAGCTGATGAATACCTGTGGGAATAATATAAATACAATTGAACCCAATCCCATCAATAGCATATTTACTCCTCCCACTATCCAGGCAGATCGCTCAGCACGCGCTATCTCTTTAGCCCCCAGGTTTTGTCCTACAAGCGTGGCAGCCGCATTTGCCAATCCCCATGCCGGAAGAATAAAAAATATGATCAATCTAATGGCAATGGTATAACCTGCTACTGCATCTTCGCCAAGACTTGTTACAACCCAGACAAGAAATACCCATGATGAGGTACCAATGAGATTTTGTCCAATGGCTCCCAGTGAAAGGCGGATCACTTTCAGAATAGTATTCATCCTAAAATGGATATCCTGTAATCTGACCTTTATCCTGTGATTTCCTTTCAGCAAGAGGTAAATCTGGTACACGACAGCTACTCCTCTTCCAATATTTGTTGCAATAGCTGCACCCTCCACTCCCAATTCAGGGAAAGGACCAATACCAAATATCAACAGCGGATCCAGGATAATATTCAGGATATTTGCCATCCACATGATTCTCATGGATATGGCAGCATCACCGGAACTGCGAAATACTGCGTTGATAACAAACAGCAGCATGATGACAACATTACCACCCAGCATAATCATCGGATAGCGAAATCCCATCTCGATGGTTTCCTGACTTGCTCCCATTAAACGCAGAAGGTCCTTCGCATAAAAGATTCCTAATGCAGCAAAAAAGAGGGAAGCGAAAACTGCTGCAAAAATTGCCTGCACAGCAGCCCTCGAAGCTTTCTCCGGATTCTTCTCCCCAATACGTCGGGAGACAAGTGCAGTTGTACCTACACTCAATCCAACTCCAATGGCGTACACGATGGACATCAGTGATTCAGTGATACCTACAACGGCAACCTCCTGGGAACCAAGTCGGGATACGAAAAATATGTCCACCAGTGCAAAGACTGATTCCATGACCATCTCAAGTACCATAGGGATACTCAATAGTATGATTGCCTTGCGCAATGGTATTTTAGTGAAGTCTTTCTCTGTTCCTCCAATAGATTCACGGAGATCGCTCCAAAATTCACGAAATGAAAAACTAGTATTTAAAGATTTCTTTGAGATAAAAGACATGATAAAAGAATTACAAGATTACTAATTTGAATAGGGAGTCGCGATCGCTATTTGGTAAGCGATGGAAGTACAATAACCGTATCAAATAATGTAATTCTCATGTTTTCTGAATTGTTTCCGTAAAAGTAGACTGTTTTTTTTTAAACTACAAACTCAAATTGAAATTTTCCTTTGGAACACCCTGAAACGTTTGTACACCTTTCCTCCGAGGAATTCCCTGTCGTCCCATGCTTCCAGGAAATTAAACCTGGCATTATTCTCTTTCTTTATCTCATTATACTTTGGAGAAATGATCCCCATGATCCTGCCCACAACCTTATTGTCACGATAGGCAAGTAGAAGAATGGTGTCACAATGATCAAATAAAACATTTTTCTTACCATCAAAGAATGTCCATTCATCACCATACAATGGCGGCACCCAGTTATGATGGTCCTTGTGAATTTTAGCAGGAAGATGAATGAATTTTCTGAGTTCTTTCCGACTTTCAACCCGTCTAATGGTTAAGGCCATAAGGTTAAAGTTTTTAAGCACTAAGTATATAGCTTAATGCGCCAGGTGTTTGTCATAGTCTAGTGACGAAATGTAGTATTATTTTTTAGTATGCAGAAAGATTATCAGTTCTTTATATTGAATCTAAAATGCTACTTACTGAAAATGAATCTCTTAGAACTGATCAGCCAATTCATCCAGTGTATTTCCGCTAACACGATTTACAATCCATTCGTCTAACTGCTTAGCCCCCAGTGATTCATAGAAATCTATGGCGGGTTGATTCCAATCTAGCACTGCCCATTCCAATCTTCCACAATTCTTGTCTTTTGCGAGTTTTGCCAGGTACAGCAGCAAGTGTTTTCCATAGCCATTTCCCCTATACTCCTCAAGCACAAAAAGGTCTTCCAGGTAAATACCGGGTTTTCCTAAAAAGGTAGAAAAATTATAAAAATACAGTGCAAATCCAACTGGCTTGTCTTCTTCATAGCCAAGAACCACTTCAGCTGTTTTCTTTTCTCCAAATAAATAGGTATTCAAAAGTTCCTCAGTTACCACAACCTCATTCGACAACTTTTCATATTCAGCCAGGTGCTTTATGAATGCCAGGATCAAGGGAACATCTTCTTCAGAAGCATGCTTTAGGGTAAAATTTGGGATTGATGTAGGTATTTGCATTGGTATAGTTTGAAATTATCTGTTCTTAGCTCAGACGCGATCAATCGATTTTCTACGGAACCCCCAACTCTAGTTCACTTCTCAAGTATTATCATAAACAGAATAATACTTCGGTCGCTCCACAATCTCTCTCTCCTCCTCTTCAGGGAAACTAAAAAACTTGGCCCACAATTCAGCTTCAAAACTACCGACTACTGCATTGATTGGACCGAATTTTTTCTTTTTCATAAATAACTTGTACAAGGGAGATGTGACATCTATCACCAGCATGCAGAGGTAATGCTTTTTCAGGGTCATGACTCCTTCCAGCAACCTATACAGGTCGTTTTCATGACCGGGCTTATAATACATTCCTTCTATCCCCAAAAAGCGCATCTCGTCAATAGAAATACGTTTTCTTACAGCGGGAAATTTAGATACAAATCTGAAAATAAAATCAAGGAACCCACTACCTGTAGTTTTTATCTCCCAAAGTTCAGGATTGGCTTGCAATCCCGCAATTATTTCACCATTCTCTCTGAGTACGTAATAATCGTTATTGTGGAAAATATAATCATCGTGAAAGATGGCATAGTCCTTATAAAATTCCCGGATGATTTTTCTCATTTCGGGCTGCTCACTCACTTCCAGTTGCTCCACAGGAATATTTTTTCTTGCTCTGAACCGGCTGAACATAATGGTCTCTACATCCCCGATTTTACTGAACCCACCAATCTCAGCAAAATTCCTGGAACGATCATTGTCCTTCTCAACCAGCCCGGTGATCACTGCCTGGGGAATCTCTTGTGTATCAAAGTCTCTTAATCGCTCTGGATTTTGATGAAAAATATGTGTAATATCCTTCAACATAGACATGCTCCTGGTTTCAATGGGTCTTTTCTTAACAGTCCCCTTCTTCTTGTTACGCAAAGGTGCCTTCATTGAAAAGTAACGTATGAGCCAGGTTTTATGAGTACGGTCACCAGTATGCGCATCACGCAGTACATATCCGATGGATCCCATCATTGCTCCTGCCCTTCTGAGAAAAAGCAAATAGACATTGTCCATTTTCTTAAGCTTATCAACTGCTGTAATGTGGTGGTATTGAAGTCCACCAGGCGTTCCCAAATAAACAGTTTCAGTATGTTCAATTAGCTCCGGAGGAGGAGTATCTTCAAGTGTAGATGACATAGATCCCTGTTCCCAAACTGTTCTTTTCATTCCTTATTTTTGAATTTGAAAAAAGCGAAATTACCTTTTTCCGCTTAAACATATAAAGAAATACTCCTTTTTAAGCACAAATTTGTAATTTCAGATGCAAAATTAACAGTATGACCGACAAAAAATACATTCTTTCACTTGACCAGGGAACAACCAGTTCACGTGCGATCATTTTCGACCAGATGGGCAACATTAAGTCTCTTGCTCAAAAAGAGTTCAAACAATTTTTTCCTCAGCCCGGCTGGGTAGAACATGATCCTGAAGAGATATGGTCAAGCCAGGCCTCGGTAACAGCCGAAGTGCTGGCCAGATCCGGAATTTCCCCTCGCGAAATTGCCTCTATTGGAATTACCAATCAGCGAGAAACAACCCTGGTTTGGGACAGGCATACCGGTAAACCTGTGTTCAATGCAATCGTTTGGCAAGATAGGCGTACAGCAGAGTATTGCAAGCGTTTATCTGAAGAGGGTAAGACCGATCTTATCAGGAAGAAAACCGGGCTGATCATTGATGCTTACTTTTCAGCCACTAAGATTCGCTGGATACTGGAAAACGTGGAAGGAGCACGCAAGAAGGCAGAAAACGGGGACCTCTGTTTTGGTACGGTAGACAGTTGGCTCATCTGGAAATTCACCAATGGAAAGACACATGCAACCGATGCTACCAATGCCAGTCGGACCATGCTGTATAATATTATAAGTGGAGATTGGGACAATGAATTGCTGGAGCTTTTTGACATACCGGCATACATGCTTCCCGAAGTCAAGGATTCATCCGGATGGTTTGCCGATACATCAGGCGATACCACGGGTTTCAATATTCCTATTACCGGTGTTGCCGGAGATCAGCAGGCCGCACTGTTTGGCCAGTTATGCATTGAAAAAGGAATGGCCAAAAATACTTACGGAACCGGGTGTTTCCTGGTCATGAACAGCGGTACTAAACCCGTATTCTCTGAGAACCAGATGCTAACCACCGTTGGATGGAAAATGAATGGTCAGATCACCTACGCCCTTGAGGGGAGTATCTTTGTAGGAGGAGCAATTATCCAGTGGCTCAGAGATGAACTTGGAATCATTTCCAGCGCAGCTGAAACAGAAAAACTAGCATCGGAATTAAGCGACAACGGAGGTGTATACCTGGTGCCGGCACTCACCGGACTGGGGGCACCACACTGGGACCAATTTGCCCGCGGAACAATCTTTGGTCTGACCAGGGGAACAGGAACAGCACATATCGTAAGGGCAGCATTGGAAAGCATCGCTTTCCAGGTGAATGATGTGGCAACTGCCATGATGGAAGACACCGGTTTACCTATCGCAGAATTGCGTGTTGACGGAGGCGCCTCAGCGAATAATTTCCTCATGCAATTCCAGGCAGATATTTTGGGAATAAAAGTCACCAGGCCATCTGTTCTTGAAACCACTGCCCTTGGGGCGGCCTATTTTTCCGGACTTGCATCAGGATTTTGGAAGAGTACCGATGAGTTGAAGAACCAGTGGCAAGCAGATCGCTCCTTCGATCCGAAAATTGATGCCAAGGTAAAAGCAGAATTGATCAAGTATTGGGACAAAGCAGTGAGCCGATCGTTGGGGTGGTTGGATTAGGGGGAGTTGGGAGTGCTGAGTTCAGAGTGCGGAGTTTTTATTCTACCTGCTTTTCAAACTCTGCTGCACTAATAATCTTTACCCCGCTATTCAACAAATTACCTAAGATCTTTTCTTTTTTAGATGCTTTTTTAGCAGCGACACCATCCTCTATCAGGATCATTTCATATCCTCTCTCTTCGCCATTGATGGCTGTTGCTGATATACATTTGCTGGCAAATAACCCTACCAGGTATACAGTGCCAATATGAGAAGCTTCAAGATACTCCCGGAATTCCCCGGATGAAAAGGCACTCCCCTCCTCCTTTATGAAAATTCTGTCATTCTTCTTCCGATACAGTGCAGGTGCAAGATCCATATCTTCAGCATGAACAACTTTTATTCCTTTAAAAGAAAGCTCGAGCAATTCGATGTTGGCTTTCACAAATACAATGTCCATAGGCCTTGCAATCTGGATTATTGTATTGATGTTCTCAACAAGTTCTTTTCCATCTTTCTTCTTCATCGCATTGTCCACAAAATGTTCCTGTACATCAAGAACCATTAAAATCGAACCTGTATTTCCCATTTGGACGGCCTGATCCTGCGAAAATACAATCTGGAATATAAGAAGCAATGAAAAGAGTGAGATGATTCGTCTCATAGCAGATATTGTTTAGATGCAAAGGCAAGGTATAAAATGAATGACTATCAAATATGGATAGAAACACTATTTAACGTTTAATAAGGATTATTAACTGAGAATGGGGATAATTCTATTTTGAAATCTGTTTTCCAGAGATGAGTACAAAGCTTAGGTATTGCCGTGGTTTCTTTTGCTATTGAATTCGCCGTGAAAAAATATTTCGGATTGGTTTTATAGGATATCACAAAATGTAAAATCCAGTGATAATGCATGGTTGAATTACATATACTTATGTCGTATATTTGATCAAATCATTAATTGACTTTAAAATGAGTGAAGATTCAAAAATCATCCAACAAGCGGAATTCAATCCCAGGATCAGGAAATACATTTTACATGTCGTGGCCTTCTATCTTTTCATTTCTGTAGCTGGCATACCATTGATTTTGATCTGGTACCTGGGGCTTGGTCAGTATATCAGCAGGCGTTATTATGAGCACTTGCAATGCGGGTTGACAGAGAGTCACCTGGAATTTAAGAAAGGCGTATTATTCAGAGTTGAAAAAACTATTCCATTGGAGAACATCCAGGATTTAACCTTTATCGATAATCCCTTTCTTCGTTGGTTTGACCTGCGGATACTAAAAATTGAGACCGCAGGATCAAGTAATCCACATGGAAGTGACATGAAACTGATTGGTATTATTGATACTCCAACATATAAGGAAGAGGTTTTGGAGCAACGCAAGGTAATCAGGAACAAGGCCATGAATATGATGGGAGGAGGAACAGGATCCGGCGGTGATGAAAGTGTTGAGTTACTAAAAGAGATTCGTGATCTCCTTAAGGATATCAAAGAAAAATAGTTTACCTGGAAAAAGAGCGGGAAAGGAGGTTCGAACTCCCGACCCTCAGCTTGGGAAGCTGATGCTCTACCACTGAGCTACTCCCGCATTACGGCAAAATTAACAATAAAATATTTCTAACAAAAAGAGTAGAGGAATAGTTATTCCTGTTTTGAAAAAAATATTATATTTGCACCCCGAATGAGATGATGTCTCATCGGTAGTTCTTAGAGAATAAGTTTAGGATGGCTCGGCCATCTTTCGCTGAAGCTTCAGATGGCGAGGTAGCTCAGATGGTTAGAGCGTCCCGATTGAAAATCGGGAAGGTCAGCTTTCAATCTGCTTCAATTGTTCTTAAATATTATGGCGAGGTAGCTCAGATGGTTAGAGCGTCCCGATTGAAAATCGGGAAGGTCAG
>CAZIFQ010000004.1:0-9858 GCA_964538375.1 uncultured Bacteroidaceae bacterium | reverse complement strand
ATCTGCTTCAATTGTTCTTAAATATTATGGCGAGGTAGCTCAGATGGTTAGAGCGCATGATTCATAATCATGAGGTCGGCGGTTCAATTCCGCCTCTCGCTACTCATATAATCAATCACTTACATCTATTTGTTGATGTAGGTGATTTTTTATTTTCATACAATTTTCATACAATTACATTCCAGCTCCTCTTTTTGCTTGATTAGAATTAATAATACAGTGTATGTGAATTTGCTCAAAAAAATTTATACCCCTGCATTGAAATTATGGCTATGCAGGTTGGGAAACTAGTCAATTCTATGATTTACAGAGGTTATGGAATTATTCATGCTTGGATAATTGCAAATACATTTTTAATTGTCATGAATAATTGATAAATTTATTTACAAAAGAACTGGCATGAAAATCAAAATACTTGTCATAATACTTATTCAGTTCTCCTGTTCTGGGCCATACTCAGATAGTGAAAATGTGAAAGAAATCTGTAATAACCAATTCAGAAAAGAGCTGGGTATAATATTGGAGAATAAGTATATGTTGATAGAAAATAATGAGTTTGGGATAATAACGCTAGATAGTATATTGCGTGATGAGAAACGCTATAACTCTGAAGGTGTCCTCACTTACCATAGAGATATTTATTACTTGTATGAATATGGTTATGAAAATCCATATACTGTTTCAATTAAAGAATATAACAACAATGGAACACTAGTATTTGACTATGATAGTACCTGTTACTTTACATCAGGCACTAATGCTCCTAATGGTTATAGTATTGAATTTCAGACCTATAATGCAATGGGTAAAATGTTAAATTCATATCAATCAAATGATGATTCATATACAAGTAGTTTCAAATGGATAAATGATACGGTTAACGAATATAAATATTATGATAAAAGTGGTAACTTATTAAACCATAGACAAACAACAATAAATACAGAAAACCTTCCTGTTGAAGAAAGAATATTTATTGGAAATCTTAAATCTTCAGGTTACAAATCTTGCAGGTTAAGGAAGTATTACTACAATGATGGAGATCTAATTGAAAGACAGGGCATAAATCTAAAAAGCAAGGACATAGAATATAGAAGTTTATTCAAATATGATAGCACCAAAAATATAATTGAAGAACTTCATTATACCGCACCTGCTGTCCTCAGAAAATGGCTTTTATCTTTTAAAATTCCTATAAATAAAAATGATCAAGATCTTATATTGTTTGCACGTTCAACATATAAATTTGATAATTACGGGAATCAAATAGAGTACCGAGAGTTCAATTATGATGGATCATTAAAACGCAAGAGAGATACAGATTATAGATATGACAGAAGCGGTAATATTTTAATGGAATCCAACATCGACAATATTACAGTTAATTCAACTTATGAATATAAATATAATAGGGATGGAAAAAGGATTAAGCAAATATGCAGAATAAATGGTGAATTAGATTATCTAAGAGAGTATGTTTACAACAATCAAGGACACTTAGTCAAGGAAACAATGTATGACGAGAATATGCAAGTTGAAAGGCTCTTCAGGAACACATACAATGAGTTAGGACTTCATATATCATCAGAATCGCTTCATAAGTTAGATGGAGGGGGCGAATCAAAAAGCAGAACAGTCACAGTTTATAATTTTAGTGCGAATTAAAATATTTGATTATGCACCTGCTTTGGGAGCAGGGGGTCGCAGGTTCTAATCCTGCTACCCCGACTTAATAATCAAGCACTTACAAGGATCAAATCTGTAAGTGCTTTTTTATTTGCATACATTGGGCATATAACTGGTACTGTTTTATCTTAATTTTTTGCAAAAGAAGCCTGTCTTACAAGCAGGAGGTCATTGGTTCGAGTACGGTAGTTCCCGCAAGGGTTGCAGAAGTATTTCAAAAACATAGATTACATAAAAGGATACAGTTCAATATGGATTGTGTCCTTTTACATTTGTCCCAGACCGATATTTGGGTTAATTACCAAATACCTTCCCTTGCTTCCGTATCAATATTATCCTGAATGAATGTCTTGTCGATGTGTTTAAAAATTTGTTTTTTACTTAAATTTTTACTTAAATTAGATGTGCCTAAGAACTAATAATATGAAAAAACTTTTACTTAAATGTTTATTGATAATTACAATTCCTTTATTAATGACAAGTTGTACGGTTCAAAAATATCTTTCTGTTTATGACGGAAGTAAAGCGGATGGTACAATTACCATGTTTTATGAGTATGGAGCATTTGACAAACCTGTTGTACATTGGGAGGAAGCTAAACAAGAAGCTATTTCAAAATGTAGAAATTGGGGTTATAGTGGAGCAGAATTTTTTGGATCGGGTGTGCAACAATGTATAGCTGTCAATGGATATGGAAATTGTATTAGAATGAGAGTTATTTACAAGTGTCAATGTACAGAATAAGCGAAATAAGAAATATTGCCAATAATCATTATACATGGTTGAGAATAACCATCCCATTAGGCAACTTCTTCAAATGAAATTTATGAACTACTCAACTATTTGATTATCAGGTTATTCGTGATTACGACTTACCTGATAGTCAGATACTTAGCGTTTTGCATATCCCTAGGGTAATTATAATACGCTTCTTGACTTAATTAAAATCTTAGACGATGTTATAGGATGGCCAACCGTGTCCAACATAACTAATATATAAATACCAGAATCAATTTCACTGAGATCAAGCTCTGAGTTATTATAATAACCTTTAGGGAGACCCATATAGTTGTATAGTATAAGATCTCTTCTGTTTGGATTATTAACATGAATCATACGGCTTGCTGGATTCGGATATACTCCCATATCAGTTACCTCACTCACGACACCCTGATTGTTTTCCCAGATCAAACTAACGTATTCAGGATGATCAATAAATGGATTCCTGTTATGCTGGTAGCTGTAAACTACTTCATTCCTGTTTCTTTCAAAATCATCAACGGGATCTTCCAGATGCCACTCCAATAGAGCCTCTAATTTGGCATGAATGGGATCTTTTGTATAGTTGTCATCAGGTAGGTAGTCTATTACTTCCAGATCAAGCTCTCCATCTTCTCCTTCGTATCTTGTGGCCATATAGAATATCATTCTTGCAGCGTCTCCCTTTACTTCATCTCTGGGCTGCCAGACCCAGCTAGTGCTACTAGTAAAACACCCAGTCTCTTGTCCTCCATCAAGGTGTGGTTCAGTACAGTTGTCAAACCAACGGTTGTTCCTGGCGCTGTTTACGCTTATGTCACAAGGGCGCAAATGATGGGCATCAGTCCCAGCACCTTTATCTGTCCCGAAGTCTCCCCTTGACTTTGCCCATACGTGTTCTCTCGACCATCCAGAGGCATTATTATATTCCTGTGCTGCATCCACTGACCACCCAGTGTAGAAAAGAATTACGTTGTCAGGATTCGCAGTATCTCTATCTGACTCTTTTAGAATATCCCATACATCGGTTGAGGTACTTGTATATGGATATTCAGTATGACCTTCAATAAAATCATTTAAGACTGATTTAAGCTCTTCACCCTCTATACCTTCAGCATTGGTGTAATAGCCTTCAGGGATTTGGCCCTGCGCACTTACAATGATACATACAAAGAAGATTGATAGAAACGCTCTGATTCTTGGGGCCATGGTTTAGAGTTTGAATAAATTTAGGAGAATATCTGCATTTAAGACAGATTTTAGTTCAATCACTGTAAGCCAAATAATTGAATAAATGTGTAATCTACGAGCTTATTAAATTTTGAGAATGATTTTGAATATTCTTGTCTCTTTAAAAACCATGTTTCCGCAGGAGTAAATGATTCTGAGTCCGAATATTTATTTACAAACTTAATATTCTTAATCATTATTTTAGAACCCGAATTATGAGGCACAATAATTACGTTTCCAGATATATTATAATCTCTCATATAAATGGGAATATTATAGTTATTATAACCTAATTCTTTATACAGTATTGTTGTAGGAAAAATAGTACAACTAATTAATGAATCTAATACAACAAAATCTTCAAAATTTCCAGTTGTTAATAGCTCAGCATATATTTTTGAATAAGATTTTTGAGAATTAAATTCCCATATTACTTTGTTTGATTCAATTTGAAAGTTTTGAGCGTTACTTCCTATGCTACATAGGATTAGCAACGCAAATAATAATTTTTTCATAATATTCTTCTTGATTGTACAAATTACAAAAAATCACTCTCAATATACGATATTTCCCTTCTTCATCACATTAACTGGAAAAACGGAAGGCTAGACCACTCCAAGCCGATTCTTATTCAATAATATCGCATTTAGGATTTTACAAGCCTAATTAATTCTTCTAATAATCTATCGATGTCAGCTCTGAACTGAACCTGCTCCTTGGTTACTAAATCTTCTGATTTGCGGATTTGCTCATGCAGAAATCCATCAGCGATATGTTTCATTGAATTGCTAAGGTTTGTCATGTTTCCTTTAAAACTTTTGCCTCCATTATAATTATTGGCAACCTCAGTAAAAGTTGGAAATCCAAAAATAGGGGGGATATGATTTGTAATAGTCCTAATCAACATTCCTAAAGCATAATAATTACCCAGTTGATAATTGCTGTTCACTTCTTTGCATAACTGTATGAGTTTTGAAAAATCAAATATTTCAGATTTGAGCATAGAAAGCCCAATAATCCTCTCTTCTGCGATATACTTTTCAGAAGTAGAATCTGAAAATAAAGGGGAGGAATTTAGTCCTTCTCCGTAGCCTATATCACCTATATTCTCAGCCGTAACATCATGAGCAACTCTGGCGAATAAATTGTCATTAAATATAATTTTACCAAATATATCTTCATCATAGTCATTCTTGCTCTTTATTGCATCAACTAACATTGCATCTGAAAGTTCTCTCTCATTTTCATATATCTTAAATGACATTGGATTTCCGAAATAATATTTATCACCATTTATTGTAAAACTTTTTTTTGCTGAATAGTATCCATCTATAATATGTTCTAATTGATCTTTACTTAAATTTTTCAAACTAAAAGATTTCATGTTGGTTTTTAAATAAATGAAGTAATTCATTGTTGGAGTTATTGAGGTTTGTATTTTATTGATAAGGATTAAGGTAGCGAAAAAATAGAAATGCTTTTATTCTAGGGGCCATAATTCGGTATTTGAATAAACTTATGAAAATAATTCCATTTCTAACCGATATTTAACCTTCTCATCACATTAACCAGTAAAAACGTTATGAAGAAACGAAGATGGACACAAAAGGAAATTGATCGTATTGCTGAGCAGGATGTAAAAGAATTTAGGTCAGGTTATTTGTCTTATAAAGTAATTGTTTTCGCTGAAACGCTGAAAAGGATAATGACAAATGATTCAAAGCCTACCAAGTTTTGATTACTGTTTAATAATCAATAACTTTAGTAGATCAAATCCCAACAATTATGAAGAAATATTTGACACTTGTAGCTATCGTTTTGCTATTTCCCGCCTGCAGTATTCAAAATAATATCAAAAAAGTAGAACTTACTGAAACAGGCTATAGAGTGAATATTGCCTACGATCCAATTATCGATGAAATTTCTAAAGATGGCATCAAATTAAAAATAACTCCCATTTCACCTGATGAACTAAATAACTTATTTATTCAAGAAAATACCTTTAACGGGAAGTTTGATTATTCCAATTTTGAATCTTCACGAGAGGAATATTTCCTTGTCAGAAAGAAAGTAAAAAAGCAATCAAAATCAGATCAAGAGTTTTTAGTAGAAGGTCTTAATTGGTTAATTGATAATAGTAAAATATCAAAAGATGAATATACTGGCCTTTTGGGGCAGATAAAGAAATATTTTAATATTGAAGAAGAAGATCCTGTAACTAGTTTTGACAGATACATATTTGCAAATCCATATTATATTGGAGATAAATATTTAAATGTCTATCGTGTGGAGATCTCAAATACAACTGATTCACACAAAGTATTTGATCAGAATATTACGGTTGAAATAGGTGATCAGGTTTTATATCCTATGGATGAAGCAAAAATTGTTCAATTACTTAAACTTGGGAGTCTTTACAACACTTATAAGCAGCAATCTCTCGAAAGGAATCACCTACCAAAATTAGTGAGTATTCCACCAAATTCAAGATTTGTAAAGTTCTTTGCAACTCTACCGATCAACAATAACGAAGAGAAATTGTATGTTAGTTCATCAGACATTGAGACAAAGGCAGCTTGGAATATAAAAAAGGAAGAGGATCTAATAAATGATCTGTATACTTATTACGAATTAGATTTAAGTTACATTGAATCAAATAATCCGACTTCAAAAAGTATGTTAGAAATTTATGATAACGCTGTTGGCAGATCAGTTGATTATAGTACGAATTTCAATGTTTTAAGGACAGTTAATAATTCTGTAATTCTCGATGGTGATCAGATATTTATTGATCAGGATTTTCTTTCTGAAGAAATAGAAATCTTTACTATTTCATTAAGTGCAGAGCAATTATATTATGGATCAAATATGAATAAAGGAGAAAATTTGATTGATATTAAAAAGAATAAGAGAAAACCTTTTGGTTTGGAGCTGCAAAAAATCAAAGAATTAAAAAGACGCACACGGAAAAAGCTCTTTTAAGGCATATTTCCTCCCCCAAATAATTCCTTAGTATATTTTGGTCACTAAAAGTGGCTCAACCTCCCCTGTAATTATGTATCGAATAAAGGGAGGATATTTAGATATTTGGGACAAGATTGCCAATACAAACATTATTAGTATTTGTGTAAAACAGCATTTTATCTTATTTTTAGTATTGCTTATCAAAATGAACTTCCAAAACCCCAACAATTATGAAAACGAAGATTTATTTTTTATTACCATTCCTAATAGGAATATTCTCTTCTTGTGAAGAAGGAGAACAATCAGAACCTAATGCTGTTGCTTGCTTTGATTATTCTCCGACAGTTGAATTAAAAGATAGTACTGAAATTTCTTTTTCTAATTGCTCAGAAAATGCTACAAGCTATGCTTGGAATTTTGGAGATGGTACTTTCTCCACTGAGGAGAATCCAGCTCATACCTACGAAGAGAGCGGTGACTTTGTCGTTCAACTGGCTGCAATTAATGAAACTAGTGTTGATTCAATTTCTAAAAATTTGCTTGTAACTTCGAGTAGAACTAATCATTTAATTCATAATGATGAGACATTTCCTTTAACTCAGGCATTTGTAGCGCACTATACATATGAAGAAGGAGTGAAAAGATTTATGATCAATTTAGGAGGTGATGGAATCATTGATATTGCAAATGACCAATTTGATGGAACAGGCGAATGGGTAACTGTATTTTTAGTTGGGACATTTACCGAAGGGACATTTACAATTATTGATGATAGTTGGGCAATTTCCAATTACGTAAGTGGAGATACCAATGAAACAAGTTTAGAAGGGGGTACAGTTAAGATTATATCTGCTTCTAATCCTATTGAATTAGAAATTAATGCTCCAAATACCGAAGTGTATTATAAAGGAGATGTTGATATTGTAAATTGGGATGAAAGTTAGTCTATAAAATAGACGAAACAACAGTATATACCAGGGATACAGTCCACATAATAATTGTATCTGTTTGCTATGATTTAAACTCGCAATAGCCAACTTTGCATATACCCATTGTTATAGACAAGAAAAGAAGAACCCTCCCTTTGTTTGATGCTCAATTACAGGGGAGGTCTGGTGCGTATTAGATAGTTTTTAGATACAATTATATTTGGGTTATTAATTTGGGGTACTATTTTCAATTAAAGGAGGATAAATAATTGATATTTTTAATGAATTAAAAAAGGTTGAGGTGTTAAAAATAGGTTGAGGTTTTCTAAAACGCATCCATATTTCTTTTCTTGTATGCTTCGTTCCAATATAATTTATATTCAAAACTTGTAAGGTCAAATACTCTCTGCTGGCTCTCAAAAATCATGTCATTAGAAATGAAAGTTTTACAAAAATAGATGCTATGAATTGATACAACTTCAAAATAACCCAATCCAATACCTTCTTTTAATCTCCCGAAGAACCTGTTTTTATATTCATCCGTTTCAGATACACGCTTCGTTTGTATTATTGGATTTTGATAAAGAAATCGCTTCAGTAGGTCTAATTTATTGATGCTCTCGTGCTTCAGGAATCTTTCATTATATCTCTCCAAAAAATGTGAAGAATAATGCACCAGACTTCTCTGGTCAGAGGTTACCATTATTGCGTTAAAGCCAGCTATATCCAAATAATATACGACAACAATAAATGTTGGGTCTTTTACGAGATAGTCAACAAATATTAACCAGTTGTTCTGCTGCATAGATTTATAATCAAATATCTTATGCACGTGCTTATCCTTGGATTTTAATGCCTTCCTTCTTAACCCTTGCATAAGATGTACAGCCTTGCGAATAACTATATCATAGTCTTTAAAGATTTCTCTTACTAATTCTTCATGGGTCATTGTAGGGAGTATCATGCTAATAAAAATAGTTATTTCAAATGAAAAAACTGTGTACCATTGTTGCCAAAAGTTGTGTATTCTTATTTACCGAAAGTTGTGGAGTGTTATTTACCGTTTACACAAGAAGATTAAAACATAGGGATACGGGATGTAATCTTATGATATTCTAAATCGAAATGTTGTATAATACATAGGTATAGAACATTGTCATTCAAATAACTCAATTATAATTTGTTACTCAATCTCAATCTTATCAATCTCCTTCATCAACCTGTCCGTCTCCGTTAATGCGACAATAATTTTCTGATAGTGCTGAATGTCCTCAAAATTTAGAGTTCTTCCCTTTCGGTCTTTCAACCATTTCTGGGCAGGTTGGTATCCACCAATGTAGAAGTTCCAAGCTACTTCAGGAACTTTATCGAAATATTGAGTTTCGTTTATCCAGACCTTGCTATCTTCATATTTTGGTTTAACTACTCCATGATCTCCATCAACAGGGTAGGAAGTAATGTAACTTTCGACCTTCGGGCTTTCTAATAAATGAATCTCTCTTAACTCACCTCCAAGTTTTACTAGTTTCCAGAATGTGTCTTTGTCCTTTGGATATGGAACTCTAGGAAAATCAATTTTAAGAAATTCTTTGTATTTCTCTCGGTAAAAAGGCGAATGTAAAACGGCGTAGATGTAATCTAAAATGTCTATTGGAGAATAGGTGTTTACAGATTGTTCTTTTTCATTCAAAAATGAGATAGACAATGTTTCCGATATTGAATTAATGATTTCAATATTTAAATTTGGAGATCTATTTTTATTTGATTTATCGGTTTTTAATTCACTTTCAGTATTATATAAGTATAAAGGAAATATTGAATAATTTCCTCTTGGTAAACTTCCTTTTTCAATTATATAATTGGTAACTAGTGATACAAATTGTTCATTTTCACCATTAATCCTTAAAGTTATTAGTCCAATGTTATTGCCATTAACAAGATGTTGCATTGTACTAGTCCTTGGACGACCAATAAAACCACTACTTTTTCCTGTATAGATAGTTTCTCTTAGATCAAAAGGTCGGTACAATATCTTAGAATACTTTATTTCATTTTCCACTAAATCTATTTTAGCATTATGAAAATTCCAACCACTCGAATCTGTTTTATTTGGATAAGTATTTTTCAGTTCTTCTATTGGAAGGTTTTTAAAATTCGTAATAACACTTTCTAAACTATCTTTTTCAAAATGAATAGATAATTCATCACATTTGGTTTGTATTCCTGTGTTGCTGTTAATTAGTGCCTGAACGAAAACGTCCAATTAATTGAACTACAGCGACTTATTGTT
>CAZIFQ010000003.1:122410-196019 GCA_964538375.1 uncultured Bacteroidaceae bacterium | reverse complement strand
GAATATGAAAAACAAATAGAAATTCAGAAAACAAAGAGTTTTCTGTCAGGCACTACTTACCACCTTTAAGCTTAGTGCTCAGAATGATAAATTGGCATATCTCTTTTCAGGGGTGGTTTATGATGAGTATTTCCGGCCGATACCATATACGCATGTATTGGCAATAGGCACCGGCTCCGGTGATGTTACAGACACCCTTGGAATTTTCAGTATATACGTCAGGTCAAACGATCAAATTTCTTTCTACAATATTTCTTTTCAGGATACAGCAAGGTTTATTTCTAAGGATGAAAAGGGTTTTTATATTATTCTACGAAAGAAATATTATTCTCTTCGGGAAGCGCGTGTATACAGCTGGGGATCAACATATGGTGAATTTCTTGATGAAGTAAAACGAATGGGTGATCCGGTAACAAAGGGGGAGGAGCTAGGACTGCCCATCCAGAATCCGAATTATATTCCTTTTGAGATGGATGAGAAAAAGTTAAAGAGTGCAAGTTTTTTTCTTCATTCACCTATTTCGTTTTTCTATTATAATATGAGCAGATTAGAGAAAGGTGCGCGCAAGGCGTATGAGTTGGAAAAGGACAAAGCGTTGATAGATATATTTGAAGAAACACTGGGTGAAGAGAACATCTCCTATATCACCGGCCTGGAAGGAGAGGAACTGGAAGCTTTTTTTATTTTCCTCAATACGCATATGCTTTGTACTTACAAATGCTCAGAGTTTCAACTTCTCACAGAGATTTATGCTATATGGGATGTTTATAAAGAGCGGTGAGATTTGTAGGGTAGACAAATTAAATCCCTATGGATTAAGAGACCTCTTCCTTATCCTTGTCCCATGTAATCATCCTGTTCTCTTTATAGGAGATGGTAGCCATAGCTGCAGATATACCCTCTTCAAATGCTCGGTCGATGTTACAACTCGGTTTTTTATTCTCCCTGATACATTCAATCCACTCTTTTATATGAAGGTGCGTAGTGTCAACACGTTTTCCTCCCCTGTAGGTATACAAAAGACCTCTTCCTGCAAAGTACTGCTCTGTTGGCGATGCAACAGCATCCACGTCCTTTCTTCCGGGGATGTATGAGTAAATTGGAACATCGGGATCAATCAATCCACTTTCAATCTTATCTTTATACCGGGTGCTCTCCCCGCATGCATATACGCTCAGGTTATTGCCCAGTTCCATATGACCGTCATGTCCCATAATTACTTTGCCCCGATCCCTGTTGTTCGCTAATGTAGCGCTATACAGCATGGAAAAGTTTTTATCCGGATACTCAAATACTGCATTCCAGACATCAGGTACTTCACGAACCTCATTTACAAAATGCTTTTCATTTTCGAAGAAATAGACCCCGCCAGATGAAATGGCTGTTTCAGGAATTCCCATCTTAATAATTTGATTGATTGCATCATATTCATGGGTCAGAAGGTCACCGCTTAAACCGGTACCATAATCCCACCAGCATCTCCAACGGAAAAATCTTTCAGCACTAAAGGGATGTTTTACCTCACATGGCTCCTCGAATTGTTTCCAGTCGATGGTATTTTCATTGCCTTTTGGATCGATATCATATACCCATGCTCCATTGGGAGAATTCCTGTTGGTACATACTTCCACCAAATTGATATCACCTACAAGCCCTTTCTCAATGGCTTCTCTTGCTTTGATATAACTCTCAGTTTGCCTTCCCTGGTGTCCCAACTGGAATACAATGCCCGTTTCCTTTACTGCGTCACGGATAGCAAATACTTCTTCAAGCGTTCTGGTAAATCCTTTTTCACAGTAAACATGTTTCCCTGCATGGGCAGCGTCAATAGTTATTTTTGCATGCCAGTGGTCAGGTGTGGCGACAATTACAGCATCAATGTCATCTGCTTTAAGTAGCTCACGGTAATCTGTATATATTTTTGGCTCTTTTCCGGGTGTACCGCCATGAGCTTCCCTGTTTACGTTGGCAGCAGCTTCCTGGGCCCTTTTTGTCCTTAGGTCAAAGAGATCACAAACACCGTTTACAACCACATTCAGGTCATCCTGCTCCTTGTATTCATTATACCTTCTGTCGGAGCTGTTAGTTGCGGCACCATCTTTCCATTCCTGCATTTCATCAGGATGAATAAAACCAGCACCTTTCATTAGTTGTGTTCCGCGAATACCATATCCGATGATTCCAATCCTCATGGGCTCGCCATCCCAGATAAGCTTTGCTTCGGCAACAGGAGTAGGGCTCATGTTCAGCTCCTTGCTGAGTTTGTGGCTTCTATAATGGTCAAGTTTTTTCTTTCTCCAAACACCATAGGCAAATGCTCCGAATACCGGCACAGTGGCAAGCCCTTTCAATAAATCCCTGCGGTTAATTTTTGACTTATTATCTTGCTTCTTATTATTATTTCGATTCTCCTCCATGATGCTGTAGTTAGTTAGTTTTCCACCTTATTTTTAAAAATGAACCTGTCTATTCCAATAGTATACCAGGTTGGGAACACGAGTACAACAAGCAGTGCAATAATTTCAATCAGGTTTTTGTTGATCCACATATAACTTCCTTCAGAAGGAATGGCATACCTTACATTTAACAAAGCGGGATGGGATAAGCAATAGAGTGACAACAATGCGATACCTCCATAGATGGCAACCCTGGTAAAAAGTCCCAGGATCAATGCTGCACCTACAATAACCAGTCCCCACACATTCATGAAATCTACAACTCTGAGTACATCGGGATTGCCTGCCATCGCGTGAAATAAACCGGCAAAAATTCCTTTTGAATCCATCAGGTATCCTACCGATGACCAATTGGGATTCAATAATTTAACTATGCCTTCATATAGCAGTTGCCAGCCAATGGCAACGCGTAAAATTACAAGAGCCCATTGCTGAAATTTTGTTTGGGACTGATTAATATCCATTGAAAAAATATTTAGTATGATCTATGCAAAAAGAAAAATCAAAGTTAAAAAAATTGTAAGTTTTCTGATAAAAAGTTATTCACCACGGAACTTTGCATCGATAGGACCTAGTGAGATTTTGTTCACCCCTCCGCTCAGGTCAATCGTCTGGCTATCCCAGACAAATATCCCACTCAATCCTTCTGGCAGGGTAGCAGTTCCCTTGACTTTCCCTTTTAGATTAAACTCAAGATCTACCTCGATAAGGCCAAGATGATGGGGCAGGCCTGATTTAATGTACTCCAGAGATCCCGGATGTGGCTCTATAATGACACTTTTAAATCCTATATCCGCTGGCCGGATCCCGGCAACTGTGGCCAGGAATTCGTACAAGGGACTGGAGCTCCACGCATGACAATCAGATCTTGTGCCGGCAAGGTCATGCATCTCAGCAAAAGTACTTAGGCCCATATCCAGCATTTCCTTCCATGGGGAGAGCATGTCCAGGTACTTATTACCTAAACCTGATTCAATAAGGGCGCGGTGAAGGTAAAATTTGAAGTAATATGAAGTTTCTATCAGATCCTCAGAACGTATTGTTCTTTCGATGAGCAGTGCTTTATCTTCATCAGGAACAGCATTTGTGAGTACAGCTAAAATGTTGGCGTGCTGACTAAATTCTGTTTTTTCCGGTGTATCTGCAAAAAACTGTTTTTCCTCATCCCAGCAGTTCTTCTTTGTTGCTTCAACCAGCTGATCTGCCTTGCTTACATATGCCCTGGCCAGGGATTCCAGTCCATAAAAGCTAAAAATATCTGCTGCCTGGTCAAGTGTCATCGCATACTGAAGTGTAATGATTGAAGAGTTTCCTTCAAGTCCGCCTTTTGGAACTCCGCCTAATCCTTTTTCATTGTCCCACGTCCATGCTGATGTCCAGTCGACGAATGGCCAATATTCAATGGGTCCCAGCATCCCAGACTCAGTGTCAACCCGGTTCTCAAACCATTGCAATATATGTTGAATGCTTACCAGGTATTCAGTTGCAAACATATAGTCAGGCCTGTGCCATAGGTAATCGTTAATCATGCTGATCCAAAACAAGGAATAGGTGGGGATAACCTGGCGCGGCTCTGTCGGATATCGACTTTGTGTAAGTCCCTCAGGTATCATTGAATTATAGAAATCATCAATCGCTTTCCGCATCAACCTGTCGTCACCTGAAACATACAGTGAAATGAGTGCTTGAATCCTGGCATCTCCTATATATTGCATTTGCTCATAGTATGGGCAATCATAAAAAAGTTCATTGGCACACAACCTGGAAGTACGCCAGCCCGTTTCCCATATTTCAGAAAGTAATTCATTGTCAGAATTGAAATATGCTTTTTCAACAAAGGGATAGGCTGTGAAAATTGGATCTATCGAGTGCACAATTAGCGGATCATCGCCGGTTTCAATCTCCAGTTGGATATACCTGAAGGTACGGAACCATAGCGTTGTAAACTTTCGGTTTACCTGTCCATCCGGCTCAAAAATGTCATAATTACCTTTGAATATCATATTTTTTACGAGGTTCCTGTTCTCTTTTTTTCCAGATTCGTTGTATAGTGTTTCGCTGTAGCCAATTTTAATACTTGAACCTTTTCCCCCCGATATATTTATTTCCGGATAAGCAGTAAGCAGGTAATCCTGATCCAGCAAAATTGTGGTTTTTGTGTTAGCAGGAATTTTATAATCCTTGAAATTTTTCTCTACCAGGTTCATATCAACTTTTCGAATTTTGGGAGATTCAATTGGTGAAAATTCCATTGCAGGAATATTTCGGGGAACCAGGGCATGTGTAATTTCGGTTCCTACTCCTTTAGGAGCACCAGGGCATAGTGAGCGAGGATTCAACCATTCAGAATCATCATAATCTATGTCCATCCAATCCCAGGGGTACTTCTCTCCGTTAACATGATCTCCCGGGCCTACAACAATAAAAGTCCCTAATTTTTCCTTATAATTCGTAATAGGTGTGTAGGCATCTATTTGTTTACATTTCCAATTTCCCGGGGTATTTAAATCCGATTCTGTTTCGCTGTTTCCCTGGACTATGAATGAAGAGAAGAGTGATAGCTGTGCCCATGGTTTTTCGCTGCCAAAGTTCCAAACACTTGCACTGATAATATTTTTACCCGGTTTCAGGTAAGCTGCCAGGTCGTAGGTTTCAAACTTCCAGTTATCCAGGTCACTTCGCGCAGGACCTAGTCCTAATAGCTTCCCATTTATATAAATTTTGTAGCGGTTGTCAGCCGAAACATGAACGATATATTTCTCAGGCATCATGTTCAGTTCAATCGTATTTCTGTAGAAATATACGCCATAGCTATTCGGATCAGTGTCCGGTACTGAAACCCAGTATGAATCCCAGTGTGAGCTAAGCAATGCAGGATTAATTTCAGCATCAAGCTTTAACTGTGCGTTTGAAGCTATGAATAAGAATGCGAGTACTATTGCAATAGAAATTTTTTTCATGTTGTTTTGTTTATTGGCGAATGGGACATTAGCCATTGACCATTGAATCCCTTAAAATATATAACGGAATAATTGCATTAAATTACTTCATAACAAATAGAATTTATTACAAATAAGTGCTGAAATATGTTAATAATATATAATATAGATTTATAGACTTATAATAGAATAAATAGCTTAAATAAACTATAGTGAAACATATAATCTTATTGACTCATTGACTCATTGACTCATTAGCTCATTGACTCATTGACCCATTAGCTCATTGACCCATTGACTCAGCCGTGTCAATCTCGTCCAAGAAATTCTGAGGGATTGAGACGAGCCAGCTTCATGGAGTTGTAGAAAACGGCTAACCAGGAGAAGCATATTAGAAGCAAGGCCGATGCTGGTATGATCCATAAAGGGATAGGAAGTTGATAAGAGAAGTTGCTCAACCAGTTTTTTATTGTGAAAAAGGATAGTGGTGCAGCAATAAGGGTTGATACAAGCGCCAATACCAGGTATTGTCTTAATTCCGGGACCAGTATGTGCCTGATGCCAGCTCCATTAATTTTACGGATCGCGGCAGACCTCATCTTTTGATGCATGAAATAACCGCTTAAAGCAAACAATCCTGTACCGGCAATAATAAGGGAGAGTATGCTGAATATGAGCAATACTCTGACTTCTGTAAGTTCTGATTCATAGAGTGTTTCATACATGTCAGTGGTGAAGTAGTAGCGCAGGGGATAATCAGGATACAAATCCTTCCAGATGGTATTCAGGGTATTTAGTGCCTGCTGTCGATCACTCCCTATCCTGAGAGAAAAACAATAGAGCCAAGTATGTTTAGGGAAGATGACCATAGGGTTGATTTTCATCTCCATGGTAGAAAGATGAAAATCTTTGATTACCCCAATAATCTTTCCTGGAAAGATCAGGTCAGGATGCGGGAAATTAAAATTAAGTTCTCTACCTATTATGTTTTCATAATCGCCAGGAGAAATAGAATTCGCTGCAGTTTCGTTTAGTATGTAGTAATCAACAGTATCTTTTGGATTGTAGTTGTCTGGAAAATCTTCACCTGCAAGAAGATCCAGGTCATAAAATTTCAGAAAGTATTTATCTACCGGGAAAAAAAACAGCCGTTCTTCTGATTCAGGCATTCCTTCTAAGGTATAAGGGAATGCATCCATAGCCATGCCTCCGGGCTCCTCCATCATTGCAGTAATCTCTGTAAATACCGGGTATTTTTGCACTTCTTCCCTGAAAAGAGCATACTTGTCAATGATGGTTCTGGGTAAACTGTGAATCTGAATGGTTGTGGTATCGTTTGCACCGATTTGTTGTCCGATGGAGTAGTTTACCTGTTCCCTTATCATAAATAGATTTGAAATAAGCATAAAGGTGATTACAAACTCAAGCACAATCACTACCTGTATAAATATGTTTCTTGCTGTGAGGGACCTGGGGGTAAGGGAAGAAGTAGACAGGTATTTAATTTTCAGGATCCTATATAATCTGAAGGTAGCGTAAAATGCAGTTAGAAGTGAAGAGAGTATTAATAGGATCAGGAATGTGACGAATCCCATAAGTAAGAGATTGATATTCTCGTCCATATGGATTCCAATGACAGCAAAGATTTGTTTAGCCATCAGGAAGCTAAGAAGTCCTGAAATGATCAAAGAGATTATTCCCACAACCATGAAGTCTACAAAAAATTGCTGAAAGAATGATTCCTTGCCAGCTCCAAGCTGCCACTGAAATATCAATTTTTTCACGTTCAATTGATTTTGACTCACTGAAAGTAATGTGAAATTGAACCAGGCAAGGATAAAAACAAGCAAACCTGCAATACTGATAATCCAAACAGATTTGTAGTTGGCGTTTTGCTCAATCTCCCTGGCCAAATGAGATTTAAGGTGAATGTCAGTTAATTTTGTAATATGTGGGAAGATTCCCTCTGCATAGTTTTCGTTATTGTTTTGAAGTATAAATGTCTTAATGGATTTTTCTACCTCTGGAATGCTTGCATCTTCCTTGATTTTGACATACACCCATGCGGTAGAACTATAGCTGTCTGGATCTCTGAAGGAGGTTAAAAAGGAAATGGAGAAATGCGTATTTTCCGGGTAATCTTCTATAACCCCGGTGATCTCATATTCAACGGGTGAACCCCAAAATTGATGCTCCAGTTCGAGTGTTTCTCCAAGGGGATTTGTTTTCCCAAAGTATTTTTCTGCACTACTCCTTGTTAAGATAACTTTGCGCGGTCCATCAAGCATCGTATGAAGATTTCCGTGAATTACCGTGGGAGGAAACATTTGAAAGAAAGTAGAATCACAGCCATAGCATCTATCTTCATAAAAAAGGATTTCATCCTTTCTTACAATGGCATTTCTAAATGGAGCCAGCCTGGCCATGCATTCAATTTCAGGAATCTCATCGGATTGAATAAGCTGTAGCGTTATATCTCCATGTAATATCCTGGCAGTATGCCTTTCGAAGTTTTCTCTTTTCTCTTCAAAGGTTATTCTGAAGAGATTTTCAGAATCAGGAAAGTGCCTGTCTGAACTGATATGCCAGGCAGACCATTGAACGATAGCAAGAAACGTAGTCATACCAAGAGACAATCCACCTATAACAATAATGGTATACAGCAGATTCCTTCGAAGGTTCCGTAAAGAAAGTAAAATCAGTCTTCCCAGCATAGTATCATTCCATAGCAAATCTAAAGATAGAAAAAATAGTATTCACAGGGATGACTATTAATTAATAGCTGTCGTTAAGCAGACGTTTATGAGTGCCCGGTTCCCGGTGCTATTTCTGAAGGTCTGCATGATCATGTATGAAATCTCTGCTTTCTCTTAAAGATTTTTTCCCTTCATCGAGGACCATGTAGAAACTCAGGAAACCATGTATACTTCCTTCGTATTCTGTGTAGTTTACTTCAACCCCGGCTTTTGCTAATTCCCTGGCATAGAGCTTTGCTTCATCGCGCAGAGGATCACATTGGGCGGTGAAGATTAATGCGGGGGGTAATTCAGAATCCAGCTTTGCTGCGAGTGGAGAGAGAAAAGGATCATGAATATCTGAATTGGGTCCCAAATATGCTGTTCTACATTTTCTTAAAACTTCCTCGGTAAGCATATAGGACCTGGTAGAATCGCACAGGAAAAATAGTCTAGACGGAAATTCAGTTTCTTCAAATGTTGTGCACGGATAGTACAATACCTGGCAAGCAATGTTTGGATATCCTTTCTCTCTGCTTTTAAGTGTCAGGACTGTTGCAATGTTACCACCGGCACTGCTTCCCATAACACATATTCCATTTTTTGATCCTCCCAGGTCTTCTGCATGATTGGCAACCCATTCCAGGGCACAATAGGAATCATCAATTGCTGCGGGGAAGGGGTGATCAGGTGCGAGCCGGTACTCAACGGATGATACAATAGATTTTGTTGCAAGAGAAATTTTCTTTGCGAGCAGGTCGTACTTTTCTATATCTCCATACATAAAGGCACCGCCATGAATATAAAAGACAATGGGATAGGTTTCCCGCATGCTTTTTTTATTAGGATAATAGATTCGTAGGGGAACCCCAAGTGAATCTTCCCTGATAACGGTATCCAGGACATGGTATACCTTCGGCTTCACCAAATCAAAAATCTTGTCGTATTTTTTTTTCTCCAGTGGGTTGGCACGGATATTCTCAATGATCTGAAGTATCCTGTATGCATCCTGCTTTAGACAGGTGCCAGGTTCAGGTGTAGACAAATGTTCTCTCCTGCATTCAGTATCTTGATAATTAGATATTTGATCGCTTGATCCTGTTGTGCATACAAGTAACAGGACAATGAGTAGTATACCTGTTATATTTTTCATCCAGCATCAAATTCTGCACCTCTCTTAATATACGAAATCTAAGGGGTCTTGTCAAGCATAAACAGGATATTTTTGAGCATAGTAATGAGGAGTGGTATATCAGCTTATTTCTTGGCGGATTTTTATAAATTCGAATCCTGAAGTTGTATATACTGTTGAAAACCTTTTTCTACAATGATCCGATTCCATCCGGTATTTTTTTTTCTAGTCCTCTTCCTTTCAGCTTGCAGTTATTTGCCGGAAGATTTGGACAAGGTAAACTATGATGTGATTAAAGAGGAAACCGGGGATTATATCCTGATTTCTTCAAGCGACATCCTTCCTGATAATGCATTTTTATTTGTACCTGGTGGATTTGTTGATCCACATGTATACCTGTGCTGGATGACTGAGCTCGTAAACAGGTATCCTGAGATTGCAATCATTCAAATCAAAGTCCCCTCCAACCTGGCTATTGTGAATATGGGAAAAGTGGGAAAAGTGATGAGTCATTTTAGTGAGATTCAGCACTGGACTATCGGAGGCCATAGTCTTGGAGGAGTTGTTTCTGTGTTTGCGCTTAGTGATAAACCAGACAGCTTTGACGGATTGGTGCTAATGGCTTCATGGGCAACCGAATCAAAAAGCTTAGCTGAATGGGATGGAAATGTATTGAGCATATATGCTTCGAATGATGGCTTGGCTACTACGGAGGAGATCGCTGCAAACAAGCAGTATCTGCCGGAAGCAGTTGAATTAACAGCAGCAGATTCTATTGTTCTTTCATCCAATCAAACATGCTACTACAGGATCAATGGAGGCAATCATTCCGGATTTGGATGCTATGGTTTCCAGGAGGGTGACAATGATGCAGATATTTCACGGGAAGAACAACAGGAGGAAATGATCTCACTTATGATAAAATACTTTGATGCCTTATGGGAATAAGGAGTTTATATATTGTTTTGTTGCTGGGTATCTTTTCAACTGTGGATGCACAATTTGATGGGGTAGAACTAACTGTGTCGAGAAACAATCGCATTTTCAGCCACAGTGCCGGATTTGATCCGGGAGGAAATGGTGCTTCACTCAGGGCACATGCAGTTTTCAAAATATATGACCTCTATAAGGCAAAAATTGGGGCAGAGCTTGGAGCAAACGGTATCGGGAATTATCTGAGTAGCTCCATGGGAGCTTTTCGTCCAATTGATCTGCCGGGTGATAAGCTTAGCTTAACAGTCGGCTTGACTACACAACATGGGTTCGCTTTTTTTTATCCTACTGGATTATATATGATGGGTTTTGCTGAGGAAAATACAGTTTACTACCATTTTAAGAACGGTGCCTTAGTAGGCCTGTTTGTTGAACTTCGGTATTTTACGTCTCCGGGTTATGCAGAGATAAGTTCGATCAACAGCTTTTTTGATATTCAGTACGGACTGAAGTTTTCTTTTCTTTGATTACATAGTATCTGAAGCTATTTAGTCTTCTTCTATACTTAAAAAAAAATCAGCAATCACTCTTACATTTTGCTCCTGGTTATCATGCATGGTACCATGACCGGCATCTTCTATTATCTCAAATTCACTATGGGGAGTTAAAGTTGAATAGTATTTGACGGTTGCTGGACGGGCTTCGTCATATTCCCCTGTCACGAAGAGAGTAGGAATCTTTATTTCATCCAAACGGTCGATCCGGTCATAATTTTTAAGCGTGCCAGTGGCTGTAAACTCACTTGGCCCCCACATGTATTCATAAATGACGTCGTTTCCTTTTGAAGGTGCAATATCATAAGTGTTGGGGATTCTGGATTTTCTCACAATAAAATTCCGGTAGAACACATAATTTGCATATTGATATTCTCGTGAGTCAAAAGTCCCGTTCATTTCATGCACCTCAATTATTTGTTGAATGGAATCCGGCAAGGTGGCAATCAGTGTATCAGTATCATGTATCCATCTTTCAGTGCTGACCAGTGGGCTATTTAATACCAGTCCCTTGATTCCTTTTGGATATTCAAGGTAGTAATCGAGTCCAAGCATGCATCCCCATGAATGTCCAAAAATATAATACTTTCTTAGACCAAGTGCCGCAGTAAATTCATGCAGCTGATCAACAAAATAGTCAATCTCCATTAAGGAGGTATCTGTCAAAAGTCCAGATTTACCTGTTCCTAACTGATCGAATATGATAATGGGCCGGTCTTCGCTTAGTTCAGCAAGCATATACATTGAATTGCTAGTGCCACCCGGCCCGCCATGAAGCATGAGAAGTGGAAGTGCTGGTCCCTCTCCAATGATGTGATACCATATCTTGCCGCCGCTCACTTCTACATATCTTTCACCTGGAAGCAATGCTTGTTTTTCTATACAGCCGGATTGTGAAATTAAGAGTATTGACAGTGTTGCAAAAAATATGTGTTTATTCATAGCTAAATTCTTGCTATAAAGATAGAGAGAATTAAGGTACAAAATCAGCATGGGAATGAACACCTTTTTTGAATTTAGGCCTTTCACAGTCAATAAGCTGCATTTCAACCCTTCTAACACGCATTTCCCTTATTAAGTAGCTGAAAATGAGAATTATGATTGTTTCTGTTGTATATTGTGATAAATAAATAAGGAAGGAGGAGTAAGGATGAAAAACTTGATTAAATATTTATTTTTAGTACTGCTATTTGTATCAGTTTCATTCGCACTTCAGGCACAGGACGAAATCGTTTATCAACATCCTACTCTTGGTATACAATTTACAGCTTCACCCAATTGGACTCCGGTGTTTCATCCAGGCGAAAAAATGGAATATGAGCTGGTTAATCAAAACAACAATATGCACATGAAGCTGTGGTTCTCTCATACCGATAAACCCGTTTTGGAATATCTTCGTTCAGAAGTATGCCAGGATGGGCTGATTACAGGTGAGGGACCATTTGCTACAGTTCTGGATAATCACCATGCTTTTGGTATTTGCGCCATATTTTCTGAAATGCGTCGTCCATTTAAGGTTATGTTAATAGCCATGCCAACTGATGAGGGTATGTATCTCATTCGATTTAAATGTCCTGAAGAATGTTACCAGGAACATGAAAGTCAGATTCAGAAATTGCTTAGTACAATCTCGATGGCCCCGGTGGTTAGACGAACCGAATTTTATGCTCACTGCCTTCTACTTTCCTCGCAGGATTACTTAAGCTTGAGCTTATAATCCATTGACTTATCATCGTCTTCTCTGAAGATATATCTTTTCAAGGTCATAGTTGAGCCATCTTCGGAGATCTCAATAGCTTCGGAACTGCTCTTTTTTATCTTGCGGTCAGTAAAAGTTACCTCGTTAACAAAGGCCACGTCTGAAAAAATTTCAGAAAGATCAATATCTTCAGTGTCTAATTCATCAGAATTCATCTCACTTTCAAGATCTTTTAGCATGTTGTTTGCTGCTGTTCGTTCAAAATTCTTCTTTTTGAACTTATAATAAAGGGTATACTCTCCAAAGGCATTTTCATCTTCATAGACCACATTCATACCTTTGTTCAGGGCTTCAGGATTGGCAAAATCAAAACTTGTGGTGATCATATAGCCATCATTTTCTGTAAGGAAGGTGATATTTGATATTCCTTCGATTACTTCCAGCCTGGACTTAGTAGCTTCATATTCTTGTTCTTCTTCAGCCAGGGGACTTTCAGCTACATTTTCATCTTCCTCGCTGAAGCTTTCCAGCATTACTTTAAATTCGCTCATATCAACAACCATGGAAAAGGTTCCAGATCCGTCTTTATTGATTTTAATAATCTCCTTTATCTCAAAACATGACTGCAAGAGTAAAGACACAATTATTACAGCTGCTATCCTAAAAAATGCTTTTTTCATCTTTTTTCGGTTTAGGTTTATATGCAAACAAGATAGCCATATTCAGGAAAATATTAGCATACTTTTTTTAATCTGCTGAAAACAGTATTTTTACCTTCATTAAGCTAATAATCAATGAATCAAATTTATAAATTGACGTTTGTTGCGACTCTGATAATATCTTTTACAGGATGTGACCAGAAGGCAGAAGAAATTCCTATTAAAAATGTCCTGGTGATTGTTGGAGATGATCACTCGGCAAGCGCCCTCAGATGCTACGGAAATGATATTGTAAGAACTCCAAATCTGGATAAGCTTGCTGCGGAGGGAGTGATCTTTACAAATGCATACTCCAATGCTCCTGTCTGCAGTGCATCACGGCAATCTCTGTTAACCGGAAAATATCCTCATGCAACGGGTGTGAATTTGTTACACACACCATTTAATGATGAAAAAAATGTGACTATTGCTGAGCACCTTAGAGCTTTATCTTATTCAACTGGAGTTGTAGGGAAGACACATTTCAACAATTGGGTAGCCCCGGTACCTGATCATGGATTCTCCCACAATATAACCAATAAAGATTATAAACTTTGGTTTGCAGCGCAGGAGATGCCCGAAATATCTGATTCTATTCCGACACTGGGAGTGTGGCGACCATTTGTTGATTCTGCAAGAATCTGGTTGAACGCTGATGTATTGCCAACTGCTTTCCATGAAGCTTATGGACCTGCAGCATATGATGCTATGAAGGCCATTGAATTTCTTAAATCAAATAAGGATACTTCCTTTTTTCTCTGGGTAGGATTTCATGAACCGCATTCACCATTTAACTTCCCCGTCGAATATGCCGGAAGATACAATCCCGGGGAAATTTCTTTGCCAACAGGCAGCCCTGAGGATGATCGCTTTGTCCCGGAAATTTTCAGGGGATTAAGTGACAGTGACAAGCAAGGGATTATTGCATCTTATTATACTTCTGTTGAATATATGGATCAGCAAGTAGGGAAGATTCTCAATGCACTTGATGAAGAAGGCCTGAAAGAATCCACCCTTGTGGTTTACCTGGGTGACCAGGGATACCTTCTTGGGGATCATAAGCGATTTGAAAAGCATACGATGTGGGATCCGGCCATCAAGGCACCCCTCATTTTTCGAGTGGGCGATAAGAAGAGAAAAGTTAAATCAGTTGAGTCATTGGTGCAATTCATTGACGTGGTTCCGACCATCCTTGATCTTCTTGATCTTCCTGAATTGGAAACAGTGCAGGGCAGGAGCAGGGAGTATCTTTTTGAGAAGAAGTGCTGCTTTGAAGATGAATATGTATTTGCTGAGTTTTTAGAGGACAACAAAGCCATGGTTACGGATGGCAAATGGAAATATATTTTCACCACTGGCTTGTATGACCTTGGACAGGGTTATCAGACTGGCTATGGTCCATCTGGCATATTACACAGATTATATGACCTGGATAATGATCCTCATGAGACTACCAATATAGCTAATCTACAGGGAAATGAGATTATTTTAACTTCGCTGCAGAAGAAGATGATAGAAATATTTACTGATACTTATCCTGGAGATTTAACTTTCATTGATACATTAACTGTTGAGGAGAAGCTCGTATGGTTTTGTGAGCCAAGAGATGTAGGTGCTGTTCGTGGCGAGAGGTAAAATCTCTTAAGAACTTCAGTTGATAAAACTTACAATATTTATCCTGATTGAGATATTAAGATTGGCAGTTATGGATCATAAGTGTCGAATCAGGTAGCTTTTAACTTGCTGAATTATGAAGATATTTAAGATTTTTGGAGTCGCTGTTTTTTTCCTCCTGATGACAGCATGCAATAGCGGAGATGGATTTAATAATCTAAAAAAGGAATTTGAAACTCCACCTGCAGCATATAAAACTATGCCATTCTGGGTATGGAATGGTGTGATTACAGAGAAAATGATTGATGAGCAGCTGGAAGATTTTAGTTTGCGTGGATTCGGTGGTGTATTTGTGCATCCCCGGTATGGATTGATTACTGAGTATGCTTCTGAAGAGTGGTATGAGCTGGTAAAATATGCCATGAAAAAGGCACGCTCTATGGACATGCAACTCTGGCTATATGATGAGAATTCATTTCCAAGTGGCTTTGGTGGGGGATTGGTTGCCGCTGCTATGCCTTCTTCATATAATGAGGGGCAGGCATTAAAACTTCATCGTCAGACTATTCTGAAACCTGACACAACAAAGGAGTATCTGCATATCTTCAAGGGGCATATTGAAGTTACTGAGAAGGTAGATAGTTTGACAGGTAAGAAGGGTGATTTTTTACTGTATGAAAAGATATATTTTCCAAATTCAGAATGGTATGCAGGGTATTCATATGTAGATTTGATTAAGCCCGGTGTAACTGAGAAATTTATTGAAGTAACGATGACCGGATATGAAAAAGAGGTGGGAATGGAATTTGGGAACACTGTTCCGGGTATATTTACAGACGAGCCCAATATAGCCCCACAGGGTGGCTCCTCATTGATTCGATGGACAGCAGATCTGTATGAGCAATATGAGGAGAGATGGGGGTATCGGCTCGAGCCACACCTTGTTTCACTTGTTGAAAATGAAGGAGACTACAAGACTGTAAGACACAATTATTACCAGCTTTTACTGGAACTATTTATTGATCGATGGTCGAAACCATGGTATGAATATACCGAAAAGCAGAATTTATCATGGACAGGTCATTACTGGGAACACGACTGGCCCTCACCAAATCAGGGCCCTGATAATATGGCTATGTACGCATGGCACCAGGTACCGGGAATTGATATGTTGTTTAATACTATGGGTGAACGAAATGATCAATTTGGGAACATCAGGGCCGTTCGTGAATTGAACAGCGTTGGAAACCAGTTGGGAAGAGAGAGGAAACTGAGTGAAACATATGGAGCATCGGGATGGGAGTTAACATTCGATGATATGAAGAGGAATGGTGACTGGGAGTATGCGCTGGGTGTTAACATGATGACCCAGCATCTCTCGTATGGTACTATCATGGGGGACAGGAAACACGATTTTCCGCAATCATTTTCTTATCACACACCCTGGTGGGAGGAGTATAATTCGTTGGCAGATTATTTTGCCCGTTTGTCTTTGGCTCTCTCTTCAGGTGTCCAAAAGAATCGTGTTTTGATAATAGAACCTACTACTACTGCATGGATGTACTATGCGCTTGATGAGAAAAATACCACCATTGAGCACTTGAATAAGGAGTTTGTTGCTTTGCTTGATAGGATGGAAGAGGAGCAAGTAGAATATGATCTTGGTTCTGAGAATATTATCAGAGATTATGGTGCAGTTGAAAATGGAAAATTTGAGGTGGGAGAGCAACAGTACACCTATGTAGTTTTTCCTGAATTTATGCATAACATCAACAAAAGCACGGCAGACTTAATTGAAGCTTTTTTGTTAAATGGAGGAACAGTTCTTTCATTGGGTAGTCCGCCTTTATATATTGATGGTGTTGAAACAGAAAGGTGTACCGAATGGCCGGATAAGTTTCCTGAAGAGTGGATATCAATAAATGGATCGAATGATCCCAGGTGCGTCAACTATTTATTATCAGATGAATTTATCCTTGTAGAACAAGAGGGAGGCAAACTGTTCCATCACAGGCGTATTCTTGAAGATGGACAAATACTATTCCTTGTAAATTCCGATAAATTTGAAACATGCAAAACCCGAATGGTTTTGCAGGGAAATGATGTTGTAAAGATGAATCTTTTTACAGGCGAAATCGAAAATTTCCCTTGTGTAGTGACCTCTGATATTATAAGTTTTGCTGCCTCAATTCCCCCGGGAGGGAGTTTGCTACTCTATATCAGCAATGAGGAGATAAATGCCCGGAGAACCAGGATTAAAAAATGGAGAGGGATTGAGACAGACATTGAAATAAGTATGTTGAAGGTAAATCCTGATATGCAAAACGTGATGAATCTCGACTACTGCTATTTAACTATGAAAGAGGATACCACGGGTTTGATATACTTTTATAACGCACAGACAAAGATCTTCAATGCACACGGATTTCCTACAAATCCATGGGTCTCTTCTTCCCAGTTTAAGACAGAAATAATTGATCGGGATACTTTCGGAACTAACTCCGGATTTGAAGTGCAGTTTCCTTTTAGGTTTGACATAAAACCAGGAAATGTTCCAATTAAATTGGTAGTTGAAAGAGCAGAATTATATGAAGTGTTGTTGAATGAAGTCTTGCTCGAGCCACTGCCAGGAGAGTGGTGGCTTGATAAATCTTTTGCAGTGTTTGACATTAGCAAGAGTGTTCAAAATGGAGATAATAGAGTTATTCTTAGAGCTTCCCCAATGTCAGTCTACATTGAACTTGAACCTGTCTATCTTTTAGGTGATTTCAATGTCCTGGCTTTGGATAAGGGATGGATAATCGGAGAGAAAGCGGGCATGGAAATTGGTTCCTGGAAGGACCAGGGATATCCGTTTTACTATGATAAAATGGAATATACGGCCAGTGTCGAAATTGATGGTCGGGGCTTAGCAAAAGTTGTTTTACCGGATTGGCAGGGAACTGTTGCTACCGTTACAGTTAATAGCAAAAAGGCAGGGCAGATATTTGCTTCTCCAGGTGAATTAAGAATTGATAAATATATCAAACGGGGAGAGAATACAATTACAGTGACAGTTATCGGATCATTGAAAAATTTGCTTGGACCACATCATTCAAGAAGAAACGGGATTGTGACTCCATGGAGTTTTAAATATGCACCTGAGGATCAACCGTCCGGGGTAAATTATGATTTGCTGGATTATGGACTTATGGAGCCATTCAGGGTTGTAGTCTCAAAATAGGATTACATGAGTTAATAATATCTTCAGCGCTTACTTTTCGCTTGAAAGTTCTAAGTAAAACAAAATCAGGAAAATTCTTATGTGCAGAATGCTCGATCCTCATAGATAAATATACTATTTTAGTCTAAGTATGTCAAGCGCAGTCATGTAGCCACTATAGATTGCTCCGGAAAATCCACCACCAAATTTTCCCCATGCAGAGGCAACATGGAAATTTTCTATTCCTTCAATTCCATTCAGAGGTACCCTACCCGGATTCTGGGCAAAACCGTAAACGGCACCCTGTGGATTCAAAGTGTAGCGACGGACAGTTTTGGCTGTAGCTACTTCAATATGTTCAATTAATTCTTTTGAGCCAGGAATTAGTTTATTTAACCTTTCAGCAAAAATTTCACCGACCTCTTTTTTCTTTTGCTTATATTCTTCTCTTGATAAGCCATCCCAATCAGCTGTATAGTCAATGGCACATATTGCTCCTACACCTTTATCTGCCGGACAGAGCTGAGCATCTACCTGGCTATAGTCTACAAAAGTGTAGCTCCTGACAGAAAAATCTCCATGATTGTTAGCCAGGATATCTTTTTGGCATCTGACGCTTTCATCATAAACGAAAGTGGAATAATACTGATTGCCAATTTCCTTAAGTGGTTTGGAGAATCCGAAATACACTGTTAACAGCGATGCCCCAATTTCATGTGTTTCAAGTTGCTTCTTAAGAGCAGAACCATGTTCCTTATCAAGCATGTCTGCAATATTGGCCAGCGCAGCATTAGCAATGTATTCTTTTGCAGTGGCTTTGATTTCACTATGCGCTCCAGGGAGAACATTCTTAAAACTAATTTCAATGACCTTATCTCCTGAGGTGGATATTGAGCTTACTTTGTGACTCAACAATACTTTTCCTCCATTTTGCCTGATGATGTTCATTAGCTTGTCTGAAAGCTTTTGAGATCCTCCCTTGATATAGTTGGCTCTTCCCTGGAAATATGCTCCTTCTGCAACAGAAAAATATCTAAGTGAAAGGGTATATGGATCATCATGAAAATACCCGAGGTTACCCAGTAAAAAAAGCTTTAGCTCTTCATTGGTAAAAATTGAATCCAGGTATTCACCAACACTGATATTAGGTTTATCTCTCTCAAGAACATTGATTCTTCGCGCATTCATCAATCTCTCAAAGTAGGTATCTATGCCATCTGCCTGGCCAGGGAAATTCTCATTTAATATGGCTATGGCCTTTTCCTTGTTGTGTGGCATTACCAAATCAAGCCGTTCATTTTTAAATCGATAGAATTCAGGAAGCGGCAAAAACTCAACATCATCATATACGCCCAACTCATTAAATATCTTATGTTTACCATCGGTGGGGTGTAATCCATCCATTTCATGAAGGCCAACCTCCATGGTAAAATCTTTGCGTTTAAATGTTGTGGCACATCCTCCCGGACGATCATGCTGTTCAAGCAGAAGAACAGTTTTACCTTCCTTTGCCAATTTCGCTCCGGCTGTTAAACCACCTAATCCGCCACCTATGATAATAATGTCGTATGTCATGTGTTGAGTTAATAGAGTTAGTAGAGTTGGAGTTTGTAGAGACGCGCCACGTGGCGCGTCTCTACAAACCTTTGCTCACTCAAGTCACTTTAGTTCACTTCCTCCTAGTAATCCCCCTCCGGTATCGGAACCCTTTTAAAAGGTTTGTTCCTGTCAAACAGATACCTGTATGTCTTATATGTTTTCACATGTTTGTTCCCGACTGAGAGGAAGATTTTTTTCATTTTCGGATTGAAATCAGCTACCCATGAAAACTCAATTTCGGTATACTGTTTTTTCCTCTCGAACACTTTAACCAGTTGCAATATTATGGCTGCTTCAATACCTCTTCCCTGGAATTCAGGAATAGTGCCCATCAATACACCCCTTGCGCGTGTCATGGCTTTTTTATTTTTTAGCGAAAGGAATTTTAGTTTGTTGAATACGTGCATATTCCCGTTCATATGTTTCAGGATCATGTTTACATCAGGGTACATCAGGTAGATAGTAATCGGCTTTTGCTCGTGATAAGCGATCCATATGAATTCGGGTTCAATTATTTGCCTGACTTTTTTTAGCGTTGCTATGGTGTACTTTTTTTCGAGGGGCTTAAAATTCTCTTTAAAACTTGCCCAAGCTTCATTAAATACTGTACAAAAATCGCCTAATTGCCTGTCAATCTGCTTGAAATCAAGATGTTCGAAAGTATATTCTGGTTTATTTGCCACCCAGTTGGCAATTTTTTCAAATTTGGGTGGAAGAGGTTTTGTAATATCGAGGTGAAAACCTTCCTGGTTGTAATAGGTTTGAAATCCATAGGTTTCAAACAGGGATTGGTAGTATTTAAAATTGTATGCTATCTCATAAGAAGGATGTGTAAAACCGTCAACTAACAAGCCCCAGTATTTATCTGTTTCACCAAAATTGATGGGGCCATCCATTGCTTCAATTTTTCTGAAAGCCAGCCATTTTTTAGCCGTATCAAACAGCATGTTGGCCGCCTCCTGGTTATTGATACATTCGAAGAACCCAATTCCACCGGTTGGCTGGTCAAAATCAAATGCAGCTTTTCGATCAATAAAAACTGCGATTCTGCCAATAAATTCGCCCTTATCATCTTTAAGTAAGAACCTTGTTACTTCACCATGATTAAAGTAGTCGTTCTTCTTTGGGTTAAAGATTGCTTCAATTTCATTGTCCATTGGACAAACCCAGAAAGAGTCATCTTTGTATAATTTTTTGGGAAGATTGAGAAACTGTTTTTGGCTTCTGCGATCAAAAACTTCAATAATTTTCATTGTGTAGCTTTAAGAGATTAATTTCCGTAAATGCTATCAATCAGCTCTTTGTTTCTTTCTGCTACAATTTTTCTTTTTAGTTTCAGGGTAGGAGAGAGGTCTCCCGATTCCGGAGACCAGTTTTCTTTCACGATTTTGAAACGGTTAACACGTTCATGTTCACTAAAAGCATTATTCAAACGATTGATTTCTTCTTTGTAATGATTTTGAACTTCAGGCATAGAGATGAGTTCCTCGTTGGAAGAAAACGCAATGTTTTTTTCATCTCCCCATATTTTCAATTGATCATAATCCGGAATAATTAAAGCGCTGGCAAATTTTTCGCCTTCTCCTAATACCATGAGCTGATCAATGAAAAGAGATTCCTTGAAAGCATTTTCAATAAGTTGTGGAGCTACAAATTTCCCGTTGGATAATTTAAAAATCTCTTTCTTTCTGTCAGTGACAGCAAGGAACTTACCATCTTCAAGGTGACCAATATCACCTGTATGGAACCAACCTTCCTTATCGATAGATTCTTTTGTTAATTTTTCGTCTTTATAATACCCGAGCATAATGCAATTTCCACGTGCCAGGATCTCTCCGTCTTCTGCAATTTTCAATTCCACACCATCAATAAGCGCTCCAACTGTTCCGAGCTTACAATGCGGTGCCTGTTGCCTGTTTATGGTAATAATGGGAGATGTTTCTGTAAGCCCGTACATATTGATGATTTTAACACCAGCTGCCCAAAAAATTCTTTCAAGGCGCGGCTGAAGAGCTGCACCGCCGCAGCCAACTAATTTTACATTTCCTCCTAGGGCATCCCGCCACTTTGAAAAAATTAGTTTATCTGCAATCTTAAGTTTTTGTTCGTAGAACCAACCATTTTCTCCAAAGGGCTTATATTTTAATCCCAGTTTCACTGCCCAGAAGAATATTTTTTTCTTCATGCCAGTAAGCTGGCTTCCTTTGGAAATAATGTTATCATATACCTTTTCCATAACCCGTGGTACAGCATCAAAACCGTCGGCAGCAATCTCTTTCATTACTTTTGCGAAGGCACCCATATTCTCAGCATAGTAAACTCCTGTGCCACTATACTGAGTCTGGTAGTTACCCATTCTTCCACCCACATGGCATAATGGAAGTATGCTCAAATATTTATCATTCTCTTTTAATTGAAATACTTTGGCAGCTTCAATAAAATTACTGACCATGTTTTTATGCGACAGCATAACTCCTTTGGATCTTCCCGTGGTTCCTGAAGTATAGAGGAGTGAACTGAAGTCATCTTCTTGTATGCTCTCTTTTATTTTTTCTAATCTATCCTTCCATTTTTCTGCATTAGTTTTTCCCAATTCAACTATTTCGCTCCATCCTGGCAAATCATCAATGGGATCGAATAAATAAATATTTTTTTCAATTTTAGCTTTTTTACAAGCTGGAAGAAATTTGTTATACAAATTTTTGTTAGCCACAAATACCATTCTTGCTTCTGAATGTTCCACGATATAGTTGTATTCTTCCTCATTCAGGGAGGTATATACTGGTACATGAACTATGCCACACATAGCCATACCATGATCTACAAAGTTCCATTCAGGCCTGTTGCTGGTTGCCGTAATAATTTTATCGCCCTTCTTCATACCGCATTCCAGTAATCCGTAGGCAAAATTATTGCAGGTTTCAATATAAGTTTGGGTCGAATAGGAAATCCATTTTCCATTTTGCTTGGCTGATAAAGCATTTTCTTTGTTTGGGAAATGTTGTTTGTAGCGTTCCAGGAGATCGAAAGTTCTAGTAGGTTCCATATTGTTGGGGTTTGTTATCTTAAAGTCACTAATTTAACTAAAAAAACACATAATGACGTGTATGGGATTGAATGAAATTATTAAAATAATTTGTCATTGATTGACTAGAGTAATTTGTAAGGTCGAGGCATGCCTCAACCCCTACATGAAGTCAATATCATGTTTCATCGAACCATTTCCCCATTGTATCATTCAAAATACTCGAAAGCATCAATGATATCAAGGTACACTCCATCAAAGCCAGCACCAAGAATTTTGTCAAGATAAGACTCGTTTGATCCGTAAATAATGGATTGCCAGCCAGGATCCCAGTATTTTACTTTATAATTACCGGGCCATCTTGGGTTTTCTGCTTCAATCCAGTCAGGTTGCTCATCATCCCAGCTTGAATCCCAGTAAAAGCGGTAATCCTCTGCTTCTCCAATACTCATATAAGAGATTAAGAGCCGTTGTGCACCGTTAGATTTTTTCTTTAAAGATTTAATTTGATTGGCTGTAAAGACTTCATCTTCAAAGAAAAAATCGATTATTAGTACATCATAATCAGAGGCGGAGATGGCAGTAACAAAATCTTCGCTTGACGCAAAATTTTCAGGATTTAGCAGGTATAGAAAATTCTTTGCTTCCGATAGCTTCGTAATATTAGTTTCATTGGTATTGTAAATGGTTGCCGGGTAATCTGGAATAATACTTAATTCACGATCCGGGGCAGCGAAGGAGATAAAACCATTGCTGTTGTTTACATGATATGAATCGTCCATGTTGTCATGAGAGCTGCAATAATCGGTGACCAACACCTCCACATCATTGTCTTCACAAATAGTTAGAAAAGCCATCAGAAATTCATTTGTGCTTTCCGGTGTTTCTTTGTCATCACTGTTATATCCATAATTCAAATCTTCTTGTCCTGCACCATCAATGGAAGCAAGATATTCAGTAGCAGGGGTGGGGTCATCACCATCGCCTGTTGCGGAGGCAAGATCATGACCGTTTTGAGGGATGATGATAAAATTGGGATCCATGTTTTTTGCATAAGTGCTGATTCCCTGAACAAATTCGCGCATACGTTCTTTGTAAATCGGATCATCATCGGATCCATCGCAAGAAAAGAGAAGTATTCCTGTTAAGAAAAGGAGATAAATCTTTAGCTGTTTCATAACGTTTTTTTTTGTTAAATGTCAAGCAATTTTAGTTGCTTGGTCCCGATGAGCTTAGAGGATATCGGGATAAAAAGTATTTATATTTTGCTGCTTTATCATTGTTTTAACTTGTCGCAAATGGATCTACTTCTCCCCGGTAAGGTGCCTGAAAGTCATGTTTTTTCTTAATATTCCAATGGTAAGAATTAATAAGAAAAGAAGCGCAGGAATCTCCAGGATCAGGGAAGAGATATCTTTGGCCTGCAGTGAATCACCTAATAAATTTAGCAGTGCGTATCCCGCAACCCCCATGGTCATAAGAATAAAATCCTGAAGCTTCTGGTAATTAATAATAATCAGAATTACTGTTAAACCAGTAATAGAGGCAGTCATTATGAAGAGAGTAGTTTCAAAGTTCATAAAGTAATATGCAAAAGCGCTACCCACCGCCATGACTAAACAGCCCAATGAGAGATACAATAAATTTTGCTGCAAAGGATGTTTTTTTAGGATGTATATGCCAGAAAGCAATAGAAGCAGAGCTGTTGAAAACTCAGAAATCCAATGCAAAGTATAGCTAATAGGTGTGCCTTGAAAATCAGGTACCTTCCCTGAAGCAATTAGGATAATCCATGTAACAAGATTCAATAGCCCAATAATCAGAACAGAGAAAGCGGTCAATTTTTTTATGGATTGATTGTTCATTCTATTATCATTGATGTCTTTGTGAGCGAGTCAAGGTGCTGTTGATCTGCTGCATTAAGCACAAGTTATTGATTTTATCTTTGTATATCAATTATTTTTTGTCTATCGGCAAACCAAAATACTACTGAGAAACGAAAAAGTGTTATGCAGCAAGGAGTTCTGATTAAAATTGATATAATATAAAGAAATTATATTAAGTATATATAAATAATTAAAGTTATATATATAACAATAGCATAAATATATTATAAATATAAATGTAAGCTAAATGTGTTATATAAATGCCTATTGCTGTGCTCAGTTCCCTGCAACAAAGCACCAGAAGTAAAGATAAGTAGAATGATCCAGGATGCTTAATTTGTTGATTTTGCTTTAAAGCCAATCAACATTGATTTGCTTTTACATAAAATCTATCAGTATCTTTAAGGTATTAAGTAAACATTGATTTTATTTTTATGAAACGAATAATACTTTGTTTTTCAGCAATGCTCCTGTTTGGCTTATCTCTTACTGCCCAGGAAATGGGATTGAAAGAGAATAAGGAATTTACTGATCTTGGAGACTATGTCAGGCAAGCAGAATTTTCACCTTTCAGAAACTATTTCGTTTATTCGATTGGCAACAATACGGTACGAATCTTTAACAGGAATTGGGAAAAACTGTTTGAATACCAGGGAGATCCAAAGTCTGTTGGAGGCGTTTTTGCCTTTTCTCCTGACGAAAAATACCTGGCTTACGGTCGCTACAAAGGAAACAACGACATAGCCATTATTCGATTGTCGGATCAGAAAGTGGTACAGGTTCTTGAAAGACATACTTACTATATTTCTAAGCTTGAATTCAGCCACGATGGAAATTTCCTGGCATCCGGGTCCTCAGACAAAACGCTAATTGTATGGAAGAGGAATGGAGATGTCTTTGATTATCAGCAGATTGTTGAGGGCTTTGATAATTTTGTGGAAGGAGTTGCATTCAGTCATGATGATCGCTTCCTGGTGACAGGTGATGATAGGGGGATCATAAAGATTTTGGAGAAGAAAGGGGATAGATTTGAGATTTTCCAAAAAATGCAATATCGTAAGCACGCTGTTGAATCAGTTGTGTATAGTCCGAAAAATGATGAGTTTATTACCGGTTCTTCGTATGGCCTTCGCAGGTATAAACTGCAACGAAACAAATTTGTATTAACTGATTCAATTTATAAGCATGCTAGTGTGGGACATCCAATGAGCTATAGCCCGGGAGGGAAATTCCTGGCCATACCGAATTACCGGGATGTCAGGATATTTTCTGTTGGAGAAGATAGCTTAGTGCAGGTGGATGCCATATTCAGACATTATGACAACCTTTTTGGCTGTACCTTTAGTGAAGACGGGAAATTTCTATGCACTTTTGGGTCAGATCAGAAAATCATTATTTGGGAAATTGAAAATGTCTTGCCGTCTGATAAAGCGCTAGTATCTAGTTGGCTAATTGGAGATTTATCTATCGCACAGCGCAGGTCGATGACACCCGGGGTGACCAGGAAAATTATCGGTTCTACCAATACATCAATGATTGCTCCCAGGGATGAGTTCGAAAAAACTATAGACTATAATTTCAGAATGGAGAATCTTTCGGACCATACCCTGAAAATTCTTCAAGAAGAAATGGAAAACCTTTATGGAGTGAGTAGCAAAGGCAATACTATAAAAATACCTCTTCAGTCACTTGTGGGATATAATGCAGACAGGGAGATTTATAAGATAAGGATCATGGAATCAGAAGCAGGGGTGCAAATACCTGTTCCAGAGGCAAAACTGCTTAAAAAGAATTGGCAAAAGGCCTATGTAAAAGCCACCAGGGTTCATGAAAATGATAAGGAAAGTTTTTTGTACCTGGACTTCATTCTCGTTCTTCCGGGAAGCAACAAAGAATTTGATGTTATACCAATAGAGAATCCGTTTCAGCAGATTGAAAATGGAAAACAGCAACGGGAGTCCGAAACTGCATCCAGGGGTGAAGAAGTAGTTCCGGATACAATCAATGGAACGACATACGCCATATTGTTTGCCACCAATATTTACGACTATTTTGGTGATTTGGTAAACCCCATGCTTGATGCGCAGACCATTGGTGCTGAGTTGGAAGAGAATTATGGTGTTGTATCAGAGGTGGTGGTTAATCCAACCCTGGAGGAAACAGCGGCCAAGTTGAGAGAGTATGCAGGGAAACTATATGGCACAAAAGATAACCTCATGGTATTTTTTGCAGGTCATGGCATCTATGATGAAGTATTCAGGGAGGGGTATGTAATTTCCCGTGACTCGAAGATGGATGACCTGGGTAAGACCAGTTACCTCTCACATTCTATTTTGAGAACCATGATTAACAATATCCGTTGTCCTCATATTTTCCTGGTTATGGATGTTTGTTTTGGAGGAACATTTGATCCACACCTTGCTACTGCATCGCACAGGGGAGCAGGGATGTATGCCGAAATATCAACCGATGAATTTGTGCAGAGGAAACTCAAGTATACCACCAGGTTGTACCTGACCTCGGGAGGCAAGGAATATGTTCCTGATGGCCGGCCTGGTTTCCACAGTCCTTTCGCCAGGCGATTTATTGAATCACTTCGATTGTATGGAGGGGAGGATGGTGTGCTTACTACCTCCGAGATTCTTCAATTTGTAGAAAAAGTGAATCCCCAGCCAAGGTTTGGAGAGTTTGGAGATAATGAACCTGGAAGTGATTTTATTCTTGTATTGAAGCAGTAAGCTACAACTCCATATCACTTAGGTGCAAATCAAGCGCTTTTACTGAAATTTGAATTTCACGAACAGATATTGCAAGAGATACAATAAGCAATATCAGCGCGACACCAAAAAATATTTCTGCTACCAGTTGAAATTCAATATATACAAGGAACATACAGCAAACACATAGCAGCAGACTCCCAATTCCCATTAACTGCATCGTTCGCGTTAGCACAAGTCGTTTCCTAAGATTCTGAATCTGACCCACTATTAATGAATCGGGGTTCTCCTTGAGCTTGGCATGCAGGTTTCTGACTACTGAGGCATAGGCAAGAAACCTGTTTGTATAGGCCAGCAGCAGTAAGGAAATAGCAGAGAAGAGCAGGGCAGGAGTAGTGAGTGTTAATTCATTCATCTTTTTTGTTTAAATATAAGGATAGTTTAATCTACTACATCTTCGTTTTGTATGCATTAACCAATGAGCTAATGAGTTAATGAGTCAATGAGTTAATGGGGGCCCTATTGACTCATTAGCTCATTAGCTCATTGCCACATTGCCACATTGACTAAACATCTCACTTATCCCCATCAATAATAATATAATCGGAATCGTTTTTATCCTCTAATTTTTGCACAACATTAAAGGCCAAAACAGTTCCGAGTACGGCTCCGACAATGGCCATAAGGTATGTTATACCGAGGTTTCCCTTAGAGAAAAATGCGCCGATCATGGCTCCGCTTAGTTCTCCGGCAATCCACATTACAATGAAAAAAATTACGTTGGGTCTGCGTTTATGACCTTTCTTTTCGGCTATAGCGCCAATTTTTCTTGATATGTATATAATGAGAAGAATCTCCAGCATGACATGATGATTTAATAAGGCGCAAGATAAAGGAAGATATAAATATCTGCAAGATAAGCATGAATAAAAAGTAACAAGGAAATAAAAAATCTGACCTCATCAAAGATATTTGACAAAGCCAGATTTTTCACTACTTAAAAACTACTACTCTGAAAAGGTTAAACTTTTTATCAGGTCAACTTCTTCTTGCCTGTAAGGTGTGCCATCAGGATGAAAAATTTCATGGAACCAGAGTTCAGGATCTGATCCGTCAGGTATCGGTTCACCCCAGGCATATTTCGTATTTGATTTTCCGGATACTAGTCCCCAGTTAATGGCTCCCACATTCTCACGGGCTAACATTGGCATTATATTTTGGAAAAAAGAGTTGTTTCTTCGGGCCATATATTCCGTGCAGACCATTGGACGATCATAAAGTTTTAATGAGTCAATTGCTAACTGGTGATGCTCAGGTGCATTATAATTATGATAAGTAATGATGTCTGAGTTTTCCAGTTGGAATTCGTTAAAATCTTTTAATCCATTGTTCCAAACTCCCACAGAAATAGGTTGTGTAGGACGAATTTCCCATCCCCATTCAAACACTTTTTTGAGAAGATCCATAGATTTGTTCTTGTATCCTGAGTTCCCTGGTTCATTATACAGATCCCACAAGGCAATTCTCTCGTCATCTTTAAATGTGCTAAGGACATCCTTAACATATGCTTCCAATGTTTCTATAAGCTCGGGCTGCTCGTATATGAGATCACCCGGATCGCGAACCCAACCGGAGTTATGCACGCCGGGTTTAGGATCTGGCTGTGTGCCTGCCTGGTAAGTAGGATTCCAGCAATCATCAAAGAATACGAAGATGGTCTTTATCCCATGCCCGCTAGCAATTTCGAGATACTTGTTCATCCTTGCTTTGAAGCCCTCTTTATCCACTTCCCAGGCAAGATGGTGCAGATAAACCCTCATGCAGTTCATGCCAATATCTTCTGCCCAGCCCAGCTCCCTGTCAATGGTCTCTGCATCAAAAGATTCTTCCTGCCAGGTTTCCAGTTGATTAATCGCAGTACTGGGATTGAAATTACAGCCGCGAAGCCACCCATGAGTTTCTCCCCATTCTTTGGCCTGCTCAACAGTCCATTTATTTGTTTGTTTTTCAGCTAATCCAGATTCTTCTGTCGGTTTGTTGCTTGTATTACAGGAAATTACAAGCAAAGCAAGAGCTAAATACAATAAAGGTTTTGTTTGTGTCATAAGGGTATTATTTATGGATTAGTATAAAAAAGGTTTTAATTATGAATGCGAAAAATAAAATTCTTCTTCATATAATTATTTCAATTATTAATTATATACTATTCTTTAGAAAACGACAATAGTACTGTTTCTCACCCGTATTTACTTTTAACAAATAGATTCCCATTACTAATTCTTTAATATTCAGCTTACCACCAGTATAGCTAACATTACTAAAAGTCTGCCCCATTACATTCAGAACTTCTATTTCTGCTTCACAACCATTTGCAGGTAATTCAATCTGAAGATATTCACTTGCCGGGTTTGGATATATTAGTAAGTCATTTACTTCAAAGACTTGTGTATTAATAATCGTTCCAGTATCACTGGGACAGTTAAGATATGTATACAAAGGTGCTGGTTTTCCAAATTCAGGTATATCATCATCCCATGAGAATTTCTGTATAAACATATATCTTGGTTCATTTCCGTCAGTACTTAATCGTCCATGATAAGCTATCCAATCTTCGGTTCCATCTGGAGAAGTGGTAAAGGAATTATGTCCTGTCGCATAAATTCCAGCAGAAGGATCTTGCTGAAAAACAGGTCCTACTTTAGTCCAGGAATCAGGGTTCAACAGATCACCATCGGTATTTACCAAATATCCAAGAGCATATTCAGGAGTTAAATAGCCACTTCCGGAATAAACGATATAAGTTTTCCCATTTTTCTGCAAAACTGCGGCACCTTCATTTACCGGCCAGCCATGCAGTTCCCATTCCTGATCCGGACAAGAGATCATCACTCTGTCAACACCTATCGATTTAGGGGAAAGCAACTCAGCAATATACAAACACTGATTTTGAGGTTGACCAGGGATATTAAACTGGGACCAGATTATATATTTCTTCCCATTGGCATGTGTAAAAATTGTTTCATCAATTGCACCTAATCCCGGCATCAACCATGAATAGAATTCATACGGACCGAAAGGGTCTCCCGTTGTACTCTTCAGGACAAACATTTCCTGGCGATCCTGAACATAGTTAACCCATTCTTCATTGTAATCAAGACCAGTATTTTGCCCACAACTGTATATGTACCAGTTTCCGTCTATATAGTGCAACTCAGGGGCCCAAATATGACCACCAACAGGGCTGCCTATAAAATCAAAAACCTTTATCTCACTAAGGGGTGCAATATCCTGTAGTTTCGGCGAACTCTTAATTCCTATCCTGTTTGCCCTGGTAACCAGAACATAATAATTTCCATCATGAAAGGTAACAAAAGGATCTGCCCCCTCCATGATTGGATTCTGATACGTGCATTGGGCTGACAATATATTATTTGTTACTACTGAAGAGATAATTGCCAGACAGAATAATAATCTGGTAAGTAATTTTTTCATTTTAGTACTATTTTTCCTTCCAGCCAGTATAGACCTCCGGTTCCGTTAGTAAACATGCGTGTAGAAATTGTTACAATAGTTGTTTCATCTTTCAGAAACAAACTATTATTTATTGCTCCTTCATTCAAGGGAGGGAGACCCCAGGGACGTGTTAAGTTCTCAAAATTTCTTGAGTCATTATCTCCGATCATCACTTCCTGGTAATTATTTTGGTGCCAATCACCTCCGCGGTAAATATGAGCCGAATATACTATTTCGCCACTCGGAAGCTGCAGAATATAAGGAGCACCGCCATGGCCGCTGAAACCTTCAATAAGCCATCGATTTGGAGAATTAATAAAGTCAGACTGTTCCAATATCCATGGCTCATTCATATCCCTGTGAATGATGTAAGGTGAATATGAGGAACCTACACATTCAATTGCAAATACAACACCCTTATTCCCCTGTAATAATAATGGTACTGGCATGCCATCTCTCTTATTTGGGTAGTAGGCGACAACCTGGGGATCTGACCATGATTCTCCATTGTCTGTTGATCGAATAAGCTGAATATCCTGATATAAATTATCAGTCCCCCACCACTTATCCTCACTGGAATAAAACAATTCTATTTCACCATGAGGTAATTGTACCATGCTTGGTTCCCAGGTTCTTCCCGTCACATATTTTATTGGATCATTCCAGGTACTTGCAGAATCTTTACTGATGAGGATTTGTACTGAGCTTTTGTTCTCATCGGGCCGTGCGTTTGCTTCAAAGGCGAGTAATAACCATCCGTTTTGGAGAAATAGGAGCTCAGGTGTACAAAAACGCCAATACTCGCCAGGGTAGTCGGCCAGATTCATGATTATCTCCTGGTCTTCCCAGGTGGTTCCATTATCAAAACTTTTTCGCAAATAGATATTAAGCCAATCATTGGTATTCGGTCCGCCCTGGTAAACCAATATCAAGGTATCTGAATTTCCAATCCTTTCAACCCTGGCATAGTCACCGAAGGTACCTTCAGGATTTAATTTTACAGCCGTTGAAGTATCATTCCATTCAATCCTGTATTTTATGTCAAATGGTGAAGTGTCGATCGGATCATTGTATTCTGACCAGGTTCGAATTTGTTTTTCCGAACTGTAATAATAAGATTCTCCAATCTTCATGAAGGCTTGAACAAAATAGTCCATTCCCTGGTTTAGTGAAGCTGCAGAAGCAGAAAATTGTCCATTGACGTAGATCCCAATAATTTTTTCTGCGCTCTGAATAGATCCGGAAACTGTATTCAGGAAAATCCCATGCTCATCAATATCTTCAGAGCTGATACCGAGAATTTCATAGTTCAAGAATGCTGTTTCTGTGCCAACAGAATAATTTTGCTCTAACGCAATTTTTACTGGTGAAAAATCGAGTAAGTTTCCTAATACTATTGTTGAATCTTTAGTTAATGCAAATGCACGGGCATAATATTGAACGCCAGCTTCAAGTCCATTTATTTCAATGGAATATGATTCACTAACAGGAGGAAATAAACTAAATCGTAGTGAATTCTCATCCACTATTTGCTGATTACTGTAAAGAATTCCGTATTCCTTTATCGCTGTATTGATTGTATCAATTTCGCAATGAATCGTTGCAGAAGAATCTGTAAGTTCGTTAATTCCGGATGTAAAAACCCGTAGGGTTTTAAGATAAGCATATTGCGAAAAAACTGAGTCGCAAGTTCCTGAAAGAACTGCGGCGCGAAGATATACTGATGTATCGGAGTTATATTTAATGCTAAATTCGTTTGCTCCTCCAATATTATCCCAGGAATTTCCTTTGTCCCTCGAAAATTGCCATTGAACAGTACCATGAGGGAATTTACTAAGTTGCAAATCAATAGGTTCCACATTATTATAATAAACTGAATAGAGATCTATTTCTTCCTGGGCGCTAATTTTTATCACTGAAAAAAGTAATAAAAACAGAATTACCAATATTTTATTGTGATACATATTCTACCTAATTTAGGGTGAATTTTTTAGCAAATTGTTCATTTCTAAACGATGCAGAGAGAATATAGATTCCCTTGCTAAAGGTACTGACATCAATATGATGATCGAATCCAAAACTGCTGTCTGTAAAGCTATGGGAATAATGGCATTTCCCATCTATTCCAATGATTCTAACAAGGACATTTGAGTAAGATTTGCCAAGTTTTACATGAAGAGTTTGCTTTTGATTATCGAAATGAAGGATTTCTATATGGTCCAATAATAGTACTTCGGTACCAGTTTTAAAGCTACTCATACTAACTGAATCTCTTGAAGTACAGTTGTTTTGATCAGTGACGGTCAGATAATAACTACCAATTTGAGAAACTAGAGGAGATTGTTCAAAATACGCATTACCTTGATTATCACTCCATGTATATGTATACTCTGGTGTGCCACCATTTATACTAATGTTTTCTCCAATGATAGCTGTGCCTGATTCAGATAATGAAAGATCCGCACCAGCATCAATCCTTAATAAATTTGCTTGTACTAATTGAAGTATAACTTTCTGATTAACACTCTGTGAATAAATGGCTATGGGGAGAAGTAAGAGCAGAGTCACTGTAAAAAATTTCATATACGTTCATTTTCAAAATGTACACCTAATGAGATAATAAAGAGAGTGCCTGAATAACTATAAAACTTTTTCAAAAGTCTTGCCATTCAGGCACTCTAAAAAGGTTGTAAGCAAGTTAAGCTTAACTAATAGAATATGATATTCTTATTGGGCAAGCAAAACTTTTTTTGTCACTACTTCACCTTCGCATTCAACTTTTACAACGTATACACCTTGGGGTAGTTGTTTCCTATACTCTCCTTCAATAATATCGATGGTCATGACCTGACCTAATATATTTAAGATGGATATATTACCAACTTTTCCATTGCTGAGTTTTGCAACAAGTTCTTCATTGGCAGAATATAGTTTAAGCTGTGAATCCAGTGTGTTCTGTTGAACTCCAGTAGGAATATGAATTGATGTCTCAGTAGCAAAAAGAGACCCATCAAAGGAAGCATCTATAGCCTGGACACTCCAGGTAAAGTCGCCACCTAGTTCAAGATCGAAAATAGAAATTGATGTATTTAGAAAGGCATTACCAAGTTTGTTGACCATTCTGAAACCATCATTTTCACCACCAACTATTGAAGAAGGCGCTATCATGAAATCACCATTATCATCTTTCAGGTAGTATTCATAAGTAAGTGAAGCTGACGGAGTTTTGTCGTCAGTTGCCTCATCCCATGAAAGGGTAACTGTTCCATCTGAATAAGTAGCCTGTAAATTGCCAGGAGCTGCAGGTTTAACATTTGGAGAACTTGTGTTCGCATTGAAATACACAGATGCAGTTCTTCCCACCTCTTCAGGAGTATACCACATGTCATCCCAGCAGTGTCCGGAAACAAGGTAGTCTTTTACTCCATCGCCATTCCAATCATTGAATAACAATACAGTTTCTGATCCACCGGGAACACGACCAACTTCCGTGAAGTTTCCTGCTCCATCTCCTTTATAAAGATATCCAGCTTGTGTATGTGGTCCTGGATCTGGAGCTGGAGCCCAACCTGTAATGATCAAATCATGGATTCCATCGTTGTCCCAGTCGATGTTACCAGTTCCAACTCCAGTACTGTTAAGTGGACGGATATCATTAATTATTGCAGGTTGTGCTTTGTCAAGGAAAGTGCCATCACCCTGATTTAAATAAACATGTGTTATACAAGCCCACTCATCTTCACCACCACCTGGTTCTCCGGTACCTGTTCCACCTTCTCCGTATAATGCAAAGTCAATGTTTCCATCTCCGTTATAGTCAGCGAAATCAACGCCTCCATTTCCTTTTTGGAAAACGCCATTATCCCCAATAAATGCCCTGTAGAAAGTTCCGGGCTCTTCACTATTGTTGATAAAGATGTCGCATATAACCCTCGCTCCATCATTTGTTGCAGGGTTGTCGCAATTGGAAGTTATAAAGATGTCTGTTAGACCATCGTTATTGTAATCAACGACCTCCAGGTATGGAATGCCGAATTTGTATTCTCCGAAAACATCACCACTAGTTTCTGCGAATGTGTCATCTCCATTATTCATGTAGACAAACGAACTAGCACTGTCAGTAGAAATTGTTACGTAATCAATATGGCCGTCACTGTTGAAATCAGCAAAGGCACCGGCATTAGACCGCTCATATAATGGCCAGTCTGATTTTGTAAAATTACCATCTCCGTCGCTTAAATAAACTCCACCATTGTACCATGGATCATCAGGCTTATCATAATCATTAAATGAATGCTCTGTGCCCAGGAGGTCTAGTATTCCATCCCCATTTACATCATACCAGTCCAGGTTTGCCCTGTCGACAAGCCTTAAACTAGTTGTTGTCTTTTCATAACCGGATTCAGTATATAAATACAATCTCTGCCATCTGGAAGTTGAATCAACTGTACCATCATCACCATAATCAATAGGAGTACCATCAGCTTTCAGTAAAGGTTCTAGGCCAGGGGTATGACCAGAAATGTAAAAATCAAGGTCCCCATCTGCATTAATATCCACAGATGCACCACCGCCCCCCGCCTGACCAAGCTCAGTATGCACAACAAGGGATTGTGCATAAAGTCCTGATGTTAATAGGACTAGCATTAATGTGTAAAGTAGTTTTTTCATAATTGAAATTTTTAGTTATTAAATTAATATAGATAGAAATTTACGTAATTAAGTTATAAGATATTGAATTCTTACTTGGCAAACTTGGGATGATTCCATCCGCTTTTTGCTTCAAAAACCTTTAAAGGCCATCCATCATTGTCAAAATCTATTTTAGTAAGCATCAAAGGATGTCGTTCAGAGCCGGAGGTTAAGAGTGGCATATTCATGTTTGTGGCCTGGTATACTATCCAGATATCCTCATTTGAATCCTCGAAGACTCCCCCAACGTGCTTGACTTCACTAAATACATTATCCTCCATACTTTGCAATAATGTCGTTCCATCACCATCTAACAAGGAATCACCATTCTTATCCAAAAATGGACCCTTAGCATTGTCAGCACGTCCGAGAGTAATTTTACTTCCAACACCAGCATCAATTCCTCCAAACATGTAATAATAATCACCAAGTTTAGTCATATTTATGCTGCTAATTGAACCACCTGCCACTTTAAATAGGTCACCATTAAGTGTTGCCAATTCAGTTTTGCTTAAAAGCAATTCATGACCATACATCCCATCTCCACCCTGAAAATAGATATATGCCTTGGAACCGAAAGTAAAGAAAAATGGATTATTACATTCAAAAAGACCCACAGAATCTGCATTTATTAGCAGACCAAAATCAGTAAATGGTCCCTGAGGAGCTTTTGAAGCTCCCATTCCAATGCCTTCGTTTCCCAAAGCATAAAAAATATAATACATACCCTTTGTTTTTGCAAATCCTGCTGAAAGAGCCGTAACTTTTTCTTCAGACCAATCGGGTTTGGCATTGAAGCACGAACCTCTTAATCTCCAGTTCATTAAGTCCGTGGAGCTCAAGGCAGGTGTTGTAATTTCCATACCTGGGCTCCATTCATTATCGGCACCAAAGGCATAATATCCGACAGCTGCTTTGAATACTGTAGGAAATGAGAGGTCTGGATCCCAGACAGGATTTCTATAGCAGGAGTCCTGTGGCACTTCACTACCTTCCCAAACAATAGTATACATACCATCTCCAAGCACGTCAGTGCATGAGTTTGTGTAAGTAAGCAGGAGTGGAAAAATCAAAATTCCTATTATTCTTTTCATCGTATATCTTTTGAGATTTATTACTTTCATATTCAACAAATTAATAAGGCGATTTAGTAACCTGGATTTTGCTCCAATCCGGGATAAAGAGATAATTCTCTGTTTGGGATAGGGTATAGGTGACTAACTCCTAACTCGAAATTATTGAATTCTGCATCTCTTTCTGAAGCCATAGCGTTTATTTCAACCTGGTCGTGCAAAATACCCCATCTGTCCAAATCGTACCATCTGGTTCCTTCCCCGCATAGTTCCATCAATCTTTCGTGCATAATTTGTTCATGAAGAAGATTCTTGCTGGAAAAATTACCAGCATCAAGGTCACTCATTCCCACCCTACGTCTGACTTTATTAATATATTCAACAGCCTCAGACCTGTCTCCATTGAGTTCATTGAGAGTTTCCGCGTAAAGAAGATACATGTCTGCAAGTCTTAATAAGCGGAAATTGATTCCTGAGCTGTAATCTTCAGAACTATGCGTATCAACACGGGTATATTTTCTCCAGTAGCAAGGTTGAGTGAGCGTATAATCTTCGGTTGCCATCCATTGATCCCAGGTATTTCCATACAGTAAGGTTGTATCACCAGGAATATCATAGAATAGTGTTACACCCAGTCTTGGGTCAACTTCATCAGCTGCGGTACGCTCGAGTTTAAACTCATCCAGTAACCAGGCCCTGGGATAAGCATCCGCCCAGGCACCTCCATCAACCACCAGCCCGAAGAATTTTGGCCTGTGGGCTCCTAGTTCACTCCCGTTGTATAGTCCTTCATCGAACTGAATTTCAAAGAGAGACTCGCTATTATTCTCATTGACCATGGTGAAATTGTCTTTATAATCAGGCACCAGTGAATAATTCATAGTAAAAACATCTTCGAGAGCATTTTTGGTCAGGTTCCAGTACTCCTGCACCTTTGTCTGATCATTTATTTCAGGTCTATTGTAATATCCGGCCAACTGGGAATATATCCTTGCAATCATTCCCTTCACACTGCCTTGTGTGGGTCTCCCTACATCACCTGATGACCAGCTAACAGGTAGAATTTCCTCTGCTTGCTTAAAGTCATTCATCGCCTGGAGATAGATGTCTTCCTGAAGTATGATCTCTCCATTATCTGTAGAGTTGATCATCCTCGGACCTTTCCCATATGATCCAGCCAGGTACCAGTAAGCGAATCCCCTTGCGAAGTAGGCCTGCCCAAGTATGCTATTTGCATCATCTATATTTTCAAAGAGATCAAATCCTTTTTCATTCATATTGTCTATCACCTGGTTCACATAGAAGATCTGTCGATAAATAACTGCCCAGGGCTGATATATTCCCTCTGCATTGTCATCATTATAACTTATTATGTTGAAATTAGAATATGCCTGGAAATACGCATTTGGACTTTCACTCCAACCTTCATCACTTCTGGAGATCATCAGAACGTGAAACCATCTGCTAAAATATCCAGGCACTCGGAATCCCGAATAGGCTGCAGTAAGGCCAAGCCAGTAGTCATCTTCTTGCTCCCAATAGGTGTCAGATGATTCTCGGTTCGGGTCATTAAGGTAAAGTTTATCCTCGGAACAGGATTGAAAAAGTATGATCAATCCAAGGAACAAAAATATAGAAACACCTTTTTTCATTTTATTATGCTTTAATTCATTTTATCAAATTAGAACGACAGCTGCAGTCCAACCATATATGAAGTCACAGGCGGATATCCTGCCCAATCATTACCCAATCCAAACACATCATTTCCGGCGATTTCTGGATCGTATCCAAGATAATTTGTGAAAGTGAGCAAGTTTTGCCCGCTCATATATATCCTGCAAGATTGGAAGAAATTTGTTTTTCGTAATAAGGACTCAGGAACAGAATATCCGATTTGAAAATTTTTCAACCGCAGAAACGATCCATCCTCAATCCAACGATCAGACTGAGCCCTGGCATTATCCGTTGTCCCTTTCACTGGTCTTGGATAAATTTCTGAAGGATTATCCCATGTCCAGGGTTCTATATATGAAGGCATGTTATTCGGGCTGTCCATTGTTTCAATCCCGGTTCTCAATACACTGAAGATTTTATTTCCATAAACACCTGTCCAGAACATCGATAAATCAAAACCTTTGTAACTTGCTGAAAAATTAAGTGCTGCTTCAAATTTTGGAAGGGGACTTCCGCACCACTGCCTGTCATCCAGGTCTATCTGACCATCAGTATTGAAATCCTCATAGCGTATATCACCAGGTTTAGCATTGGGCTGAATAAGTGCGATAGTTCCATCCTCTAAGGTAGCAGTGTGGTTAAATACTTCATCCATGCTCTGGAAAATACCATCAGTTTTAATCAGGTAAAATTCGGATACAGACCTGGTTTCGGCTGTCCTGTTCACATGACTGAATCCTCCTTCCCTGAAGGATTCTCCCAGTTCAATAACATTGTTCTTTATTGAATTGAAATTCGCATTAATATTGTAGGCAAAATCTCCTCGTACTTCTTTCCATCCAAGTGTTAGCTCCAAACCCTTATTGGTCATTTCCCCATAATTGGTCCATTCACTGGCATCACTACCATAGAAACTGACTCCAACTCCTGTTGCAAAGGAGAGAGGCAGACTCACAAGTAAACCGGTTGATTTTGCACTGTACCATTCTGCAGAACCATATAATTTATTTTGAAATAGCCCAAAATCAGCACCTACATTAAAGGTTGTTTTCGATTCCCAGTGCAAATTTGTATTTGCCCTAGTTGTTTGTATCGCACCCTCATTGATGACTCCCCCAAAGTTATAATAAAGCCCCTCATATGGACCATTGTGATCTATTGTAGGAATCCAGTCGTAAGCTCCCAGCACAGCCTGGTCACCATTTGAACCATAGCTTACACGAAGTTTCAGATCAGATACCGTATTTTTAAGTGACTGAAAAAAGCTCTCATTGCTGACTCTCCATCCCAGGGAGGCAGAAGGGAAGAATCCCCATTTGTAATTCGGGGCGAACTTCGATGATCCGTCTCTTCTGATGTTTGACTGGAATAAAATTCTATCATCAAAGTTATAATTTATTCTTCCAAGGTATGAAATGATATGAACCTCATGCTCTCTTCCCCACATATTGTTTTGCTCCTGAACAAGATCTATTTGCCATTTTCCCAAAACATTCTGGTTGTAACCATTATTTCCAAGGAAATACATCTTACTGTTCTCAACCGTGCTTCCAAGAAGGAATTCTATTCTGTGTTTGTCTAAATTCAAATTATAGCTTAAAGTATTTTCCAACGATAGGTTAGTTCTTTCCACTCTTTCTTCCGAAAGAAGATCATTAAAACGTGTCTCAACGGAGAGATAACGTTTGGTCACAGCCTCGTCCACATATTTAAAACGACCATTCCAATGGTCTATACCTATACTGCTCCTGAATCGTAAGCCCTCTACCAATTCCAACTCTGCAAACATGTTTCCAATGATCCTGTGATGGTTCTGCATATCATTAATAGATTCTTGAATGGCGACAGGATTTGTGGCATAAGTGGGATATTTTACATTTCCATAACCATATCCACCTCTGCCACTTATTTCGTCAGGATTATATACTGGAATGACCGGAGGCATATTCAACGCGTTCCCAAATGAGCCTCCATTTGAAAGTTTTTGCTCAGAAATCGTATATGAAATGTTCTCACCAACAGTTAGGCGACCTTTTTTGGTTTCAGAATTTACCCTGAATGTCATACGATTGTACCAGGGGCCCTTCAATGCACCTTCATGAGAATAATAGCCTGCTCCAATCATGTACTTATTATTCTTTGAACCTCCTGCAATGGATAAATTGTATTCCTGGACATTTCCAATCTGGAAGATAGCATCCTGCCAATCAGTGTTAGCAACTGTATCTCCAACTGCTGGGCGACCAAGCCATTCTTCTCCTCCATTAATATACCCAAGTTGATTATAGAAAAGATATTCTTCAGAACCCATCATATCAAGTTTTTTTGATAATTCCTGAATACCGTAACTGGCTGTAAAATCAATTTTAGAAGGTCCTTCACGCCCTTTCTTGGTTGTAATGATAATAACGCCGTTTGAACCTCGAGATCCATAGATGGCTGCTGCAGAAGCATCCTTTAGTACCTGGATGGATTCAATATCCGATGTGTTGATCCCATTGGCATCATTCAAAATCAGACCATCAATAACATATAGGGGGCCAGAATTGGAAAATGATCCAAATCCTCTAATCTTCACATCACCCCATGTCCCGGGAGAACCAGATGTCTTAACAGATACTCCGGCAACAAGACCCTGCAAGGCCTCCGCCACACCAGTTGTCTGGACTTTCTTTAGCTCATCCATATCTACAACACCTACTGCTCCTGTGAGGTCACTCTTCTTTTGCGTACCATACCCAATAACAATTAGCTCATCCAGCTCTTCCGTTTTCGCTGCCAACACGACAAGCATTTCCTGAGAGTTTCCTGTGTATTCAACTTCTTTAGTTTCATAACCAATATAAGAGAAACTGAGGATAGTTCCCTGCTCGATATTAACAGTGAAGCTACCGTTATTATCAGTAATAGTCCCTGTGGTAGTTCCCTTGATTACAACTGATACCCCGGGCAGGACATCAACAGCATCTTTAACTACTCCAGTTACTGTATTCTGACCTATAGCGCTTATTGATAATGTCAAAATAAACAGTAATAATATTGCTGTTTTCATAGATTGTTTAGTAAAATAGTATTTCATAATACTGTGACTATTGTTATACATTTGTAATGTTTGTTTATTCTTTTAATTATTGCATCATTGATTGAATTGTAGTTGTTGGACCTTCAACAATAAGAACACCTTCTTCGCTGATTTTCATCTTGTCTATAAATACTACACGCTCATTTCCGGTTTCTGTGGTCCTCCCGTGATAAACACAATACATTTGTTTGCCATCTTTCGACCAGGTAATACTATTATGGCCAGTACCGCTTACGACACCTCCATCCTGGATATTCTTTTGCAGAACCGGATTGTTTTCTGCTTTAATAAATGGTCCCAGGGGATCGGTAGAAGTTGCATATCCAACTGCATAGTGTTTACCGCCAAAGAAGTTGGCAGAGTACATTATATAGTAGGTTCCATTTTTCTTGAATATAAAAGACCCTTCAGTCCATCTTCGGTTAACCTCACCGGAAGTAACAGACCTGCTTTCCCATTCAAATTGTTCATCGTTGTTATTTACCGGGGGGCGCAAAATTAGTTCAGGTTCTCCAATGATGGTATCAAAATCAGGAGAAATTTCAACTCCGTATATCCAGCTTTCCTCAATTTCTTCAAACAGATTTTCATTTCTCGCCCATTCAGCAGCGTCGCTTTCAACCGGGTTCTTATAACAGCATCGGGAATAATATAAATAAGTTTTATCTCCTTCGAAAAGAAGGTTTGCATCAATAATGGGATAACCGGGATCGAACAGCGGATGGTCATACATATCTTCAAATGGCCCGGTGGGAGAATCAGCCACTGCAACACCAATACGAAAATTTTCTAATTCGTTAGTAGGATTGTATCTCCAATCTGCACTAAAAAGCAAATAGAATTTTTCGTTTTTTTCATAGACCTCGGGCGCCCAGAAATTCTTAAGCGACCATGAATTTTCTGTATTACCTCTATAGACCTGTCCTTCATGTTTCCAGTCCACCATGTTGTCTGATGAATAGGCACTGAATCCATCAATCGCCCCTCCACCAGTGCCATACATATAATATCTTCCGTCAGACGCAAGAAGAATGTACGGATCTCCAAATTCAACTGCTAAAGGATTTTGATAAGGTAGCTGATCTTTTCCTTTGAATCCATTGCATGAAGTCAGCACCACAAGGAATACTATGAAAGATAGTTTAGGCATCTTTATTAGTTCTCTTCATTATATCTTAAATTTATGAAATCAATCTACTCGATATCAGGAAGATCGTTCATTTGTTGGGTACATATGTTCAAGTAATTGAAAATAAGACAGTTGATATACCATGTTTTATGACAGAAAACTCAATTTCTTATACTTAATCATATAGTTTTGTACAAGGTATGCAAGTGTACTGCTGACATGGTAAGCATCAGATTATTTGCTACATTGAAATCATTAAATTTGCATGGAGAAGGCTTAGCTTATATGAGAGTATTTTACGCCATAGTATTTCTATTTATTACATTGACTGGTACTTATGCACAGCGTTTCTTGCATATGACAAGTAACGACGGGCTGCCAGATAATCATGCGCGCTTTGTTTTTCAGGATGAGGGAGGGTACATTTATGTAGGAACCAGGAGTGGATTGTCGAGATATGATGGGTACAATTTTCTTATTTCCACCATGGAAGATTCCATTTCATCTGCTCCAAAGGAATTTTCTGCAATGATTGAAACAAGCAGTGGTTTCTTTACCGTTGCTTCTTCAGGAATCTACGAGTATAACATGCATAGCAATCAACTTAAATTGAGCAAAAAGCTACAGTTATTAGATGAAGCGTGCTTCATTGAGTTTGAAAATAATATTTTTTGTGGTACAAGTGCCGGGCTCTATCAATATGACAGGGCTGGGAAACAATGGAAGAATTACAATCAATATGTGTCTGGCATAGATAATATACACGTAAGAGCAATGATAATTAGCGAAAAAGAAGAACTCTTGCTCGGTACAAGCAAAGGATTTTTTCGTTTCGATAAACATATGAAATTGTTGGAATCTGATATTGGGAATGATTCATATTTCCATGATATTAATGGAATAATTAAAGATGGCGAGGGAGGATATTGGTTTTCGACATTTACCAATCTATATTACAGGAACAGTGATTTTGAGATTGTTAGAAATTACAATTCATTTTTCGCCGATAAGCACATTCGTTGTATTGAGTTAGATCATGAAAAACGAGTATGGGTAGGTGGTGAATTCGGAATTGTGATTTTCGATCCGAAAACAGAAAGTGCCCAGGAATTGTTCAGAGATGTTTCTTTAAACCAGGGACTGAATGACAATGCCATCTATTCTATATTCAGGGACAAGGCTGATAATATGTGGGTGGGGACATATTTTGGGGGTATCAACATCTGGAACAGCAGTTTTGATAAGTTCGCCATTTATTTCCCGGGTAACAGCGATGACAATCTAAGTGGGAAGGTAGTTAGAGAGATGCAGGAAGATAAGTTTGGCAACCTCTGGTTAGCTCTTGAAGATGGAGGGCTAAATTATCTCAATCTTAAAACAGGAGCCGTTAAGCGCTTCTTTTTTGAAAAAGAGAATGAGTATAAAAATGTGCATTCCCTGATTCTGGATGGGGATAAACTTTGGGTGGGTTCATTCAACGAGGGATTAGAGTGCTATCATATTACTTTCATCGGAGAGGAACCAGGGTTAGCCAGGGTTGAATCATATCTTGTAAACAAAATGATTTTTGCTATCTCTGGTAGTAGCGATGAAAAGATATATGTTGGAGCCGTTGATGGTATCTATATTCTTGACCTGAAAACGAGGGATATCTATGCATATAAGGAAGAAATTTTTGCGAATAGGATGGTTTATACACTAAAATGTGTATCTGATAATGAATTATTGGCAGGAACACTGAGGAATGGATTATACTATTGTGACCTGGAGAATGATGTGATAACAAACTTTTCAAGGGAAGATGAGTTTTATGAGATGCAGAATATCTCATCTATTACCGATATCGGAAAACAAAGATTTGCCATCACCTGTACTTCCGGATTGTATATGTTTTCCTGCGACAATAAATCCCTGGATTGTATTCTTACCAGCAAAGGTATTACAGAATTCAGGTCGGTATTAATTGATGACGCTGGTTCCTATTGGGTGAGTACCACAAATGGTCTTAGTTGTTTTACTGAAGATGGGGAGTTGTTGAAGAAATACAATATGTATGATGGGTTGCCTGAAAACCAGTTTAATTTCAATTCGGCCTTTAAAACTTCTGACAACCAGATGTTTTTTGGAACCTACAATGGATTGATATCATTCGATCCTGTTAAACTAAAGAATTATGTGCACAGAATTCCTGAAGTTTTATTCACCAGCTACACCGTTGTTGGAGATGATAAGACCACTCTTCATACGCTGTACATGGATAACAAGCAGGACATATTGCGACTGAAATCTTATCAGACTTTTTTATCTCTTGAATTTTCCACTTTAGCTTACACTCAATCAAGGGACTTAAATTATGAGATTAGGATTTCCGGTAAAAAAGGGAATTGGGATCAAATGCTGAGTAACCGCCTTGTTACATTTTCAAATTTATCAAAAGGATGGCATAAAGTTGAAGTGCGACCGGTCTCAGATGGGCTAATATACGGGCCACCTTCTGTTATAAATATTTATAGAAAACCTGCCGTTTGGCAAACAGCATATGCTTATGTATTCTATGCTATCCTGGTGATGCTGATCTTTCTATATGCGAGGCGGGAATTTTTAAGAAGGCAAAATGAAAAAAACTTCCTGTCTCTTGAGCGTTATGAAAAGGACAATCAAAAAGTGTTGAATGACCAAAAAATGCGTTTCTTTTTGAATATCTCACACGAATTCAGGACTCCCTTAACCATTATTGGAGGTACGATTTCAAATATTCTCACAAAATTTAGCGTGGATAAGGATGTAGAAGACAAGTTGCAAACCATCCAGAATAATTCCGATAATTTAAGCAAACTTGTCAATGATTTTATGGATTATGGAAAGCTGGAGTCCGGTTTTAAGCCCCTTGAGGTAAAAAAACAACCCATCCTTCAGTTCGCGGCAAATACATGCAGCATGTTTGATAACTGGGCAGAAGCGAACCAACTAAGCTATACTAAAAAAATTATTCAAAGTGATATCCTGGGATATTTTGATCCTGAAAAATTGGAACGGGTAATCTATAACCTGTTGTCCAATGCGTTTAAGTTTAACAAGAGTAATGGGAGTGTCTATGTAGAAGTTTCTGTAGATGAAAAGGACAGGACAACATGCGTGTTGCTTGTGAAAGATACAGGACCGGGAATCCATGGGGAGTTGCTCAATGAAATCCAAAAGCATTTTAACAATGATGAAGGTGCAAATTTGAGTGAGAAAAGTATTGGATTAGCTTATACTGCAGGAATGGTTAAACAGATGGGAGGTACTATTGAGCTTGAGTCAGAGCTTGGTTTGGGATCAATCTTCAAAGTTGAATTTCCAATAGATAAGCCCGGTAAGGAGCAGATACTTCATGGGATAAATCTTCAGGCAGAAGGAGCGTACGATAATATAATTCATCGTGAATCTGTTGCTAAGACAATGATTAAAGAGGAAAATCGACCACACATTTTAATCATCGATGACAATGAAGATCTGCTAACTATGCTCAAGGATAGTTTGGATTCAGAATATAACACAATCATAACCAGCAGTCCAAAGCAGGCCTTATCCATGGTGGTACAACAAGAACTTTCGCTGATTATATGCGATATCATGATGCCAGAAATGAATGGTTTTGAAGTAATTGAGTCCTTACAGGCAAATATACTGACATCTCATATCCCAATCATAATACTTACAGCTGCTGCCGAGAAAAATATAGAGTTAAAAGGTTACATGAAGGGTGCTGTTTCTTACCTGGCCAAACCTTTCAAGCATGAGGAATTGGTCTTGAAGATAGAATCGATATTGTCATTCAGAAGAGAATTGATTCGAAGGTTCAGTGATGAATATGATATTCGTTATGACGAAGTGGTTTGTTCTGAAAAAGATGAAAAATTTCTTTCCCGGGCGGTCAATGTTGTGCATGAGCACCTGGATGAGGTTAAATTCGATGTAGATATGTTTTGCTCAAATATGAATGTAAGTCGGACCTTACTACATACCAAGCTTAAAAGCATTACAGGACTTTCAACAACAGAGTTTATGCGCAGCATTCGTCTAAAACAAGCCTATATAATGCTAAAGAAGGGATCAATGTCAGTATCTGAGGTAGCTATTAAATGCGGGTTTAACGATGCAGGCTATTTTTCAAAGTGCTTCAAGAAAAAGTATGATATCTTTCCGTCTAAATTAAAAAAATAAAATTCGGAATTTCTAATACCCTATTGCCCCGGCATAGGCATTGATTGGTGAATCTCAATATCACAAGAAGCATCCCAACCCAGGTGAGGATGTCCCGTCTTCAGTAGAAGTGTTGGCTGCCTGTTCCATCATAGCAATAGGGGCACGGTACATCACAATAAATTTTTTCATAATGTTTCATTTAAAAGTTAAACATACCGTAGGACAGAATGGTTTGATTTTCAACAAATTAATAACAACAAAAAAAAGCTGCCAAAATTTGACAGCTTCTATTAGTTGTGAACTAGAGAGGAGTCGAACCCCCAACCTCCTGATCCGTAGTCAGGTACTCTATCCAGTTGAGCTACTAGTCCAACTAAATAAGTTCTTAGAATTTCTTTTCCTGGATCCTGGCGCGCTTGCCAGTTAATCCACGAAGATAGAAGATACGGGCGCGACGTACATGACCTTTTTTGTTAATTTCAATTTTATCGATAAAAGGAGATGCGGTAGGGAAGATTCTTTCAACACCTACGTTACCTGACATTTTACGCACTGTAAAAGTCTCAGTATGTCCTGCTCCTCTTCTCTGCAAAACAGTACCCCTGTATTGCTGAATTCTCTCTTTATTTCCTTCTCTAATTTTATAATGTACAGTAATTGTATCACCTGCGCTAAAGTCTGGTAATTCAGTAGCTACTGCGTAATTTTCTTTTACCACTTTCATTAAGTCCATTGCTCAAAAATCTTTAGTGTATTTTCCCTATAATTTTACAGGGTGCAAAGATAGAAAATATTTTATTAATTTAATAGTAGTTGTTAACAAATTAAGTGCCTTGAGTACTTTGAGTACTTCGAGTGCCTAAAGTTGAAACCCAGAGTGAACTAAAGTGACTAAAGTTGTTTTACTAACTGCAAAAAGTTGCCATTTACCTCTTCCCCTTCTCAAGGGGAAGTCCCTTGCTTCAGCAAGGGGATAGGGTTCCTAATGTCCGCCGCCCTCTGGCACCAACAACTTCTCACCCGTTCCTTTTACAACCTCTTTCTTCCAATCTTCGGAGTATCCTGGCTGACTCGGACCAACAGGGTAACCGTAGGGGTTACGCAGGAATTTTCCGTCCTCTTCTTTCTTGATATTTCCATCGATATATTTTACAAGAAGATATTGTCCAAGTTCCTTCCATACATCAACAGTGTGGTTTCCTGCATTTACGGAAAACTCGGTAATGTATTTGCGTGCTTTCTTTGGACTATTCTCATGTAATCTCATTGCTTCTGCATCAATAAGCTTTACTTTTTCGATGAATTTCAATTCCAGGTGCTGCTGTTTCTTTTTAACATCTTCCATCATTATATTATACCTGAGGTAGCAAAAATTGGATACGAAATTGAATGCCCAGAAAGCAGAATTGTCTGAATAAGTCAGCATATCGCCATTGCCAACTGCATATGATTCAGGCACCTCGTTCATTCCGCAATACATTGGTACGTAAACTGTAGAAGCCGCATCATCAATACCGAACCAAAAGATTCCACCAATCATATCAGGCATATCGGCGCGTGATTCTGCTATAAAAGAAAATCCGGTTTGCTGCGTTGCTGTTGCTCTTTCATTGCAATATTGCTGTCCGTCAACTTCCCAGTAGAGCGGGCGCCAGCGATAGGGGAGACCGAATGGGCCTGCACCGGGATCTTTCGTCATATCAAGTTCTGTACCTTCAAGGTGGTCACGCATGAAATTCATTAAGTCGTGATTAGAAATTTTTCTGTTTGGCTTAATGTATAAAGGCATCCTGTTATCAAGTTCATGACCACTGGCATAAGCAAAATACTGATCCATATCGTCGCTCACATCCTTAAAAAATGACCATACTCTTATTTCACAAAATCTTGCTCCACCAAAACTAATTGGCGCATACGTGTCAGAAAAACTAAAATCTTCATCGCTTCCTTCATAAAATCCTTGTTCTCTTGCAAACGAAATTACATCTGGAGCATATAAACAATTATCAGGATCGTTGAGAGGAAACTGGCGGATGCGTGCCTGGTTTGCATGACCGGAAACGTAACCATCAGGTATTTTTACTGCAACCCATACAGCACCTTTGTTCTTATTAACGCCGTCTTCAATATCCATTCCTTTTCCAATCAATTCCATGATCCACACTTCATTGGCATCACTAACAGAGAAAGATTCTCCTAAACTATAGTATCCGTAAGTGTCAACCAACTCACCCATTATATTTATGGCCTCACGCGCACTCTTAGCTCGTTGAAGGGTTATGTACATCAAACTACCATAATCAATTATTGCTGTAGTATCAACAAGTCCGGAACGACCACCGTATGTAGTTTCTCCAATAGCCACCTGGTGCTCATTCATATTACCGATAACAGAATAAGTCTGTGAAATTTGTTTTATTTTCCCGAGGTATTTATGTGTATCCCACTCGTAAACTTTCAACATCGAACCTGGCTTATACTTAGCAGCCGGAGTAAAATATAATTCTCCATATAACACATGAGCATCTGCTGCGTATGTAATCATCGAAGATCCATTAACTGAAGCGCCAGGGGTAACCAGGAAATTTGTGCAGGATCTCATATCTACATGCACGGCTAATAATCCAAGAGCGAGAACGAATGTCAAAATCTTTTTCATAAGAATATATTTAATTAAGATACTTATATACGTAAGGTGATTTTTAAATCGGGGATAAAGATTCTATTTTTCATCAGAACAAACAAGAAATTATTTTTATAACATAAGAAAATTTAAATTTTTTTGGGTTTGATGCCAATATATGAATGAATAATAGTTTAATCTAAAATTAACAATTACTTAATTTTCCTTAGAAGAATAGAACGTATTTTTGTACTATCAAATTTGCAGTTCATTTTAATAGCAGCAGATTTTAAAAGGTAAATAGAACAAAATTTAAGATATTAGTTAGTAGTTTAGTTGGTAGTTTTAGTTAGATAGAAAAAAGGCAGATCTCCCGATCTGCCTTTTTCGATTTTATACCATCATCATTTCTACAATGGCCTTCCTGTCAGACTCATCGAGGGAATGATGCATTCCAGATACTTTATGTTTTCTCATAAGTTCAAGTATCTCACTACTTTTTTCTTTGTTTATTCCTGCTTCATTTGCTCTTATGGGGCTTCCTAATTCAATAAAGAACTTTTCAAATTCTTTCACTGTTGCTGAGACAGAATTGACCCCAAACAGGGCACTGCCCAGTTCAATGATTCGATCCGGGGCACGAAGTGCAATATGCTTCATCCAGGCAGGATAAATAATAGAAAGAGTTGCTCCATGAGCAGTGTCATACAAGTATGATAATATATGACCTAAGCCATGAACACCCCAGTCACCGGATTTGCGCGCATGCATGGTGACATCGTTTAATGCATTGGTTGCTGCCCACATTATTCTTGCCCTCAGTTCATAATTCTCAAGGTCCTTCATCAATTTAGGGCCTATCTCCAGCGCTTCCTTTATGATGGCTAATACGAATTTGTCTGATAGTGGAGCATGACCAGCTCCAAACCATGCTTCTAAAGAATGAGCTACTAAATCAACAATACCATAAGCCGTATAATCCGGAGGTACTGATTTCGTATATCCAGGATCAAGGAATGAATGTTTAGGAAACATTACAGGATGCCTGAAGCCCCTCTTATCATCTGATTCCGGATTTTGCAGCACTGCAGTTGGATTCATCTCTGTTCCTGTGGCAGCAAGAGTTAAAACTAATATAAGGGGAATTGTAGCTTTTGGCTCATGCGCACCTGTCATTATTTCCCATCCTTTCACTTTGTCTGAAATACAAACAGCAATTATCTTGGCTGAATCAATAACGCTTCCTCCACCAACAGCGACTACCATATCAACGCCTTCTTTCAATCCTAACTCAGCAGCTTCATCAACACTTTTTACCAATGGATTTGGTTTAATGCCACTATACTCAATGATATCAATGTTGTTTGCTTTCAGCTGATTGACTGTATCCTGGTAACTACCATTTCTCAAGACAGATCCACCACCATAAACCAACAGTGCTTTTCTCCCTGTTGATGCTGCTATAGCTCCGAGTTCATTCACTACGTCTTTGCCGAAATGCAGATTTGTGGGATTATATGAAATAAAATTTTCCATGTATCTTAATTTTTGCAATGTATTACTCCTGAAGAACTGTCTTCTCTTGCTCCTGTAACAGAAGAAAGTACATTTACTTCATTTCTGATTCTCAAAATGCCAAGATAGGCAAAAATCAGTGCCTCTTTATATTCAATAATCTCATTCCTGGGCAGAATCATACTTATATCACAGGTGTTTCTTATTCGCTCAATCAGGAATGAATTATAAGCTCCACCTCCTGTGATAAGTAATTTCGATTCTGCTTGCCTGGCAACATTGATAAATTTTGCAATTTGCATTGCTATGTGCTCCGTAGTTGTGGCCAGTTTATCAAAAATATTCAATTCAGAAGATTCAAGTATTGGTAAAAACTGATCCACAAACCACTCTTTCCCAAGTGATTTTGGGGCAGGCAATTTATAATAGTTCAAGTTATTAAGCTGGTCCAAAAGCTCGCTGTCAATATCTCCGCCTCGCGCCAGCAAACCGTTACTGTCATATGGCTGTCCAAGCTTCTGACTAAGATGATTAAAAGCCATATTACAAGCCGAGATATCACATGCAATTCGTTCTGAAGAATCACTATCATTGTATGAGATGTTTGCAAACCCTCCCAGGTTCAGACAAAAATCGTAAGCGTAAAACAAATCCCTGTCTCCCACTGGAACCAGTGGAGCTCCCTGTCCGCCTAGAAGTACGTCCTGACTCCTGAAATCGTTTACAACTGTAATCCCGGTTTTTTCAGCCATTACTTCACCATTCCCGATTTGCAGTGTTAAGCCCTCTTCCGGCCTGTGAAATACAGTATGTCCGTGTGAAGCAATAAGTTGAGGAAGATTTTCTCTCCCTGCCAAAAATGAGTTGATAACTTCTGAGAAGAACTCTCCCACCTCAATATCTAGTAAAGCCAGTTCTTTGTCATCGTAATTTATACATTCTTTCAATTTTTTGCTGAGCGTAGAATTGTAGGGCAGGGTAGTGGCTTCTGCAATTTCGAATGTTCGAAACTTGCCTTTAAAATTAAATTCACACAATGCCAGGTCGACACCGTCGAGCGATGTGCCGGACATCAGTCCAAGTACCAGGTATGAAGTTTTTTCCAGTATCAATTATCTGAAAAATGTGGTATGATAGAATGCTTTATTTCCCTTGTTATCCTCAACATATAACTCGAGCTCATGATTGCTGTTGCTACTGATCCTGTCATCATCAAAGGTATACACAAGCAGCTCGTTTTTAGGATCATACTGCATCAGAACCCAATTATTGTCAAGATAAGCTTTATAACTCGAAATTCCTGAGAGATTATCCTTGATGACAAACCTTAGACCGGGCTCAGTGGTAATAGTTTTACCTGCATGCAGATTTAGTGCAGTAATGCCTGGTGCAACTGTATCAATTGCTATGGCGTACTTTCCGAAGCTTCGAACTTCAGCTGTTACATATCCATTCTCATAGCTGCCTCCCACGCAAGCTATTTCATTGTCATCATTCACAGTAACCATACAGATTTTCTCTTTATACATGCTGAGGTCTGAAGGTGGTTTCAAAGAGAGTTTAATTCGCTTGTGAACCGGCGTTGATTTTGAATGCACCTGGAATATATCTGATGCTGTTTCGGGGAGTCCACCTGTGCGCAAGTAAGTAAATGGAATATCTTCATAAAAACTGTAAGCAGGGAATGATAAATTAATATCCCTGTCGGCAAATCCCCCTTCTGCATTGTATGGTAAGAGAACTGTAGATGGACTCTTCCTGCTGGCCATTCTTTGAGGTACTCCGGTTCCCTTAAGATTGAAATTTATTTCAGATTGATTTCCATATGCATCTGTTGCAACTATCGATACTTCATGTGACAGGGTGTCTCTTATATCAATCAGCCCATCACCATTTACATATTTATATATGCTCAGGTCATTGTAAGGCAACTTGTAGAGCCGTTGTACACTTCTTTTGGTTTCATTTTTGAATGCGTAGTCAATATGTGCATTGATGAATCTGCTCTCTGAGAAAGAGAATTCCCCCATCTCAGTCATGAAGTGAGTTTCCCCATCTACTAAAAGTTCAAGGGTATATACCCCGCAACGATTTCTTGTTCCATTCAGGTAGTCATATACTTCAACGCCAAAGCCAATTTTTCCAAAGCCGAGGATAATGGAATTGTCTTTTATTTTGTATCCATCTCCCGAGTCTACCAGGCCAAATGCTACATCGTCATATCCCTGTTGCACCTGGGCATTTTCTCCTCTTGGGTAGATTACCAATTGAGTAAATTTTGGAGCTATATCATCCTTTATTGGAAAATGATACAGCAAGGCATTAGCTGGGTGTTGATTCGATGTTTTTCTGATCTCAAAATGAAGATGAGGGCCTGCAGAGCTACCGGTATTTCCAGATAGGGCAACGATTTCTCCTTTCTTAACTGGGAATTCACCGGGTTTCAAATACAGGTCCACCTCAAAAGATTCCAACTGATACTGAACCTTCCTGGCATAAGCAGTAATTGCCTCGTTGTATGCTGACAGGTGACCATAAACACTTGTATATCCGTTTGGATGAGCAATGTAAAGTGCATGGCCATATCCACCTCCCTGGATTTTAATTCTTGAAACATATCCATCCTCAATAGAATAAACTTTATGACCTGTTGTTCCCTGGGTCTTGATATCTATCCCGGAATGAAAATGATTGGATCTTAACTCACCAAAATTCCCTGATAAAAAAAGCGGGATGTCCAATGGTGATCTGAAGTCTGTTCCATTTTGTGCTTTTGCCATAAATGATACTCCCAGCAGGAATACCAATAAAATAATTTTCTTCATAAATCTTCTACAATTTTTCATGCAAAACTATCATTTATTATCAACGAGTGAAAGAAATTTTATGAACCAGGGAATATTATCTATACAGGTCAAGTATTTTATACAGTAGCCATTAAAGCATTATTCTTATTGAAAAAAGGACCCAAGTATACATTTATCTGATAATCATTAACAGTAAAGCGTTTTTATTTATCGAAAACAGTCTTATATTTGTAATATAACACCTCTGTTTAATGAGCGTCGATCAGGTTTATATAATTGATGATTTAAAGCAAAAGTTTCAGTCGCTGAGGGAACGATTGGTGGAGCATAAGAACAGCAACCTGGAACTGGAAGCGGAGAATAATAAACTGGGAGATAAATTACGAGAACAGAAAGAAGAGTTAAACGAACTGAGAAAGCAAAACAATACGCTGAAGCTTGCAAAAGCTTTTTCGGCAGAGAGCGAGGAGTCGCAGGATGCCAAATTGCGGATAAACAAAATTGTGCGGGAAATAGATAAGTGTATTGCTCTTTTAAACAGATAACAGGGATAGATGGAAGAGAAGTTACCCATAAAGGTGCAGATTGCAGAAAGATACTATCCCTTAAAAATAGAAAGGCGAGACGAGGAGAAAATCAGGAAAGCGGCCAAACTGATTAATGATAAGCTTTTACAGTATAAGCAGAGGTATACTGATAAAGATTCTCAGGATTTTTTAGCCATGGCAGCTTTACAATTTGTGATTCAGCTTTTAGATTGCGAATCAAAGCAAAATATAGTATCTTTGGAGGAAGATTTAAAAGTATTGAATGAGGAGTTGGATATCTTACTGAAAGAAGAGTAATAGCGTTCTTTACATATTAAGACTTTGCCCGCATTGTTTCTTCAAATTATTTTTGAAACTCAACATTTATAAAATTGGAGTAAAGCTCGGAGCTTGAAGAGCAGGCCACAATTTCGGTTCGCCGGAAATCACGATTTATCGGGATCAGTGGAAACTCGACAAGAGACGGCGACTCCTTAAATGCCTTATAGGGGTTTTATAAAATCTTGAAGGAATATGCGGGTTTTTTTATACCTAAAAATTAGAAATTATGGAACTGTTAATAAGCCAGGTGGTGTTACAGATTCCTTTGATGGGGTACTTTTTGGCTGGAGGAAGCACATTGATAATAGGAATAGTGGCGACGTATTTTGTGTGTACCGCATCGATAAAAAGGAAGGGAAGTAATGTCATAAAAGATGCCGAGCAGGAAGCAGAGATGATAAAGCAGAGGAAAATGCTGCAGGCAAAAGAAAAATTTCTCCAATTGAAAGCTGATCATGAAAAAATGATCAACGAGAAGGATAACAGGATTGGGCAGAGAGAATCTGCGATTAAGCAGAAAGAGTATACTGCTACACAAAAGGAGGATGAACTTAGAAAAGAACTTAGCGATACAGAAGCAATTCGCGGTAACCTTACAAACCAGCTTGACTTGATCGAAAAGCGTAAAGAAGAGCTGGAGAAATCACATAGAATGCAGGTTGAGCAGCTGGAAACTATTTCCGGGCTTTCTGCAGAAGAAGCCACCAAGCAGTTGGTGGAATCGTTGAAAGAAGAGGCCAGAACTGAGGCCATGTCATCTATCAACGATATTATGGATGAAGCAAAATTGACCGCCAACAAGGATGCCAAAAAAGTAGTTATCGAAACCATCCAGAGGGTGGCTGCCGAAAGCGCTATTGAAAATGCTGTCACAGTCTTCCATATCGATTCAGATGAAATGAAGGGCCGTATCATAGGTCGCGAGGGACGGAATATTCGTGCCCTGGAATCTGCTACTGGTATTGAAGTGATCGTAGATGATACTCCTGAAGCCATTATTCTTTCGGGATTTGATCCAGTGCGTCGTGAAATTGCACGACTGGCGCTGCACCAACTCGTTACCGACGGCAGGATTCATCCTGCAAGAATTGAAGAGGTGGTTGAAAAAACAAGGAAGCAGATTGAAGAAGAGATCATTGAAACAGGTAAAAGAACAGCTATTGACCTTGGAATTCATGGTTTACACCCTGAATTAACAAGAATGGTAGGTAAAATGAAATACCGCTCATCGTATGGACAGAACCTTCTTCAGCACTCAAGAGAGGTAGCAAACCTTTGTGCTATTATGGCTTCAGAACTTGGTCTCAATGCCAAGATTGCCAGGCGTGCCGGACTATTGCATGATATTGGAAAAGTACCTGATGATGAGCCGGAACTACCACACGCAATTTTCGGAATGAAATTGGCTGAGAAGTACAAAGAAAAGCCAGAAGTTTGCAATGCCATTGGGTCTCATCATGATGAGACTGAAATGACCTCTCTTATTTCTCCGATTGTCCAGGTTTGTGATGCTATTTCAGGTGCCAGGCCGGGAGCAAGGAGAGAAGTGGTTGAATCATATATCAAGCGCTTGAAAGAACTTGAATCCATGGCCTTATCATACCCAGGTGTAATTAAGAGCTATGCTATTCAAGCTGGTCGTGAATTACGAGTTATTGTTGGAAGTGAGAAGGTAAGCGATAAAGATGCAGACAAACTCTCCTACGATATAGCCAAGAAGATTCAGGATGAGATGACCTATCCGGGACAGGTGAAAATAACAGTTATCAGGGAAACCCGGGCTGTGAATTACGCGAAATAGGTAGAGGGGAAGGATGAAAAAGAATAATAATCGAAGCTTTTTGTAAAAGATGAGGCATGCCTCATCTGGTTAAAGAACAATGAAGAAGATCCTTATTACCGGAACTGCAGGATTCATAGGGTTTCACCTTGCAAATAAATTGCTTGATGAAGGACACCAGGTAACAGGCCTGGATGAAGTTAATAATTACTATGAGCTTTCATTGAAATATTCCCGACTGAAGCATGCCGGTGTAGCAGAGGAAGATGTTTCGTATGGAAAGATCGTACACAGCTCGACAAATGATAATTACCAGTTCATACAATTAAAGCTGGAAGATAAAGAAGGCATCGATAAGTTGTTTTCCGATGAGAAATTCGATGTTGTTATAAACCTGGCAGCCCAGGCAGGAGTGAGATACAGTCTTACTAATCCAGAAGTTTATATTGGAAGTAATATTACAGGTTTCCTGAATATTCTTGAAGCTTGCCGATTTCACCCGGTGGAAAATTTAATTTATGCCAGCAGTAGTAGCGTATACGGACTGAATACAACCATGCCCTTCTCTGTTAGTTCTAATGTTGATCACCCAGTAAGCTTATACGCAGCAAGCAAGAAGAGTAACGAACTGATGGCACATACTTACAGCCACCTATTTGGTATACCTACAATTGGACTTCGTTTCTTTACTGTATATGGACCATGGGGGCGCCCGGATATGGCACTGTTTATTTTTACAAAAGCCATTCTTGAAGGTAGGCCTATCGAGGTATTTAACCATGGTAAGATGGAACGAGACTTTACCTATGTAGATGATATCGTCACAGGAATAAGCCGTATGGTAGAAAACCCACCTGTCGGAAATGCAGAATGGAATTCAGCCATGCCTGATCCTTCATCTTCAACAGCTCCTTATCGCTTGTATAATATTGGTAATAACAATCCGGTTCGACTGATGGATTTTATAGATGCCATAGAAAAAGCAACTGGCAAAGAGGCAGAGAGAATCTTAGTGCCCATACAAGCAGGTGATGTGGAGAAAACCTGGGCTGATGTGGATGCACTTGTCTCGAATTACAATTATAAGCCAGATACATCGATCGAAGAGGGGATAAGTAAGTTTATTAATTGGTACAAAGAGTATTACCAGGTTTGATTTGATCGTCTTTCCCAAAGCATATCACGCATCTCTTTTAAAATTGCAGTTTTCTCTTCCTTTTTTGAACTGGTATATGCATATATCAGGTTTTCAGCCAAACGGATAAGTATGTCAATGTGAGTACATGGTTTTAAGTACGCCGGTTTCATGTCAATTTTCTGCTCAGTTAAGAAATATTCCAGTTCGTTTCTACCAAGAATATCACCGTTACTGTATGGATGAATGTAAAACATTACTCCATCAGGATCATCAAGATAGCCGGGATCATGATAGCACAACACAAAATTCATTGGCAAATTTACACCTTTAATGGAGAGATCAAGTCTGGACGCAATTTCGGCATAAATAATGCCAAGGATAACCGGACTTCCTTTATGAGTATCCAGTACATGATTAATAAAAAAAAGCTGAGGCATTGTCATACCTCTGCTGCTTCGGCTGAACTTATGTATGGTGAAAAGAAAATAATTGATCACCTTGACTTTTTCAAGGGCAGTTAAATGATCATTCAATTCCAGCCATATCTGCGAGCGAAGCGCTTCAATTTGCATATTTAAATGTTCATATTCGAGTTCAGGATATTGAATTTTAGCCAATAGGTATGCTCCGAATAATAGATTTTCTCCCCCGGTATCAATCCATTGCTGCATATCGATTCGAATGGTATTGTGTTGTATGTTTCTTATAATGTCTTCAATCCGCGACTGCGCCGGCGGAGACAAGGTAGATTCCCATGATTTTTCAAGTGGTTTTATTACTTCTTCTCCAATTTCTTCCAGACGCTCAATAACGCAATTATGTATTGATCCGTCAGGATCATCAAGAAGAGTAATCAATGCCTGTATTTCAGAAGAGATGCTACTCATCTATGCTGCAAATTTTATCCAGAACATCTTGAAGTAATACTTTTACCATGGGTTGATATTCAGTAATAAAGCGGCCTGTAATTCGGTTTGCAAGGGCAATGCAGATTGTTACTGCTTGGTGGCCAAGTATCTTTGATAATCCACACAATGCTGAACCCTCCATTTCAAAATTATTGATTCGTAAATTATTGTACCTGAAGCTACTTACTTTCTCAATGTAATCCGGATCAGCAATAGCCATTCGTAAGGACCTACCTTGTGGCGCATAAAATCCAGGGGCAGAGAGCGTGATCCCATGGAAAAATGCCTTTCCATTTAACAGGGAAACAAGATCATTTGAGGCATGAATGAAGTAGGGATTGGAGTTTTCCTTGTTCCAACTCATGTGCTTCATAAAACTATCACCCATGGCTGTGTCGGAAATCTCATGCAAACCTTTGTAGTAATGCAGCAGATTGTCTAATCCACATGAAATATCTGAAACAATGACAGAACCTGGTTCTATTTCAGCATGCATGGCACCGCTGGTTCCAATTCGAATGAGTTTGAGTGATTTCTTTTCCTTTTTCACTTCCCTGGTGTCAAAATCAATATTGACCAGGGCATCTAATTCATTAACCACGATATCAATATTGTCTGTACCGATTCCTGTTGAAACCACAGAGATTCGCTTCTTTCTGTAATACCCTGTGTGTGTTACAAACTCACGATTCTCAATTCTGTGTTCAACTGAATCAAACAATGATGACATGATTTGTACTCTTCCCGGATCACCAACCAGAAATACTATGTCAGCAATCTGATCTGGTTTTAGATGCAGGTGGTATATACTTTTATCTGGTGTGAGTACCAGCTCCGATTTTGAAAGATGTTCCTTTTTCATTAAAACTTAGTTACTCTGCAAATTTAATGTATTTTTGTAGCTGCCTTCAAGGCGTTATAAACAATTGATATGTTTATTTAAACAATGATCTGAAAATAAATATCACTTAAAAAAAATAATTATGAATAAGAAAACACAAGTTTTGGTTGTAACCGGGGCAATTGTTTTGGTTCTATTGCTCCTTTTTGGAAGCAAAATGTTTTATACTATCAGACCAGGTGAACGCGCTGTAATTTTTAAGAAATTTGCCGGCGGACTGGATAAAGAGAATATCATTATTCCTGGTTTCCATGTTGTTGCTCCCTGGAATGATATTATCAAGTATGATGTCAAAGAGCAAAAAAGTGAAGAACAGATGGATGTACTGGATAAAGGTGGTCTGTCACTCAAAGTGGATGTGACAGTGATCTTCAATCCTATGTACAATAAGATTGGATACCTACACGAAAATATTGGACAAGACTATGTATCTGTTATGGTTATTCCAAATGTTAGATCTGCTGTAAGAGCGGTAACTGGCAGATATACTGCAGAGGAGATATATTCTACAAAACGAGCCCAGGTAGAGGATGATATTATTGAGGCGGCTAGATTGGCATTGGCAGCTAAAGATATTACGATGAAAGATTTGCTCATTCGTTCAATTATCCTTCCTGAAACGATCAAGAATGCTATTGAGACTAAATTAGAGGAACAGCAAGCTGCACTTACCTATCAGTATACACTCGAAAAAGCAAAAAGTGAAGCAGACAAAAAGAGAATTGAAGCACAAGGTATTGCTGATTACAACAAGATTATTACCGCATCTTTATCTGACAGAATATTAACTCAGAAAGGTATCGATGCAACAATTGAGCTTGCAAAATCTCCAAATACCAAGGTAATAGTTATTGGAGGTGGAGACGAGGGCTTGCCATTAATTTTAGGGAACAATTAAAACTGGATTAAGATGATTCAACGCAGACAGTCTTTATATCTGCTAATAGTTTTTGTTTTGTCAGTTCTATTGTTCACAGGCCCTCTTGCATTTATTAACCTGGAAGAAGGGGGGATCTATTTCAAGCATCACGGTGCATTCGATCTGCAGGGTGAGAAACTTGCTGTTTCTACCTGGCCGGTTACTGTAATGCTTGCTATATCAGCCCTCTTGTCTTTTTTGACAATCTTTTCATACAAGAACAGGCCAAGACAGATAAGATTGACAATCTTTCTTATGATATTTAATATTGGCTTGATTGGATTGTCATACTATTATGTAAGTTACATCATGCATAATTTTGATGGTCTGCAGTTTGTTTTTCAATGGCGCTTAGTGATACCACCAATAATGCTGGTCTTATTGTTCCTGGCATTTAAAGGAATACAAAAAGATGAACTGCTTATAAAAGCAGCTGATAGAATTCGGTAGACAAGGACCAGGGAAAAAGGAAAAAGGAAAAGGGAAAAAGGAAAAAGTGGTCGTTACTTTTTCCTTTTTCCCTTTTCCTTTATACTTGTCAGACCATATTGAGGTTTGCCTGGCTCGTTATCTTTTCACAATAGTGACACTTGAGTTGAACTTTCTCTTTTGAGATAACTGTGAACTTAGTGGTAACAGTTTCACTATTTGTAATGCACTTTGGGTTTACACATTTAATAATGCCAGTTATCTCATCGGGTATTTCTACCTTCATTTTTTCTACCACTTCAAAGTTCCTGATTATATTAAGTTTAGCAGAAGGAGCTACAAGAGCAATTTTATTTATGTCTTCAGTATCAAAGAAAACGTTGGATAACTTGATGATTCCTTTTTTACCTAATTGTTTACTTTCAAAACCATTTCCGAATGTCACCATTGTATCCAGTTTGTCTAGCTTCAAAATTGATATTACTTTAAAGAGGCTTCCTGCTGGAATATGGTCTATTACTGTTCCTTCTTTAATGGCGCTAACGCTCAGTTGTTTGTCTTTCATTGTAGTATTATTTGAGTCCCAAAATTGAAGTTATAATCGCCTGACGTGTATAAACGCCATTCAGAGCTTGTGGAAAATAGTAGGCCTGTGGAGTATCATCAACATCCAACGCAATTTCATTGACGCGTGGAAGGGGATGAAGCACTTTCATATTTTCCCTTGAATTTTCTATCATTGATTTTTCAAGGATAAACGCATTTTTCACTCTTTCATATTCAATAGGATCAGTAAATCTTTCCTGCTGCACCCGGGTCATATAAATGATATCTGCATCTTCAACAGTCTCTTTAAAATCACGGAACTCATGATATTTCAATCCCTTTTTATCCAAAAGTATTTTATATTCTTCAGGCATTCTCAATTCGTCGGGAGAGACAAAATAGAATGTTGTATTGAATTCCGACATAGCCATCAGCAGGGAGTGCACAGTACGGCCGTACTTCAGGTCGCCGACAAGGAAGATGTTCAGGTTGTCAAGTGTTCCCTGTGTTTTCTGAATTGAGAACATATCCAGTAAGGTTTGCGTGGGATGCTGATTGGCTCCATCGCCGGCATTAACAATCGGGACAGTAGCAAATTCACTGGCTAATCTTGCGCTTCCCTCAAGCGGATGCCTCATAACGATGAGATCACTATAGTTACTCACGATACGAATAGTATCACGAAGTGACTCACCCTTGGCAGCACTGGTTGATGTGGAATCAGAAAATCCAATTACCTTTCCACCCAGGCGATTTACTGCGCTTTCAAAACTTAGGCGTGTTCTTGTCGAGGGCTCAAAAAACAGGGTGGCAATTACATATCCATTCAGTATTTCCTGCGTTGGATTCTTTTCAAACTCAGCAGCAAGATCCAGAATCTTCAAGTAATCGTCCTTTGTGAAATCATAGATGGAAACTAAACTCTTATTTTTCATGTGGAGATAATTGATTTTTAATGTTCACATGGATCTTCCTTATCATAGCCATTCCTTTACCAGAAAAAATTGAATGGATGCTTCATGTGGTAATAAATATTTAGTTACAAATATACAATTGACAACTTTTGATTTTTATAATGTTGATAACATATTTATAAATATTATAAATCGAGTTCTTCGAGCTCACATCCATCAATCAATTTGAATTGATCCAGGACCTTTTCTGCCAATATAATTCTGATATTAACTTTCAGGGAACAACTCATCTCAAACTCGTGGTCGAAATTCTCCAGGTCATGTTCCTTGATAATTTTCATTACAGCATTCATTAAGCCATAATGGAAACTAATTTTGTATGATTTATAAATATATTTCTTAATAATTCTGTTATTTTCCAGTGCCTCAGCCGCCGCAGTACGATAGGCATTTATTAATCCGCCTACACCAAGTAAAGTTCCTCCGAAGTATCTTATGACCACCACAAGAACATTGCTTAGCTTCTTCGATTCAATCTGATTGAGGATTGGCTTTCCTGCGCTATTTGATGGTTCACCATCGTCATTCGCACGAGATAAACTATTGTCTGGGTTTAATCTCCAGCCATAGCAATGATGCCTGGCATCGTGGTATTCTTTTCGTAGTTTATCAAGATGATTTTTGATCTCATCTTCAGTTGTGACAGGATAGGCAAAAGATAAGAATTTACTTCCACGGTCCTTGAAAAGTCCGTGCGATTCTTTTTCTATAGTGAAGTAACTCTCTTTCATAACTACGCAATAGTAAACAAAAGTATAGATACTACAGAAAGGGCAATGCCAATCCAGTTAATTAATTTAAGTTTCTCAGAAAAAATCAATAGTCCGACAAGAATGCTCAGTCCAACGATACCTATGTTATTGAGTCCAAATATTACTGAGCTATCCGTTCTAATCTCATTGTTGTTTACATGGTTCAATGCTGATACTAAAAGGTAGATCGATCCGAAATTTACGATCCCCAATACAATTCCCCAAAACCACGTGGCTGCCTTTTTAAAATGTCCAATCATTCCTTTCTTGAACGGCAGAATAAGTATTCCCGTAAGAAAGGCAATAAAAAACAGAACAGCGCTGAATAATGCCTTGTCAGAATTTTCAACATACTGGTGCTGTGCAAATTTTACCAAAGAATCAACAATTCCCATTCCAATAAAAAGTATAAGGGGAAGGGTAATCTTCTTCATCAGTACGGAATTCGAGCTTGGCGTATAGACGGTAAGAAGCACACCTATTAGGGCAATAATTATTGCCAATAGCTTAGTAAGCGTCAACACATCACTTGAATCAATGAGCATCGAGAAGATAATGGGAAATACAACTGACATCTTGCTGGCTACTGTTGTAACTGAGATTCCGGCAACCCTGGAAGATCTGGCAATAACGAAAAACAAAACAATAAATAAGACTCCTATTAAAAATGAAATCGGCAGCCATGGCTGGGAAATGATTGATTTCAATGAAAAATCTGCTGAGTTAATCAGAAAACCAAACAAGGAGGCGATGAGGTAATTGATAACGATAACAGGGAAGGGGAGGACATCTTTTCTGTCGAGAAATTTGAATACAACAAAGATTCCGGTAGATGAGAGGATACAGAGTATCAGGTAGTGCATATTTATTCAGATAAAAAAAACAGGTTCAAATTGTGAACCTGTTTTGTTTTTTACATTTTTAGTTTCTTTTCAATCTCATCGACCTGTATTCGAAAACGTTTATCAGTCTCGATTAAATTATTCACTGTTTTACAAGCATGTAAAACTGTAGCATGATCTTTTCCGCCAATTTGTGATCCAATAGTTGCAAGCGAAGATTTTGTTAAGCTCTTTGAGAAAAACATAGCAACCTGTCTTGCCTGAACAATTTCTCTCTTCCGTGTTTTGGACTGAAGTTGTTCCAATCCAATGCTATAATAACTGCAAACGATTTTCTGGATATAGTCAATCGAAATTTCCTTCTTGGTATTCTTGATAAGTTTATCAATCATATCCTTGGCAAGATCCAGTGTAATCTCTTTTTTATTCAGGGTTGACTGCGCAAGAAGAGAAATCAATGCACCCTCAAGTTCGCGGACATTATCGGTAATGTGAGTGGCAATATATTCAAGTACATCATCAGGCATTTCAATGCCATCATTGTAGGTCTTTCTTTTTAGTATAGCAATACGAGTCTCATAATCAGGCGATTGCAAGTCAGCTGACAGTCCCCATTTGAACCTGCTGATTAATCTCTGCTCAAGTCCCTGCAATTCAACAGGTGGCTTGTCTGAAGTAAGAACCAGTTGTTTACCGCTTTGGTGCAGGTGATTGAAGATATGGAAGAAAGTATCCTGGGTCTTCTCCTTGCCTGCAAATTCGTGTACATCATCAATGATAAGCACATCGATCATCTGGTAAAAATGAAGGAAATCATTTTTATTGTTGTTACGGATAGCATCTACAAATTGCGTTTGGAACTTGTTGGCATTTACATAAAGGACAGTCTTGTCTGGAAAATGATTTTTTACCTCAATCCCAATGGCCTGGGCCAGGTGTGTTTTTCCTAAACCACTATCTCCATAAATTAACAGGGGATTAAAAGCGGTACCACCTGGATTGTTCGCAACTGCATAGCCGGCAGAGCGTGCCAACCTGTTACATTCTCCTTCTATAAAATTATCGAATGAGTTTCCGGGATTCAAGCGTGGATCAATGTCCATCTTCTTTATGCCGGGAATAATAAATGGATTCTTTATTGATTGTTCACTTGTGTCGAGAGGAATTGCTATAGGTTTGTTTTTAATTTCCTTACTATTTTTTGCTGGAAACTTAACAGTATAGGGTTTATTATTATTATAGCTATTGTTCTGCATAACCACATTGTACTCCAGTTTTGCATTTTCTCCTAGCTCTTTTAAAAGTACTTTTCTCAGTATATCTATGTACTGCTCTTCAAGATACTCATAAAAGAAAGGACTGGGCACCTGTATGGTTAACACATCTTCTTCTAACTTTAGAGGAACAATAGGCTCAAACCAGGTTCGAAAGCTAATTGAGGGCACATTGTCCTTGATAATGTTTAGACAGTTCTTCCAGACGCGTTCGTGCATTATGAAAGTTCGTTTTAAATTGAGAAATTGAGGGTTCGATGTAAGTAGAACAAAGATTGTGAAAAAAAAGTAATAAAAAAAGGGTATTGGCACTTGAATTTCTCAATTATTTTATATTGGATTTAAGGTCAACAGTTTAAGTAAGAGAAAAAATTCAATAAAATTGCAAGTAGTTAAATATCAAGCTTTTAGTGTATTTCGATCTTAAGAATTTGTTTATTAATCATTTAGGAGTGATAATTAAATTGTTGCTTTAGATTTCATGCAAAATTAAGTATGTCATTCGTCATAAAAATCATCACTGTTGTCAAAACAAAAAATCAGATTCTTCGCATTTCCACCAAAAGTATAGGAAATTATTTCCCAAACACAGAAAATCGGACATATTTTTCAGGATGATCAATGATGTCAATAATCAAGGAATCGAGATCTGCACTCAGTGAAGAAATATGATCATAAAGACTGTCATTATAAATCAATTTTCCCATGGTGCCTTCACCTGATTCAATTTGCTGCGTAATGTTTTTCAAGTTCTGGCTAATAAGATCAAAATTATTCAGAATAGAGTCTATATCTGCAGTATTGAAATCGTTGCTTACAGAGTGAAGGTTGGCAATAGTGGCAGCTATTTCTTCATTCTGATTTCTGAGATTTGCAGTGATTTCAGAAAGGTTATCAAGTGATGCTGTGATATTGCCATCTTCAGATAAACTTGTTTTCAGAGATACTGCTACTTTATTCAAATCTTTAATTGTGCCAAGAGTTGAAGGATCGTTCAAAATGGCATTTAAGTTAATCCCAACAGAATCAAGTGTGGAACTTAACTTATTAACGTTTTGCAACACCGGAGAAATATCTTCCATGACTGAAGAGAGCATATCCGGGATCACAGCAGAAGCCAATGTATCATTGGCAATGTGATAATTTTCCTTTCCGGAAGAAATGATTCTGATGGCTTTTGATCCGAGATAATCTACAGCAAAAATCTCAGCAATACTTCCTATGCCTATCATGTACTTTTTCTCAATATCGATTGCCACAGCAAAAGAAGGAGATAATTCCGGATAGAATTTTATTTCAGCTACATCACCAACTTTATAGCCCTTCATCAATACAGGAGTGCCGGGTTCTAAACCATTCACATTTTCATAGCTGGCATAATATCTGAGTTTGCTGTCCAGTATGTTTGTGCCCTGTAAATATTTCACGCCCCAAATAACAAATACCAGGGCTACTATTCCAACCAAACCAATCTTTATTTCACTGGATATTTTCATCTTACCTGTTTATTTCAATCAGTGCTTCACTCAGCGGAATGATTTCATTATTCTTTACTGCAATAATAAAGGAGCCGGGAAATTCATTTTTAACTGCATTAGCCCTATTTAATGCTTCATTGTATGAGAGTTTCTGTCCAAGCGTATATTTAAACCATCGGCCCTGTTCAATTATAGAAACATCCGCATGTCCCTTGAATGCAGCAGGATCAGTGCTGACCTTATTCTTGGAAGAAGCAATCTGCACCCTGAAATAGATTTGACTATCTGCCTCTATATCATCATTATATTCCTTTTCAGTTTCCGGCTCCGGCTCTGGATCTGGCAGGGCTGTAAAGTTACTGCTTTTTTCGATCCTTGTCTTATAGTGTTTAAAAGCGCGGTATACAGCTGAGGCAATAATTTCCTGGCCATCTTGCGTTAGGAGATATTCTTCTTCTTTGAGATTTGAGATAAAACCAGTCTCTATGAGTGCACCTGGCATTGCAGTTCTGGCCAGCACAAGTATTCCTTGTTGAACTACGCCGCGGTCCTTTCTGTTTGCCCTCTCCCTAAATTGATCCTGAACATAAGAAGCAAACTCAATACTTTGCTTAAAATAAGTATTTTGCATCAATGAAAAGATGATGTATGATTCAAGGGATTCAGGATCAAATCCCTCATAGGTAGTCTCATAATCCTCCTCCAGCATGATTACAGAGTTTTCCCTGATAGCTACATCCATATTCTCTTCAGATCGATGTAGGCCCAAAACATGTGATGATGTGCCACTTGGAGCTGTCTTTTTGTTGGCATTCACATGAATCGAAATAAACAGGTCAGCTTCATTCCTGTTGGCAATATTTGCCCTTTCATGCAGTGCTATGAACACATCTGTTTTACGGGTATATACTACCTTGACATCTGGTAGGTTCTCTTCAATATATTTCCCAAGTTTCAATGCAATACTTAAGGCAATATCCTTCTCTTTGCCTTTTTTTCCAATCGCCCCCGAATCTTTTCCGCCGTGTCCGGCATCAATAACAACAACATCTATTGATTTCTTAAGATCTTCAGGAGAAATATTTCCATCATTTCCAATAGAAATAAAAAAGCTTACAATGCAGATAAGAAAAACAGCTGCAATGCGTTTAAAATATAGTGGCAATGAATCTGAGCGTATCATTAATTAAAGGATTTTCATTAGATTTGCACACTTTTCAGATGCTTACAAAATTAACAGAATATTCACTTTGGGAAATATCCAACTAAAGATAGTTATCAATATATTACTAACTCTTCTGACAGGTGCTATATTGCTTGCCCAGGAGAGTGATTCCTTATTGATGCAAGTGAATGATTCTTTGCTAATTGAAGATACAGGCGAGGCATTCAATGAGGACTATCTTTTGTCTAATGCCAATTTGCCTGTTGATTCTCTCTTCTCCGGACAAGATACGACACTTGTGGCTGGAGATTCAATAGCTGCTGATACATTACAAACTTCCGGCGGATTGGGTGATGCTATTACTACAGAAGTTAACTATGATGCAGCAGATTCGATTATCTTTTCGATGAATGGTGGTACAGCCGAGTTATATGGCTCAGCTATAATTACCTATGGAGAGATTAAATTAGAATCTGATTATATAAAGTACGAGATGAATAAATCTGAAGTACTTGCGTATGGACTCCCGGATTCAACTGGAAAAGTTATGAACAAACCCATCTTCTCTGATGGCGGCGATAGCTATGAGGCGAATTCGCTCAGGTATAATTTTAAATCTAAAAGAGGTTTTATTGAGGAAGTAATAACGGAGCAGGAGGGTGGTTATCTGCATTCTGAAGAGACAAAAATGCAGAAAAACGGGCATATTCACATTAAGAATGGGAAATATACAACTTGTGATGCACCGCACCCACATTTTTATGTAGCTATCACCAAAGGAATATCGATGCCGGGCGACAAAATTATTTCCGGTCCGGCATACCTCGTTTTCCAGGATATACCTTTGCCAATTGGTATTCCTTTTGGTTTCTTTCCTAATTCGCAAACAAAAACTTCGGGCATACTTATTCCACAATATGGAGAAGAGGAGCGACGAGGATTTTATTTGCGGGATGGAGGATATTATTTTGCCTTGAATGAGTATTTGGACCTGAGAATTACAGGGGATATTTATTCTAATGGCACCTGGGGTGTGAGGGCAGCCAGTAATTACAAACTGCGATATAAGTTTAATGGAAATGTGAATGTGCAGTATTTCAATAATGTCTCCGGCTATAAGATTGCCGAAGATGCTTACAGTGTTTCAAAAGACTATTCAATTGGATGGAACCATTCGCAGGCCAGGGAAGCCAGTCCAAACAGCAGCTTTCGTGCAAGTGTAAATTTGTCGAGTTCATCCTACGACCAGAACCATACAAGGAATATTCAGAATGTAGTCCAGAATACAAAACAATCGAGTGTTTCATATTCAAAATCATGGCCCAATAGTCCTTTCAATTTTAGTGCCTCCTTAAACCATTCACAAAACAGCAATACGAATGCCGTGAATATGACTCTTCCGAAATTGTCATTAAACATGGGAAGAATAAAGCCATTCGAGCGAAAGAAAAAGGTAGGACCTAAGAAATGGTATGAAGATATCCAGCTAAGCTATTCCAGTATCGGTGAGAACAGGATTAAGACTACTGATACCATGCTGTTTACAAGTGAAGTGTGGAATGATATGAGCAATGGTTTTAAGCACGAGGTTCCATTGAGTTTGAACATCAAGCCATTTAAGAAAGTTGCTGCATTGCAAAGTATGACTATAACTCCCAATGTTAGTTATAAGGGAATAATCTACTCCAGCTATACTGAGAAATTTGTTTCTGACTATACCGAGGAGGAAGTCGACGGAGTGACTGTGTTTACTCCTGTTGTATCGGATACGATTCATAACAGGTTGAGTTACGCACAAGCTTATCTGCCAAGAATTAGTACAGGTGTTTCGCCGAAAATTTATGGGATGTATCAATTCACAGGAGACGGGCGCTTAGAAGCCATCAGGCATATGATGACTCCTTCAGCAAGTATTTCCTATACTCCTGATATGACAGGAATACAAGCAGACTATTACAGGGATGTGATAGACACAATTAATGATAACAACATACTTGAAACCTATTCCATCTATGAGGATCAGATATATGGTACGCCAACATTTAACGGTGCTGCCGGATCAATCAATCTCTCCCTGAAAAATAACCTTGAAGCAAAAGTTCGATCAAAGAATGATACCATAGATGAGGTTTCAAAAGTTAAGTTATTAGATAATTTCAATTTTTCAACAAACTATAACCTGTTCAACAGGGATTCTCTTGCTCCCTCGTGGAGTGCAATCAATATGAATGGAAACACGCGGCTCTTTAATAATAAACTATCACTGAATTTCAGGGGAACGATGGATCCATTCGGATACGATAGTACACGTTCAAGAACTACCCAAAGCTATTTTGCCCAAACGGGTAAATTAGTCCGACTTACCACTGCCAGCGTCAATCTTGGAATCTCATTTAAGTCTAAGCAGGATGATGGAGATAAAGACAATAAAGATGACATTGATGATCCATTGTCATCAAGTGCCTTTGATGAGACAAACAACATAAATAATAGCAACCAGTATGATCCTGCCGCGGATGATTATTATGGGCAGTATGTTGACTTTGATGTGCCATGGTCTCTTAAGCTGGATTATTCCTTCAGTTATAGGAAACAGACGGATATATCGAGTATTGTTCAAACAGTAAGGGCCTCTGGAGACCTTAGTTTAACTCCAAAATGGAAGATCGGATTCAATACCGGGTATGATATTTATAGTAAGAAATTTACTACTACCAATATAAGCTTGTACAGGGATCTCCACTGTTGGGAGATGCGGATATCCGTTGTTCCATTTGGAAATTATAAGTCTTACAATTTCCAAATTAATGCCAAATCAAACATCCTTTCCGATTTGAAATACAATAAGAGAAAGTCCTGGCAGGATAATTTTTAATGAATTCTTCTTAGAGCAAGTCCGAGCTGACAATACCCCCAAACTTCCTTATCTTTATACTTCACATACATCATAATAATCTTATTTACAATGAAAAAAATAATTCACACAAAAAAAGCTCCTGCTGCTGTTGGACCCTATTCTCAAGCCGTTGAAGCAAATGGTATGCTCTTTATCTCCGGACAAATTCCAATTGACCCTGCAACAGGTAAGATCGTAGAAGGAGGAATCCAGGAACAAACAGAGATGGTAATGAAGAATATCAACGCCATATTGTATGAAGCCGGATACACCTTCAGCCAGGTGATCAAATCAACATGTCTGCTCTCTGATATGGCAAATTTCAAAGCCATGAATGATGTGTATGCATCATACTATAAGGAAGATCAGCCAGCCAGGGCAGCATTTGCAGTCAAGGAGTTACCCCTGGGTGTGATGGTAGAAATAGAAACCATTGCCGCGAAGGAATAAGAATAGGAGAGAGGCATTATTCTAAAAAAAATGATCGAGTAAAAAGAGGGTGACTCATTGAGCCACCCTCTTTTTTAACTTATTCTGTAATATTGAGCTTATTCCGAAACGATCTCGAAAGGAATCTCAATTCTTACTTCTCTGTGAAGTCTTACTGTTGCACTGTAGCTTCCAACTTCCTTGATCAGATCGTCTTTGATTGAAATATCTTTACGATCAATCTCAAATCCGTTCTTTCCAAGTTCTTCAGCTAACTGAATTGTATTTACTGAACCGAAAATCTTTCCTTTCGTACTCGTTTTGGCCCCGATAATAATTTTGATACCCTTCATCTTTTCAGCAAGTTCAAGAGCAGAATCTTTCAATTGCTCCTCTTTATGTGCACGCTGACGAAGGTTCTCTTCGTGTACCTTCAGGTTTGTTTTTGTCGCATTAATTGCAAAACCCTTAGGAATTAGGTAATTTCTCGCATATCCGTTCTTAACAGTCAGGATGTCGTCCTTATGACCTAAATTAGGTACATCTTGTTTAAGTATAATTTCCATGATTTATCCTCCGGCTGTTTATTTTAACATATCTGTTACATATGGCAGTAATGCAAGGTGTCTTGCACGTTTGATTGCCACGGATACTTTTCTCTGGTATTTCAATGAAGTCCCTGTGAGACGACGGGGAAGAATTTTCCCCTGCTCATTAAGGAATCTTTTCAAAAACTCTGGATCTTTGTAATCAATATACTTAATCCTGTTTTTTCTGAATCTGCAATACTTCTTCTTTTTAATCTCTACCGTTGGAGGCGTGAGATATCTGATTTCTGAATTTCCTTGTGCCATGTTTTAGTCCTCCTTTACTTTTTCGTTTGACTCTGCTACTTTTCTAGCTCTCTTCTTCTCTGCATATGCAACTGCATATTTATCCATTTTCATAGTGAGAAAGCGAAGAATTCTCTCGTCACGGCGAAATTCTGTTTCCAGTTTTTCTAAAGACGCGCCGGGCGCTCTAAATTCAGTTAAGTGATAAAATCCTGTGGATTTCTTCTGGATGGGATAGGCCAATTTTTTAAGGCCCCAGCTCTCCTCATAGACAATTTCACCACCATTGGCAGTGACGATGCCCTTGAATTTTTCTACCGCTTCCTTCATCTGGTTCTCAGATAAAACGGGAGTTGCAATGAAAACGGTTTCGTACTGATTCAACATAATTTAATTTTTACTTGTTTTAAAATCGACCGCAAAAATAGGAAGATTTTAGTTAAGAGCAAAGAATGAAGCGCTTTAATCACTGATAAAATTAGATAATAATGGAGTTTTATCACTTTTGTTGATGATTTTTACGTAAAAAGCAGAATTACTGCTTGTTAAAATATATTTTTGCAGCATGAAGACATTTGAAGATTTGGCATTGTCGAAGCCCTTATATAAATCTATTGCTGACCTTGATTTCATTTCACCAACTCCTATTCAATCGGAAGTATGCCCTGTTATTTTGTCGGGTAGAAACCTTGTAGGAATAGCTCAAACTGGAACAGGAAAAACATTGGCTTATCTCTTGCCTCTTTTGAGGGATTTAAAATATGCTGACCAAATTCCTCCCAGGATATTGATATTGGTACCTACACGTGAATTGGTTTTACAGGTGGTGGATCAGGTTAAGTTGCTAACTACCTATATGAGCACCCGTGTACTCGGAGTATATGGCGGCGCGAATATCAATACACAGAAGCTGGAAGTAGTTAAGGGTTGTGACATACTTGTTGCTACTCCGGGCAGACTGTATGATATCGCAATGCATGGTGCTCTGAAGCTTAAATCAATAAAAAAGTTAGTGATAGATGAGGTAGATGTCATGCTGGACCTGGGATTCCGATACCAATTGACAAATATTTTCGATTTATTGCCTGAGCGCAGACAAAACTTAATGTTCTCTGCAACAATGACGGTAGAGGTGGATGAGTTGATCAATGATTTTTTTGTTGCGCCGGTGAAGATATCTATTGCCGTTAGTGGAACACCACTGGATAATATTAGCCAGGTTTCTTACTCAGTAAAAAACTTTTACACTAAAGTTAATTTGTTATCCTATCTCCTTGAAGATTCTGAAATATTTAAAAAAGTACTTGTTTTTGTATCGAGTAAAAAAGGAGCTGATCGTTTATTTCTTGCCCTGGAGGAGAGATATGGGAATGAATTATGCGTCATACATTCGAATAAATCTCAAAACTACAGGTTCCGCTCCATCAAGCAGTTTGATGAGGGAGTAAACCGAATTCTTATCACAACGGACGTAATGGCTCGTGGATTGGATTTGGATAAAATCTCCCATGTTATAAATTTTGACACTCCCCTGTTTCCTGAAAACTATATGCATCGTATAGGAAGAACAGGTAGAGCGGAAGAAGAGGGAAAGTCGATTCTTTTCTTTACACAAAAAGAGGAGCATGCGAAAGAGCAAATTGAAAAATTAATGAATTACATGGTTCCCATCATTGATTTTCCTGCAGTAGTAAAAGTTTCTACCCAGTTAACACCTGAGGAAAGTCCAAAAGTAGCTGAAGTACATATCAAGCGCGCAAAGGATAAAGATAAAACTGAAAAAGCTTTTCATGATAAAACAGAGAAGAATAAGAAGACCAATCAAGGAGGTTCTTATTTACGCAAAAGAAAAACTTATAAAAAGCCAAAAACAAGAGGCGATAAGAATTTTAACAGGCGAAAGAAACGGTAAAGCTATTCCTTTGCCAGGGAAAATAGAAACGCTAATCCGCCAGGGAGGAAATTACTTTTTTTATGCAATGAATCTTTTA
>CAZIFQ010000003.1:0-122310 GCA_964538375.1 uncultured Bacteroidaceae bacterium | reverse complement strand
AGAAACGCTAATCCGCCAGGGAGGAAATTACTTTTTTTATGCAATGAATCTTTTACTTCATTCCACAAGTCAACACCTGTTAAGGAGTGTTCAATAATCTCATTTTTAAAAGTTTAAATGATTATAAATTAATTTCGCAATTCAATATTATTGTTGATATGAAACGCTCGCTGTTGTCTGCAGGACTCCATCCTTGAAAGTTTGGAGAAAGCTTGATCCCTCTCACTGGGGAATATTAAATTGAGTTGTTGAGATCATACCAAAGTTGACAGAGAAATTATTAAACATATATTTGAGGTAGGCGTTTTTAACATTAGCCGTCATCTGAAGTTTTCCAACTCCTGGATCACCAATATCCAGGTTTGCTCTTGCAGATAGGTTTTCACTGAATTTGTGTTCATATCCCAGGTAGACTCTGGTCAGTTGAAACTGTGATCCGGATTTGCTTTCTGAAAAAGATGTGTGAAAATTGCTGTATATCTTCATTATCGGTTTTCCTCCCGGAACAAACTCTTCTGCCTGGCCCAGGGCAAATATCGAAATCGAGAACAACCCGAGTGAGAATAGTGTGATTTTTTTCATCTCTAAATGATAATTTTGTATTTAGGCTTAATTATTTAGTTACAAAAGAATAGCATTGACATTACAATTGGATTAAGAAATTATTACAAAACGGTTAAATCTTTAACCAATTAACTCATTAACCCATTGACCCATTAACCCATTGACTCATTAACCCATTAACCCATTGCCTCATTACCCCATTGCCTCATTAACTCATTGCCCTAAAGAGCCATTGTTTTCCGACGGAATGCATTATCTTTACATTCAGTTTTTGAAAAATTTCAAATGAAAAATTTTATTGTTTCAGCCCGTAAATATCGCCCCGACACATTTAAATCTGTTGTTGGGCAGAACTCCATTACAACGACGCTGAGAAATGCAATCAAAAACAATCACCTTGGACATGCATACTTGTTTAGCGGTCCCAGGGGAGTTGGGAAGACAACTTGTGCCAGGATTTTTGCCAAGACAATAAATTGTATGAACCTTAGTGATACAATTGAGGCTTGCAATGCTTGTGAATCCTGTAAATCATTTAATGAAAGCAGGGCATACAATATCCACGAACTCGATGCTGCATCTAACAACTCTGTTGATGATATCAGGAGCTTAACAGAGCAAGTACGCATACCTCCCCAGGTTGGTAATTACAGTCTCTATATTATTGATGAGGTTCACATGCTTTCACCACAGGCATTTAATGCTTTCCTGAAAACTCTAGAAGAACCTCCCAAACATGCCATCTTCATACTGGCTACTACCGAAAAGCATAAAATTATTCCTACGATATTATCCCGCTGCCAGATATTTGATTTCAATCGTATCAAGACTGAGGATACTGTATCCTACCTAAAATATATTGCAGGGGAGGAGAAGATTACAGCAGAGGAAGAGGGCTTGCATGTTATTGCGCAAAAGTCTGAAGGGTCTATGAGAGATGCCCTCTCTATATTCGACCAGGTAGTTAGTTTCTCAGGCGATAATATCACTTATGCTAAGGTCATTGAGAACCTGAACATCCTCGATATTGAGTATTATTTCAAGTTAACAGACAGCTTGTTGAAAAACGACATTTCTACAGCTTTACTTTTGTTTAATGAAATTCTTGAGAAAGGATTTGATGCGCGCAACTTTATCAATGGACTGGCATCACATTTGAGAGATCTGATGGTTTGTAAAAATCCTGAGACAGCAGTTCTTTTAGACGTTGGCAAGGCATTGACAGAGCGGTATCTGTCTCAATCCAAAGAAGTTCCTCTCGATTTTCTATATAGGGGACTGGAGATTTGCAATGACGCTGATATACAGTTTAGAAACAGCAGGAATCAGCGTTTAACCATAGAATTGTCTCTCGTAAAATTATCCAACCTTACCCTGGTTGAAAAAAAAAAAGTAGCTGGTCCTAGCGCTGAAACTACTGACTCTCCAAAGCAAAGTCTTCCTGAACAGGATAAAGTTGACACGGAACCTGTTGTGGCTAAAAAAGAAGAACCTTCTGCACAAGTCGAAAACGGAAACGGGAAAGAAAATAAATGGGTTTACACTAAAAGTATTTCTATTAAAGATACTTTAAAAGGAGAAGCTCAGAAAAAAGAACCAGAACCAGGGGACAAAACTGGTGATAAGCCGGCGGAGGGGGTAAGTCCTGATAATGAAATATTAATTACTTCTGAGCTGATCCTTGCATCATGGAATGAATACGCTGATTCTATTAAACAGAATCAACCACGGATCTATAATACCCTCAGGCAGTGTCAGCCAAGCTTGGATGAAATGGGTATTATTCACGTGGAATTAAGTAGCAATGCACAAAAAGACAATTTTTCACAGAGAATAAAACCCGGAATCATTAAATATTTTCGGGAACACATAAAAAATACTGAATATACAATCGAATCTTCCGTTAAGAGTAACGGCGATGCGCAGAAGAAAGTTTATACGGATGATGACAAGTTAAATTACCTTATTAAAAAGAATCCACTGATGGAAACATTTAAAAATTCTTTTAAACTTGATTTCGATGATTGAACAAAAATGCAAGGTATTTGTAAATAAGATGTAACTTAATTATTATAGAAAACAATTACTATGGCAGCAGAAAAAATTATCAATCATTACGGGAAATTGCAAGTACCAGATAACCCAATTATTCCATTTATTGAAGGAGATGGCACTGGACCGGATATATGGGCAGCTTCAGTGGCCGTTTTTGATGCGGCAGTTGAAAAGGCATATGGCGGCAAAAGAAAGATTGAATGGAAAGAAGTCTATGCGGGTGAAAAAGCATTTAACAAAACAGGAAAATGGTTGCCTGAGGAAACTCTCGACGTCTTGCATGAGTACCTTGTTTCTATCAAAGGTCCTTTAACCACACCTGTTGGAGGTGGAATACGTTCGCTCAATGTAGCACTTCGTCAAATCCTGGATCTGTATGTTTGCCTGCGCCCTGTGAAATATTACAAAGGAGTACCTTCACCTGTAAAAAATCCTACAACAACTGACATGGTAATTTTCAGAGAGAATTCTGAAGATATTTATGCAGGGATTGAGTGGATGGCTGGAACAGAAGAAGGAAAAAAAATAACCAATTTCCTTATAAATGAGATGGGCGTTTCATCTATTCGTTTTCCTGAATCTGCGTCTATTGGGATCAAACCGATTTCGAAAGAAGGAACAGACCGGCTGGTTAGATCAGCTATTCAATATGCGATTCGTGAAAATAAGCCCTCCGTGACATTAGTGCACAAAGGGAATATAATGAAGTATACTGAAGGACAATTCAAGCAGTGGGGATATGAATTGGCAGAGAAGGAGTTTGGTGATGCCGTATTTACCTGGAGTAAGTATGACAGAATAGCTGAGAAGGAAGGGAAAGCCAAAGCCGATGAAGCACAGGACGCTGCCGTAAAAGCAGGAAAAATTATTATAAAGGATGTTATTGCTGATGCATTTCTGCAACAAATTCTTACACGTCCGGCTGAGTATTCAGTCATTGCAACCATGAACCTCAATGGAGATTATATTTCTGATGCCCTGGCAGCTATTGTCGGTGGAATAGGCATTGCTCCTGGTGCAAATATTAACTATATAACAGGACATGCTATTTTTGAAGCAACCCACGGTACCGCTCCAAAGTATGCAGGACTGGACAAAGTTAACCCGGGCTCAGTTATTCTTTCAGGTGTTCTGATGTTCCAGTACATGGGATGGAATGAAGTTGCTGACCTTATTGTTTCTGCCCTTCAAAAAACAATCGAGCAGAAAAAAGTAACTTATGATTTCGCCCGGCTAATGGATGGAGCCGAAAAGCTCTCATGTTCAGGATTCGGAAATGCAATTATTGCGAATATGTAATATAATTTAAGGGGTTTAAAGTGTAAAAAGTTATCATTAACTTTAGCTCACTTTAGCTCACTTTAGTCACTTTAAACTTAAAAGATGTTATCAAAAAAAATAGAAGATAGTTTAAATGCGCAAGTTGAAAAAGAAGATTACTCTTCACAACTTTACCTGGCTATGGCTTCCTGGGTCGAAAACCAGGGGCTAGGTGGCGTAGCAGAATGGTTCTATGCCCAATCTGATGAAGAACGTATGCACATGCTTAAATTCGTGAAGTACATTAACGAACGGGATGGGCAAGCCATTATACCCGGACTTGACAAACCTCCGGTAGAATTTAAAAATATTGTTGATTTATTTGATGCCGTGCTAAAACACGAGCAGTATATAACAAATTCAATTAATGAAATTGTTGCGGTGTGCATTGAAGAAAAAGACTACACAACTCACAATTGGATTCAGTGGTTTGTAACAGAGCAAATTGAGGAAGAAGCTTCTGTAAAAGCGATTATTGATAAGCTGAAACTGCTTGGAGCACACAATCTCTATATGTTCGATCGTGATATACTCTCCATGCGCGGTGGAGGAGCAACCGAATAATATTTCAGCAATGAAACCTAAGCCATATTTTTATCGAGTATGGCTTTTTTTTTTCAAGCTCCGACTGTCATTCTGTCTACCATACACAACTGGCACTCTATTTGATCAGTGTTCAAAGCTCAGCCATTTATAAGCAGGTTATTAACATGATTTAATATGCTTTAGGGCTTATAAAACTTAAAAAAAATTAACTTTGCTTTTTATTACAAAAGCATAGATTCGCATAAAATATATAACATCTAATGGACGTAAATAAAATAATATCAAAATTCCTTGGAAATAAGTCAGACAGGGACATGAAAGATATCTTACCACTTGTAGATAAGATCAAGGAATTATATGAGACTTTCCATACCTTAACGAATGATGAATTAAGAGAAAGATCATATGTTTTAAAAGCGAAAATTCAGGGCTATGTTGACGAGGAAAGGAAAGAACTGGTGACCTTGAAAAAGCAGGCAGAAGACATTGAGGTTGATGTTAGTCTGAAAGAAGAGATTTACAAAAAAATTGATAAGCTGGGAGATACAATTGATGAAAAGTATGAAATCATCCTGAGGGAATCTATTCCCGAGGGATTCTCCATAGTCAGGGAAACAGCAAAGCGATTTAAAGAAAATGAAACCATTGAAGTTACTGCCTCAGATGTTGACCGTGACCTGGCTGCAGCAGCTGATAATATTGAAATCAATGGAGATAAGGCAATCTGGAAAAATAAGTGGATGGCTGGTGGAAATGAGATCACCTGGGATATGGTACATTATGATGTGCAGCTGATTGGAGGGATAGGATTACATGAAGGAAGAATTGCTGAGATGGCTACTGGGGAAGGTAAGACACTTGTTGCAACACTGCCGGTTTATCTGAATGCCCTGACAGGATTGGGAGTTCACCTGGTTACAGTGAACGATTACCTGGCAAAGAGGGACTCAGAATGGATGGGGCCGATCTATCAATTTCACGGACTTAGTGTAGATTGTATTGATAATCATAAACCGAATTCCGACAGTAGGAAAAAAGCATACAACAGCGATATCACATTTGGAACAAACAATGAGTTTGGTTTTGACTACCTGCGCGACAATATGGCACATACTCCGGAAGAACTTGTTCAGCGTAAACACAATTATGCCATCGTTGATGAGGTCGACTCTGTGCTTATTGATGATGCAAGAACTCCATTGATTATTTCTGGTCCGGTGCCAAAAGGCGATAACCAGGAATTCATGGAATATAAGCCAAAGGTGGAACAACTGATGAATTCGCAGAAACAATTTGTGAATACTGTTATAACAGAAGCCAGGAAGTTCTTACAAGAAGAAAATAAAGAAAAAGCAGGATTTAAACTTCTGCAAGCCAATAAAGGACTTCCCAAAAATAAAGCGCTAATAAAGCTATTGAGCGAAGAGGGAAATAAGTCTCTTATGCATAAAACTGAAAACCAGTATATGCAGGAGAATTCCAAAAATATGCACATTGTAACAGATGATCTATTCTTTATTATCGAAGAGAAGATGAATTCTGTTGAGATGACAGATAATGGAATTGATGTAATGACCGGTAGCTCAGATGATCCAACTTTCTTTATTCTCCCGGATATTGGAAGCGAAGTGGCCGAGATTGAAAAATCTGACCTGGCTGAGAAAAAGAAATTGGAAACTAAAGACCAGATGCTTCGCGACTATGCAGTAAAATCTGAGCGAATCCACACTGTAAATCAATTATTAAAGGCATATGCCATGTTCGAGAAGGACATCGAATACGTGCTGATGGATAACAAAGTGAAGATTGTTGATGAGCAAACTGGTCGTATCATGGAGGGAAGGCGTTATTCCGATGGCTTGCACCAGGCAATTGAAGCAAAGGAAAGTGTAAAAGTAGAAGCTGCAACTCAAACATGGGCCACGATTACGCTGCAAAACTATTTCAGGATGTACCACAAGCTCTCAGGCATGACAGGTACAGCTGAAACTGAAGCAGGCGAACTGTGGGATATCTATAAGCTTGATGTAATGGTTATTCCAACCAACCGTCCGATTGTTCGTGACGACAGGGAGGATATGATTTTTAAGACCAAACGAGAAAAATACAATGCAGTCATTGATGAGATTGTAAAGTTGAACAAGGCAGGAAGACCAAGTCTTGTGGGAACAACATCAGTAGAAGTATCTGAACTTCTATCCAGGATGCTGAAAATCAAAAAGATTCCGCATAACGTGCTGAATGCTAAGCTTCACCAGAGAGAAGCAGATATCGTTGCCGCTGCAGGAAAACCAGGAACTGTAACTATCGCCACAAACATGGCAGGTAGGGGTACAGACATAAAACTCTCGGATGAAGTTAAAGTGGCAGGTGGCTTAGCAATTATTGGTACCGAACGACATGAATCCAGGCGTGTGGACCGCCAGCTACGTGGTAGGGCAGGTCGACAGGGAGATCCGGGATCATCGCAATTCTATGTTTCACTGGAAGATGATTTGATGCGATTGTTCAGTTCTGCCAGAATTGCAAGTATGATGGACCGTCTTGGATTAAAAGATGGTGAAGTTATACAGCATTCCATGATTACAAAATCCATTGAGAGGGCTCAGAAAAAGGTTGAAGAGAACAACTTTGGTATCAGGAAAAATTTATTGGAGTATGACGATGTGATGAATTCACAGCGTGTGGTAATCTATAAACGCAGACGACATGCTCTATATGGTGAAAGATTGGGGCTTGACATCGCAAATATGATATATGAGGTTACTGAGAGCATCATAGAGAATTACCACACCGCAGATGAGTTCGATAACTTCAAAATGGAACTGATCAGGGTATTTTCAATTGAATCCCCTGTAGATGGGCAGGCATTTAGGAAAATTGACAGCAACTCCCTGGTAGATCAGATATATACATTGATGCTTGAAACAATGAAGAGAAAGAGAGATACCATCTCTTCACAGGCAATGCCGGTTATCAAGGATGTGTATGAAAGGCAGTCACAGGTATATGAAAATATTGTAATACCGGTTTCCGATGGTGCTAAAATCTTCCAGATATTAGCAAACCTTGAAAAATGCTATAGTTCTGAAGGAAAGGAATTGGTTAAGTCATATGAGAAATCAATCATTCTTGCAACCATCGACCAGTCATGGCAGGAACACCTGAGGGAATTGGATGAACTCCGGCAATCTGTTAGAAATGCCGCCTACGAACAAAAAGATCCACTGTTGATCTATAAATTTGAGGCATTTGAGCTTTTCTCTGCAATGATAGATAAAGTAAACCGTGATGTTGTATCCACATTGATGAAAGCGCACATTCCTCTGAGGGATCCTGAAAAAGTTCAAAGGGCCCAGGCTCCAAAGAAAATGGATATGAGTAAGTTCGAAGCTAACAAGCAGGATACATCTCAATATGGAGCAGGCGCATCAGCAGAAGCACAGGCACAAGGAGGTCAATTACCTACCCCGGGGGGGCAAAAAGTGCAGCCGGTTAGAGTAGAGAAAAAAGTTGGCAGGAATGATCCTTGTCCTTGCGGAAGTGGCAAGAAATTTAAGAATTGTCACGGCAAAGCTGGTGCAGCTTAGAAAAATACGTTTATAACAAACTGTTTAAATACCTGATTTTGTCGTAGAGAGCAGAAGTAGCGGTGATAAGTGGTAGCCGGAGATTATTCTTACCAAAACCGCGTATTTCCATCAAAGCTTTTACACCGGTAGGATTGCCCTCTTTAAAAATTGCACTGATCATCGGTAACATATTGTAATGCTTTTCCCTTGCATCCTCATAATTGCCAGCAAGTGCATCATTGATCATCTGCGAAAGCAATTCAGGCAGCGCATTTCCGATAACAGATATTACACCGCTACAGCCCAATGAGATCATCGGTAGAGCGATGGCGTCGTCGCCAGATATTACAAGGAAATCTTCGGGTTTGTCCTTTTGAATCTCCATGATCTGCTGCATATTGCCCGAGGCCTCTTTCACCGCCGCAACTTTGTTGCCAAGCTCATGTGCAAGTTGCAATACTGTTGCTGCTTCAAGGTTTGAACTGGTGCGGCCCGGAACATTGTATAAGATCAGTGGCAGGTCTGAAGAGGATGCAATGGCTGAAAAATGCTGAATCATACCTGTTTGTGAGGGCTTGCTGTAATAGGGTGCCACACTTAAATACGCATCAATCCCATTTGAACCAATCTCTCTTATCCAGTCAATAACATCTGATGTACTGTTTCCTCCTGCTCCTATAACAATAGGAACTCTTCCTCCGGCAGACTTCTTTACCACATCAATTATCTCTATCTTTTCTTCTTTAGAAAGGGTAGGGGTTTCAGCTGTAGTACCCAGAACAACCAGGTAATCAATTCCATGTTTGATTAATTCATCAGTATGTCTTTCTAACACTGCAAAATCAATTGCTCCATCATTTCCGAATGGTGTAACCATAGCAACACCGCTGCCTTCATATTTTCTTTTTTCCGACATATTGTGTATCCTTAGGATGGGTTTAACATATTAATATATAGTTTAACCTGCTCGGTCAAAAAATCCAGTTCACATTTTCCTCCCGGAGGATTTATCATTAGGTCAAAATCATTGGTATCTTCAGTGAAACAACCAACTTTAAACTTCGCTAAGGATAATTGAGAGAGAAAATCAATAGATAAATTTTTGGCGAAACTAAAAACAAAGAGAATATCAGGTTCGCTTGCAAAATAAGCTTCTGCAACGGGTCCAATCGGTTTAGCAAACCAATTGATCTCTTTTTTTGTAATGAATTCAAAATTTGCCCAAAGCAACATCTCCTGAGGAACTTCTTTCTGGGCAACAAAACCAATAACTTTTGTCTTTATGCCAAACTCATTTAAGTATTTAGAGAAATCCTTCACTACAGAGAAAGAATTCGGAATTAATGCATCAAATACTATGGTAACATTGTTGGCAGACTTAAAATTCTGCGCAGTTTTGTTTCGTGCGCTTTTCTTTAAGCGCTTCCCCATTACCCTTTTTCCAAAATTCTGACTAAATTGACTCATAGGAATTCAAAATTACAATTTTTTAGCTGATAATATTATTTATTCAGCATTTGTAGGAAATCCTGAATGGAAATAATTGGAACCTCGTGAGATTCTGCCTTTTTATATTTCTCAGGACCCATATTCTCACCGGCCAGCACGAATGATGTTTTGGAGCTTACTGAACTGCTGTTTTTGCCTCCATTCTGCTCTACCATCTCTTTTAATTCATCTCGCGAATGCGTGGAAAACTTACCTGAGATGACAAAAGATTTCCCCTTAAGTAAATCTGAATTTAGTGTTTGTAGCTTTTCTATCTCCATCCTCAATCCTGCTGTCCTGAGTCGCTCAATTAATTCCCGGTTCGATTCAATGCTAAAAAAGCTCAGCAATGATTCAGCAATGCGTTCCCCAATTTCATCAACTTCTACCAATGATTCCATATCAGCATTCATCAACGCATCAATATTTTTAAAGTGTGCAGCGAGTTTTTTGGCTACCGTTTCTCCCACATACCTTATTCCAAGGGAGTATAGCACCCTTGGGAAGGGTATAGTTACAGACTCCTTGATACTACTAACAAGGTTCTCTGATGACTTAATTCTGAAACCTTCAAGATTAATAATATCAAAGACTGTCAAATCGAATAAATCAGCAACATTAGAAACTAAACCAGCATTAAACAGTTGGTTTATAGTGGCTTCAGCTGCATTTATATTCATGGCCTTTCGGCTGATAAAATGCTCAATCCGGCCTTTTATCTGGGGCGGACAGCCATTTATATTCGGACAATAATGTGCCGCTTCATCTTCTTCCCTAACCAGAAGTTCATTGCATTCAGGACAATGGCTGATAAACTGAATATCCTTAGCTCCGGCTTCCCTGGCTGAAGTATCAACGCCAACAATTTTAGGAATAATGTCCCCGCCTTTTTCCACGAAAACCATGTCATGAAGTTTCAAACCCAGGAGATTGATCTGATCAGCATTATGCAGTGAGGCCCGCTTAACTGTTGTGCCCGCAAGCTGAACCGGTTCAAGATTGGCCACGGGTGTAACAGCCCCTGTTCTTCCTACCTGGAAATCCACGCTCAGCAGACGTGTGGCTGCTTGCTCTGCTTTAAATTTATATGCAATGGCCCATCTTGGAGTTTTGGCTGTAAATCCGAGCTCTCGTTGTTGTTCGTAAGAGTTTACCTTGATCACAATACCATCTATTTCAATAGGTAATTCCTTTCTTCTTTCAGCCCAGTAAGAGATGAATTGAAAAACTTCCCCGATACTACCAACAACCTTATTATACGGAGGAACCCTGAATCCCCAATCTGCACTTGCCTGTAAACTTTCGTAGTGACTGGAGAAAATGCTTTCTTCTATGGCAACGGAATAAAGGAAACAATCCAATGGTCTCTTTGCAACAACAGCAGGATCCTGCATCTTCAGCGTACCTGCAGTGGCATTCCTGGGGTTGGCAAAGGCAGCTTCACCCTCCTTAATCCTGGATTCGTTCATTTTCTTAAATCCTTCGACAGGCATGAGAACTTCACCTCGAATTTCAAATCTTTCCGGGTAATTATCTCCAAATAAATGTAGCGGAATACTTCGGATTGTTCTTATATTATTTGTAACATCATCGCCAACAACGCCATCTCCACGTGTCAATGCTCTGAATAAGCTCCCGTTTTCATACCGCAAGCTGATAGCGACACCGTCATATTTCAATTCACATGCGTATTCAATTGGCTCAGTAATGGTTTTCTTTACACGCTCATCAAATTCCTTTAGTTCCTCCTCGTTGTATGTGTTCCCCAGGGATAACATAGGTAAGCTATGCTCAAATTGCTCAAAACCGGTACTGATATCACTTCCAACACGTCGTGTGGGTGAATTATCATCCATAAATTCAGGGTGTCGCTTTTCCAACTCATCCAATTCCTGCAATAGTATATCAAATTGGAAATCATTGATCTCCGGCTGTGTTTTTACATAATAAAGATAATTATGTTTATGCAACTCTTTCCTGAGCAGATCAATCCTTTCTTTATCCGAAGCTTTACTCATGAATAACTCTTTTTTGTAAAAATAATAAAAAGCAAGGATGCAGTGTTATGTAAATAGAGTTTGTAGCACTTTTTGTTACTTTTGTTTATTCAGCATACTAAAAATGAAACGATTTTTACACCATAGTATTTTTTTTCCTTTGCTCCTGATTTGCATTCTTCCGCTTGATGCACAAATCAGTTATGGAGGCAAGCCCCTGATGAATACCGAAGATTTCAATGCCGAAGATGTTATGTATTTGCTGCCAACTGAGGATCCTCTTTTAATTGAAGCTACAAAGAGCTTCAGGTATAACCAGGTAAAAAAATCTCTTCAATATGCCATTGAAAGAGTTGTTGACCTATCACCCGAGTTTAATGGCGGATGGGTAGAAACAGAAACAATGGATATATGGCGCGTGCATATTATCTCTCCTGATGCTTTGTCTCTCGGAGTGCTTTTCTCTGAATATGAATTATCTGAAGGTGTTCGAATTTTCCTGTACGATGAATCCGGAAAGCACATAAAAGGAGCATTTACACACAAAAACAATAAAGATTTCGGCAGTCTTTTCGTATCTCATATACCTGGAGAACAGGTAATTATTGAGATGCAGGTGGATAAAGAGACCACAGATTACGGGAAGCTTAGAATCGGGTCCGTATCGCATGCAGTTATTCCTTTATTTGGCACAAAAAAGCAAACGAATAGTGGCCTTGGCGAATCACAGGATTGTGAGATTGATATAAATTGCGAAGAAGGGGAGGAGTGGCAAACAATCAAAAAATCTGTTTGTCTGATTACTACTCCGCGCTTATATTGCACCGGTATACTGGTAAACAATACTTCGTATAATGGAAAACCCTATGTGCTTACTGCTGAGCATTGTCTGAATGCAGATTACTATGCGAACAATTCCACATTCACATTTCGCTTCGAAAACAGCGCTTGTTTTATCAATGATGCTGTTGCAGATAAATCCATTAGTGGAGCCGACGTAATTTCAACGGGCGACACTATAGATTTTACGCTTCTTAAACTATCTGAAACTCCTCCTCGTGCTTATGAATTATACTTTGCCGGATGGGATGTACGCGAGAAAACTTACGAATCCTCAGTTACCCTGCATCATCCCAATGCTGATGCCATGAAAATTTCTTACGATTTTGACACGCAATATACCCCCGAAGAAGTTCCTGGAGATTTGAACGATTACCTTGTTCCTTCAAATTACTGGATCAAGCAATGGGACATAGGAACAACTGAAGGTGGCTCTTCCGGATCACCACTGTTTAATCCGAACAAGCGACTTATTGGACTACTCTCAGGTGGGTTGGCGTATTGTGGAGACTCTATTGGTTACAATGAAGAAACTGGCCACACAATATTCTCCTCTTACAATAGTGTTTTAGATAAATACAATAAAAACGACTATTACTCCAGGTTATATTATAGCTGGGATTATCACGAGGATTCTGACAAGCAGTTGAAAAGGTGGCTGGACCCGACAAATACCGGTCAGCTGTCTATCGGTGGATTGTCTCAGATGGCTCTCGATGTGAATCCTGTTGCTATTCCTGCAAATGACATTCTCGTTTATCCTAATCCCTCTGAAGGACATTTTATACTTGCACTTCCGGATAACAATTATACTGAATTGAATATTGAGATTTATAATATTTCGGGAAAATTGGTTTACAAAGAGAAACGACCTTCACATCCTCAAATAAATATGAATCTTAATCACCTTCATTCCGGTATGTATTTTATGAAGGTAAGAAGTGATAATTTCAATGGCTCATCAAGAATCATAATTAAGAAGTGAAAGCGCTAATCCCATACCTGGTAATCGTCGGATTGCTATGCTATAGCTGTAAACACCAGGGAGATAGTACCCGGGACGAAAGCCATTCCCCAAAAAATGAATTTGTTTCAATAGCGAACAAGTATACAGTTGAAAAAATTGATGATTACTACCTGCTGAAAGTTTTCAATCCCTGGCAAAAAGCAGATCGTTCATCTTTTTCATATCTTCTTGGGGAGAATAAGACCATGGTGCCGGATTCCTTGAAAGAAGTTCAGTTTATCAAGACTCCCGTTCAGCGTGTGATAATCATGTCAACTACATTTATTTCAATTATTGATACGCTGGGAGAAAGCGAAACGATTTGCGGAGTATCGGGAGCTCATTACGTTTATAACGAGAAACTCAGGCAGCGGATTGCCGATAAGAAAGTAAAGGATGTTGGCTACGACAGGGGTCTCAATTATGAGTTAGTCATTGAACTTGATCCTGACGTGCTCTTCCTTTATGGTGTTGAAGCCGGGGTAAACCAGACCATAAAAAAATTGGAAGATCTGGGTGTGCCGGTGGTTATGTGTGCCGATTACCTGGAGAATGAACCTCTTGGCAGAGCAGAGTGGATAAAGTTTTTCGGACTGTTCTATGAAAAACAGGAACTGGCAACGGAAATCTTTGAGGGAATCACTTACAGGTACGATTCCATTGCTGAAACAGCATCTGCAGCAACTTATTTTCCCTCGGTATTTGTTGGACTTCCCTGGAAAGATACCTGGTACATTGCCGGTGGACAATCTTTTGCTGCCAGGTTTATTGAAGACGCAGGTGGCTCTTATGTATGGAAAGCTCTGAAAACTACTGAAGCAGAGCCCTTTGATCTTGAATCTTGCTATATAAAAATTCTGGATGCTGATATATGGATAAATGCCGGTGTCGCTGACAACCTTCAGTCCGTCCTGGATCATGACAATCGTTTTGAAAATATAAAAGCTTTCGAAGAGGGAGAGATATATAATAATAATCTGCGTGTATCTGCTGATGGCGGGAATGACTACTGGGAATCGGGACTTATCAATCCTGATAAAATTTTGAACGACCTGGTGAATATTTTTCACAAGGGAAATGATTCCCTTTATTATTATAAAAGACTGCGATAATATCTCAAAATATTTTTTGCTTCAAAATAATTTCTAAATTTGATCATTATCAACTTTAGAAACTATGGCTAGTATACGTATTCTTAAAAAAGATATTAATATCCTTACTTACGAACTCCTCAATAATTGTTATACCTACAAAAATTTCGAGGAAGATCTTGAAGAGAGCAAATTCGATGAAATAATTAAGAAGATAGTATACTTGCGTAACGACCTGATTCTCCGTACAAATCATCCGGAAAGTGATGCTGACAGTGCTTCGCTGAAGGACCACTACAGAAAAGTTCGGGAGGATCTTTATGAATTAACCCTTGTCATTGAAGAATTAAAAAAGTAAGAGAATTGTCTGGAAAATCCCGATATTCACTTCAGCTGGCGGTACTTTTTGTTATTATTATCTTTCTGATAATTCTAGATATATCTTCCGGTACAGTAAAGATTTCCTTTGCTGAATTTTTCTCCTATGTAAGTGGCTCTGAAGATATATCCAGGCAACACCTTGTTATTTTAAGAGACTTTAGAATCCCCCGGGTGCTGACCGCTGTTTTGGCCGGAGCAGCCCTCTCAGTGAGTGGATTGCAGATGCAGACTATATTTCGAAATCCTCTTGCTGGACCTTATGTTTTGGGTATCAGCTCAGGAGCCAGTCTGGGCGCAGCAATAGTTGTTCTTGGCACCGGCACACTTGCTACCGGGATTATTGCTGATTGGGGAATAGTTGCAGCTGCATGGATGGGCGCAGCAGTAGTGATGTTTTTGCTTTTATTGGTTACCCTGAGAATCCGAAACATAATGACCATCCTGATTCTTGGTATCATGTTCAGCAGCGGCCTCTCCGCAATTATTAGTATTATGCAATATTTCGGCTCTGCAGCGGCGCTAAAATCATTTGTGATATGGAGTATGGGAAGTCTGGGAGATGTGACTAATTCATCACTCATAGTCATGACCATTACCCTCATCCCGGGATTGATCCTGGCTGTATTAACTGTTAAGGGTTTAAATGGCATGATGTTAGGTGAGGAGTATGCCTCCTCTGTAGGAATCAATGTTAGGAGAACACGCACACTGGTTTTTATCAGCACAAGTATCCTGGCCGGAACAGTAACCGCATTTTGTGGTCCCATTGGATTTATTGGAATTGCTGTGCCGCATATCACGAGGTTTCTGATTGGGAAATCTGATATGAGATACCTGTTTCCTGCAACCCTGCTTTGTGGTATTGCCATACTTCTTATTAGCGATCTGATCTCTCAAGTGCCTGGTTCTGAAAGAATATTACCTCTCAATGCTGTAACATCACTGATAGGAATACCTGTGGTTATATGGGTTGTTATAAAAGGGAGGAAACTGGCCAATTAACATGCATAAACAAGCAGAACATATCATCTCATTGAATAAGCTGACCTGTGGATACCATGGATCTAAAAACCTGGTATCTGATGTAAATGCCGGGGTCAGGAAAGGAGAAATGGTTGCCCTGATTGGCAAAAATGGTTCAGGAAAAAGCACACTGCTGAGAACAATAGCTGCTTTGAAAAAACCCTCAGGGGGAACTGTCACTGTAGATAATCAGGTCAATTCGATGATTCCGCCGTATAAATTTGCTCGTTTGCTCTCCTTCGTTGAATCGGGCAGTTCACCCATCGAAAATCTCACTGTTTATGAACTGGTGTCCCTGGGCCGACATCCTTATACAAACTGGTGGGGACGGATAAAAGGCGAGGATCATAATAAAATTATGGAAGCCATTGGATTTGTTGGAATGGAAGTTTTTAGGGATGCCCCGGTAAACCGTTTAAGTGATGGGGAAAGACAACGGGTAATGATCGCACGGGCCCTGGCACAGGAAACATCAATTCTCCTCCTGGATGAACCGACTGCCTTCCTTGATCTGCCCAATAAGTTTGAAATTATCAGTGTACTATATCAATTAAGAGAAGCAGGAAAATCGATCCTCTATTCTACTCACGACCTGGAAACTGCATTTCTCTTTGCAGATAAATGCTGGGTAATTAATGATAGAAAAATCATCGAAGGTGGGGTAGAAGACCTGGGTAAGCAGCAGGTATTTACTAAGCTTTTTAAGGATTCCAGGGTATTGTTCGATGAAAAAGAGATGAAGTTCATCCCAAAGCGTCCTGTAAAAGCTGAGATATACTTAAAAGTAAATGACAGTAGTAGTATACAATGGACCGCCAGGGCTTTGGAGCGTATTTCATATCAAATAGTGAGTGAGAAAAAGGACGCTATTGCTGAAGTTATTGTTCAAGAGCAGGATAAGGAAACAACATGGGTCGTGAAGTTCAAGGAAAATACTTCCGTGTTTAATTCGTTATATGATATGGCACGCTATTTGAGCCAAATAAATCAATAATTAGTTTGAACAATTGTTTAAATAAAGAATATTATCATGAGTAAAGCTTCAAGAAATGTAAGAAAAGTCGTGGCCTATATATTGACCGTACTTGTCTTGCTGTTTTCCATTATTGCAATTCTTGCAATTTGGGATGTCATTGATTATCAATATCTGATAAAAAGATTGTTCCAGTCTCTAATGGTAATAATGGCTTCTGCAGCAGTCATTGTGCTTATTTTTTCGATTCTCGACAGGGGAGAGAAAGATGAAGTTACGCCTCCAATCAGCAAAGAATAATTTGTACGGGTCAGGATGTAAGTAAAGACACAATCTTTTCAGCGTTCTCTGTGTTATTGAATGCTGAGAGTTGTGTTGCTCTTTCCTTGATCAGCATTTTTGGAAAATTCTCCCTCATCAGTGAATTAATCATCTTGATGGCCTGGTCGGGAGAGCTATATATATGGCACAGATCATCCAGCCCGCTACCACTCAACATGAGCAAATTGGTGAGACAGAATCTACCGGCATATAAACTATGCAATAGCTTCAACTTGAGTCCTGTGGGCTGGTAGGTATATAAAAGATTTATGTGTGCATCACGGATCAAAGTATTCATTTCCTCGTTGGAAACATTGGCTTTCAACTCGATATGAGGGTATTTATTACAAATGCTTTTGAGATGTCTTCCCGGATCCTTTCCTGCAATAACAACACGGAAGGTGATTTTTGAAAGAACTTTAGAGATCAGATATAAGATTGCACGTTCATTTTCAGGCACCGACAGGTTGCCATGAAATAGAATATAATCACCTGAGCCACTTGCAATCTCTATATCCTTATAATGGTGAAAGGCGGAAACAAAGTTGCTCTTTCCGAAATTCTCCTTAAAATAGGCAGCATCAGTAGTAGATATAGATAATAATTCATCAGCTTCAGCAAGTATGGCTTCGTATTTTTCCAGTTTTCTTGCCTCAGATTTCAAATAAATTTTTCGAAATATATTTCGCTCACTATTTGCAAGCATGCTGTAGTACCTGTGTTCAATGTTGTGCGTTCTGACTAAAGTAAGCTTTCCTGCTTTTTTGCAGTCAGTCAAAGCACAGGTAGAATGAAGCCCCTCAAATAGCACAGGGAAAGAATCGCTTAAAAGATTTTTTGTCAGTTTTGCCGAACACCTGGTAGAAACAATGTAGGGAAGGGAAGTAAAAAAGTATTGCAAACCAGACTTTCTTTGATAATAATGTACCTCTTTACAGAGGTGCTCAAGTTCTTCGGATTTCTCACGGCCATAGGAGAATGTGTGTAGAATAATATCCAAGCCGGATTCAGCAAGCGCTTCCAGCTTATAATACACATCTATAACACCTCCGTAATTTGGAGGGTAAGGAATATTAAAAGCAATAACATGTAATGTTTTTTTATCGTTCATTAAACTTTATTCGCTAATTATCATCTAATATACAAATGTAAGTTATGAAAACGATATGACATATTTTACACTGAAAAATTGATACATTTTATTTAACATTTTTTAAGAGAACACTGCGAAACATTTGGCAATAATTCGCGTTTTAATAACAAAGGTCTTTGACTCAGACCTCACAAGAATAAAGTTTAGTTATAGATAAATTTTTCTTTTTATAGATTTAGTAGTTTAGGGTTAGTTTTAGTTTAGTTAAAAAGGCCGTCTCAAGCGTGAGAGGGCCTTTTTTTAATTATGGGGCTCCTGTTGAGATAAATTGCTAAAAATCTCCCCATCATTTTTCTATCTTTGCAACTCAAAGAAACAGGAATGCATAGAATAGAAGAAATAATCAGCCAGGCAGTAATTGCAGCAGGGAAGGAACTTTGGGACGCAGTAATACCGGAAAAACAGGTACAAGTACAAAAGACCCGCAAAGAATTTTCAGGAGATCTTACAATTGTTGTTTTTCCACTGGTTCGACTGGCTAAAAAGTCACCAGAAGAGACTGCAAATGTGTTGGGTGACTTTCTCAGGGAAAGGCATGCTGTAATAGAGGATTTCAATGTAATCAAGGGCTTTTTGAACCTTGTTATTGCAAATGACTATTGGCTTTCTTTTCTATCTGATCTTATTGCAACTTCAAACTTTGGTTTTACAAAAGCAGAAAAAGATGCCGAGGTAAATATGGTAGAATTTTCTTCTCCAAATACCAATAAGCCATTACACCTGGGGCATATAAGAAACAATTTACTCGGCTATGCTGTCTCTCAAATTCTTGCTGCTGCCGGTAGAAAAGTTGAGAAGGTTAACCTGGTAAACGACCGGGGAATCCATATCTGCAAGTCAATGATTGCCTGGCAGAAATTTGGCAACAATGAAACACCTGAGACGAATGGAAAGAAAGGGGACCACCTGGTAGGAGAGTACTATGTGAAATTTGACCAGGAGTACAAAAAGCAAGTGCTTGAGCTTGTAAATAGCGGGCAAGAGAGAGAAGAAGCAGAAAATAATGCCCCCATACTTATCGAAGCCAGGGAAATGCTTAGAGCATGGGAAGCCGGCGATCCTGAAGTCCGGTCTTTATGGGGAACAATGAATTCATGGGTGTACGACGGATTTGATAAGACGTATGAAAGAATGGGGGTCTCCTTTGATAAAATATACCACGAATCTGAAACATACAAGCTGGGCAAAGAAATTATTCTTGATGGCGTGGAAAGAGGTGTTCTGTCGAGGGATAAAGATGGTTCTGTTTGGGCAGATCTTACCGATAAAAAACTGGATAAAAAACTTCTCTTGCGTTCCGACGGGACATCGGTATACATGACCCAGGATGTTGGAACTGCACACCAGCGTTATGCCGAATCTTCATTCGATCAGCATATATATGTTGTTGGCAATGAGCAAAACTATCATTTCCAGGTGCTCAAGTTGGTGCTTGAAAAACTTGGGTTTGACTGGGCTGATAAACTGCATCACCTTTCCTATGGAATGGTTGAATTGCCGGAAGGCAAAATGAAATCACGGGAAGGAACGGTTGTGGATGCTGACGACCTGATGGATGAAATGATTGAGACAGCAAGAAAAATGTCGGACGAATTAGGCAAGCTGGGAGATTATTCTGATGATGAAAAGCAAAATATTTACCGCCAGATTGGACTTGGAGCATTAAAATATTTCATTCTGAAAGTTGATCCAAAGAAAAATATGCTCTTTGATCCCAAAGAATCAATTGACTTCAATGGCAATACCGGGCCATTCATTCAATACACCTATGCACGCATAAAAAGTGTGCTGAGAAAAGCAGCCGATATTGAAAAAAACCTTCCGCAGATTGAGATGAATGAAAAGGAAATTGAATTAGCCAAGTTGCTGTATGATTTCCCTGATATTGTTAATGCAGCAGCAGACAATTTTAGTCCCTCATTGATTGCGAACTACCTGTATGAGCTGGCAAAAGAGTTCAACCAATTCTACCACGATTATAGCATATTAAGTGCTGAAAATGAAGATTCAAAGGTGCTTAGAATAATATTGGCAGAACAAGTCGGCAAAGTCATTTCAAACGGCATGACGCTCTTAGGAATCGAAGTGCCGGAAAGAATGTAAGAATCGATTCGGTTCCCGGGTGTTATGCTGAGCTTTCCGAAATACGGAGACGAAGGGCCCCTTTTTACTTTTTCCTTCTTATTTTCGCAGCCATCATAGTATTCAACAACAGGGAAACCCTGGTCATTGGCCCGACACCACCGGGCACTGGAGTAATGAACGAACATTTGGGAGCAACTTTCTCATAGTCCACATCTCCCTTCAGCTTAAAGCCGCTTTTGGTCAGATCACTCTTAACACGCGTGGTTCCAACATCAATCACAACGGCTCCTTCCTTAACCATATCTTCTTTAATGAATTCCGGAGCACCCAGGGCTGCAATAAGAATATCAGCATTTCTGCAGACTTCTTTAAGGTCTTTGGTACGACTATGAGCTACGGTTACAGTGGCATTAATAGCTTTTTGAGACATCAAAATGCTAAGCGGACGGCCTACAATATTACTTCTTCCTACAATTACACAATTCTTTCCTGAAGTCTCAATATTATATCTCTTGATTAATTGTACAATACCATAAGGTGTAGCACTGACAAAAGCCGGTAAACCTATTACTGTTTTACCCACATTAACAGGATGAAAACCATCAACATCTTTATCTGGATTAATAGCTTCAATGATCTTCTGCTCTGCAATATGATCGGGTAGGGGAAGCTGTACAATAAAACCATCAACATCCTCATCATTGTTCAACACTTCTATTCGGTCAAGTAATTCCTGCTCTGTTACATCGTCTTCATATCTTATCAGCGATGAAGTAAATCCGACCTCCTCACAATCCTTGATCTTGAACGCTACATATGTTTCACTGCCGCCATCATGACCAACCAACACAGCAGCAAGATGGGGTTTCTTGTTTCCCGCAGCAACAAATTCTTTAACCTGCGCTGCAATTTCTTTTTTAATTTCTACTGATGTGGCCTTTCCGTCTATGATTTGCATGGAGTGAAAACTTTTTTGTTATATACACTAATTTTAACTCATCGTTTTATCATATTCGATGCTGCTCTTCCCACTGCCTTCCCCTTCTTCGATGTCATCATCCTCATCATCTTCCTGGTCTCGTCAAACTGCTTCACCAACCTGTTGATTTCAGTTACCGAGGTACCACTACCGTTGGCAATCCTTACCCTGCGTGTACCGTTCAATAATTGTGGATTTGTTCTTTCCTCTGGCGTCATTGAACTAATAATGGCTTCAATTCCCTTGAAGGCATCATCGTCAATATCCATATTCTTCAATGCTTTACCCATACCGGGTATCATCGAAGCCAGGTCCTTCACATTACCCATTTTTTTGATCTGCTGAATCTGGGACATGAAATCATTAAAGTCAAATTGGTTTTTAGCCAGACGCTTTTGAATTTTCCTTGCCTCTTCTGTATCATACTGCTCCTGGGCCTTTTCCACCAAAGATACAATATCACCCATCCCCAGTATCCTGTCGGCCATCCTGTTGGGATGAAATACATCCAATGCATCCAGTTTTTCCCCGGTACCAACAAACTTAATGGGTTTATTAACGATAGATTTAATGGAAAGCGCTGCTCCACCTCTTGTATCACCATCCAGCTTTGTCAACACAACACCATCAAAGTCAAGTCGCTCATTAAACTCCTTTGCTGTATTTACAGCATCCTGACCCGTCATGGAGTCAACTACAAAAAGAATTTCATGTGGATTAACAGCATCTTTAACTGCTGCAATCTCCTTCATCATCTCCTCATCAATAGCTAAACGACCTGCGGTATCAATGATCACGGTATTCTGTCCGTTTTTCTTTGCTTCCTTGATAGCAGCTTTGGCAATTTTTACAGGATTCTTATTATCCTCTTCGGTATAAACAGGCACACTGATCTGCTCGCCAAGAACTTTTAGCTGGTCAATCGCAGCCGGACGATAAACGTCACACGCAACCAATAATGGATGTTTTCCGTGTTTTGATTTTAAATATGAGGCAAGCTTACCTGAGAAAGTTGTTTTACCTGATCCCTGCAATCCTGCAATTAAAATCACATTCGGACTTCCCTTCATGTCAAACTCTGCACTCTCAGATCCCATCAACTCTGCCAGGCGATCGTGAACGATCTTCACCATCATCTGGTTCGGTTTTACAGAAGACAGGATTTTCTGGCCCATGGCCTCTTCCTTCACCTCGTCTGTAAATTGCTTGGCTATCTTGTAATTAACGTCAGCATCAAGAAGTGCCCTTCTGACCTCCTTCAGGGTTTCTGCAACGTTGATCTCTGTAATGCTTCCCTGCCCTTTAAGAATCTTAAACGACTGCTCTAATCTATCCGATAAACTCTCAAACATATTCTTCTATATTTTTCTCGCACAAAAATAGAGAAAAAAGAGTTAAGATTAAAACAAGGATAAAGCACCCGAAAAATAAATGCTATCAGGTCGTTTTATACAAAAATATTCAGGACGTCTCCTCATCTGGCACATTAGCTGCGTTGAGCTCGGCTTCGCCTCGGTTCCGGTTCAGATACTCCCCCAATTCAGACTCTTACTCCCCGGCTACCAATATTGAACTCAGAAAAGTAATGTCATTCAGATCTGAATAATCGTAGATGTAGAAACCGTCATCCCCAATGGTAAACAACAAGGTATCTAAGGGGATCACATCAGTTGCAGCAATATCGTTTATTTCAGCCAAAAGATTATTCCCTACCTGGGAGGGAGTTGTTGCATCATAGACTACCAAGCCATTATCACCCTGGCAAACAAAAAGTGTATTGTCTGAAATTCCCAATCCATAGGGCTCATTCATGGTAAAGGATGCAATCCGTGTGGGATTCCATTTGTTGGATATGTTGATTACGTCCAGCAGATCAGCTGTTCCTCCACAGATATTTCCTGACCGGAGTGTGACGTAGGCGTAATTACCGCTGACAACAACGGGATCGCAACTTGTTACGTGGCTGTATTCCGCAGTTTTTATAGGATTATCAGGATACTTGAGATCAAAAATATGCATTCCATTTGTTGCTCCCATGTACATGTAATCATCGTAAATAAACATAGTCTCCAGTCCCCAGCCAACATATTTATCAAAGGTAATAAGCGGAGATTCAATATCACTTATATCGATGACTTTTAACATGCTGTTGTCCTCCAATAAATACAGGTAATCATTATAAGTTGAATATCTTGCCATTGAGCCCCCAATACCATAAGTAGCGCCTCCTCCAGAATTTACAGACCTGAATGAACTACTTGAAAGCATGTCATACTCATAATATATTGGCCATGGGTAAGGATTATAATTAATTTCCTGCTTGTACTCTTTAACTTCCCAGTCAATAACAACGCCCTCTTTATAATCAATCTCAGCAAGAGGGTAATCTATATCATAATTTGGCAAGGTATAGCTCAATATACTGTCAAGGCGATTCACTTCAACAGGTGCTGATGGATCACTGATATCAATCAAAACAAGGTCTATATAACTGTCTGCATACATAATATTGTCCTTAATGGCCATATCTATATTCCCCGGAATATTAAGAAATGAAATAGTTGTTGGAGAGGAAGGATCTTCGATATCAATAATATGTATACCCTTCATATATTCATTGATGAAAATATAATTATCCTTAAAATATATCTTTCCGGGTTCAAGCATTGGTATGGGATCCATTACCTGGACCGCTTCCCTGAGGTCCTCATAAGACATGTATATAGGAACATTGGCGGTAAAGGTTTGGAACCTTCTGTCTTCGCAGGAAGAAAACAGGATCGCAGTAATAAGAATGCCTGGAATGAGCCAAATATGATTTTTCATAGTTCAATTTTTTCTTTTAAGATGCAGCTCGTGTATCTCGGGTTGCGTCAAACGCAACCATTCCTGATTCTTATTCATCCTGAAGGAAAATCTATCTATTTAAAATTCTTATTATGGCCCGGAAAATATCAATTCTATTAAGCTTATTGCTTGTACCTCTTATCTCACTTATAGCACAAAACAACGATCAGGTAACATTAAAAAATGGTTCTGTAATTCGTGGTAATATTATTGAGATTATTCCCGAAGGAAACGTTACAATCGATGATGCAGCAGGAAACACCTGGGTATTTTCAATGAGCGAAGTAGGGCAAATAAGCCAGGTAGAGGAAACCATTATAAGCACAGGTGACAACTTTAAGCATGGCTGGGCCAATATGACATCTATTGGCTTTCTCGTTGGGTCACAAAATAGTATGCAAGTTGCACCATTCAGCCTGATTACTTCTTTTGGCTATAAAAATTCACTGGGTATTTACACGGGTTTGGCAACAGGTATTGAAACTTTGAATATTAACCACATACCTGTTTTTATTGATTTACAATACTTCCTGAGAGATAAAGAAGTTACCCCGGTTTTTATTCTCAGGGGAGGATATGCCATACCGTCAAAGATCTCATCAGATAACTATTATTCATATAGCGGAGGTATTGCAGGGTCAATAGGAGTTGGATTAAAAATTCGAAGCAAAGAGAATTTCGCGTGGGATGTTGGATTAATGTATCGATATATGCAAGTTAGCTATTCTGAATACTATGACTGGAATGATCAGGAATACGAGTATACTGATATATTAAACAGAATTGAAATACGGCTTGGATTTTATTTGAATTAAATAGATCCTCCCAGAAGGTGTGCAGGAGTCCGGCTTATTTAGTAACAAGAGGTGGGCCGGATCAACTGTACACCTTTTTATCCCGAATTTCACTTTCGCTTATCGGAACCAAACCACCAAGCTCATTTTCCTTCCCTCTTTTTCCTTTTTCCTTTATACTTTTTACTTATATCTCTTATCTTTGTCCTTTCAAACAGATGATTGATGAGCGAAAACAGAGAGCCAATTTTCGAAAATGAGGATTTTCTGCTACTCCTGCAGAAATATGAGAAGATGAAAAAGGATACTAAATCTGTCTTTTTTGATGTAGAGGAATTTGAGCAGATTATCGACTACTTTCTTGACGATATGCAATTTGAAGCTGCTACAGAAGCTGCTCAATTGGGTTTTGCCCAGCACCCGGCATCAGTTGAGATCAAGTACAAAGTTGTACACATTTTCATGGAACAGGGGCATGCAAAAAAAGCCCTTAAAGTACTTGATGAGATTCCTGGCTGGGAGCATTCTAATTCTGAATTCCATTTCTTATACGGAACAGCACTATGCCAGTCAGGTAAGATGCATGAAGCGGAAAAAAGTTTTGACCATGCGCTCTCCATTGCCACTGAAGATATTTTTGAAGCACTACAGAATATTGCCATCGCATTCGAAAATGCACGTAATTTTCGATTGGCTATAAAATACCTGGAGCAGGCCTATAAATTATATCCTGACAATTTATCTGTGCTGTATGACCTGGGATATTTTCATGAGAGAGAGGATAAGTTTGAAGAAAGCATTTCATTTTATGAACAATACCTGGACTATGATCCTTTCTCTGAAAATGTATGGTATAACCTGGGTGTTGTTTTTTTTAAAACCGATCATCCGGAAAAGGCAATCGATGCCTATGAATATTCCATCGCATTAAATCCTGACTATGCTTCTGCTTATTTCAATAAAGCAAATGTATGGGCGAGTATGAGTCGTTTCGACAAAGCGATAGAATCGTTTAAAGAATTTATTGAAATAGAGCCAACGAGCACACAAGCATACTCTTTCCTGGGCGACTGCTATGAGCAGATTGAAAACTATGATGATGCCCTGGCATCCTATCAGAAAGTAATTGAAGTTGACAATACAGAACCGGAAGGATGGTTTGGTGCAGGTATGATATATTATCAAAAAAGTGAATTCAAACAGGCGATTACCTATATATTAAAGGCACTTGATTTTGATGGACAGAACCTGGATTACTGGTTGAATCTCGGTTATGTGTATGAAGAAGACGGAAAATCTGGTGAGGCCATCAAATGTTACCGCCATATCACGAAACTTGACAATACAGATAAAGAGGCCTGGCTCGCATTGACGTCATTGACAATGAAGGAAGGTGATTTCGATATTTCATTAGATCTTCTCAGGGAAGCATATACCGAGTTTCCTGATGATGATAGTATAAATGCCCGGCTGGCAATCTGCCATTATAAACTCGACGCTCTTTCACTGTGTTTGAGATTCCTCGAAAGTGCACTGAAAAATAACCACAGGGCGTATTCCGAATTCGAATATTATATTCCTTCCGATTTGCAAAACACCGCGGTTAAGAAACTTATTTTACAATATAAACACTAAAAATATTTGCTATGAATTTCGATGTATCACATATCCCGGAAAGAACAACAAAAAACAGGGAGAATGGCCTTACCATGATGATGGATAAAGGATTAAGCTTGAAAGAAGCGGAAAATTTCGTTGATTCAAGTAATGACTTTACAGACCTGGTAAAATTTGGATTTGGAACAGCGCTGATTACAAAAAACTTATCTGAAAAGATAAAAGTTTACCGCGAGGGTGGTATTGAACCCTATTTTGGAGGCACACTCTTTGAGATGTTTGCCATTAGAAATAAGGTTGACGATTATAAACGCATGGTGGATAAATATGGAATAGAAACCGTTGAAGTCTCAGATGGTTCCATGATAATAGATCCGAACGAGAAAATTGAATACATCATTGACCTGGCTAAATCAAAAAAAGTCCTGTCTGAAGTTGGAACTAAAGTTAAAGGCCTTATTATCCCCAACGAGACATGGGTGAAAAACATGAAAGCTGAACTGGAAGCTGGTGCCTGGAAAGTTATTGCTGAAGCAAGGGAATCCGGCACTATAGGAATATATAACTCCGACGGATCTGCTAACAAGGAATTGATTGATGATATCATGAAAGAGATATCTGTTGAAGATGTGTTGTGGGAAGCTCCCATTAAAACTCAGCAAGTTATGTTTATTAAAATGGTAGGCGCCAATGTAAACCTGGGAAATATTGCTCCAAATGAAGTAGTATCACTCGAAGCGCTGCGCCTGGGTTTGAGGGGAGATACTTTCTTTGATAGCCTGCCGGAAGAAGCACTGAAAAGAAAACCCTAAACTACATCATTTAATATTTTCATTGCTTTGAAAGAGAATCTCAAAAAATATTTACTCATCCTTTCTAAAGGTATGGGCATGGGTGCTGCAGATGTAATCCCCGGAGTTTCCGGAGGTACAATCGCTTTTATAACAGGTATTTATGAAGAATTGATTCATTCAATTAAATCGTTTGACCTGCAAGCCATAAAACTGTTTTTTACCGGAAAATGGCGTTCATTCTGGAAACATATCAATGGGACTTTCCTCGTAGCAGTTTTCGGGGGTATTTTCATATCTGTAGTCTCTCTTGCACGTTTATTAGAATATTTATTACATGAATATCCTGTGCTTATATGGTCCTTTTTCTTTGGCTTGATATTGGTTTCATCGTATGTTGTGGCCAGGAAGGTTAAAAACTGGGACTACCCGGTGCTCGTAGCATTGGTTACAGGAATTGGAGCCGCTTTCTATGTTACCAGTGTAACACCTGCTCAAACTCCCGATGAAGCATGGTTTATTATCTTGTCAGGAGCTCTTGGAAGCTGCGCTATGATACTGCCGGGAATTTCCGGCAGCTTTATTCTTTTACTGCTGGGAAAGTATGAATTTGCCCTTGAGGCAGTGAATAATGTGGATGTCACAGATCTGCTGCTTCTTGGTGCAGGAGCTGTAATTGGACTGATAAGTTTTGCGAAACTACTGTCCTGGTTATTTGTAAAATACCACAATATAACTATTGCTGTCCTCTCTGGCTTTATGATTGGTTCTCTCAATAAAATATGGCCCTGGAAAGAAACAGTAGAAACAATTGTTATTAATGATGAGATTAAGCCCCTGCTGGAAAAAAATATACTTCCTCAATTAAGTAACGGTGATCATCACTTCTGGGGCGGTATATTGTTTATGTTGATTGGTGCCGGGCTTATTGTCCTGGTTGAATTAGTGCTGAACAAGCCAAAAAGTGCAGATTAGAATTAATCGTTTGCTTTTCTGAACTATTAATAGTTTATTGGTCAATTATCTTCTAAAAAGCTCATAATATCATGCGTAAATATGGATTAATCGGCTACCCTCTCAATTATAGTTTTTCAAAAACTTATTTCATGGAGAAATTCAGGAAAGAGAAAATTGAAGATGTTGAATATCTGAACTTTCCACTGGAAAAAGTAGATGATTTTGTTGCGCTTTGCAAGGGAGACTCTTTGATACGTGGTTTTAATGTTACCATACCTTATAAAGAGAGTATCATTAAACATCTCGATGCACTTAGCGATGCTGCAAGAGAAATCAAGGCGGTAAACACCATTTGCTATTGCAAGAAGTCCGCAAATACTGCACTCGTGGGACATAATACTGATGTTACCGGCTTCAGACGATCATTAAAAGAAAACATCAAAGAATCACCCCAAAGAGCGATTGTACTTGGTACGGGAGGATCTTCAAAAGCAGTAAGATATGTATTGGAAGAGTTAAATACTAAAATCATACTTGTCAGCAGTTCTGGAAAACAAGGGGCTATCTCCTACAATGAATTAACTAAAGAACTCCTGGATTCAGTCTCCCTGGTAGTAAACACCACACCACTTGGGATGTATCCCAATGTCGATCAATCGCCCGATATACCCTATAAATACCTAAACGATAAGCATTTGCTGTTTGACCTGGTTTACAATCCGGAAGAAACCCTCTTCTTAAAGAAAGGGAAGAAGCAAAATGCAAAAACCGTTAACGGTTATGACATGCTTATTTACCAGGCGGAAGCTTCGTGGGATATCTGGAATAGAAATAAATAAAATGCTAAATACATATACACAGTCCTTTCAAATTTCCTCCTTTGATCTTAATCCAAATGCCTCAGCAAGATTAACATCTCTTGCAAACTATCTACAGGAAATGGCCTATCAGCATGGAAAAAGATTGAATTTGGGTTTTCATGACCTGAAAAAAGAAAATCATGCCTGGGTATTATCCCGCCTGCATCTGAAAATGCATCATCTACCTGGTTGGGATGATGTAATTACCATTGAAACCTGGCCCAGGAGCGTTGACAGATTATTCGTGCTAAGGGATTTTAAAATTACAAATGAAAAAGGCGAAGTTATTGGAAATGCTACAAGCTACTGGCTGATAATTGACATGAATACGCACAGGATAACAAGAATCACCAAGGATATTATGGAATTAGAGACAAGGGAAGATTCAGTCTTCGATGCAAAATCTGAAAAGCTGGAAATGTTCCCTGAACTCTCAGAAGCTTACAAAAAAACCGTGGCATTTGCTGACCTGGATATAGTGGGTCATGTTAACAATGTGAAATACATGGAATGGTGCATGGATGCAATCCCTTTAGAAACACATCTGAATCATGAACTTGTGGAATTAGAAATAAATTTTTTGCATGAAGCTAAATATGGTGAAGAGATTCAACTCAATTGTTCCGGATCAGATCAAATGTTCATGGTAAATGCAGTAAATATTGAAACAGGTAAAGAATGCGTAAGGTCTCGCATCCGTTTCAGGTAAAACATCCACCGACTTATAGTATACCCTAATACCCTATATCTACCAGGAACAAACCGTGCGCAGGTGCAGACATACCCGCGCGACTGCGATCTTTTGCTTCAATGATGTGGCGAAATTCCTCTATGCTGGTTTTTCCTGTGCCTACATCAAGTAAGCTACCAACAATGGAGCGCACCATATTCCTTAAAAAACGATCTGCCTTAATTTCAAACAAGTAAGATTCATCTGTTGCTTCCCACGTGGCATGCTCAATCTTGCAATTGTTGGTTTTCACATCCGTATGAAGCTTACTGAAACTGGTGAAATCAGTGTATGCTAAAAGCATCTCACATGCTTCCTTGATAAGATCCAGGTCAAGTTCTTTATAATAGTAGTAATTATACGCCCTGTTAAATAGTGCTTTAAACCTGTTGATGCGGTAATGATATGTCCTGTATTTTGCTGAAAACCTGGCATGCATATCCGGATTTACCCTGGTGATACGATGTATGACGATATCTTCAGGCAGAAATTTATTCACGTTGTATATAAAATCTGGACTGGTTTCGAGGTCATCGTTAGCTGTATCAATATGAGCTACAAAATAGGAAGCATGAACCCCGGTATCTGTTCTCCCGGCCCCGGTAAACTTAATCTCTTCTTTCAACAAGGTGCTAAAAACTTTTTCCAGTTGTTCCTGAACCGTTGGTGCATTAGGTTGAACCTGCCAGCCATGGTAATTCGTGCCATCATAGGCCAATTGAATGAAATATCTCTCCATAAGAACAAATATAGGAATGATTAACAATTTTTAACACCCTGAACGCTTGAATTAACAGCAGCTGGACTATTTTTGTATCGCATATTATTTAGGAAAATTAATATAAAAATTAAATATTTCATTTATGAGTGAGACAGTGAATATCAAAGAGCTAAATGAACGGATCAAACAGGAGAGTGAATTTGTGGACCTGCTGACCATAGAAATGAAGAAGGTCATCGTTGGACAAAAACACTTGATTGAACGATTGCTCATTGGACTGTTATCGGATGGACATGTCCTGCTTGAAGGTGTGCCCGGACTGGCAAAAACACTTGCCATTAGTACTTTGGCAAAATCTATCCAGGCAAAATTCAGCAGAATCCAGTTTACCCCGGATCTGCTTCCGGCAGATCTAATCGGAACAATGATCTACAGTCAGAAGAAAGAAGAATTTGTTGTTAAGAAAGGACCAATTTTTGCTAATTTTATCCTTGCCGATGAGATTAACAGATCGCCTGCCAAAGTTCAAAGTGCTTTGCTTGAAGCAATGCAAGAGAAGCAAGTTACAATTGGACAGGAGACTTTTAAGCTGGAACGTCCTTTCTTAGTAATGGCAACGCAGAATCCCATTGAGCAGGAGGGAACCTATCCTCTGCCTGAAGCACAGGTTGACAGGTTCATGCTGAAAGTGATTGTGGATTATCCGGGTAAAGAGGATGAAAGGCAAATTGTGAGAGAAAACCTCGCTAAAGAATTTCCGGAGCCAACTGCCATTCTTAAGCCCGAGGACATTTTGAAGGCGAGAGATGTAGTGAAAGATGTCTATATGGATGAGAAAATCGAGAATTACATTCTTGATATAGTCTTTGCTACAAGGTATCCTGACCAGGCCGGATTGGCACAATTTATGTCTATGATACAGTACGGGGCATCCCCAAGGGCCAGTATAAACCTGGCGAAGTCGGCAAAAGCGTATGCTTTTATTAAGAGAAGGGGATATGTAGTGCCTGAAGATGTTAGAGCTGTTTGCTACGATGTACTCAGACACAGGATTGGCCTCACGTATGAAGCAGAAGCAGAAAATATTACAACTGAAAATATAATTTCTGAAATACTTAATAACGTAGAGGTACCATAAACTGATGAAATTGAGAATACTCATATCCGGTTTAGTAATGCTGGCCATTATCCAGGGAAAATCGCAGTCATTGATTGACCTGAATAAGGATGAAGTAAATATCGTTATTAAGAAAGAACACAGAAGCCTGTCACCAGATAAATCAATAGTTAAGCAACAATTTAATTATCTGAAATTTGTAAACAGGAGCCAGACAGTTACACTAATTGTCTATTTTTCCGAAAACGATATTGCAACTTCAAGCAAAATGGTGTGTGACTATGCCGAATATGATTTCATTCTTGATGATCTGAATGAGAAGTACGAAAAGCTAGGGGAAAACAACTGGCAGTATGAAAAAGATGATATTGCCTACAATGTTGAGATGAAGGAGGAAGAGTGGTACTTCACAATTCGAGAGAGGAAAAGAAAACAAGAGAAATCATTATTCAAAAAGCAGTGAGAGAGAATACAGATCTTCTTAAAAAAGTCCGAAAAATTGAGATCAAGTCCCGAGGATTGACCCAGCAGGTATTTGCAGGGCAGTACCATAGTGCGTTCAAGGGAAAAGGAATGACTTTCTCTGAAGTAAGAGAATACCAGTATGGTGATGATGTGAAATCTATCGATTGGAATGTTACTGCCAGGTTCAACCATCCCTATGTAAAGATTTTTGAAGAAGAGCGTGAATTAACTGTCATGCTGTTGATAGATATCAGTGCTTCCGGTGATTTTGGATCTGTTCAGCAGCTCAAAAGGGAGCTGATCACAGAAATAGCAGCTGTTCTTTCATTCTCTGCAATCGACAACAATGATAAAATTGGAGTCATGCTTTTTAGTGATAAAGTTGAGAAATTTATTCCTCCCAAAAAGGGAAGGCAGCATATTCTCAGAATTATTAAAGAATTGCTCGATTTCAAACCAGATAGCACAGGTACAAATATCTCTGAAAGTCTCAGGTACCTTACCAATGCTATCAAGAAGCGCTGTACCGCATTCCTGATCTCTGATTTCATGGATGCCGGGTATGCCACATCATTGCAGATAGCTAATAATAAGCACGATGTTGTAGCTCTTCATATATACGACCGGAGGGAAATGGAATTTCCGAAAATAGGGATGGTACGCGTGAAAGACAATGAAACAGGTCGGGAAAGATGGGTGGATACAAGCAGGAAAAGTGTTCGTGAAGAATACAGCAGGAAATGGAACAGCCATCATTTGATGATGCATGAAATTTTTAAGAAGTCCGGTGTCGACAACATCTCTATGGATACCGGGAGTGATTATGTAAAACCATTAATACAACTATTTAAAAAACGAGGTCAGTAGATGAGGGTGAAGTTTTTTATCATATCGGTCTTAATGACTTGCACTTTTTCGCTCTTTGCCCAGGAAGTGATTTCAGTAAAGAGTGAACTGAGCTGTGACAGCATAGCCATCGGTGAACAACTGATGTATGAATTTAGCGTGGAAACAGGAAAAGAGACAGTATATGATTTTCCGGTTTTCTATGATACGATTACCGAGGGAATCGAGATCCTCGATCTTATAAGTGTTGATACCAGCTTCGAAGAAGAGATTAAATTTATAAGCGCAAAATACCTGGTGACCAGTTTTGAGAAAGGACTGAATGTTGTACCTCCCATGACGGTTCAGTATAGTTTTGGACTTTTACAAGATACAGCATACTCTCTTCCCATTGCGCTTACTGTAATCACGCCGGTAATAGACACAACACTGGCTATAAAACCCATCAAGCCACCAGTAAATACCCCGGTTTCATTCAGAGAGGCATTGCCATGGGTGCTGATTGGCTTAGGAACATTAATTGTATTGGCAGCTATTACCTGGCTGATATGGTTCTTGATCAAACGGAAAAAGAATCCGGAATTATTTAAGCAAAAACCCAGGGAACCGGCACATATAATTGCCTTAAGGGACCTTGATAAGCTAAAAAAGGATAAACTGATGGAAAGTAAGCAGGCGAAAAAATATTATTCGCGCTTAACAGAAATCATTCGCAGGTATATTTCTGATCAGTATGGCGTGCAGGCAATGGAAAGAACATCGGCTCAGATCATGGACGAATTTAAAATGGTGAACAAGGAAAGTGTCAACTTGAATGATATGCTTGAAGCACTTCTTCAACTTGCTGACCTGGTGAAATTTGCAAAAGAAGATCCATTAAGAAAGGAAAAGGAACAACACCTGAATGATGCTTATCATTTTGTAAATGAAACACATACATTTTTTGAAGAGGAGATTGAAGAGGAGAGCAAGGACAGCACTCCAGGTATAAAAGACGAAGAAAATAAAGCAGTAGAGTAATGAGTGGAATTATATTTGCAAATCCGGGGTTTTTCTACCTTTTTATCATAATAGCACTTATGATAGCATGGTACGCCTGGCGTGGAAGAAAGGGAGCTGCAACACTTTCTGTGTCCGGATTTGAAGGATTCACAGACGGGAAAATATCACCAAGGGTTTGTCTAAGACATTTTCTTTTTGTGTTCAGAATAGTAGCCCTAAGTATGTTCATAGTTGCATTAGCGAGACCACAATCAACAAACCGTTGGGAAAAAGTTACCACTGAAGGTATCGATATTGTGATGGCAATGGATATCTCCGGTAGTATGCGTGCCATGGATTTCAAACCAAATCGCCTGGAAGCGGCAAAAGATGTTGGAATTGAATTTGTTAACTCACGTCCTGACGACAGGTTTGGATTGGTAGTTTTTTCAGGTGAGAGTTTTACACAATGTCCGCTTACAACAGATAGGGCCGTTATCACTAATTTCATACACGAACTCAACTTTGGTATGGTGGAAGATGGGACAGCAATCGGGATGGGACTGGCAACCGCAGTGAATCGTATAAAGGACAGTAAAGCAGAAAGTAAGGTAATTATTCTTTTAACAGATGGTGTAAATAACCAGGGAGAAATTGGACCCGTAACTGCTGCAGAACTTGCTTCAACCTATGGTATCAGAGTTTATACTGTCGGAATTGGAAGCATGGGAAGTGCGCCTTTCCCGTTGCAAGACATGTTCGGTAGGACAGTGGTGCAGAATATGGAGGTTGAAATTGATGAAGAAGTTCTGAAAAAAATTGCCGTACTGACAGAAGGAAAATACTTTCGTGCCACCAATAAAGAAAACCTGAAGCTTATATATGAAGAGATAGATCAAATGGAGAAAACCCAGCTTGACGTAAAGCAATATAGCAAACGAAAAGATGAGTATTTTCCATGGTTGCTCGGAGGATTAGTATTCATTGGTCTGGAGATAATTTTCAGATATACAGTATTCAGAACTATACCTTAAGAAAATGGAGCAGATTATACAATTTGGACAGGAATATATGCTGTGGGTGCTTCTTACCATTCCCTTGTTCTTAGGATTATACCTTTATTCAGTGGCAAGAAGAAAGAAGCAGTTGAATCAATTTGGGGATAGTGAACTGGTGGAATACCTGATGCCTGATGCCTCAATTTCAGCTTACAGGTGGAAAATTGCTCTTTTGATTATTGGATGGAGCTTCGTGGTTGTTGGTGCAGCAGGACCCAGGATTGGATCTAAGCTGAAGGAGGTGGAGCAAAAAGGGAGAGAAATCATCATTGCACTTGATGTTTCCAATTCTATGTTGGCAGAAGATATTAAGCCCTCACGTATTGAGCGGGCAAAGCAATTGATCAGTAGAATGGTTGATGAAATGAACAACGATAAAATCGGACTTATTGTTTTCGCGGGAGATGCATACACACAGATTCCTATTACTGATGATTATCCCAGTGTCAAAATGTTTCTTTCTACTGCTGGTCCGGATATGGTATCAAAACAGGGTACTGCGATAGGCGCGGCCATAGACCTGGCTGTCAAATCCTTTCCAACTGATAAACAGGCCCTTGAAAATGGTGATAATCTGAAAAATAAAGCCATCATTGTTATCACAGATGGTGAAAACCACGAGGATGATGCCATTAAAGCTACAAAAGCAGCCCGCGAAAAAGGAATTAAAGTATTTACAGTCGGATTGGGAAATCCCAATGGTGTTCCAATTCCGATACGACCTGGCAGCAGTGCAAAACGACGTAACAAAGATGGAACAGTGGTGGTGAGTAAGTTAAATGAAAAACTTCTCATTGATATTGCCAGGGAAGGAGATGGCGCCTATATTCCTGCCAATAGGATTAATGGCTTAATAGATGAACTGGATAATCTCCAAAAAGCAGAGTTTAAAAAGAAGATTTTTGCCGATTACGCAGAACGATATCAATATTTCGTTGGGTTCGGTTTTTTACTATTGTTATTTGAAGCAACGATCCAACTGAGAAAAAACCCATTGATAAAAAGATTAAATTTATTTAATTCTTAGGATGAACCAAAGATGAAAAGAATAGCATTACTCATATTACTACTTGTTCCACTCGCCTTGTATGGACAGCAGGATAGAAAGCTGATCAGGCAGGGATACAAATCTTATATGGATGGGGAATATAATGAAGCGGAAGTTGATTTCAGAAAGGCCGAAGATATTAATAAGGAGTCGTTTACGGCTAAATACAATACATCTACCGCACTCTATCAACAAGATAAGATTGAAGAGTCCACCAAACGTTTCGAAGAGCTGCTTGCAGAAACCACTAGTGATGAAGATGAAGCAAAACTCTATCACAACCTGGGTAATTCCTTCCTGGAAAGCGATAAACTGGAGGAAAGCATCGAGGCATATAAGAAAAGCTTAAGATTAAATCCATCTGACGAGGATACAAGATATAACCTGGCATATGCACTTGAAAAACTTCAGGAGCAACAACAACAGCAGCAACAACAACAGGATCAGCAAGATAAGAATGATCAGGAAAATAAAGATGATCAAAAGCAAGATCAGCAGGAACAAGAGAATAAAGACCAGGAGAAGAACGAACAACAAGATAAAGACAGTGAGCAAAGCGAAGAGGGTGAACAGGAAAAGAATCAACAACAAGCTCAGCAGCTAAGCAAAGAGGATGCTGAAAGATTATTGAATGCTATCTTGCAAAAGGAAAAGGATGTAAAGCAAAAAGTTGATAAGAAAAAAGCAGCTGCAGCAAAAGTTAAAAATGAAAAAGACTGGTAATCAGCGATGAAATTCAGAATCCACATATTGTTTATTATCGCCTTATTTTCTGGCATTCAGCTGAGTGCTCAGAAGGTACAGTTCGTTGCGAATGCACCTGGGACAGTGAAAGTGGGACAACAATTTCAATACACTATTGAAGGCAATGCGAAAGGAAATATTAAACTACCTTCAGTTGAAGGAATGGAAATACTTCAGGGACCATTTTCCAGTTTCTCCACTTCAACGCAATGGGTAAATGGCAAGATGACCGCCCGCACAAGCAATTCATATACCTATGTCTGCAGGGCTAATAAAGAAGGTGAACTGAAAATTCCTCCTGCAACAATCAAAGTTAAAAAAACTGAGTACGTAAGCAATGAAGTAAGTATACAGGTAATCGGCTCATCCACAAGCAGAACACAGACTAACAATACAGCCACCACTGTAAGCGATCAGGGTGCAGCGCAAACGCCTGGTGAATCTGAACCAATATATTTAAGAGTAACACCTTCGAAAAGAGAGGTTTACGTTGGAGAACAACTGGTATCTGAACTGAAGATTTATACCCGGGTACAGACAAGACCCACAGGGGGCTTAAAGGATATTCCCTATGAGGGCTTTTATAAACATGTGATTGATCCTGATCAAAGCTCACAAACGGAAATAATAAAGGGAGAGCAATATGTCACACAGGTCTTACAAAGACATGTGTTGATTCCTCAGAAATCGGGCAAAATGGTTATTGCACCTTTTGAATCTGAATGGACCCTTCCACAAAGGGTGCAAAGACAAAGAACTGACAATCCATTTGATGACTTCTTTGACGATCCATTTTTTGGTGGAGTACAAAATGTGCCTGTAAAAATTTCTACCAAACCTGTAACTATTAATGTCTTACCTTTCCCTGAGGGCGCTCCAAATGGATTCACGGGCGGTGTGGGATCGCTGAAGATGAATGCGAAGCTTTCTGCCGGATCAGTTAAGGAAAATGATGCATTGAGTATAATCGTTACCGTCTCAGGAACCGGAAATATATCATTGCTTGGTGCTCCTAAAGTAGATTTTCCTCCTGACCATGATGTATATGAACCTACCAGGTCAGAGAAGGTCAATACATCTGGTAACAGGCTAACAGGTACAGTTACTTTTGAATATCCAATGGTAGCAAGACATGCAGGAAAATTTAGAATATCACCAATTGCGTTTGCCTGGTTTGATCCTGCAACAAAAAAGTATAATACTGTTGAAACCGAGGAATTTATATTTACGGTTGAGAAGGGTGAGGGAAGTGAGCAAAACGGACAGATTTATGTTCCCGGAATGATGGCAGAAGATGTGGAAAATATTGGAACTGACATATTGGATATTCAACGCACTTCCTCTGAATTCGCAAAAATTGGGAATTCCCCGATTAGCAGAACCACTTACTGGATAAGCTACCTGGTCTTTTTTATCCTATTTATTCTGACCGGTGGGTTGCTGCGTATCTATTTCAAACAAAAAGCCGATGTGCGGCTTACAAAGAACAGAAAGGCAAATAAATTAGCACGAAAACGACTTAATACGGCAGATAAAGCAAGAAAAACTGGTAAAGCGGAGCTATTTTTTGAAGAAACTGAGAAAGCGATATGGGGATACCTGGGCGACAAACTTGGATTGGAATTGTCCTCGCTTAGCAGGGATAAAGTGATTGAAATACTTGAAAGTAAGAAAGTACAAGAAGAAGTAAGTACTGAACTTTTCAGAATAATGGACGATTGTGAATTTTCCAGGTATGCACCAACACAGGAAAAGAGCAATATGGATTCGCTCTATGAAGATGCCGTTAAATTAATCAATCGATTGGAACAGAGAATTCAGTAAGCTGAAATTTAGATTAATAATGAAAAGAACATTTTTGCAAATAGTATTTATGATAAGCTCCTGCGTGACTATCCTCGCCCAGTCCGATAGTGCTTTTGCTGATGGGAACATGCTCTATTCTGAAGGTAACTACGAGGAAGCGATCAGTAAGTACCAGGATATCCTGGATGACGGTATGGAGTCTGCAGAACTCTATTATAACATGGGAAATGCTGCCTTCCGATCTAATAAAATTGGCTATTCAGTAGTCTATTATAGAAAGGCACTTAAAGCAGATCCCGGATTTGAACCAGCCGCACAAAATCTTAAATATGTCTCACTCTACCTGGAGGATAAGCTTGAAAGTGTACCTGAATTATTCCTGAAAAGATGGAAAAGCCAGTTCTTCAATATTTTTCCCCTGGAAGTTTGGAGTTTTATATCAATTGCGCTGTTTGTGCTAACACTGATATGCCTGTTGTTATATGTTTTTGGATCCTTTATGTGGGTAAAGAAAACAGGATTTTACCTGGGCATCATATCTTTGTTGATCATGGTGCTCTCCCTTAGTGCCGCAGTGAATCACCATAAAAATGTTAAGCATCCTGATAAGGCAGTAATTATTTCACCTTCAGTAGTCGTTAAAAGTTCACCCAGTGATTCCGGAACAGACCTGTTTGTTCTTCACGAAGGAACAGACCTGATAACCGACGATAAAGTCGGAGAGTGGATAGAAATAAAAATCATTGATGGACGTGTAGGATGGGTACGCAGCAAAACCATTGAGATAATCTGACCATTCTTTTATTTATTTTAAATACGCTACCACAGTGACATCTTATTCAAATAAGCATAATATTTGACCCAAATCATACCTAACCCCTTATATTTACATCTATGAAGGATTTCAAATTTTCCATCTTCCTTATCTTTCTTTTCGCACCGTTCTTCCTTTTTCAGTCGGTTCTTGATTTTTACCTGCAATTCAATCTTGAGCATGGAGTACTGATGAGCTTTATTAAGTTCGCAATTCTTGCAACATTGGGTGAAGTAATTGGCTTGAGAATCAAAACCGGAAATTATGTACAAAAGGGATTCGGTATTCTTCCCAGGGCCGTGGTGTGGGGAGTACTCGGAATTACAATTAAAATTGCCTTTGATATTTTTGCTTCGGGTACACCGGTATTTCTCGAAAATATTGGTATGGCGAATGCCTCTACAATATTATCAGACGAATTATCTGCCAGGAAAGTGCTTGTTACTTTTTCAATATCTACAGCTTTGAATATATTTTATGCCCCAGTACTGATGACAGCGCATAAAATTACTGATATCCATATTGTTAATACAGGTGGAAGTTTGAAACGTTTTTTTGGTCCGCTAAAAGTCGCTTCCATATTGAAACAGATTGATTGGGATATGCATTGGAATTTCATCCTGAAAAGAACAATACCTTTTTTCTGGATTCCGGCGCATACCATCACATTCCTATTGCCTGCAGAATTCAGGGTTCTTGTTGCAGCTGTCCTTGGTATTGCCCTGGGAGTGATATTGGCATTGGCCAGCATAAAGAAGAACTAAACTGAAATTGATATAGATTTCCATAACTACTAAATAGTTAACTTTCTATAAAATCAATATCGTACTTCAAAGTTTGTGTAGTGTTTTACTTCACCTTCATCGATCTCGACATCATCAACATTCCCTGTACCCGGACCGGTTTTGCACCATTCTATCATTTGATGAACTTCATGATACGGACCCTCCAGTTCAAGCATGACTGCTCCGGAGGAGAGATTTTTAACATAACCTGACAAAGAGAGATGATTGGCCATATTCAAAGCACTGTAACGGTAACCTATGCCTTGAACCCTTCCGTGAACTTTGATTCTATAATTAACAATTTCATTCATACTACAAGCCATTGAACTTTTTATGTCGGAATATGTTTAACTATGAGTCACATAAATTAAACAGATTCAAAGATGAAAAAATATTTTTTATTATCGATCCTTACAATGGCAATTATAATAAATACTTCAGCCCAGGAGAAATTTCATGACTTTACAGTTAAAGATATTAATGGCAAGGATTTTTCTCTTTCTTCCCTGGAAGGAAAAAAAGTACTGGTGGTAAACACTGCCTCAGAATGCGGATTTACGCCTCAGTACGCAGATTTAGAAAGGTTATATAAGGATTATGGTGGAGATAACTTTACAATTATTGGCTTCCCTGCAAATAATTTTGGTAAGCAAGAGCCGGGGACAAACGAAGAAATTGCTACATTCTGTGAGCAAAATTTCGATGTGACTTTTCCAATGATGAGCAAAGTATCAGTTAAGGGTGACGATCAGCACACCTTATATAAATGGCTCACAAAAAAATCATTGAATGGAGTTGAGAATAGCAAAGTCTCATGGAATTTTCAAAAATATATGGTCAGTGAATCAGGCGAGCTTCTTGGTCATCTGAGCTCATTAAAGAATCCTTATTGTGATGAAATTACAGATTGGCTGGCAGAATAATGTTGAGCGTTGAAAGTAAGGAGTTTAACGATATCACTAACGAACCTTTGAGCTGTCTACCTGTTAACAGTTATTTTCCATTTATTACCAGTGTATAGAACAACTCGTTCTTTACCTCTGTCTTTAATATGGATATTAAGTCTTCTTTAGTAGAATCTTGAAGCACCATCTTAACTTTTTCGAATGTTACTTCTTTAACGGGTTTGGCAGGGTCAATAAAAGCATCTATTAGTTTTGATTCCTGCTTCTCAGCAAATAAGATTGTAGCTTTTGTATTAACTATATCCCTGGCTTTGGTTCCCCAGTATTTCTCAGCTGCCTTATTACAATGCATAATATATCCCATGTTGTTGATGGATACTACGGGGTAGGGCATCTCCAACAATATATCACCATACATTTTCTTTTCTTCGCCCAAGACAACTTTATCAGCATCCCATTTTCGGTTCATCTCATCGATCTGCTTCTTAAGGTCAAGACTCAGCAATCGCATTTCTTCTTCTTTCCTTTTCAGCAGTTCATGCTGATCTCTGGCAGAAAGTTCCATCTCCCTCTCTTTTGTAATTTCATAGGCCAGGAAAACAACCTTGGCCAGTTCTCCATACATGTCATCTACTGAAGTGAATGTTGCTCTAAACCATACATCTTCCTCGTATTTCGAAAGCATTCTCAGCTGACCCTGGAAAACATTTTTAGTGATAACCTGCTCCCAAATCTCATTGAATCGCTCCTGGTCCCTGGTGCTGATAAAATCGAAAATATTTTTTTGCAAAAGTTCTTTCTCTGAAAATTTCAGTGTATCATTAAATAGTTTGTTACTGGATAAGAACCTTCCGTCTGGCTTAAATTCTGCTTTTGGACTCAACTGATTTATAGCTTCCAGCTGTCCTTCGAAATCCAGACTTTGCTTTTTCTGCTCAGTAGTATCAATAGCCAGGAAAAGTATTTTTTCAATTTCACCATCATCTTTTCTGACACAGGTATATGTGGCCATGGTCCATAAATCCTGTCCCATTTTGGTAATGTGCTTCATATATCCTTCAAAGTGTGCCCCACCCTGGGCCAAACCAGCCCAAATACTATTGAACCAGTCCCTGTCTTTTTCATTAATAAACATGGAAATATGCTTGCCTTCAACTTCCCTGTTTCCAGAATAACCAAGCTTCTTAAGAAAACGGGTATTCGCATAGAGTAATACTCCATTTAGATCATACTCGGCTCGAATCAGCGTATGATTCACAGAATTAGTAAAACTTACAAATTTTTCTGATTGCCGGGCTGCTTCAAATTGAGTTGCCTTCAGCTCGTCGATGTTCTGTCTTACTTTTTCCTCTTGTTGCGCCAGTTTAACTGTCTGAGCCTGTGTTTCCTCAAGTAGAGTTTTAGTTTTGATATTACTCGCCATTATATTCAGGGTAGTCGCAGTATTCTCGGCGATACGCTCAATAAACTGAATTTGAAAATCATCAATCGGTGAGAAAGAAGCAAGTTCAAATATTCCAAAAATCTCATCATTCACCAAAAGTGGAACAATGAGCAAATAGGAGGGATTCGCTCTTCCCAATCCAGATGTAATCGTTAAGTATCCATCTGAAATCTTATTTGTATAATAGCTTTTCTTCTCAACCGCCACAGCACCAATCAGTCCTTCTCCCCATTCAACTCTTTTTTCCGGAAATTTCTTCCTTTCATAAGCATGGCATGCAATTAGATCCAGGTATTTCTTATTATCCTCTTCAATTACTATAAATAAACCACCCTGGTTAATATCCAGGTATCGAACAAGATTGGAAATAACAGCATAACCCAGGTTCTCAAAGTTACTGGTATTACTTCTGAGAATATCTCCAAATTGTGCAATTCCTTCCGACACCCAGTTTGCTTGTTTGTCCTCAGCTCTCCTTTTCTGTTCAATTGCCCTGTTATCCTGAAGAGTCTTCTGCAACAATTGTAAGCTTTCCCCAATCTCCGTGTCAATTGATATATCTTCAATTTTAACATTTAGATTATCCACAGTAAGATTGTGGATGGATGCTTTTATTGCATCGTTCGTTTTCGATTCAGATTTCTCCAATTCTTCAAATCCCTTTATGTAAAATATGTTATACCTGCTGAACAGATATCCTGTAATCATGAAGAAGGGAATTAGCAGGTACACAATATAAAGTACGGGAAATTCTACATGAATTTCATGGAGTGCAGAAAAAGTAAAAGTTAGCTCATTGACGGCAATAAGAATTGCATTAATAAACAATGATATTGAAATCCCAAGAAAAAATCCTGTGGAGATAAATATAACGGTTACTTCTGTAGAATTTAATTTCCTCATTGCATCTCGTATCGATTTTAAATTTACACATATTTTTCAAGATGCCATTTCTTCTGAGTAACAATGATGCTTCAATTTGTGTAAAGTTTAGTTATGGAGCATAGGATGTTCATATTTGCACGGAACTGTTAATATGTTTGTATCGGCTTAACTCTTTGAGATTCATTTTTTTCTATTTTTGTTACATTATAGAAAGCCAATGGATTCAATTCGTATTTTAGTTGTAGACGATATCTTTACTAATCGACTATTGCTCTCTGAGCTTATAAAATCGACCGGAAATGAAGTTATTATGGTGGAGAATGGTGAAGAAGCTGTCAAGGTACTTGAGAATGAGGAGATACACCTGATCTTTATGGATATTGAAATGCCTGTAATGAATGGCATCGAAACAACCAATTACATCAGGAATGAGATGATATTTCCCATTAATGCAATTCCTATCATAGCTCTCACTGCACACAACCCCGATCTTTTCTTTGAAGATTACGCTGATGTTGGATTTGATGAATTAATCACAAAACCATATTCTGTAGATAAGATAAGGGAGAAGATTAAAAAAGCAATGAGTCAATGAGTCAATGAGTCAATGAGTCAATGAGCTAGTGGATCGATAGAGGATGCTTTCTGCATGATTAAATTGCTATAAGCTAATTAGCTTATATTTAATGTTATTCTATTATATCATTATATGCTTCAGTATAACATTATATTGATATAAGATATTATTATACTTATTTATAATTATATATAATATAAATATTGATATAGTTTAATATACTCTATTATAGTATTATAAAATTATATTATTTACTCATTGATCCATCTACCTCTTGGCTCATTAACCCATTGATCCATCTACCTCTTGGCTCATTGACTCATTAACCCATTGGCTCATTAACCAATTAACCCATTGGCTCATTGATCCATCTACCTCTTGGCTCATTGATCCATCTACCTCTTGGCTCATTGTAAACCAAGCTCACAATTTGTTTCAACATTTTCTCATCTACTTCATCAAACATTTCGACCTCCTTTGCATCAATGTCCAATACGGCCATTATTGACCCTTTCTTATCCTTAACAGGAAGCGTTATTTCGGACTTTGACCTGGGATCGCATGAAATATGGCCGGGAAAATGACTTACGTCCGGAACAATTACTGCTGAATCCCTTTCCACAGCTTCCCAGCAGACACCTTTGCTCTTTTCCAGCACCTGGCAGGCCACAGGTCCCTGGTAGGGCCCAACACATAAATCTCCCTCTTCTAACAAATAAAAACCGGTCCAGAAGAAATGTTCCATTTTATGATGTAGTACAGCTGCTATAGTTGCCATTCGGGATAGGGGAGTGCCTTGTTTTGTGCAAAGCTCCATAAGCTGCTCAAACAAACGAATATATCTACTCTCTTTCTTACTGTTTTTCATGAAAATGAATTGATATACAAATATATCAATCTCACAACAAATTCAAGTCCTTCTCTACCACCTAACCAGTAACAAAAAAGAGGCCGTTCCATCTGAACGGCCTCTCTTCAAAATCTTACACCAATCATACTGCCTATCGAAAGGTAGTCATGCAATCATCACTCATCTCTACTTCGCTTCCAACTTGGCAATCCTCTTTTCTAGCATTTCGATTTGTGCTTGCTGTTCCTGTATGGCTTTATGCAATACAGGAATAAGTGTTGAGGGAGATGTTGTATATACATCTTCCATTTCATTGTAATTTACCATTTCTGGAAATTCTTCTTTTACCTCCTGTGCAATATAACCGGTATGCCTTACCCCGGGATTTTTTATGTAACTGAAGTCCACTACTCTAAGATTCTCGAGCAAACTAACAGCATTAATACTGGTATTGACAATGTCCTTCTTTAGCCGGATATCCGATGTTCCTGCCAGAAAAACCGAGCCATCTATAAGTAAAAGGCCACCTTGATAACTGCCATCTCCATCATAAATATCAAACATATAGTTTGTGCCAGTTGCATCGTCAGTACCAGCTTGAACACGTACTCCATACCTGGATTCTAAATTACCATCATTCTTAAACGTAGCTGCATAATTATAGCTGGAATTTGTTGATGTGGTAAAGCGACCGTTAACTATAAGATATTTACTAAAGAAATCTCCGTAGATAAGCGCATTATTCGCGTTATCACTACCAGTATAGCCAGTCTGTATAACTAACTTATCATCAGCATCTTCGCCGTATCCAGCACTTTCGCCAATAAATACACTTCTGGAACTAGCTGAAGAACGCCCTGATGCAACTCCTATCCAAACATTATCCTCAGCATCAATAGAACAATCTGTTCCTGAATTTAGTCCCAACATAATATTTGAGGAACCTGTTGTAAGGCCCACACCTGTTCTATAACCCATTAGAATATTTGACTGCCCGATCAGTTCTTCCCCGAGTACTCCTTCAAGATTAGTTCCAGCTTGTTCTCCAATTATAATATTATACCTGTTATCCCTGATACTATAGCCAGCCCTATAGCCAATCAAAATATTTTTAAAACCTTTTTTTATGGCTTTTCCGGCCTCGTATCCTATGATGGTATTATATGCTCCTTCCCAGTAATTTAATCCACCAGTCAAGCTATATCCTGCCTGGTAACCCAAAATAGTATTGTAAGATCCAAGTGTGTTAGAATATCCTGCAGCATCTCCAATAAACACATTCGCAACACCACTTGTATTTGCATACCCTGCCGCTCTTCCAATAAAAACATTGTTTTCACCTGATGTGTTATTATTACCAGATGTATTACCCATGAAAACATTTGAACTACCACCTATATTGCTTCCACCTGCAGAAGTTCCCATAAATACATTATTCTCTCCTATCTGGTTGCTATAACCGGCGCCATTTCCCATAAAAACATTGGAAGAACCGGAGGTATTACTGAATCCACTGCTTTTCCCAACAAAAACATTGTTTGCTCCTGTATTACCGGGACCACCAAGTGGATATCCATATCCTGCCTGGTGTCCCATAAAAGTATTGCTCTTACCTTCTGTCTTGTTAAATCCCGCCTGGTAACCAAAAATGGAGTTATAATGAGAAGTATTGGCATATCCACTCTGATAACCCGCAAAAGTATTGAAGTATCCAGCGCGGTTATCAAATCCGGACTGGTTGCCTATGTAAACGTTACCATGTCCATCTATCGTATTGTATCCACTTTCATTTCCAACAAAAGTATTTTCATCTGCCCCCAGGTTTTTCACGCCAGATTTGCGACCAATGAAAACGTTATTTGAGCCAGTTGTATTTTCTGTTCCAGCTTCATATCCTAAGAAAGAATTATACAAACCTGTTGTCAAACTCATACCTGCATTCTCTCCAATCAGGTAGTTTTCCGGGGTAAGTGACATTAATTGATTAACTCCTGCTTTTCCCGGTGCGTTATATCCACCAACTGCAAATCCACCTTTTACTCCTTTTGTTTCTACTGTGTCAAAATAAATATTTGTATTTGACTTCGTTACTTCCATATAATTGGCTATAACTTCATTTGTTTTGGTATCATAACCGCCAACAGCAAAGCCACCCATTTTCTGCTCGTCATAAGGTAATTCAGGCACGTATACCCTGACTGAATCAGGTGTAACCCGCAAATACTCCTGGGTAATACCTTTTGTTTTTGCATTGTATCCACCAACTGCAAATCCACCTTTCACACCTTTCTTATCTTCATCAACATAAATCATCACTCCATCATTGAAAACAGCAAATACAGGATTACCAAGGTCATTTCTAACTTCAAATAATGGTTCTTCTGTCTGTGCTTCTTTTGTAACAATTGCTACTGGCCTGGTAGTGAGAATAGTATCTTCATATAGTCCCCAACCACTGATATCTTCAATCCTGTTATCTATATCAATACTTGTAGTAGTTGGATCATCGGACAAGCTTATTCTACCCAATGAAAACATCAAATCCTGAAACTCATTCTCCGGGTCTGCATCCAGGTCATTGATCAAATCGCTTAAATCAGCGCTTCCACCACTATTTGATAATTCCAGTAATGCTGAATTATAAGTTAAAGTCTGAATCTCATTCGAAGGATCCGGGTCAGCATCATCTACACCGCTGGCAGCATATAAAGCATAGGGGACAGATAACAGTTCCTTATCCCCTAAATCCTGAAATCCACTTCCATCATTTACCTGGATATTTATTTCATAAACTCCGGCTCCCCAATCAATATCTTCAAATGAACCGACACTGCCTGATCCGTTTTCTGCCAATGATCCGCCGATTTCCAATGTGAACAGTCCAAATTCATTGGTCACTACATCATGATCTTCCTGCCAGACTGTAGTTGTATTTTGTTGGATACCTATACGGATAGTCAAATTAGAGTTTTTTAGTAATACCCCGGAAGCATCTCTGGCAACAGCTTGATAATTAAACTTTTGTGGAGCCTGCGCAAGAACTCCAATAGTCATAGCTGCAATTACGATGAGCAGTAAAAATCTTTTCATAAAGGAATGTTGTTTTGGTTTTTTTTTTAAAATACAATAATTTCTCCTAACACGGAATTTTGTTAAACTTTTTAACATAAATCTGAAATAGAATCATGGTACTTTTATGTGACTGTACTTATGTACGAAAGATTGCAGGAAAAGATGGAATTAAATGATGAAAATATCAATATACCTTATCAATGGTATTTCAGGTAGTATTAAGGTCGATGCATAATTAAAATCAGATGATTCAACGCTGCAAGATTTACCCTTTAAAAAACTCACCCTGACACTCAATAGTTGGGGTAATTATTCATAAAGAATAGTTCCCCAGGTGCATAATGTCTGTATTACCTTCATCACATACCTCCGAGCTTCCCAGTAGTGTAATGTCTGTTACTAAAAACATCTTTCATCATAATATTTTATTAGTTTTGAAATCCAAAAGCAAACACAAGCAAAAATCATGAAAAAATTCTTCAGTATTCTATCACTCCTAGCCCTAACATACGCACTACTATTGGCACAACATCCAGACTGGGAAGGTGGCTATCCTGATGGCTGCACTTCCATTACAGCTGGATCTTTAGCAACGATAGATGGATCTGTAATAACTTCACACACAGACGATAGCCACAGAACAAGATCGTGGATGGATATTGTCCCGGCAAAAAAACACGGTGCAAAAGCAACTGTTACCATGTACAAAAGGATTCCTACCGATTCACTTGCTATGCCTTCCTACCAGCACAATCCTATCGGTGAAATACCTCAGGTGAAAAATACTTTTCAATACCTGAATACTGCTTATCCCTCTTTAAATGAGAAACAATTGGCCATAGGTGAATCCACCTTCGGGGGAAGAGAAGAACTGAAGTCTGAGAAGGGATTAATCGATTGTCAGCGACTCTGCAAACTTATGCTGGAGCGCTGCTCCTCTGCCAGGGATGCTATTGAATTAGCTGGCAATCTTTTGAAAGAATATGGATGGAACGATTATGGTGAATGCCTTACCATAGCTGATAAAAATGAAGTCTGGCACCTGGAAATTGTTGGACAGGGAAAAGGTGAAACTGGCGCAGTATGGGCAGCGCAAAGGGTCCCTGATAAACATATTTCTATTAATGCAAATGCAAGCACCATAAAAGAGATCAATATTAATGACACAGATCATTTTATGTACAGTGAAAATATTTTTGAGCTAGCTAAGAAGAATGGATGGTGGACAGAAGGTGAAACTTTTAGATTTTGTTATGCCTATGCACCGGGGAGTCGAACATCATTGGCCTCAAGAAGAAGAGAATGGAGAGTATTTGACCTTGCAGCTCCTTCACTTAAATTGGACCCGAATGCAGAAAATTATCCTTTTTCAGTAGAACCGGATGAGAAAATAACACTGGAAAAACTGGTGGAAATGTTTTCTGATTATTACGAGGGAACTGATTTTGACATGACGAAAGATATGACTGTGGCTGACGACAGTGGACACATGCTTATCTCTCCTTTGGCCAATCCGCATCTTCCCTATGACATGAATAAATTGATGAAGATCAATGGTGGATGGGGTTGGAGAGGCGAAAGAACGATCGCAAGGTGGTACACCATGTACGCAACAATTATTCAATGCAGATCCTGGTTGCCAGATGAAATCGGTGGTGTTGCCTGGCTGGCACAAGACAATGTTTCTACTTCAATATACATCCCGGTATATTGCTCAGTTTCAGATCTTCCTGATTCATATAAAACACCGGGAAGACCAAATGGATATACGACAGCATCGGCCTGGTGGGCCTTTAACCGTTTGGGCACCCTTACAGCACAGCGTTGGGGTGAAATGCGATATGACGTAAACGATGTTTGGGACGTTTGGCAAGCTGAACTCTTTGAAAATCAAGCTTCATTTGAAAAGAAAGCCCTGGAACTCTATACAGCGAAAAATCAAAAAGAATTGAACAGCTACCTTACTGATTATACCATGATGTGGGGAGATAAGGTGGTAAATAAAGCATGGAAACTCGGAGACGATCTCTGGACTAACTATGATGAACAATTCTAAGTAGCTGTGCGCCAGTTTGTATAACTGGCTAATATGTACTGTCGATGCATGCATCGATCAATACAAAATCGACTTTAAAACAAACAAACAATGACTGGTATAAAACGAGGATTTGCAAGTGATAACAATGCAGGCGTACACCCTGCAATACTTGAAGCAATGGCTAAGGTCAATGGCGGACATGAAATTGCCTATGGTGATGACCAATATACTATTGCTGTAACGGAGAAAATGAAAAATATTTTTGGAAATAATACCGGGATCTTTTTCGTCTTTATTGGTACAGCAGCAAATGTATTGGGATTGTCTGCGGTAACGCAGTCATACCATGCAGTTATTTGCACTGATACTGCCCATATCCACGTGGATGAGTGTGGAGCTCCAGAAAAATTCTCAGGATGTAAGCTACTTACTGTTGCCACACCTGATGGCAAGCTCACTATTGACCTCATCAAGCAGCATATGCATGGTTTTGGATTTGAGCATCATGCCCAACCGAAAATTATATCTATCACGCAGACTACAGAACTAGGAACTCTTTATTCAATCGATGAAATAAAAGCTATTGCCGACTATGCCCATCAGAACAATATGTACCTGCATATGGATGGAGCCAGAATAAGCAATGCTGCAGTTGCATTGGATAAAGGATTTTATGAGATAACAGGTGGAGCAGGGGTTGATGTGCTTTCATTTGGCGGAACAAAGAACGGAATGATGTATGGTGAAGCCGTTGTATTTTTCGATAAAGATTTGTGTAACGATTTCAAATACAGAAGGAAACAGGGCATGCAACTGGCTTCAAAAATGCGCTATATCGCCGCACAATTTGATGTCTTTCTCGAAAATGATTTATGGAAGGAGCTTGCCGTACACGCCAATGCCATGGCGAAAAAGCTTTATGCCGCCGTAAAAGATATTCCCGGTGTCACGGTAACCAGGCAAGTAGACGCGAATGCTGTATTCGCCATAATTCCCAAAGAAGTAATTCCCAAACTGCAAGAGGCGTTCTTCTTTTATGTGTGGGATGAGGATACTTCCGAAGTAAGATGGATGTGCTCATTTGATACTACAGAAGAGGATATAGAGGAATTTGCAGGATTGTTAAGAGATATATTATAGCGTTAAGTTAACTATATAAATCGCAGGAATCTGCAGAAAGGATTTCATACCTTTGTGTGAAAGGACAAGCAATCTACGATTATGGAAATAGAGGTAAACAAGCCGAAACCTATTGCACCTGGAAAAAAAACCGAATTTTATAAACGTGGGATGGATATCCAGCTTACGATTGAAGCATTAGAAGCCGGTAATCAGGTATTAATAAAAGAATATTATAATAATGGATTGACACTTCTTAAGGAGTTAAAGTCGCACCTGAATAAAAAATTTCCAAATAACACTTTTCAGGAGCAACGCGAGTATCGCTCAGAATATCATAAGTTATCAAATCTTATATTAATAGAGATTGTCAATCATAAATTGGCAGTAGATAAATCTCCAGTGATCGGATGGTTGGAGAAATTTTATCCTGAAACCAGCGAATTCTTGTTGACTTTTCCTCAGGTACAAGGACTAAATAGTGCTTGGCAGTGGTATCAAAATGGGATTTCTATTCCTGTCCTGCGAAATAAAGTACACCCTTTTTACGGTACTTACTTTCCTACTCGTTTCGATCATTTGATTCTCTTTGACAATTGGTTGAAACGTTACGAAGGACCTAAAAAGACAGCAATAGATGTTGGAGTTGGGAGTGGAGTACTTTCTTTACTAATGCTGAAGCATGGCTTTCAAAAAGTTTTTGGAACAGATACAAATCCCAATGCTATTGTTGGTTTAACAGAGTTTATGGGCGACACAAAGTTGTCTCGAAAGATAGAGTTAGATTTTGGACATCTTTTTGGCAAGTGGGAAAAACAGACCGAACTGATTGTTTTTAATCCTCCCTGGTTGCCTGAATCTCATGATTTGGATAAACTTGATGAAGCTATATACTACAATGAAAACCTGTTCCCTGATTTTTTTGCAGAAGCAAAACAAAGGCTTTTACCCGAAGGAAAACTTGTAGTCATATTTTCGAATTTAGCCCAAATAACAAAAATGACAAAAGAGCATCCAATTGAGAAGGAAATAGATGAAGGTGGGAGATTTAAATTGGAAAAATGTTTAAGAAAAACAGTGAAAGCTGCTTCTAAAAAAACAAATAGAGATCAGCACTGGCGTTCTTCCGAACAAGTAGAACTTTGGGTACTCGGGAATTAGGCCCACTAAATATTGTTCTCTTCCTTCAGCGTAAGACACTTTGAAACAAAAAAAAAGCCCATCAACTAAGACAGGCTATGGAATGCTGGAAAATCAAAAATATATCTATATTATTTTGACATTCAATGCGTTCAATCCTTTTGGACCTTCCTCCACATCATAGCTTACTTTGTCTCCTTCGTTTATTTCATCAACCAATCCGTTTTGATGGACAAATATATCTTTGTTGCCTTCATCCGGGGTTATAAATCCAAAACCTTTAGACCTGTTGAAAAATTTTACTGTTCCGTTACTCATGGTATTAATTTTTAATGAACTACAAAGCTACAATTAAATCTTATAATCAGCTTGTTTTATGTTACTTAAATTTAATTCTATGCTAAATTTATTCAAATTTCTTCCATCGGTCCCTCGGTATTATGCTGAGTCATCGAAATTTGTTGTCGAAGTATATAGTCGAAGTATATAGTCTAAGGGTTCCTTATTGCTTCAATAACAAGGAACTATCTCCATAACTCAGAAAGCGAAAATCATTCTCCATGGCGAATCGGTAAATATTTTTCCAATCGTCCCCAACAACTGCTGCTATTAATAACAACAAGGTGCTTTTGGGCTGATGGAAATTGGTGATCAAGCCGTCTATCACCCTGAATATATACCCAGGCGTGACCATTATTTGGGTATAGAAGCTGAAGGATTCTAAACCTTTTTCTTCCATTTTTCGCAGCAGTGAATTTAGCGATACTTCAAGTGAATAATCCTGGGGCAATTCATAAGCCAGCCATTGTGGAAGTACCAGGTCTTCAAAACTAAATCCCTCTTCTTCAATAGTTTGAACTCCAAGCCAATATAATGATTCCAAGCTTCTGACACTCGTGGTTCCAACTGCAATCTTCCTTTTCTTTTCCAGTACCGACTGCAATAGCTCTTTTGTTACGGTTACCAACTCCTCGTGCATATTATGCATGACCGCATTTTCTTCCTTCACCGGAATAAATGTACCGGCCCCAACATGTAGCGTTAGATAATTTGTATCTATGCCCTTCTTGCTAATGCTTTCTAATATCTTGTCTGTGAAATGAAGTCCGGCTGTGGGTGCTGCAACTGATCCGTTGAATTGCGCATAAACAGTCTGATAATTTCCTGCATCAGACAATTCTGCATCTCTCTTTAAATAGGGTGGAATAGGAGTGCTCCCGGCACTCTCCAGCAGCTCTGCAAATGTGTACTTTTCATTGTCCCAGCTAAACCTTACGATATATTTATCTTCTGCCATTCCAACTTTCTCCGCATGAAAGGGTACCTGGATGCCTGATATCTCAATTATAAAGGATAGTTTACCCTGTTTCCATTTCTTTGCATTTCCAATCAGGCATTTCCATTCCACAGCTTTGCAGGAAGCAAAAGAAACCTGGTAATCAGCTGGTAAATAGGGCTCAAGACAAAATATTTCTATTCTTGCTCCTGTGGATTTCGAGAATTCCAGTCTTGCCTGTATAACCCGTGTAGTATTAAAAAAAAGTTGATCATTGGCATCAAGCAAATCAGTGAGATTGAAAAACTGCTTCTTTGAAATCTTTCCATTCTCATAAATAAGAAGATTGGAATGATCCCTTAAAGCAAGGGGATATTTAGCAATTCTTTCATCGGGAAGTTGATAATTGTACTCAGCGATCGATATAGAAACCGGTTTTGACATTTTTACGTTTTGGGCAAGCAAAATTAGCTAAATTTGTACAAAATAAGAGAAATGAAAATTAAAGTTGGAGATAAGGTCAAATTCCTTAATGATACAGGAAGCGGAGAAGTAGTCGGGATTATAGATAAAAACAAAGCATTGGTGCAAATTGAAGATGGCTTTGAGGTTCCTGTATTATTAAAGGACCTTGTGCTGAGTGGTGGCAATTACAGTGGAGAAAAAGAGCCAGCGGTAGTTTATCAGACAGCAAATAGGGAAATTGAAATACCACAGGTATTAATCAATGAACAAACACAGGTGGATGATGAGGAAATTATCTTTGCCTTCATGCCTGAGGAAACCAGTTCAGGTTTTTCTACTTACCTCATCAACAGCTCCTCATATTTTCTTAAATATGTCATTTCCAGTGAGAAGGAAGGAGAGCAAGTTATTTACCACCAGGGTGAGTTGGAGCCGGGTATAAAAATTCTTTTACGAAATTACCAACCAAGTCAGCTTAGCGATGAAGAAAACTTCAGTATCCAAATCATTTTGTATAACCACGGACCCTTTCGACACCTGGCGCCTATAGATATGCTTGTTAAATTCCAGGCAGCAGAAATGTATGATGCAGGCAGAAGAATAGAGAATGATTATTTCCACGAAAAGGGAATTTTGTTTACCATTCACGATTGGAAAGCTCCAAAAGAGGAAAAGATGCTGATTGATCCTGAGGAACTTAAAAAAGCAATGCTAAGTAAAGGAGATGTTAAGAAGAAGGAGAAGGTCGTTGTAGAAGGAGGCCCTGAAGAAGTCGATCTTCATATTGAAAATCTTGTAGATGATCATTCCAACATGGATAATGCTCAAATACTTGATATTCAGCTATCCAGATTCAGAACCACACTTGAAACTGCCATCATTCATAAAAACAGAAGGATTGTTTTTATTCATGGGGTTGGAAACGGAAAACTCAAGTATGAGCTTAGGAAAATTCTCGACACTGAATATAAAAAGGTGCGCTACCAGGATACCTCCTTTAAAGAGTATGGCTACGGAGCGACAATGGTGATCATCTAACTAAATGTGTATCTTTGCAACTAATAAGCAGTCCGCTCTATCGTCTCGATGCAAATCGGGAAGGAAAGTCCGGGCAACACAGGGTACCGTACTGCTGAAAGACAGATATCCGTGAGGGTATAGAAACAGGGAAGAAAATAACCACTCTGCTTTTGTGGAGAACGGGTGAGAAGGTGGGGTAAAAGCCCACCAGTATAGCGGGTAACCGTTATAGCTGCTTGTCTTACGGGGTGAAAGGCCATGTATACCGACAGTTAAGAGCGACCCGCTCGTGTCGGGGGGTAGGCCGCTTAGATAAATGATAGAGATCCCGATTTTGTGTTGGGATACAGAACCTGGCTTACAGGACTGCTTACAAAAAAAAACGGGGAGAAATCCCCGTTTTTGCTTTTAGTATAATGGCTTCTTAAATAATTTATCATCCATCTCTGTCAAAACTTTCACTTTTGTTACAAAGAGAGATGTCATCTCCACGCCGTTGATATAGACCGTGATCTCCTCCGGGAATTTCGCTCCCTCAAAATCGCTGTAATTCTCAACTTTATATTCCATGCTATACCAACCTCCGTTCTTTTTATATTCATACCTGATATAATCGATCATGTAAGTTGTGCTATCTATATAATAATCAATATGTTCCTCCATAGTTTTTGTTATCCTAAGCACATAACAGGAACTTTCTTTGTATTCTTTGGCCCCGACATAACTAGGTGTTCTCTCATCAGCGCGTCCAATAAATGGACCGTTAATTGCAGTTGTGGCGGAGATAAATGCCATGTCTTCGGTATCTGCTTTTTTGGCTTCCATACCCTGTAATGGATTCAGCATCCAGGCACTAATTCCATCATAGGTTTGTATGACCTTCATTCCGAATACCGTGGTCTCAATTCTTATTTTATTTGGATTTGCCTGCTGTAGCTTGAATGGCATCCTGGATTCTGTTCCGGTCATAACTACATAACCGCCGATCTGCATATACGAAATCTTTGCCCTGGCATCTGCACCAATAGCTGCATTGGTTTTTGCCAGTATATCATCTATGTTTTGTGCGCTTAGTAGGGAAGATAAAAATGTAAGTGCTATGAGTATTGATAGGTTTTTCATACAAATGTTATTTCTAATACTAACGCTTAAAAAGAAAGTATAGTTCTTCTCAGCGCTACTAATTTTGTCAGAAGATCCTCTAATTGATCCAGCGGAAGCATATTGGCTCCATCAGATTTCGCTTTTTCAGGCGAAGGATGAGTTTCAATGAAAATCCCATCTGCTCCTGCTGCAATCCCTGCACGAGCAATGGTTTCAATCATCTCTGGTCTCCCGCCTGTTACACCAGACTTCTGATTGGGTTCCTGAAGTGAATGAGTAATATCGAGTACTACCGGAACATCAAAAGATTGCATGACAGGAATTCCCCTGTAATCAATGACCAGGTCATGGTAGCCAAACATGGATCCCCGTTCAGTAATCATCACTTTGTCATTTCCAGATTCCCTTATTTTATCTACAGCAAACTGCATGGCTTCCGGGGAAAGAAATTGTCCTTTTTTTATGGCAACGGTCTTACCCGTTTTTGCTGCAGCAATAAGAATGTCTGTCTGTCTGCACAAAAAAGCCGGAATCTGCAAAACATCGACATAGGCAGCTGCAAATTTGGCATCAGAGGCAGAATGTATGTCTGTGATTACCGGTACATTGAATGTTTCACTCACCTTAGCCAGCAGGTTTAAAGCATCCTTATCACCAATACCTGTAAATGAATCAATTCGTGAACGGTTTGCTTTCCTGTACGATGCCTTGAATACAAAAGGAATCTCCAGCTTCCTTGCAATCTCATTAATGCGTTTTGCAGTTTGCATGACCATCTCCCTGTCCTCTACAACGCAAGGACCCGCGAAAAGGAAGAAGTTGTTAAAACTACTTTTTTCAATACCCGGAAAATACTTACCCAGGTCAAATTCATTAATCTTGTTTGTCATAATTCTTTTTGTCTTTCCATGCCTGTTTCAGATTCTCCTGAATATCCTTCTCCCTGGAATTCTTTCCCGGCGCATAAAATTGTTTGTCCTGTAAATCATCAGGGAGGAACTGATCGGCAATAAAATTACCATCATAGCTGTGGGCATACTTATAATCTTTACCATAACCAATCTCTTTCATCAGCTTGGTAGGTGCATTTCTCAGGTGAAGTGGAACAGGCAAATTTCCGCTTTTCTTCACTTCAGCCAGGGCCTCATCTATGGCCCGGTAGCAGGAATTGCTCTTGGGAGAAGTAGCTAAATAAATGGCTGTTTCAGATAATATTATCCTGGCCTCCGGCATACCAATTACATGAATGGACTGAAAACATGAATTCGCCATCAGCAGGGCATTGGGATTTGCCAGTCCAATATCCTCTGCGGCAAGTATAACAAGCCGCCTGGCAATAAATTTAATATCTTCACCACCATCAAGCATGCGGGCCATCCAATATACCGCAGCATCGGGATCACCACCACGGATAGATTTTATGAAGGCAGAAATAATATCGTAATGCAGCTCACCATTTTTATCATAAATGGCCATGTTTTGCTGCAAGCGCTCCTTCACCTTGTCGTTAGTTATTACAATTATATCATTGCTTGAAGCATTCTCTGAACGCAATACGAGTTCCAGTGTATTATATAGCTTTCTCGCATCTCCGCCTGAATACTGAAGCATCGCCTCGTACTCTTCTACCTTCACCTTTATCTTTTTCAGGTAAGCGTCTTTTTTTAAAGCATGATCAACCAGGTAAATCAATTCATCTTTGTTCAAAGAATTCAGTATATATACCTGGCACCTGGAGAGGAGGGGAGAGATAACCTCAAAAGAGGGATTTTCTGTAGTAGCGCCAATCAGTGTTACAATACCTGCTTCAACAGCGCCTAATAAGCTATCTTGCTGCGACTTACTAAAGCGGTGTATTTCATCGATGAACAAAACAGGGTTGGGTTGATTGAAGAATTGTTGCTTTTTGGCCTTATCGATAGTCTCCCGAACATCTTTAACTCCTGAATTTACGGCTGAGAGTGAGTAGAAGGGCCTTTTTAACTGTTGCGATATGATCGTAGCAAGCGTGGTTTTCCCCACTCCCGGAGGACCCCATAGAATGAAGGAACTAAGTGATCCGGCTTCAACCATAGTACGAATAACTGCATCTTTACCAACAAGATGAGATTGCCCGGTATAGTCATCGAAGCTGGTTGGACGCATACGATCTGCAAGCGGTTGATTAGGAAGTTGGATTTTCTGTTCCATCAGAACAAATTTAGGGTAAATAAATTGCCACGAAAATATTTTTTACTTCTTGTTGATAATCAGAAAAAAACTATCCCGGTATTTTTCCTAATTTTGAAGCGTTTAATTAATGAATGATACTATGAGAACAACGCGATATATTGGAATTCTGGTCTGTGCTTTATTAATAAGTTCGTTTTCATTTAATGCAAAAGCGCAGATAAATTCACTCTATTTTATGTACGGACCAAACAGTGATGCCAGGATATTAATACAGGAATATTTGCAGCCCTATACAGATATTATTGGATCAAACATGAGTGGCAGCTGGTACAATACAGCGAAACCACATGAATTAGGTGGTGTTGATATATCAGCCATGTTTAGTTTTGCCTTTGCTCCAACTGATGTACTGCAATATGATTTAAGTACAGTACTGGGTTTAAGTGAACCATTTCCTGACCCCACTTATGCCCCAACTGCCGTAGGATATCTTACCGACAGACCAGAGATAGTTAACACCATTGGAGTTGTAAATAGTTCTGGTGAAACAGAAACATACGAATTAGCGAAATATATTCATCCTGATGGAATGGGAAGAGACTTTGTTCCCTTGCCAATGGCGCAGCTTTCAGTGGGATTGGTAGCAGGTACAGATCTTACTGTTCGTTACATGCCTGCTTTAGATATTGGTTTTGGTAGTGAAATGGCTATGTGGGGAGTAGGGGGAAGACACTCTATTTCTCAATGGATACCGATTATAAAGAAATTAAAATTCATTGATATTGCCCTGCATGGTGGTTATTCAAAAGTTACCTCTTCAGTTCACCAGGCGATAGATCCAATTGCCACAATCAATCCATTTCCTGACTTCGACTGGGATGATCAATTTCTTGTAATGTCTGTTTCCGGTTGGACAGTCAATTTAATTGCTTCCCAAACTCTTCCTATAGTAACCTTATATGAAGGAATCGGGTATGCCAGCTCAATGGCAGAAGTCGCCATGCTTGGCCATTATCCGGTGAATGATGTCGTTTCTAGTCCTTTAAGTCCGGATTTTGGATCTACCACTTACACTATTGAAGAGAATCCAATTGAAGAACTGGCACTGGAAGGATACAGTGGATTAAGAATCAATGCGGGAATTAGATTTAAAATGGGAGTCTTTACAGTTCACTACGATTTCACTAAGACAATGTATGTAAGTCATACGGCAGGGGTCGGATTTACATTTAGGTAAGTTTAACACAAAGTATTTTACCTCAGAAACACTGCATTATAGTTGAGGATCAGGGTGTTGGCATGTCTAACCAGGAAGTGCGCGGTCTCTACCAGGGCTCTATATTAGCTATTCATCACGGAACAGAAAATGAAAAGGGTTCAGGAATTGGCTTATCACTCGTTAAAGAATTCCTTGCACATCACAATGGAAGTCTTGAGATTGCCAGCGAACTTAGAAAGGGAAGTACCTTTACAATTATATTGCCTTGTAGCGAGAAATTGCAACAAAAGATATTCTAATTTATTTATCTTTGGAATCGTATTGAAAGTGCTTGATTATTATGCAGATAAGTGATGAGATTGAGATAATTCTTCAGAAAGCCCACAAAGAACTGCTGGAGATTTGCAACGAAGAATATGATGCAAAGGGAGTTAAATTGATTATCAGGTCATTTGATTTCCTTTCTGAGTATGCGTATACTCTGGATTTAAAACAGGCCAAATCTACCATAAAGTTATCAGTGGATCTTGCCCAAATCACAACACATGAGCTTGGTTTGGATCCCCTTGGAACTTCGGCAGCACTGGTACTTCCGATAACAGATATATCAGAAGATATCCTGGCAGCAGCTGAGAAATCTCTTGGAAACAGGGTATGGGTAATTCTGTTAGAACTGAAAAAGATCAGTGATTTAAATACAAGCACTAACGAGAAACACTCGGAGAATATGAGAAATCTCATTCTCTCCCTTTCAACAGATTTTCGTGTCATCCTGATAAAAATTGCAGAGAAGATTTATTACCTCCGCATATTAAAAAATAAGGATAATGAAGAGAGTATAGCAGCAGCAAGCGAGGCAAAATCTATCTATTCACCTTTAGCACACCGCTTGGGTTTGTACAATATGATGTCTGAGATGGAGGATATTGCGATGAGAATCCTGGAAAAAGATATCTATATCGAAATCAGTAAAAAACTCAGCGTAACCAAGGCAAAGAGAGAGAAATTTGTTAAAGATTTCATTACTCCTCTGAATGATGGTATGGAAAATGAGAAATTAAAGTTCAGGATTCTTGGCCGGCCTAAATCAATTTCTTCCATCTGGCGAAAAATGAAAAAGCAAAATGTAGAGTTCGAAGAAGTCTATGATAAATTTGCCATTCGAATCATCCTCCATAGCTCAGAAAAGAAAGAGAAATCAGATTGCTGGCGTGCCTATTCTGTTGTTACAGACCTTTATCAACCTAATCCCGATCGTTTGCGCGACTGGATATCAATGCCCAAATCAAACGGTTATGAATCGCTACACACAACTGTTGTTGTAGCGGGAGGGGATTGGGTAGAGATACAAATCAGGTCTGAGCGAATGAATGAGATTGCGGAAAAGGGACTTGCGGCACACTGGAAGTACAAAGGGATTAAAGGACAAGCAGGTGTTGATGAATGGCTCGGTAAAGTTCGGGAAGCACTCGATCAGACAGAGGCAGAGGATTCAACAAACCTTATTGATGAATTGAAACTAAGTCAGTTCTCCAAGGAAATTTTTGTTTTTACTCCGAATGGTGACTTGAAGAAATTCCCGGAAAATGCTACGGTTCTGGATTTTGCATACGATATACATACCCATGTTGGATCATCATGCTCAGGAGCAAAAATCAATGGTAAAATTGTTCCAATACGACATAAGCTCCACAATGGTGACAAAGTGGAAATTATCCAGTCGAAGCAACAAAAAGCGAAGGTCGACTGGCTTAATTTTGTTTCTACCTCCAAAGCGAAAAACAAGATAAAGCAAGCACTGAAAGATGCCAAACTTAAGGAAGCCGAAAATGGAAAAGAGATACTCAAGCGACGCTTTAAAAACTGGAAGATCGAATATGATGATAGCAATATCAGGAAAGTGATTCAGCATTTTGGATATAAGGATTCAATAGACCTTCACTTCGATATTGCAACGGAAAAGATAGATTTACAGCATATTAAGGATATCTTCACGGCAAAAAAAGAGGCCTCTCAAGTGAATAAAGCCATTCCTATTGAAGATGAATCTGTTGACCGGCTCATAAAAAATACAATCACTGATTCCAGCGATTATCTTGTCATAGATGAGCAGATCTCCAATATCGACTATAAATTATCCAAATGCTGTAAGCCCATAATGGGAGATGCGATTTTTGGCTTTGTTACCAGGGAAGCAGGTATTTCCATTCACAGGATGAATTGTCCCAATGCACACCAGCTACTCAATAAATATGGTTACAGGGTTGTAAAGGCACAATGGACCAAAGCAGATGAAGATGCTCGCTTTGCAGTGACAATAATTATAACAGGAATAGACGACATTGGTATAGTAAGCAATATCTCCGATGTTATCTCAAAAGACCTGCAGGTGAATATGCGTTCTCTCTCCATCGATTCTAATGATGGCATGTTTGAAGGCACCATCACACTCTTTGTAAAAGATACCCAACACCTCGAAGCCCTTATCAGGAAGCTAAAACGCATCAAGGGAATATCGAATGTAAGACGGATAGAATCCACGAGCTAGAGCGTCCACTATTATTAATTGTTCTAATACCGAGGATCCGGTTTTGTTGGCATCTTCACCATCTTCTCTACGGTCATACCCGGAAAACCCATTTCCTCAGTGATTTCGCCGAGCAGAAGGTAAATACCCGATCCTTTATAGGAGTATTTTCTCAGGGAGTTGGGGAAATTCACAACATCGAAGAACTCTCCCCGGTCATCAATGAAGGTTCCGAAATGCATCCATTCCTTTTTCACTGTTCTTACATTCTTCACGGTAACCATCTTCCCCAACATTCGCATCTTCTTTCCCACATGATTTATCATTTCATGGGCTCTTATTTCACCCCGGAAAGCCGTTTCCAGCAGATCGAAGGAACTCATAGATACTGGAAAACCGAGCAATTCAATCTCATCATAGGCATCTTCAATGGGGTGTTGTTCCAGCGCCGGCAAAACAAACTCTTTCTTCTCCTCCGGAAATACTGAGCGGGTGATTTCACGTTTCTTCACATGCCCAAGCATCCATTGCGCATCCCACAGCAGTTCCTTTTTTGTTTTCCCACTGAAACGCAGGCCATTGATGCGAATGAGTGTCACCAGTTGTTCGTGTCCCACCGGTACCCTGGAAGCGAAATCAGTTAAATTTTTGTAAGGTCCATTTTCATATCTCTCCCTAACGATATGTTCTGCAATCACAGATTCAAGGTTTTGAATATGCACCAATCCCAGGTAAATGTCAAATTCATAAATATTTGTCTTGTAATCGCTCCGATTGACACAGGGCAGGTGAATCGTAGCTCCTTTTCTCTGTGCCTCATTCACATATACCCAGGTGCGGTAGAAGCCACCAAAATTATTGATCACAGCTACCATAAACTCCAGCGGGTAATAGGTTTTCAGGAAGAGAGACTGAAAGCTCTCCACCGCAAAAGAAGCCGAGTGTGCCTTGGAGAATGAGTACCCGGCAAAGGAGCTTATCTGTCGCCACACCTCATTGGTCAATGAATCGGGATATCCTTTTTCCCTGCAGTTGGAGAAAAACCTGTCAGCAATCCTGTCAAACTCCTTCCTGGAGCGGTACTTCCCGCTCATGGCTCTTCGCAACACATCTGCATCAGCCAGGTCAAGCCCGGCAAAGTGATGACAGATCTTGATCACATCTTCCTGGTAAACCATCACACCAAAAGTTTCTCCCAGATGCTTTTGCATAATGGGGTGGAGGTACTCAAATCCATCAGGATTATGAAAACGGTTGATATACTCACGCATCATGCCCGATTTAGCTACTCCCGGACGAATAATTGAGCTGGCTGCTACCAAACTTCTGTAGCTATTACATTTCAATTTTGTAAGCAAGCCACGCATGGCAGGACTTTCAATATAGAAGCATCCATTTGTCTCACCCACACCCAGTTGCTCAAGAATCTTTTCATCCTTTTTGAAATCATCAACCCTGTGTACATCCACATCTACGCCGCGATTGGCAGCAACAATCTCCACGGTTTCTTTGATATGACCAATGCCCCGTTGACTGAGTATGTCAAGTTTCTCGTACCCAATGCTTTCAGCTACATACATATCCCATTGTGTTGTGGGCAGTCCCTTCGGGGGAAGATCAAGCGCTGTATAGCAGGTGATCGGATCTTCGGAAATGATGACCCCACCGGCATGGATACTTCGCAGGTTGGGAAAATCAACAATCTGGTTTCCTACCCGGTAGATATTCGAGGTAATGTGATTTTCATTCATTTGATCACCCGGATTGGCCACCAGGGCATCTATTTCCTCCTTGGGAAGTCCGTATACCTTGCCCAGTTCGCGAAAGATGGATCGATCCCTGAAAGTCGACATAGTACCAATTAATGCCGTATGACGCCTTCCGTAGCGCTTAAAAATGTAATCCAACACTCCGTCACGCTCCTTCCATGAGAAATCGATATCGAAGTCGGGCGGACTGGTGCGTTTCGGATTGATGAAGCGTTCAAAGTAAAGGTCCAGGTCGATGGGATCCACATCGGTGATACGCAGACAATAGGCAACAATTGAGTTGGCACCACTGCCTCTGCCCACATGATAGAAACCACGTGACATTGAATACCTGATTACATCCCAGGTTATCAGGAAGTAAGAGGAGAATCCCAGCTGGTCAATGACCTTCAGTTCGTGACGTATCCGCTTTTCTGCTTCGCGATTCCCTTTTCCATAGCGATACACCATCCCTTCCATGGCCAGTTTCTCAAGAAAAACACGGTCGTCTGCCCTGGCCCCGGTATAGGTGTGCTTGTTCTTGATGGTTTTATAGTCGAAGTAGATCTGACAATCATTGATCAGCAGTTCCGTGTTCCTGGCGATCTGAGGGAAATCTGCATAGGCACACAGCAGCAGGTCAGGCGATACCAATATATCGTGTTCACCTGTCAGCATATGTGGTTGTAGTTTCCCCAGTACAATATTGTGATCGATAGCCCGCAGGTGCCTGTGCAAGGCAAAATCATCCTTCTTTAACATGGTAACCGGATGGAAAATTATCATCCTTTCCTGGTATGGCATATTCCGAATCTTGTTCAGCTCACCCGGCCCCACTCCAATTAACTCGTAATCCTTGAGTTTGCGTTTTGGAAAATTATTTAAACGATAGATATACCACACCTGTCGGCTTACAGGAGCTGTAAGAGGAAAGGGGAGGTCTGTTTCATTATGGTAGGAGAGGAACTCATTGAGCTCACGAAAGCCATCGTTATTTCTTGCAATACCCGTATAGAGGTAAGTATCTCTATTCCTGAACTCTATTCCCGCCATAGGATGGATACCATTCTCCCTGCATATCCTCACAAAATCCACTGTCCCGGTAGAATTATTGATATCCGTCAGCGCCAGGGAATCAATTCCCAGTTTTACGGCCTCCTTCACCAGTGTTTCTGTGGCCATGGTCCCGTAACGTAAGCTGTAATATGTGTGATTGTTTAGGTACATAATAAATGCCTTGAGTGCCTTGAGTGCGGAGTTTTCTCCAACTTTAGGCACTCTAAGTACTCCAAGTATTCCAAGTACTCCAAGTACTCAAGGCACTATCTAAAGTACCCCCACCTCCGGTTTTTTAAATTATCAATCTCCTGTCGTTGTATGGAGGGAGGGGTGGAATTAATTCCACCCCTATCTTCAAAATCTTTCATCTGTATGCCGCTGGCCCTGCGTACGGAAGATGATCCAAAGCGTTTTCTCAGGGAGTCCATGGCCAGGTAGAGTTTTACCATTTCAGAGGTATCTTCAAATAAGTTCAATTGCTGCACACCCCGCACCAGTCCGGAAAGCCGGACACCTACAAGTCGTATGAGCATGCGGCGCTGGTAGAGTCGTTCAAAGAGTTCTTTGGCCAGCGGAATCAGGACATGGTCGAAAGAGGTATAAGCAATTCTCTTTTGTAGCGTGTGGGTATCGAAATTGGAATACCTGATCTTTACCGTTATAATGGATGTCAGCTTCTCTTCTTTTCGCAACTGGAAAGCCAGTTTTTCCACCATGGAGAGCAGCAGGTCATTCAGCCCTTTCATATCCATCGTGTCCTTCTCGAAGGTTCTCTCAGAACTGATCGATTTCCTTTCCGAATACTGCATCACCGGTGTAGGATCAATGCCGTTGGCCTTTTTCCATATCACAATCCCGTTTTTCCCCATCAAACCCTCCATCATCTCCGGGGGAATCATGCTGAGGGTTCCAATATTGGATACCCCCATGGAGCGCAAGAGATGATAGGTTTTGTTTCCGATCATCGGAATCTTGCGAATGGAAAGAGGGGAGAGGAAGTCCTTCACACCGGGGAGAGGTACCTCTATTTCACCATTGGGCTTTGCTTCACCCGTAGCAATTTTAGAGACCGTCTTATTAAGGGAGAGTCCGCAGGAAATCGGTAATCCGCTTTCTTTTATGATCTGTTGCCGCAGCTCCTTCGTCCATTGCATGCATCCAAAAAACCTGTCCATCCCCGTAATGTCCAGGTAATGCTCATCAATGGACGCTTTCTCATACACAGGTGCTTTTTCAGCAATAATATCTGTAACTATCTTCGAATACCTGGAATAGCTATCCATATCGCCACGCACAACAATGGCCTCGTTACATAAGCTCTTTGCAAACTTCATGGGCATGGCAGAATGTACCCCGAACTTTCGCGCCTCATAGCTGCAACTCGACACCACCCCGCGATCAGATGTTCCCCCGATGATAACCGGCTTTCCAATCAAAGCGCTGTTCTGCAAGCGCTCTACAGACACAAAGAATGTGTCCAGGTCCATATGTACGATGTTGCGTTTCATTTGTAAGTTAATAGAGTTAAGTGGTTTGAGTGAACTCAAGTCACTCCCCCTTGCATTTCTAATTATTATATCTTATATTTGATTAGTTTTTAATCATTACTTTGATTACAATATAATCATTGGAATAGTTAACTCCAAGAATACTCACATAAAAATTTGAATTATGTATTTTCATTCAAACATTAAGTTATTGCGAAAGAGACGCAATAAAACACAGGATGAACTGGCCATACTCCTGAATGTAAAACGCTCAACATTAAGCGGATATGAAAACAGGGTGGCAGAACCGGGGATAGACGTACTAATGGTATTTTCAAGATTCTTCAACATAGCCATAGACACCTTATTGAAGATAAACATGGAGGACTTGACAGACTCACAGATTCGCCAGTTAGAGAATGGTGATGATGTTTACCTGAAGGGAGGAAATCTCAGGATCCTTGCTTCAACAGTCAATGAATCCAACCGTGAGAATATAGAATTGGTAAATGAAAAAGCCAGGGCAGGCTACACCAATGGATTTGCCGATCCCGAATATATAAATGAATTACCAGTATTCCAGCTTCCCTTTCTTTCGAAAGAGAAAAAATACAGAACATTTCAATTGAACGGCGATTCTATGTTGCCAATACCTGATAAAGCGTGGGTAACCGGGGAATTTTTGCAGGACTGGAACCAGGTAAAAACGGGAGAAGCATATATTGTGCTAACATTGGATGAAGGCATTGTTTTTAAGATTGCGGAAAACCTGGTAAAGGAGGATGGCAAGCTTACGCTCTATTCCCTGAATCCCATGTATGATCCTTTTGATGTTCGTATGCCGGATATAAAGGAGATATGGAAATTTGTACATTTTATCAGTCAGGATATTCCTGAGCCCGTGTTGCCTGAGAATGACCTTGTACGAACGGTGGCCGGATTAAAAAAAGAAGTACATGAGATAAAAAGCAGGATATCGGAGACAAATAATAAAGCTAGTTAAGTCCGAAGTCGCTACCAAGAAGTTGTTCCTGTTTGCGTATCAGCATCAGGAAATTTATCTGCTTGACCAGGTATTGCTTTTTTTGATGAAGATCATGGATACAACAAAAATTATATTTTTCTTCTGAAGAAAGGTTTAGCGCACTGAGCACATCATTTAGTTTTAAGGAATCAAGGTCTGCTGTAGCCAAAAAAGAGCTATCTAAATGCAACCTGTAATTTGAAATAAGTGAAATGAGCTTTGAGTCTGTCAAAAACCCAGAATCAGAAAGAACCTGAATCATACCACCTGCAAAAAGCTTATCATCTAAATGATTAAAAAAGCTTTCTATCTTCACAAGGGAGACACCCTCAATGGTAACAACCATTCGACCACTTGGATTTTCGGCAACTACCTGTTGAAGTTTCACCTCACAACCAAAATCCTGGGTTTTATCATCTAAAACGAAAGGAATAGCAAATGTAGAACCCTCTTCCCGAGCTTCTTCAATCAACTGAATATACCTTGGCTCGAAAATTCGCAATGGAGTATCTTCTCCGGGCAGGAGAAAAATGCCAAGAGGAAAATAGGGCAGTATTTTTTGTGTATTACTCATTTTTACAATTACAATGTCTAAACAACTTTAAATCTTCTTTGTTTAAAAAAAAGTGATAATTTAACAGAAGTATTTTGTGAGCCAATATTAAAGAGAATGAAGTCATGTGTTATACCGTATCAATAAAACTAACACGTGATGCCCTGGAAAAAAGATTTCGAATTCAGATATTTCTTCAGGACCTTTGATAATCCGAATGATGTTGATACCATTTCTCCATATACCTACTATCGAAATAACTCCCTTTTCGACGAATAGCTGAAGATTTTTTGATTTCCTTTCTAAAAAAGATAGCTGATTGCAGTAGATATTTAGCTGGTTTTCCTTCTCAAATATGACTATTTTTTTCTCAATCTGCTAAAAACCTATTGAATATCAATAGCTTGAAACATATTAACAATTGTTTATAACTTTTGTTGATTCATTGTGAATTTCTAAGGTGCAGGAAATTTGCCAGAATTCATTGTTCAGTATATATTTGATATATCAAGTGAGCGATAAAAAGCCACTCCGTTCTTTGAGTGAGTTCATCATTCAAGACTACAGACAGAATTTCGGTTCTGAATGTAGCAAAGAGGCAAAGGAACAGGAAATCAGATATTGACACTGTTCTTCCGATATAGCAGGCAACTGCAAAATTGGCCGTCTAGACAAGTTCCAAAAATAGTTGTAAAAAACCATTTAAGGAGCAGCACAGAAATCAGCAGGATATCTGGAAACCTGGTCAAAGTGCGTACAGAGGGAAATAGTCCTGGTATCTGCCTTCGGGTAGCGCCTTGACTGCGTTAGTCAGAAGACTAACGTGAGGGAGTGAAAAGCCTTTGGGCAGGACATTCCGGCATAATAAACGGTAGCTTGACGAGAATTAGCGACTACGGTTACTGAGGATCGAAATGGGAGTTAGATGCAGATCTGGCTCCCATTTGTGTTTTTATACCTTTCCAAACCGTTTTGATCAAAGCTCTATTTTCCGTCTTTGATGTTAATTTATGTTCCATCAATGCATCAATAGCTATGCGAAGAAGAGTTGTAAATAACATTATTAACTCGCTTCGTAGGTCCATCAAAAATCATGTATAAACCTGTATTACAGACTGTTAATAGTTTTAACTAACTATTGTTGAAAAACCCGGATCGCACAAAACACCACATACCGTGTTAAAGTATACTTTTGTGACCAAATAATGGGGGTCTTAGAATTTAGACCAAATGAAACTATGATTAAGAAACTATTAATATTTACTGGCTTGTTGCTAATATTCTTCTTTGGAGAGATAGCACTGACATTTTCCGATAAGAGTTATCCATTTCTTATCGAAGATGAAGAAGTTGCTTTTTCCCTGAAATTAGCGAATGAGTTTTCTAACTTGCCGGAAACCGTAAATATAGACAAGGAAGTTAACAGCTTCATAAAAAATTGGCATATAAAAGGTGCCAGTGTTGCAGTTACACATAACGAAGAGCTTATCTATGCAAAAGGATTTGGCTATGCCAATGAAGAGAACGATGAGGAAGTAAAACCCGGGCATCTCTTTCGAATTGCCTCGGTGTCTAAGCTTATTACCGCAGTAGCAATTATGCAATTGTATGAAAATGGCGATCTGACGCTTGATGAAAAAGTGTTCGGACCGGAAGGGATTCTTGATACAAATATCTTCCCCGAATACAAAGATCCACGCTTAGAAAAGGTTGAAGTGCAGCATCTGCTGAATCACACTACCGGCTGGTCGAGGAGAATTGGTGATCCAATGTTTAATTCTCTATATATTGCCCGCAAGATGGATATAGAGCCACCACTCAAGGTTGATCATATAGTTGACTATGCAATCTCACGTAAATTAGATTACGAACCTGGAACGCGTTACAGCTATTCCAACCTTGGTTATGCTATCCTTGGAAGAATTATTGAAGAGAAGACTGGTGTTCCTTACGAGGATTATGTAATGATGAACGTATTAAAGCCCATTGGTATTCACGATATGCACCTTGGAAGAACATATGAACATGAGCGCTTTGCTAACGAGGTGAAATATTATGCTACTGGTAAAACAAAACGCGCCTATTCTGTTGACGGATCCGGAGAATATGTACCTATCTATTATGGTGGAAACAATATTGAACTCCTGGGAGCAGCAGGAGGGTGGGTATCATCAGCACCCGAACTGATAAAATTTCTCACAGCTATCGATGGATTTTCAGCGCAACCTGATATCCTTAAACCGGAAACTTTAGAAATGATGACTAATCCTGATTTGTCAGGAAAAGGACTATACGGTTGGAGAGGGAATGATAAACGAGGTACGTGGTGGAGAACAGGATACTTCTATGGTTCCACTGCTTTAACGGTACGACAAAGAGATGGACTAAACTGGGTTATTCTGCTTAATACATCCACATATAAACAATCCAGGATTCACAGATACGTATCAAGTATGATGTTCGGAGCTGTAAACCGGGTTCAGGAATGGCCCAGGCAGGACCTTTTCATGGTTGATCAGCTTGCTCCGGAGCCTATTAACAGTATCCCTGTGAACAATCCAAAACTTTAGGTTTTTCATATAGAAATATCTTTAATTCATATAATTCATACTATCTTTGATGCTTTATAAGATAGTATGGAGCTGAATAATATCATTCACACTAATCCTGAAGATCTCCTGGACTTTCACCCTGATTTCTTCATTGCTGCATCTGGTTATGAAACAAGGGCCAGGTTTATACCTGGAAAATTGAAGCATCTGGACTGCGAAAAGATTGCCTTCGGTTTCGATGAACATCTAAATGATATTTCCAGGCCTGAAAATGACAAGTACTTTAAGGACCAGGGATTCAGGCAGATAATTCAAAAGACCCATAGTTCACCAAACTATGAGACACTTTTTGGTGGAATCGAATCAAAAAGAGTTCATGTTCTCATTGATATCTCTGTTATGACGCGTGATTGGTACCACGGACTGCTGAAATATCTGCAGGGAAATGTGGATTTTGACCATTTTCATCTTAGGATTGTGTATTGTCCGGGGATCTATAATGAACCAACTCGATTGAAGAAGAACATATCACTGAAAAAATTCACGTTTAACGGTGATCTCTTAAACAATCGGAAGGAAAACAAGAAAACTGCACTCATTCTGGGTTTGGGAAATGAACGAAATATCAGCGAGAAGATACATAATATAATTGGTCCTGATGAAACCGTTTTATTTTATGCTGATCCTACCATCAATAAGAAATATGTTGAAAACGTATTTGTAAATAATCATGGATTAATAAACAAAACACCCATCAGGTTTCTAAAAGGATATCCTCTGCAGAATACAAAATTGATCTATCAGCTGCTAATAGACACGTTATTGCCTCTGAGACAGGAGTATAAAATCGTGATAGTACCACAGGGACCAAAGATTTTCTCCTTGTTGTCCATGATATTTCAAATCAGCTATCCCGACATTGAACTTCTCTATCCTTCATACAAAGTTAAAAAGATCAAAGACCGAAAACCCTCTGATCGATTCATATCCTTAGACCTGGAATTCGATTCAGAATAATCTTACAAATCTAAACTATACTTTTAAGACCAAACATTTTTAATTATTTGTTGTTATATCAACGTAATTAAGAACGAAATAAAAACCCAAAAGATATAAGTATGGCACAATTTGATATTTTAATGCCAAAAATGGGAGAGAGCATTGAAGAAGCAACAATTACTAAATGGTTTGTTAAAGAGGGAGATACAGTTGTAGAAGATGATGTACTTCTTGAAATAGCTACTGACAAAGTTGATTCAGAAATACCATCTCCGGTTGAAGGTGTTATAAAAAAGATTTTATTCAGTCAGGATGACACAATCGCTGTTGGAACTGTAATTGCAGTTATCGACATGGATGGTGTGTCTGAAATCGGCGCTGAGGAAAGTAGCCCGGATGCAGTAAGTGAAACCCCTGTTGCTGAGATAGAAAAGAAAGTTGCAGTAGCCGCTGCACCTGCACCACTGACAGAAAATGTTCAGTCCCAAAGTGGTCGCTTCTATTCACCACTGGTAAAGAAGATTGCCAAAGAAGAAAATATTTCCCAGTCAGAATTGGATGCTATCCCAGGTTCAGGAATAAATGGACGTGTAAATAAAAATGATGTCCTGGCTTACCTGGAAAGCAGGCAAGGTGGAAAAACAGTCTCTCAGCAAGCTGAATCAGCACCTGTCAAAGCGCCAATTGCCCTTCCTGTAAAAAAATCTGAAGGAGATGAAGTTATAGAAATGAGTCGACTCAGGAAGCTTATTGCGGGACACATGATCCACTCGAAGCAGACTTCTGCCCATGTAAGCAATATGCTTGAAATTGATGTTACCAACGTGGTAAATTGGAGAACAAAGAACAAAGATGAGTTTCTGAAAAAAGAAGGAGAGAAATTAACCTATCTTCCATTGTTCCTTGAAGCAACTGTGAAAGCTCTGCGTGACTATCCAATGATCAACTCATCAGTTGATGGAGATAATATTATTGTTAAAAAAGATATCAACCTTGGAATCGCAGTCTCACTTGAAGATAATAACCTAATTGTTCCAAATATTAAAAATGCTGATAACCTGAACCTTACAGGGATCACAAAACAACTTAACGGACTGGCAAGAGCTGCCCGCTCCAGCAAGCTTAGTCCTGATGATATTTCGGGAGGAACTTTTACAGTTACCAATTTCGGAACTTTTAAGAATGATATTGGAACCCCAATAATAAATCAACCTGAAGTCGCAATACTGGCAGTTGGTGCCATTAAAAAGAAGCCAGCTGTCATTGAAACCAGCGAAGGTGATATGATTGCCATCAGGCATAAAATGTGGTTGTCACTTACATACGATCACAGAATCATTGATGGTGCCCTGGGTGGTGCCTTCCTGAAGTCCCTGGGAGATTACATTGAATCATTTGATACCTCCCGCACTATTTAAAACCTTACAATACTAAAATATAATGTCAGTAGAAAAAAAATATCATATTAAGAAGACCGATAAAGAAACACTTGCTAAGTGGTTTAAATTAATGGTTGTTGGCAGGGCTCTGGACGACAGGGCTCCGAACTACCTGAAGCAAGCTATTGGCTGGTCATACCATGCACCTTATGCTGGGCATGATGGCATACAGCTCGCTATCGGACAAGTATTTGACCGTGAACATGACCACCTGTTTCCATATTACAGGGACATGCTCACAACGCATTCAGCCGGTATATCTGCAGAGGAGATAATACTGAACGGAATATCAAAGGCAACAGATGTAGCTGGGGGCGGAAGACATATGTCTAACCACTTTGCAAAACCAGCGTGGAATATTCATAATTCTTCCTCTTGCACGGGTAACCATACACAACATGCAGCTGGAGTTGCAAGAGCTATTAAGAAATATAAGGTTCCTGGAGTTGCAATAAGCAGCCAGGGAGAATCATCAGTTTCTGAAGGTTATGTATATGAAGCTATCAATGGCGCATCAAATGAGAAATTACCTGTCATCTTTGTTTTCCAGGATAATGGATATGGTATTTCTGTTCCAAAGAAAGACCAGACTGCCAATAGAAAGGTCGCCAATAATTTCAGTGGATTTAAAAACCTGGAAATATTTCATTGCAATGGTAAGGATGTTTTTGATTCTATGAATACTATGGCAGCAGCCAAAAAATTTGTTGAAGAGAACGAGCAGCCGGTGATTGTACATGCCAACTGCGTTAGAATGCATTCTCACTCAAACTCAGACCGTCATGATCTCTATCGCGATGACTATGAACTGAATTATGTGAATGAGTATGACCCACTTGCAAAATACAGGAGATTGCTGCTTAGATATGAGAGGTTCACTGAAGAGGAGATTGTTGCAATAGAGAATGAAGCAAAGGAGATTGTAAAGAAGGCACACAAGTCCGGTTTAAGCGCTCCAGATCCAGATCCTGCTTCTATTTTTGATTATGTATTACCAGAAGCGTATGTATCTGAGAAGTACCCGGAAGGTTTGCACAGCAAAACAGATGAACCCAAAAAATTAATCGAAGGCCTTAACGAAACCTTAAAGGCTGAGTTCAGACATAATCCTGACACCTTTATTTGGGGACAAGATATTGCCAATAAAGAGAAAGGTGGAATTTTTAATGTTTCCAAGGGTTTACAGCAGGAATTTGGAAAGGAAAGAGTATTCAATGCACCTATTGCTGAAGACTTCATCGTTGGTACAGCAAACGGTATGAGTCGTTTTAATGAAAAAATAAGAATAGTTGTGGAAGGTGCAGAGTTTGCAGACTATTTCTGGCCTGCCATGGAACAGTTACTCGATTCATCTCATGACTATTGGAGATCAAATGGGCAATTCTCACCAAATATAACTATCCGGCTTGCGTCTGGAGGATACATTGGGGGAGGATTATACCACTCGCAAAACATTGAGGCAACCTTAACGACGCTTCCAGGCATTCGTGTTGTGTATCCAACTTATGCTGATGATGCAGCTGGATTGTTACGTACCAGCATGCGCTCAAAGGGAATCACACTTTTTCTCGAGCCAAAAGCACTCTATAATTCACCTAAGGTTGCTACAGCGATTCCAGATGATTTTGAAGTACCATTTGGGAAAGCCAAAATCAGGAAAGAAGGAACTGATGTTAGTATTATTACTTACGGCAATACAACCCCTATGTGCGTTGATATTGCTGACAGGATGAGCGAGAAGGGGGTGTCTGTGGAAGTAATGGACCTGAGGTCACTTAGTCCATTGGATACTGATGCTATCCTCACATCAACAAAGAAAACAGGTAAAGTTTTGATAGTTCATGAAGATAAGGTCTTTGGCGGATTTGGAGGAGAAGTTGCTTCTATTATTAATGAGCAGGCCTTCGAAGCACTTGATGGTCCTGTAATAAGGGTGGGATCCACCTTTACACCAGTTGGTTTTAACAGGATACTTGAAAAAGCTATTCTCCCTGATATTGAGCGAATTCAAGCCGCTTTAGACAAATTAATCGCTTATTAATCTTCAACAATTCATACAATGAATAAAACCGCAATAATATATAGTTTCAATACTAAGAAGACAGCCAAAGTTGCTGAGCAAATCAAAGCTGCATTGAACGATGATGCAGTAGAACTTATTAATGCAGAAGATATTACTGCAGAAAAATTCACATCATATAATCAGCTGATTCTTGGTGTCCCAACCTGGTTCGATGGTGAATTACCTAACTACTGGGATGAATTTGTTCCTGAAATTGAGGATATGGATTTGAAAGGTAAGAAATTCGCACTCTATGGACTTGGAGATCAAAAAGGATATCCAGAGAATTTTCAAGATGCAGTTGGAATCATGGCGGAGTTACTCGAGCAGCAAGGTGGTGAAATTATAGGCCTTACGAGTACAGAAGGCTACGAATTTGAAAGTTCGAGGGCTGTACGTGAAAACCTCTTTCTTGGTCTTGCGATTGATTACGAAAATCAAGGTTCAAAAAATAAAACAAGAATTCCCGCCTGGGCAGAATCCCTGAAGAAGGTATTCAAATAGACCCTGCATTATATCCTGAGACGATGCCTTGAGTCAAACAATATAAAATAGGGGTAGAATTAATTCTACCCCTATTTATTTATAATTATTCATTCTCAATATACACTGATCTGTGATTTCTTTTTAAGGAGCATTTCAGCTTCTCCTTCAAACGCTGTAATCAGTCCTGTTGCTGCTACATGTTGTCCAAGGAAGTATCTTTCGGGTCTCCAACTGAATCGTCTGGCTACATTTCCAGGGACAATCATTGTGAACTCCTGGTTTGGATATTCACCTCCGAAGAAAAGAAGCAGGTCATCAGTTTCCTGGTTGTACCATGTGGCGTAAACCCTTCCATATACTCTTGCCATTTCTCCTACATTGTACCTGGCGTCGAACACTGACATGGTCTGAATTCTGTAACCCCAGTTGTAGTGCCATCCTGTATATCGGGGATAGAGAGCTACATAGTGCCTGTGCATTGACCTGGTCCAGATGATTTCAGAATACCGGGGGTAGTACAAAGCCCTGTAGTTTCCGCGATAAGTCATTGGATGTATATGAATCTTTACTTTCCTTGCAGGATAATATTGATGCTTGTGATGTGTAGTAACATTGTTTACACGATGTGTAAGCCTCTTATTGTTATTATATGCCTGCTGCTTATTGTACCTCTTAACGGGTTTTGGATCAACATAGGTTTTACCAACATGAACCGTTTTATTAGGAGCCCTGTAGTCGCTGCGAGGATTCTTATGATTGCTTGTACTCATTCTCTGAGAATTATTTCTTTGAGTATGAGTTGCATTCCCGCGTTGCGGATGAGTAGTACGCTGTTGAGTATTTACTCTTTGAGCAGTCTGAGTTTGTCTCGATGACTGTGTTTTCCTGGCTGTGGTTTTATTAGATTGTTGTGTTGGCTTCTTATATGTTTTGCTGGTAGAGGTTGTCCTTTTTTGCTCTGAGCTTCCTCTCCTTGCTGATTGTGCACTGGCTGCCAGTGTACCGATCATCATCGCTATCAGCATTGTCATTATTTTAATTCTTGTTTTCATGACTAGAGATTTTAAAGATTCTTATTATTTGATTAAGTATATTCAAAATCAGTGCCAAAAAAAAAGGTAAAAGAAAAAGCCCTGGTGAAAACCAGGGCTTATTACTTATGTATCTGATTGTTATATAAATTACAAATCTTTTGGTTTCTTTCCAGCTTTCCAGTGAGCTTCGATTTTTTCAAGCGAAACCCCCTTGGTTTCCGGGATAAAGAAGTAACCCCAAACGAGACCTACTACAGCAACTGCTGCAAAAATCCAGAATACGCTGCCGATACATGATGGACAAATATCTGATAAATCACTTCCTTCCGGCACAACTACGTCCTTAGCACTGCCAATGGCACTTGCCATCTTGTAGAAAGTCCAAACAACAAGTGTATTGAACCCCCAGTTTGAGAGGGATCCGATAGATGAACCAATACCTCGAACCTTGGTTGGGAAGACCTCTGTAATGATAAGCCATCCTAATGGGCCAAGGCTGATGGCAAAGAATGCGATATATACCAACATCGAGATAACGAGGAACCATTTACCTGCACCGGGAAGCATGAAACCTAATCCCATACAAACAAGAGCTATGGCAATGCCGGATAATCCTATAAAATATAGTTTCCTTCTTCCTAATCTATCAATCATGAAAAGTGAAAGGATAGTAAACAATACATTCACTACACCAACAATAACGGAAGCAGCAATAGCAGCCTCTGCACCCTGGAATCCTGCTGCCAGGAATATTTTAGGACTATAATAAATTACTGTATTAATTCCCACAAACTGCTGGAAGAACATGATACCAACAGCAATGATTAGCGCATTCCTCAACCATGGCTTGAAAATTTCTTTCCAGTTCGCCTGGCTAGAGTCTATGGCAATATCAGATTTCATGGCTAAAATAGAATCTTCAACAAATTCAGGACTTTCAATTTTATTGAGAATTTTACGGCTTTCCTCTTCTTTTCCCTTACTCATTAGCCAACGTGGAGTCTCCGGAAGAAAAAACATTCCAATAAACAGAATGAGTGCAGGCACAACACCTACCCATAACATAGGACGCCAGCATTCAAGGTTATTGTTGTCAGCTATTGCAGTATCGCTGAGGTAAGCGGCAAGAATACCCACCGTGATAAGAAGCTGAAACATTGAAACCAGGGTACCCCTGATTTTTGTTGGAGATATTTCGGAAATATATAATGGTACAGCAAAGGAGGATGCTCCAATTGCAAGACCAAGATAAAAACGTGAAATCATTAGCTGAGTAACTGTTGGAGCAAAACCTGTCCATAATGCACCTGTTGCAAATATAAAGGCAGATGCAAGTATAACTTTCCTTCGTCCAAGATAATCTGTAATAGGTCCGGCTACCAATGCTCCGAATACAGCACCAATTAATCCTAAAGCTGTCAGGTTCTCAACCTGTGAATCTGTTAGTTCAAAGAAATCCTGTAAAAAGGGTATTGCACCCGAAATTACTCCTGTATCGAACCCAAATAATAATCCACCTGTTGCTGCAATAGCTGCAATTACAATAACAAGTCCTTTTTTATTTCTGTTTTCTCGTTTAACCATTTTTATTGTGTATTGTAGGATGAAGTCCCGAATATACCAAATATGATAATAACTTGCATAGGTTTTTAATAAAATGAATAAAACTACAGACTAAGGGGCAAAAAGAATCCTGTTCTGGGATAGAACAGGATACTTATTTATAGATGATAGTTTTAGGGTTAGTATGTATCTTAATTATGAATACTTACTAATTCAATGAGAACAAATTTAGCTAATGATTTGAATTTTCAAACTATTTTTCCTTTTTTTTCTCCTCCATTTGCTGCATCTCAAGGAAAAAAAGCAAGATAGTTGATAATGAAAATAACAATATTTAGTAAGAAATAGGGAGGACTAGCCAGAGAAAACAATGGCTTCATATGTGTATAATTCAGCATTTCTCCATTCGCTCTTGTGAATACCTGCTTTATATTGAGCACAATATTCCAGAAACTCTATATTGCTCCAATCATTTTTTACAGCAACCTGCGGAAGCAATGTTCCCCTGTTCATGCCTGAGATAATATATATACCATGCTTGCCAACTTCTATCTCATCAGGTGAGAAAATTCTTTTGCGTGGCGTTAATACGGAAATTTCAATTTTTAATTCATCAATATCATCCAATCTTATCGGCTTAAACCTGCTATCGTCAAAAGCAGCCGAAACAGCCATCTTCTTCACATTCTCAAACAAAGGTTCGTTTTGAGAAAATGTCCCGATACATCCTCTTAAATTGTTACTAACATATACAGATACAAATGCACCAGCTTCCTTGCAAAATTCATCATCGATTTCTTCACCAGGTATTTCAATGTCATGTTTAACATCCAGGCAATTCAGAATAGCTGATTCAGCTATGTCAAGTAACTTTTTTCGTTGTAAAGCGCTAAAATTCATTTTATCGGACAAATTGAACGTTAATAATAGAACAACATGGAAATGTAGTCCACCACGCTGGAGGAGGGACTTACTTCTCCTGAATGTCCCCTGGCAAGAATTTTTGTCCTGTACTCCTGGGAAACAATTCTTGAATAAGCCATCAAGGACATGATAGGTCCGGTTCCGCATGCTGAGATCCTGTGATCATATACAACTTTTTCCAGTCCTTCTATATTATCTGCTACAATCTGATCTATAATAAACTGGTCCTGCCGGTATCCTTCTTTTGCTGTTTGAAAATGTGAAAAATCGCTGGATGCAATTACAAGTACATCACGATTTAGTTCTTTAGCTGCTACCTCTATGTTCTCAGCTAGTTTCTTAGCTTCATTTGCAGTTTGACGACTCATACTTATTGGAAGAATTCTTAGATCGTGCTTGTTAATATAATACTGAGCAAAGGGCAATATTACTTCACAGGAGTGCTCGTTGTCGTGTGCCCTCGAGTCCTCAGGATAGGGAAGGAGTTTAGCTAATTCTTTGTCTATCTCCATAGAACCCATTGCATTGTTCCAGTACTTGTGTTTATCCATGGCGATGGGAGCTCCATATCCAGAATGATTGGGATGTATGATAATTAGCGTTTCCGGTATAATGTTTTCCCTGCATAGGTATTTAAAAAAAGGTATGGTCTGATATCCGCTGTAGATATGTCCTGCATGTGGCAGAATAACACCAATAACATCTATATCGCTCATTTTCAACTCTTCATACCTGTTGCGCTGATCGATTTGTTCAATAAGTGCTTCTATCTCCCTTTTTGACCCGGGATAAAACCTGCCTTCAACTGCTGGAAATCTTGTATCCATGCGCTTAAAAATTTAATACACCGGGAATCAAAACACCACATTTATTACATTTCCCTTCACTTAGACCATGCAACTTTACTTCATATACACTTCGCTCAATAAGTAGCTCATTGCATTCAGGACAATAAGTATTGGCATCAAAAGTAAGACCTGTATTTCCAGGGTATACGAAATTCAGCTTTCTACGGGCAATCTTTGTCAACTCCTCAATGGTGCGGAGTGGTGTGCTACTCTTATGCATATTGTGATGTGGAAAATACCTGGAGAGATGCAATACCTGGTCTTCGCCACAAACATCTGCGATCCATTTTATCATTTTTTCAAATTGCACTGCATCATCATTTAAATCAGGTATAACAAGAAAAGTAAGCTCCATGTGTTTCCCTGAATCTGCTATTTGTTGAATACTCTTCAAAACCGGATCGAGACGAGCATGAGTAATTTTTTTATAGAATCCATTGTCAAATGCTTTTAAATCTATATTAAAGGCATCAATAACCCTGATTAATTCTTCCAATGGTTTTTCATTTATAAATCCATTGGAGACCATCACATTATAAATTCCCTTCGATTTAGCTAAGCTGGCGCAATCCATCATAAACTCATAAAAAACAATAGGTTCATTATATGTATAGGCAATAATCGCCTGTTTAAGAGCAATTACCTGATCAATGATTTCCTTCGCACTATACTGCATCAGGGAATTGCTGAGACCAGGAGTGACTTGAGAAATATGTGCGTTTTGACAAAAGGAACACGCCATATTACATCCAATTGAGCCAATAGACAAAACACCTTGCCCGGGTAAGAAATGGTAGAGCGGTTTTTTTTCTATCGGATCCACAGCGAGAGCCGTAACACGTCCATATGTTTCAGCAAAAAGTCTGCCATTGCTGTTTTTTCTCACTTTGCAAATCCCAACTTCATTGTTGGCAATGATACATTCATGCGGACAAAGCAGACACTTTACTTTCTTTCCAGTCTCCGTAGTATAATACAATGCAGGATGCATGAACTAAATTTACGATAAATATTCTCAATTAGTTCAAACTTTTGTATTAGCTTATTTGTTTAAATATAAACTATTGAAGAAATGCGAAAATATACTATATTTCTGATTGCATTATTAGTTAATTATACATCTATCTATAGTGCTGATATTAAGTTAATTGAAAAATCGTCATCCATGATTGTTAAAGAAGAGAAGGCCACATTTGGCAGCGGTTGTTTCTGGTGTACAGAAGCGATATATGAAAAAGTCAAAGGCGTTTCTGCTGCGGTTTCGGGTTATTCAGGGGGATCCGTTGAGAATCCCGGGTATAAAGAAGTATGCACAGGACTAACCGGACATGCAGAGGTTGTGCAACTTACATTTGATCCTTCTGTTGTAACATTTGTTGAACTACTGGAGATATTTTTCCTTACCCACGATCCTACAACATTGAACCGACAAGGTGCTGATGCTGGTACACAATACAGATCCGCTATTTTCTTTCATAATGAGATACAAAAGAAGCAAAGTGAAGAAATTATTGCTAAACTTGATCAGGAAGGAATATGGGCCAATCCAATTGTAACTGAAATTACCCCATTTTCAAAATTTTATCCTGCCGAAAATTATCACCAGGAATATTTTGAAAACAATGCCAGTCAGGGATATTGCAGAATGGTTATTCAACCAAAAGTGGAAAAATTTACGAAAGTGTTTAAAGACAAGCTTAAGAAGTAGCCTCTTTTAGAGGCAAAGAAACAGTGAAAGTGCTTCCTTTTCCGGGTTGACTTGATACGTCTAAGGAACCACTATGTCTTTCGATATAATCCTTGCAAATCATTAAACCAAGTCCTGAACCTGATTCTCCTGCTGTTCCAGGGGTAGTAGTACCAATTCGCTGAGTAAACAATCCTTTTACTATTTCGGGCTCCATACCAATTCCCTGATCAGAAATGGAAATATGATACATATTATCAGATATATAGCACTTTACAGTTATACCACTTCCTGGGAAACTAAATTTTACTGCGTTGGTTACCAGGTTTCTGATTACTGCTTTTAACATGTCATAGTCTGCAAAAATATCAAAAGAACAATCAACTGTAATCGCTAGCTTAATTTCCTTTCGCTGAATGTTCGACTGAACTCCAACGACACTGTCCTCAATTAATTTATGAATATTGGATTCAGTTTTCCTGATAGCAATGGAATCTATCTGTGAACGCGCCCATAGAAGAAGGTTCTCCAGTAGTTCATAGGTGCGTATAGAGCCCTGTATAATCTGAGATACGTACTCCTTGCGGGTTCCAACATCCAATTGATTATAATTATCATAAAGCAATTCAGAGAATCCACTGACTGCAGCAACCGGATTCCTTAAGTCATGGGCTATAATTGTAAAGAGATTATCCTTATCTTCTATTACCTTTTTGAGAGCATCTTCAGAATCGATCATTTTTTGGTTAAAAAGACGAAGTTCATTATTTTTCTCTTCGAGAAGACTGCTCTTCTTCTTAATGGTAGTATACCCGTATACCATAATAAACAAAAGTATGATGGTAACAATAACCAGAGCTCCAAATACCTTATTGATTCGAGAACGAGTCAATTGGTCCAATGTCAATTGCTCTATCTCATTCTGTCTCAGCGTCTGCTCGTAGCTGTTCATTAGCATATCAATTCTTGCTTCAGACTGCTCCTCGTGTAAGTTCTGATGCACTTCAAAAAATTTCAACCGATATTCATATGCATTTTTATAGTCCTCTTTAGAGGAATACAACTTCGACAATTCATTATACGCTTCTTCCAGCAAAGGCATAATATTGTTTCTCTCTAACATCAAGATGGCCTTATCTAAATAAATTTGTGCTGAATCCAGCTGCATAATTTCAGTGTAAAAAGCACCGATATTCACGTAGGCACTAATTTCGTCAATTAAACTCTCATTAATTATAGCTAGTCTTCTGGATTTGTGGATATAATCTAAAGCTGTATCCACCTGTCCCAATTTGAAGTAACACAATGACATATTTCCAAGTGTACCACAGATGGCTTCCTGGTTATCACTTAATTTAAAACCCTGCAAAGCATTTTCATAATATTTTAATGCTTCGCTGTGCTCTTCTTCATCAAACTTAATAAGTCCAATGTTGTTGTACACCTTACTTACAACAATATTTTCGCCAATCTCATTGAAAACATCAATAGAGGAGGTGTAATAATCCAGTGCCTTTTTCGCATGACCTGTTGCATAATTCACTGCTCCGAGTAGATTATAAATATCAGCGATCCCCCTTTTATTATTATCCTGCTCAAAAGCTGAAAGACTCAAAATGAAGTACTCTGTTGCCTTCTCATAATTTCCAAGTATATAATACAAGGTCCCGATTCCACGTGATGTCCAGCCCATCTCATTCAGATCACCAAGCTCCTTAAACAGCTCGTATGAACGTCGGCGATGCGCCATCGATAATTCATATTCAGCGTTTTCTTCAGCGATCAAACCTCGTAATTTAAGACTGAATGCATCAATATTTTTATTGTAGTGATTACTATTATAGTCCTCTGCAATCTTAATATATAGCTCAGCTGAATCTGAATCAATACTAATTAGTGCTTGTGCCAGGTATAGATTTGCAAATGCCAGATCATACCCCTCCAGGTTTCTTGTCACTTCAAAAAGTGAGTCAACGGTACTTCTCTGAGATGAACCGTCAATAGAAACAGACAGCATTAAAATATAAATGAGGATGAATGGTTGAAATAGTTTCATTTATGCGGTACCTTGATTAGCTAAGTTAGTAAATTTTTATTTTGAATGAGTGATATTTAGTGACGAAAGCATTTTTCTGGATGATATACTCAATTACGTATTGTGACTGGGGTAAAGGTAATCTAAACAACGCTATCAGCAGGAAAGGGGATGATCTGCTCTATTTTGGGATAAACAATTTGACAATACAAGCATTCACAATATATCTTTGCACAAAACTTATAAAATGACAACTTATACCGAAAAATCAAGATACTCAAAGCAGGAAGAAATGGCCAATGCTATTTCACACTTCATTGGATTCATACTTTCAATTACAGCACTAATTTTTATGCTTCATAAAACTATTGTGCATGGAGAAGCGATCCATACTATAACTGCAGCAGTTTTTGGCTGTTCAATGCTTATACTTTATCTGTCTTCTTCCATGACCCATATACTGAAACAGGGGAAAATTAAAAACTTCTTCTTTAGCATGGATAAAATTGCTGTCTATTTTCTTATTGCAGGGACTTACACTCCCCTTGCACTTGTAACCATTGGCGGCCCGCTAGGATGGACCATTTTCGGAATTGAATGGGGGTGCGCTCTAATTGGAACCTTTCTTATCCTGAATAAACCGGTAAATTTCGAAAAAGGAGTAAACCTGTTCTTTGTAATTTCGTATGCAGTAATGGGTTGGTTAATTCTCATTGCCATTGTTCCTGTAATAAATTCCATGCCGCTGTTGGGGTGGCTTCTAATACTTATAGGAGGAGCATTCTACACGATTGGAATCTTTTTCTACAAAAAAGGTAAATTTCTTCATCACCACCTGGTTTGGCATCTCCTGGTCATTCTAGGAACCACCGCACATTTTATTACAATATTTTATTATGTTTTCCCTGGTTAAAATAGCTTATACATCTGTCTATTAAATCCTTAGATTAGTTTTTTCGATTATTAAAAACAACTTTGATCTTATTTTGTTAATTGTTTGAGGTACAACACTGACAGATTCAATTGGCACGTCCAAACTAATAGTTTATCAATACATAGATAGTTATTACAACATGCCTATTTCTGCATTTAATATAGTACTTTTGCACCTCTTAAATTAAGACAATGGAAGCAATCAGAAATATAGCTATAATAGCACACGTAGATCATGGTAAAACCACCTTGGTTGACAAGATTATTTATGCGTGTGAAACAATAGAGAACAGAACAGGGGAGAAGGAGTTAATATTAGACAGCAATGATCAGGAAAGAGAACGTGGAATTACCATTCTCTCAAAAAATGTATCTGTTAGATATAAGGGCCATAAGATAAATATCATTGATACTCCGGGTCACGCCGATTTTGGTGGTGAAGTTGAACGCGTCCTGAAAATGGCTGATGCTGTTCTCCTGCTTGTTGATGCTTTTGAGGGCCCAATGCCGCAGACAAGATTTGTACTGACAAAGGCCATCGAACTCGGCTTAAAACCCATCATTGTAATTAACAAGATTGACAAAGAAAACTGCCGTCCGGATGACGTTCAACAGGATGTTTTTGAGTTAATGTTTAACCTTGATGCCTCTGATGATCAGTTGGATTTTGAAACAGTTTTTGGGTCTGCTAAAAATGGTTGGATGAGCAAAGACTGGAAAAATCCCGGAAATGATATTTTCCCTTTGATGGACACCATCATCAGCGTTATACCTGAAAGTCCATATCTGGAAGGAACTCCTCAAATGCAGGTTGCATCTCTCGATTATTCAAACTTTGTTGGCAGGATCGCTATCGGACGTGTCTTCAGGGGAGATATTTACGAAGGAAAAGAATATACAATTTGTAAAAGTGCAGGAGTCAAAAAGAAAGTAAAAATTAAAGAGCTTTACGTTTTTGAAGGCCTGGGAAGAGAGCGTGTTACTAGCGTTAGAAGCGGCGACCTATGTGCTGTTGTGGGTCTGGATGATTTTGAAATCGGTGATACTGTAGCAGATTTGGAACACCCCGAATCATTGCCCAGAATTGCTATTGATGAACCTACAATGAGTATGTTATTCCTTATCAATAACAGTCCATTCTTTGGAAAAGAAGGTAAATTCGTGACCTCAAGACACCTGAGGGATCGCTTAATGAAGGAAACTGAGAAAAACCTGGCCATGAAAGTAGAAGAAACCGGAGCAGAAGACCGTTTCAAAGTATATGGCAGGGGAATTCTTCATCTCTCTATTTTAATAGAATCTATGAGAAGGGAGGGCTACGAACTCCAGGTGGGTAAACCTAAAGTTATTTTCAGAGATATAGATGGTGTCAAGTGTGAACCCTACGAGGTATTAGTAATTGACGTTCCTGAAGAATATTCCGGTAAGGTCATAGAATTGGTAACAAAGAGAAAGGGAGATCTTCTTATTATGGAGCCAAAGGGCGATTTGCTGCATCTTGAATTCAATATTCCTTCCCGTGGACTGATTGGTTTAAGGAATAATCTTTTGACAGTAAGTGCGGGAGAAGCTGTTATGACTCACCGTTTCATTGAATACGCTAAAATGAAAGAACATATTCCTGAGAGACTCAAAGGCTCATTGGTATCCCTAGAAACCGGTACTGCCAATGCATTTTCTTTGGACAGGCTGCAGGATCGTGGCAAATTTTTCGTTGATCCGCAAGATCTCGTTTATGTAGGGATGGTGATCGGCGAGAATAGCAGGAATGATGATCTGGTAATCAATGTAACTAAAGGAAAGCAGCTTACAAATATGAGGGCTTCCGGTACAGATGACAATGCCAAAATTACCCCCGCAATAAAATTCTCTCTTGAAGAGGCCATGGAATATATCAAAGAGGATGAATACCTTGAGATCACTCCTAAGAGCATCAGGATGAGAAAAATCGGATAATTCTACTTCTGTAATTCACACATTATCTGTATTATAAGTGTTTTTTAGTAAAATAATTCCTTATTTTGGTAGGGTATTTCTGTTTCTATGCGGTATATGATTGAACGGACGAAGTTCAAAAAACAGGAATAGAAATACTAAAACAAAAATCATGAAAAAAGGAATTATTTTTTTAATGGGTGCGATATTTGCTTTCACAGTTACAAGCTGTGACAATTCATTTAATAAAGATATCGACACAGTTTCAGATGTTTACACAATTGCTGAAGATGAGATCAGTGCTTTGAAATCTGAAGAGACAACAGATGAGGAAGTGAGTACAGCAAGATTTGCAGCACATTTCCCTGGTCTCATTGGTCCACGCATGATCATTCCCCGTCACTTTTTCGGTCCTTACTTTCCCAACTGTGCTGAAGTTACAGTTGAAGGAGAAACCTTTCCTAAGACTATAACAATTGTATATGGAGAGGATTGCATCTCCAGGCGTGGCAATACCAAGACCGGGACCATGATAATTACTATCTCAGATACAATTACAAATCCGGGAGCCAGCTATACGTTAGAATATGTGGATATGGTAATTGGAGGAAAGAATGTTGAAAAGAGTGCTAATATCTCCAATGAAGGTATGAATGATGCAGGAAACTGGGTGATGTCCTCTGAGTCTGTAACAAGCATTACCAGGAATGATACACTGGTTATCACCAGGGCCTTTTCTCAATCAAAGGAGTGGTTGGAAGGATTTGATACACCATATTTCAGTGATGATATCTTTATGAAAACGGGTGGTGGTACAATTTCAGTAAATGGAGTAGTTAAATTTGAAAGGGAAATAATAGAGCATCTTTTGATTGACAGAGCATGTAGGTTTATCCTGAGCGGAGTAATTGAAATTACCAGAAACGATGAGTCAATGTTCATTGATTTTGGAGAAGGAGAATGTGACAATATCGCAATGGTAACTAAGGATGGAGAATCTGAAGAGATCGAATTGATCAGCGGTAGATTTCGCAGAGAATTTAAAAGACATGATCACAATATGAACTTGCAACTGACATTGCCCAGGAAACTTTTCTAAAGGTATGGGAGAAACAATTAAGGTTTTTGCCAGGGAAGGAAAAAGGACTACTCTATAAAATTGCCGGAGATCTTTACATAAGTCATTACAGACGTGAAAAAATTTCTCAAAAATACCAAAATGAATTTACCTTAGACATAGAAAACCTTTCGCCGGAAGATGAGATGATTTACATGGAGTTACATCAAAAATATAACAATGCTTTAGCAAAACTAAAAGAGAAGCAACGAGTTGTGTTTTTACTAAGCAGAAGAGATGACTTAAAGTATTATGAGATATCAGACCGACTTGGCATAGGAATCAAAGCTGTGGAGAAGAGAATGAAGGGAGCCCTGGATGTTTTAAAAAAAGAGTTAATTAATCCATGAAAAAGGAGAGCAAACATACTAGTAGTAAAAAGGTGGAAGATCTTAACAAGGAGATCCTTCCCCGTATGGAAATTCCATTTAAAAAAGACAAGGAAGAAGTATGGGAAGCACTTGCTGCCAAAATGGATCAAGAACCCGAATCTGCTGCTATCTCATATCGAATACCTGCCTACCTGTATATTGCTGCCTCATTTGTTGTTTTGCTCACTGTAGCAACACTATTTTTACGCAATTACACATACACCGATTTCTCTGGAAATGACATAGGCAGTCTGGTACTTCCAGATGGGTCCACAATAGAAACCCAACATAATTCTGAAATTTCCTATCATCCGTATTGGTGGAGAATCAGGCGTGAAGTAATGCTTGAGGGGGAAGGGTATTTTGAAGTGGAAAAAGGCAATACATTTTCTGTTATTTCAAGTAAAGGAATTACTGAAGTTGTTGGTACAACTTTCACCGTTTATTCACGTTCTGAACAATATAAGGTAAGCTGTTATTCAGGATCAGTAAAAGTCAGGGCAGTCAACAAAACTGTGGCCGCCACTCTTTTAGCAAATGAAGAGGTGCTCATTGATAAAAATGGAAACTATAATGTCAGGCTGATTAAAGCCGAAATAAAACCGGAACCAATTGAAGAGAAATACTATTTCATTTTCAATTCTACACCAATCCAGGAAGTGCTCGGACAAATTTCTTCGTATTATAGTGTGCATATCAATATGTCACCGGAACTGGACCTTGACTTTTCCGGAAACTTTAGCAGAGCATTAAAAATTGAAGATGTTTTGGAAGCAATATGTATACCCTTTGAATTAGACTATGTTCAAAACTCAAAAACAGAATATACCATCAATCCCAAATAAATTGATTTTCAGACCTCTGATTTTTACATTACTATTTGTATTCATATCTACCATGCTCTTATCCCAGGAAGTGGTAATTGATGCGAAACAGAGGCCTTTAAATGAGGTCTTTTTTCAATTAATTGAAGATTATAATATACAACTTTCCTATAATGACAGGCAACTAGCCAGGGAGAGAGTAACAGTTCAGCAATCCTTCACCACAGCTAATCTTGCTCTGAAAGCCCTATTGAAAGATGTACCATATACATTCGAGAACAGGAATGGAGTATACATTGTCTACAAAGAGAAACCAAAGTATTTTTCATTGAATGGAAGAGTATTGGCTGAAGACACACACGAAACATTACCATTTTCCCATGTAATTGCGAATGGACATGGACTTGTTACTGATGTTGAAGGCCGGTTTTATCAACAGTCAAACGATTCGATATTCAATCTAATTGTTTCATATTTAGGTTATTATATACTCGACACAATGGTCTCAGTAAAGGACAATCATGACCTTTACCTTGTTCCATCCTATACAGATTTGAAAGAAGTTATTATAGAAGGAAATGTGGTCGATTACTCCACAGAAATAGGAGATTCCCCCGGAAAAATAAGACTGAACCATGCCACCGCAAAGAAATTACCGGGTAATGGAGATAATTCAGTTTTTAATTTTCTAAGACTAAAACCAGGGATCCTGGCTGCAGGTGAGCAGTCAAGCGAGCTAATCATTTGGGGTGGATATGAAGGACACAGCAAAGTACTGTTCGATGGCTTTACCCTTTTCGGATTAAAAAATTTCAACGATAATATTGGCGCTATAAATCCATACATGGTAAAGGATATTACAGTGCTTAAGGGTGGATACGGTGCAGAATACGGTGAGAGGGTAGGAGGGATTGTCGATATAAAGGGCATTGGAGGAGATAAGACTTCGCCAAATTTAAATATGAATATAAACAATATGACCATGAGTGGCATGGCGAGTATACCGCTTAATGAGAAATCTGCACTAATGGTTGCTTTCCGGAGAACATATTACAATCTGTATAATCCTGAAGACATAAATATTCCAATATTGCAGGCCAATCAGAGCACATCGGATATAACTACGAATCCTGACTATACTTTTGGTGATTTTAATCTGAAGTATGCTGGAAATTCAAGCAAGGATGGCAATTATTTCATAAGCTTATACCAGGGAAAAGATAATTTCTCTTATGATGTTGATCAGGAGAGAAAAAATGTATTAGTAAATCAGCATGCTGAAGAGGAGAGCAGGCAGAGAGGAGCTGGCATCAATTGGAGTAAGCAGTGGGTGAATGGATTTAATTCCACCTTTTCTACAAGCTATTCTGATTTTAATAAGAATTTGTACAAATATGATGAAGTCATACTGATAAGAAACCAGGAAGAACTGTTCAAGCGTGAGAATACCACCATAAATGGGGTCAATGAGGCAACGATTCACAGTAATTTAGCCATTCCGCTATGGGGAGGGAAAATTACCGGTGGCCTGGAATACCTATGCTGCCTGGGGAATTTATAAGCAATTCATATCTCAAACTTCAGTTTTGGATGATTTTGGCAACTACCAATATTTTTGGGCCATTTCCGATAATCTAGACGTACCAGTTCTGCACTCAGTGCACAAGGTAGGCGGAATATCCTATCATAAAAATGATCTGACAATCAGTGCTGAAGCGTATTACAAAACTACGTCCGGACTTACAAGGTATGTTAGCTTGTTAAGAGAGAATATTAAAGATGTTTTTGAGGGATTCAGCAGATCATATGGAATGGATCTGTTTGTAAAAAAGAAATATAGAAAACATGAAGGATGGATATCATACTCACTTAATAAGACAGAGGAGTATTTCGACTATTTTCCGGATTTGTTATACAGGGATGCTCCACATGATCAAAGGCATGAAATCAAAACTGCCCTTTTACTTAATTTCGATCCTATATATATATATCTGCAATATTATGTCTATGGCTCCGGTTTTATCAACCGCTCATCCTTTAATCAACTGATATTACAGGAGAGGTATCCGTATAGCCGCTTAGATGCTGCTATTATTTACAGGTTTGGTGTGAGGCAATATAATTTTGAAGCTGGTATATCAATACTCAATATCCTGAACACTGAAAATATTAAATACTCTAATTTTGTAAGAGTCCCATCTGATCAGCTAACTACAATAAATATACATGCTGAAGCTGTTCCTTTTACACCTGCCATCTACCTGAACCTCTCATTTTAAATATTATTACAAAAAAAAAGACCGACTCAAGGCCGGTCTATAGTGTGTTATCTTACACTCAGTTCTAGTAACGTGAAGAACCTCTGCTATCGTTGCTTCTCTCGCGAGATTCTGCAACTTTAACAACAATTTCTCTTCCCCTCAAGGAAGTACCATTCAAATCGTTGATGGAACGTTGGGCATCTTCCTCGTTTTCCATTTCAACAAAACCAAAACCTTTTGACCTTCCGGTCATCTTGTCCATGATAACATTGGCTGAATCTACTTCGCCAAAATCTTCGAAAACTGTTCTTAAGTCTTCACTTGTAACGCCATAATCTAGTCTGGCAACAAAAATGTTCATAAAAAAATAAATTAGAATTACTATTTGCCGGTTACCCGGCTTAATTAATGACTAAAAGTTGCTCATTTATATTCTGCAAAATGCTGAAAATAAAATCACAGCTTTAAAAATCAGTACAAAGATACATATATATTTATCATTTCCAGTTTTTTACAGCTTATTTGCTAAAAATCAATCTTCTCATCATAAATGGATAAATTAGCTGGACGAACGGTATTAACTGGCTGATTAGCTGTTTTTGACAGCTAATTCTCTTCTTTTATGTTATAAGCCATCATCATGGAACCGTGCCTTTGATATAATACTCTTCTATATATCACTGGATACGCAAAATGTTCTTTGCTGCCCCTTACTAACATTCATAGATCTTAAATCCCTTTTGCCAAAACCGGTCCCATAAATATAATCGCCCATCTTCACTATTCCCCCCATATAGCTGTCAAAATCCTTTTCCGGATCCAAATTTCATCTCGCCCATGCCAGGGGTGGCGCTCTTTGAAACCGGGATTGGTCCAGATCATCTTTCCATAGTCCATTGTACATAGATAATAGTTTTATATAATTGGGAGGAAGTTTTTTAATAGTCAAAATGTTGCTACCTTATTTTATCTTTGTACTCTAAGCTGAAAATATGAAATTTGAACAGTACCGCATCGCCGATGGAATTAAGATGAGTATTTCTAAATTAGGATATAAGAAACCTACAGATATCCAATTTAAATCTATTCCTCCAATATTAAAGGGAGAAGATGTATTGGCCATTGCACAAACAGGCACCGGAAAGACAGCTGCTTTTGCCATACCCATTCTGCATGTTCTACAGGAGCGCAAAATTGTAGGTCGTCCCGATGGAATAAAGTGTCTTGTAATGGCTCCAACACATGAGCTGGCTTTACAGATCGAATCCGTTTTCTCTTCACTGGGCAAACATACCAGGGTGACTACTTTTTGTATTCATGGCGGGGTAGAGCAAGATCCTCAAATTGAACAATTGGCCAAAGGGGTGGATGTGCTTATCGCCACCCCTGGAAGGTTGTTTGACCTTGTAAGCCAGGGAGTTCTGAATCTTTCCCGTGTCGAAATACTGGTCCTTGATGAAGCAGATCATATGCTTGACCTTGGATTTATCAAAGATATCCGGGATTTAATGATGCATCTTCCCAGGAAAAGGCAAACCCTGTTTTTTTCAGCAACAATTAATGAAAAAATAAAAGACCTGGCATATTCATTGGTCACAAATCCCATTCGTATTCAAATATCACCAAAAGATCCGGTTGGTAAGAATATTACCCATGCAGTGGCCTTTGTTGAAATGGACGATAAACGCTTCTTTTTGGAAAAAATGATTAAAAATAGCCCTGATAAGAAAATATTGGTATTTGTACGAACGAAAGTTCGTGCCGAAAGAGTAAAAAATGCACTGGAAAGAGTTGAATTAGAGTCAGATACCATACATAGCGATAAAGAACAAAAGGACCGGGAGCGCACTATGCACAGCTTCAGACATGGTGAATTAAAGGTATTGATTGCTACTGATGTTAGTGCCAGGGGTATCGATATCCCTAATGTGGAATTGGTTGTCAATTACGACCTTCCTGAAAGCATCGAAAACTATGTACACCGGGTAGGCAGGACAGGAAGAGGAACTGAAAAAGGGGAGGCAGTCTCATTTTGCAGTACAGAGGAGAAAGAGATATTAGCTTCCATAGAATCGACTTTGGAAAAACCCATTAGGCGAATTGATATTACGAAAGGAGATTACCAATATACCCTGGAGAGTTCTGAAGAAAATACAGATGACTGGCAATCGCTAATAAATGAGAATGAAGAAGCACTGGCAAAACGTAAAAAGAAGAAAAATAAATCGAAATAAATCCAGGTCACAATTATAATGATGTAATTGTACGTATATTTGTATCTATATAATTAGATATATAATGGAATAGTATTTTAATTGGCGGCTTCCTGGGATTCTTTGTTACGAATAGTCGATGTGCTCGTGGCAAGTGCTAATTTTTTTTAAGTTAAACAGTAAGTGAATCTTCATATTCATACTAAGCAGGAATGTGAAATCTTAACGCGTTTAGAATCGTATATTTTATATCAACTGTACAATTGTACGTGAAAATCGCTTTAAAAATCTCTTATAAGTCAGTAAAAGCCAATATTTAGGCATAATTCAAAATTTTACCCCTATTGTCCTATAATTAATATTATGTTAAATACAAAATAGTAAAGTAAAGGGAAGAATAAATATATCCTTCCCTTCTCTTATATTTACAAGTTCTTAATTCTTTCCATAGTACTTAAGTATCTTTCATCTTCATTTCCGTATAATTTATAATAAATACGTTTCAATAATTCCAGTGATTCTGACTTAAGATTTAACTCATCCCCTGCGATCTCATACGTCTTTTCCAGGTTGATTACCGCATTTTCATAATTATTATCACCCTTCTCAATCAACACCTTGCGCCGATCTGCATCAGCTTCATATCCTTCAAGCTCAAAATAGTTTGCTCCTAGCGCGTAATATACATATCCTGCCTGGTACCAGATTGTTGCTTTTGTAGGATCTACTTCAACTGCCTTCTTATATAATTCTAATGCAAGATCAATAGTATCCTGTGAAAGATTATCATGATTCGTTATTAACAATCCTTTCCAGTAATATGCTTCTGCGCAATCAGGTTTCTCAGCCATTCTTGCATCTGTAAAAGCTATCCCACCTTCATTATTTTTCATCAGGTAATATGCCTGCGCAGTCAAGGTTACTAACACCGTGCTGTCAGGATACTGCTTCAAACCTCTCTTCAGGTTATCTATTGCACCCAGGGTATCTCCAATAGAATAATAGTCTCTAGTCATCTGAATATACATATTGGTTCCGCCATAATCCAATTCAGTAAGCATTTTATAATAATTTATGGCTTCCCTGTACTTCGATTCATCATTATTCAATCTACCGATCTCACGTGCCACAATACCGCTGAAATTAATCATCATAGTGTCAACCACTCCTTCAAAAACAGGAAATTTATTTATCTCCAGGATAGACTCAAAATCTTTCAATGCAGCCTCATGATTACCGAGGAAATAGTTGCTCTGACCAGAATTCTGGAACTGGATTTTCAAATCATTAAGGTTTCCTTTAATCTTTTCCTGGGCTTTTATCTGCTTCTCAGCTTCAGTGAGTTCAATTCCTTTCTGATAGCTCTTAAGAGAAACATCCAAAGGATTTTCATTGATTGCATTATTTCTAGTCCATGCCCTCATTTTCCCATCCTCGAAGTAATAATTAATGGTTTCATATTTATATATCTCCACATTATTACTATCGATCTCTGGCTCACCAAGCGGATCTCCGTAAAAAACCTTCATGCCGGTAGTTCCCATACCTAACTGAACCTGTTCTAGTCCCTGTGTAAAAATATCCTGGTAAATTTTTCCTCTTTTCACCCAGGTTGCTGACTTAATATTCTTCTTTTCATCTTTGATTTGTTTATCACTTGCCGCTGCTTTTTTTGACAGGGTTTTATGATTCAGAAGAATCACTTCTGCTGCGCTCTGGGCACTAACATTTGAGGCAAGAAAAACTGACACGGTAATTATTAAAAGTAATCGTTTCATTGTATTGTAATTTATTTGTTCCAAAAATATAAACTTTAATACTATTCTTCAAATAAGGTGCCAAATTTTTCTGAAAGAATAATCTAATAGATAATTATTCTTTATTATTTTCTTCTTTTGATCCTGGTTCTTCTGTATCATGCTCATTATTTGCTATATCATTTGCCTCATTATTTGCCTCATTATTTGTTACTTCGCCTTCCTCTTCTTCGCTATGTGAAGGCACCTGTGTTGCAGCAGCAATTCGATCATCTTCTCTCAAATTAATCAGCTTCACTCCCTGGGTATTTCTTCCCATCACTCTCACAGAATTTACAGAAAGCCTGATTGCTATTCCTACTTTTGTGATAATCATCAGATCATCGTCATCTGTAACTGCCTTAATGGCAATAAGTTGGCCTGTTTTCTCAGTGATATTTATGGTCTTTACACCTTTACCACCCCTGTTGGTGATCCTATAGTCATCAATCGATGAACGTTTCCCATACCCATTCTCGGATACTACCATAATATCCTGCTCACCTTTTTTTGCCATAATCATGCCAATCACCTCGTCATCAGGACCTGCCAGGGTCATTGCCCTCACACCTGAACCTGTTCTTCCGATAGCCCTCACCTTTGATTCATGGAATCTAATGGCTTTACCGGATTTAACGGCAAACATTATGTCATATTCTCCATCAGTCAGGCGTGCTTCAAGAAGCGTATCCCCTTCCCTGATATTGATGGCATTGATACCGTTGGTCCTTGGTCGTGAATAAGCTTCAAGACTGGTCTTTTTAATAACACCTTTTTTGGTAGCAAGAACGATGAAATTATTATTTATATAGTCTTCATCCTTTAAACTCCCAACTTTCAGATATGTCCTGATATCATCATCCGCTTCAATGTTCATGAGGTTTTGGATAGCTCGACCTTTAGAACTCTTAGTTCCTTCCGGGATCTCATAAACCTTAAGCCAGAAACATCTTCCTTTATTAGTAAAGAAGAGAATTGTATTGTGCATACTTGCTGAGAACATGCTAACAATAACATCTTCATCCCTTGTTGTACTTCCTTTTGCACCTACTCCTCCCCTGTTCTGTGTACGGAATTCATATAATGGTGTACGTTTTATATACCCAAGTTTGGATATGGTAATCACCATTTCCTCGTCTGCATAGAAATCTTCCGGATTAAATTCACCCTCATCAGGACGAATTTCCGTACGGCGTCCTTCTCCATATTTCTGTTGTACCTCTCGAAGTTCTTCTTTGATAATCTCCATGCGAAGACCCTCGTCTCCTAAAACTTTTTTGTAGTACGTAATCTGCTCCATCAGTGTATCATACTCTTCCTGTAGTTTTTCTCTTTCAAGTCCTACCAAGCGTTGCAGACGCATATCAAGAATAGCCCTGGACTGAATTTCAGTAAACCCAAACTTCTCCATCAGTCCGTCTCTTGCTTCTTCCGGAGTTCTGGAAGCTCTGATCAAGGCAATAACTTCGTCAATCTGATCAAGGGCCTTTAAAAGACCTTCAAGAATATGACAACGTTTTTCTGCCTGCTCAAGGTCATACTGAATTCTTCGGACAACCACTTCATGCCTGTGCTCTACAAAATACGTGATTAACTGTTTAAGATTTAAGGTCTTAGGTCTTCCTTTTACAAGGGCAATGCTATTGATATTGAAGCTTGTCTGTAGCGCAGTATACTTCAATAAATTATTGAGAACCACATTTGCACTTGCTTCCTTTTTAAGGATGATAATAATCCGCATCCCATTTCGGTCAGACTCATCATTTATATAGGAAATCCCTTCGATCTTCTTATCGTTGATCAAATCAGCTGTTTTCTTAATGAGTTCAGCCTTATTTACCATGTAAGGGATTTCTGTCACGATGATCTTCTCCCGACCAGAATCAGTTACCTCAATTTCGGATTTTGCTCGCATAACAATCCGGCCTCTGCCAGTTTCATACGCGTCTTTGACTCCCTGGTAACCATATATGATACCCCCTGTTGGAAAATCAGGAGCCTTTATAATGGTGGTTAGTTCTGATATCTCAATCTCCTTGTTCTCAATATATGCTATTGTTGCATTTATTGTGTCAACCAAATTATGAGGCGCCATATTGGTCGCCATACCAACCGCAATACCTGATGCTCCGTTAACCAGTAACAAAGGAATCTTGGTAGGAAGAACTGTTGGTTCCTCAATGGTATCATCAAAATTAAGTTGAAAATCAACTGTATTCTTATCCAGGTCTGCCATGGTCTCTTCAGCGATCTTCTGCAACCTTGCTTCAGTATAACGCATTGCAGCCGGACTGTCGCCATCTACTGAACCAAAGTTACCCTGACCGTCTACCAGGGGATAACGCAAGGACCAGGGCTGTGCCATTCTAACCATTGTGTCATAAACGGATGAATCACCGTGTGGGTGATATTTACCCATTACTTCACCCACTATCCTGGCAGATTTTTTATAAGATCTGTTGGACAAAACACCCAACTCCCTCATACCAAATAATACTCTCCTGTGCACTGGTTTTAAGCCATCCCTAACATCCGGTAAAGCACGTGAAACGATCACTGACATCGAATAATCGATATAAGCAGATTTCATTTCCTCCTCGATGTTAATTCTTAGTATTTTTTCTCCTTCAGCCATATGTCAAAACTAATTTATAATCAATACTTTATGTAAAATTTTAATCTAACTAAAATTCGCATACGAAAATAACGATTTCTGCTCTATTTTCAGCAACTTAGTACCATAATTATTAACATTGAACTGTTTATAATTGTAATTTGTTTTATTGTTATATTCGTGTCATTATATTTATTTTGTTATGAAACATAAATTCAATTATATATTACATATGGATGCTCAATTTTCACAACGGATTAAGGACGTATTGAGTTATAGTAAGGAGGAAGCGGTCAGACTTGGAAATTCGCACATTAGTGTGGAACATCTGTTCCTTGGAATCCTTCGTGACGGAGAAGGTAAGGCCATTGATGCACTCGTTAACCTGGGTGCTGATTTGTATGACTTACGAATGTCCATCGAGAAAACGATAAAGAACGACAAACCGGCTCCGGTAGCGGATCCCGATAGTTTACCCCTTTTAAAAAGTGCTGAAAGAACCCTTAAAATGGTTTACCTGGAAGCAAGGGCAATGAAGGAGAAAACCATTGACACAGAACATCTGCTGTTGGCCATACTAAAGGATGAAAACAACTATGCTACCCGTTATCTCGTCGAAAATGGGATTACATATAACAAAGTGAAACAGGAATCTGATCCGATTTCACCTGAAAACAAAGCTGATTTTCCTGGCGATGAGGACGAAGAAGGCAAAGGACCCTTTGGAGGCGGATCATCTGGCAGTAGCGGAAAAGGAAGTGTTGGCGGATCATCTAAATCCACATCTGATACTCCTGTACTGGACAATTTTGGGATTGACCTAACAAAAGCAGCTGAAGAAGACCGGCTCGACCCCGTTGTAGGAAGGGAAACAGAAATTGAACGGCTGGCACAGATTCTTTCACGGAGGAAAAAGAACAATCCTATCCTCATTGGTGAACCGGGGGTTGGTAAATCTGCCATTGCAGAAGGGCTTGCACTAAGAATTACACAGCGTAAAGTATCCAGAGTTCTGTTCGATAAGCGTGTTGTAACCCTTGACCTGGCTTCTATCGTTGCCGGAACAAAATACAGGGGACAATTCGAGGAGAGAATGAAGGCCATTCTTAACGAATTGATTAAAAATTCCAATATTATTCTCTTTATCGATGAGATTCACACCATTGTTGGTGCCGGGGGAGCTACAGGATCGCTGGATGCAGCAAATATGCTGAAACCATCTCTGGCCAGAGGTGAAATTCAATGTATTGGTGCAACGACCCTGGATGAATACCGTCAGCATATTGAAAAAGATGGTGCCCTGGAACGTCGCTTCCAAAAAGTACTCGTGGAACCTACCTCTGTTGAAGAAACTATAGACATTCTTCATAATATCAAAGAGCGTTACGAAGACCATCACAATGTCACTTATACCGACGATGCCATTGATGCGTGCGTGAAGCTGACGCAGAGATATATCAGTGACAGGCATCTACCGGACAAAGCGATTGACGCACTGGATGAATCAGGATCTCGCGTTCATATATCTAATATCGTTGTTCCCGAAAGAATTGTGAGCCTGGAACATGAGATGGAAAAGACCAAGCAAGAGAAAATACTTGCTGTGAAGAACCAAAATTTTGAGAAAGCAGCCAGCTTCAGAGATAAAGAAAAGGATCTCCTTGAATTGTTGGATACAGAGAAAAAGAAATGGGAAAAAGAGCTTGTCCTTAACCGAGAGACTGTTAATGAAGAGAAAGTTGCAGAAGTTGTAGCTATGATGACAGGCGTGCCGGTACAACGCATTGCCCAGGCAGAAGGAGCCCGTCTTCTGAAGATGGCAGAGGAAATGAAGGGCGGTGTAGTTGGACAGGATGAAGCAATCGCGAAGGTGGTTAAATCTATCCAGCGCAACCGTGCAGGATTAAAAGACCCGAATAAGCCCATTGGAACATTTATTTTCCTCGGTCCTACCGGAGTCGGAAAAACACAGCTCGCAAAAGTACTTGCACAGTACCTTTTCGACTCTACAGACAATCTGATTCGCATAGATATGAGTGAATATATGGAGAAATTCTCTGTCTCACGTCTTATGGGAGCGCCTCCGGGCTATGTAGGTTATGAAGAAGGTGGACAATTAACTGAAAAAGTCAGAAGAAGACCTTATGCTGTTGTTCTGCTTGATGAAATAGAGAAAGCGCATCCCGATGTATTTAACATACTTCTCCAGGTGCTGGACGAGGGTCAGCTGACCGATAGTCTTGGCAGAAGAGTCGATTTCAGAAATACCATTGTAATCATGACCTCAAATATTGGTTCCCGTGAGTTGAAGGACTTTGGTCAGGGTGTAGGTTTTTCTACAAAAGCCAAGCAGAGTGCCGCAAATGAGCATACAAAAGGGGTGATACAGAAAGCGCTGAAAAAGGCATTTGCACCTGAATTCCTGAACAGAATCGATGATGCGGTACTCTTTAATACGCTCACGCGCGAGGATATCTACTTAATTATCGATATTGAGCTGAAAGGATTGTACCAGAGGGTTAATTCCCTGGGGTTCAAAATTGAACTGTCTGATAAGGCCAAGGATTTTGTAGTGGAGAAGGGATATGACATACAATTTGGTGCAAGACCATTGAAAAGAGCCATTCAGAAGTATCTTGAAGATCCAATGGCTGAAACTATCATTAAATCCTCCCTGGTAGAAGGTGATTCATTGTTGGTTGATTTTGACGAAGAGAAGTCTGAGATCACAGTAGATATTCAAAAAGGTTCCAAAACTCTTCCTAAGGATAAGAAAGAGCTACCTGAGGGTAAGAAAAAGCTTCCGGAAGGCAAAAATGAAAAGGAAAAAGAAGATGAAAACTAATTTAGCCGAACTACCATAAAAAAAGAGGATGTCTTAGAAAGGCATCCTCTTTTTGTGTTTTATAAGCATTTTTATTTATAATATCTCTCCAAACAGATCAAATTCCTGTGCATCGGTAATTCGAACCGTATAAAACTCACCAAGCTCAGCTTTACCATTATTTGGAATCAAAACGCTGTTATCAACCTCTGGAGAATCATACTCAGTTCTGCCCAGGTAAAAATCGTCCTCCTCCTCATCAATCAATACTTTTAATTCCACACCTATTTTTTTCCTGTTTGCTTCAAGCGAAATTTCTTGTTGCAGCTCCATGATCCTGTCAACCCTTTCCTGCTTCACTTCCTCTGGAATATCGTCTTTCTCTCCGTCTCCGGCAGGCGTGTCCTCTTCATGAGAATATGGAAAAACTCCCATTCGATCAAACCTGAACTGTTTCACAAAATCATACAATTCTTCAAACTCAGCATCTGTTTCACCCGGATAACCTACTAAAAGTGTCGTTCTCAGGGCAACATCGGGTACTTTACTGCGAAAAGCTGTCAGGAGCTCCTCCAGTTTCTTACGGTTGTGTCCCCTGTTCATGGCCTTAAGTATCCGATCGTTTATATGCTGAATAGGTATATCAAGGTAATTGCAGATTTTTGGTTCAGCGGCCATCATATTTATCACATCCAGTGGAAAGCCAGTCGGAAAAGCATAATGCATTCTTATCCAATCAATATCATCAATCCTGATCAATGCCTTTAGCAGATCAGGTAATGCTTTTCTATTATACAGATCAGTTCCATAATTGGTCAGATCCTGTGCAATGAGAATCATCTCTCGTACACCTCTGCCGGAGAGGTTCTCTGCCTCATCTACCAGGTCTTCTATCGAACGTGATCTTTGAACCCCCCTGATACCAGGTATTGCACAAAAGGAACAAGCCCTGTCACAACCCTCTGAAATCTTTAAGAAAGCATAATGTGATGGAGTAGTGATCAGGCGATCATTCACAAATTCAGGATAATATACGGAGCCAACTGTCTTAACAATCTCTTCGTGATCCCAAACGCCAAAAAAACCATCTACTTCAGGCATTTCCCTGATAAGTTCTTCCCTGTATCTCTCGCTCAGACATCCCATTACAAGAACTTTTTTCACCAAGCCATCTGCCTTCAGCTTAAGATAATGAAGAATTGTATCTATAGATTCCTGTTTTGCATCCAGGATGAAGCCACAAGTATTTAATATTACAACATCAACCGCAAAATCAAAGTCATCGTGAAAGACTTCATGGCCGTTGGCTCTGAATTGCTTTAAAAGATATTCGGAATCAACAAGATTTTTAGAGCAACCGAGGGTAATGATATTAATCTTCATATTTATTCCCCAAAAAGTGTCTCAACAAAGGCCTCCCTGTTAAATACCTGCAAATCCTCCATCCTCTCACCTATACCGATGTACTTTACAGGAATTTTAAACTGATCGGAAATCCCTAATACAACTCCGCCTTTAGCTGTACCATCTAACTTAGTTAATGCCAACGCATTAACTTCTGTTGCAATAGTAAATTGTTTGGCTTGTTCGAAGGCATTTTGACCAGTTGAGCCGTCAAGAATAAGAAGAATTTCATGGGGAGCGTCAGGAATAACTTTTTGCATCACCTTTTTTATTTTGGTGAGCTCATTCATCAGGTTTACCTTGTTATGCAGGCGTCCCGCTGTATCGATAATTACCACATCTGCATCCTTGGAAACAGCAGAAGCAACAGTATCATATGCAACAGAAGCCGGATCGGTGCCCATATCATGTTTAACAATCTCAACATCTACCCGTTCTGCCCAAATATTGATTTGGTCAACTGCAGCAGCTCTGAATGTATCAGCAGCACCTAATATCACTTTTTTACCAGCTTGTTTAAATTGATAGGCCAACTTTCCAATTGTTGTGGTTTTTCCCACTCCATTCACTCCTACTACCATTATAACATATGGTTTATTAGGAAGAGCTTCCTTAAAATTTGCCATATCTTCCTGGTTATTCTCCTTGAGCATATCAACGATCTCTGATTTCAGGATCGTGTTCAATTCATTGGCATTAAGGTATTTATCTTTCATTACCTTTTGCTCTATCCTGTCAATGATCTTCAGCGTGGTATCAACTCCGACATCAGAGCTGATGAGTGCTTCTTCAAGATTATCCAGCACCTCATCATCAACCTTGGATTTCCCAACTACAGCCCTGGAGAGTTTCTTAAAAACATTCTCCTTGGTTTTTTCAAGACCGCGATCGAGATCTCTCTTTTTATCTGATGAAAATAAACCCATTTAGCTCCATTTTGTGATTTAAAAATACAAAAAAAAGCTTTCTGGTAACAGAAAGCTTTAATAAAGAGAATATATTTTATATGCTAATTTGCAAAAAAATCTTTAATATGATCATTATGTATTATAGCTTCTTCAAATACATAAGCACCTGATTTTGTAGATTTTACCATTTTGATACACTTGGTAAAAGTTCTTCCTTCTCCCTTTTGTAATGATGCAACAACTTTCTTTGCCATAATTCAGATTTTTATTTTATCTCGCGATGTAATGTAACTTTTTTAAGAATGGGATTGTACTTCTTTAATTCCATTCTGTCCGGGGTATTCTTCCGGTTTTTCGTAGTAATGTAGCGTGATGTGCCTGACATACCACTATCTTTATGCTCTGTGCATTCAAGTATTACCTGGATTCTATTTCCTTTCTTAGCCATTTTTAATCTCTTAAATTAATTAATAAGAAGTCAAGAAACCTTTTTGAACGGCCTCATCCAGACTCACTTTCAATCCTTTACGGTTAATTATTCTCAGTCCCTTAGCGGAAACCCTTAAATTTACATAACGGTCTTCTTCCGCCAGGTAAAATTTCTTATCAAACAAATTTGGATAAAACTTGCGCTTTGTCCTTCTCTTTGAGTGAGAAACATTGTTACCTGTTACCACTTTCTTACCTGTAATCTGACAAACTCTTGACATTTTCTTTCTGATTTCTATTCAATACTCAATAACGAGGCGCAAAGTACGTTAAATTATTTCAAATATTCAAACTTTTTATATTAATTATTTCACCTTCTTTTTCCGAGACAAAAAACGCGGTAATAAACTGGCAACTATGAAGATAAGAGACAATGAATTCGTCTAAAGAATGAAGATTTTTCAATTGAAAAAGTTTAGTTATCAACAGTTCAGACGATATCCAGAATTAATTTTCTTAATAAGCTGATAGCCATAATACTAGACTGTTCAATATTTCTGTCCCTGTTCCCTCCAAACAAGAATTTTTTGCTGTAAATCCTTTCTTTTGTCGCTACTGCAATCCAAACTGTGCCCACCGGCTTCTCATTGCTTCCACCTCCCGGTCCTGCAATTCCTGATGTTGCTACCGCTACATCTGCATTAAATTTTTGCAAAATACCAGATACCATTTCTTCAACTATTTCTTTACTCACGGAACCAAATTCATCCAAACTTGACACTTTTACGCCTAGTTTGTCAATTTTTACTTCATTGCTATACGCGATCACGGATCCGAGGAAATATGCTGAGCTTCCCGGGACTGATGTAATCATTCGTGCAATATTTCCACCTGTGCAGCTTTCGGCAGTGACCAGTTTAAAACCTTTTTCCTTTAATACATCTCCCAGCGCCTCTTCAATCTGAAGCTCATCAAAACCATAAATGTGGTCGGATATAATGTCCTGTAATTTAACGATTTGCTCACTAAGCATCCCCTCCCCTTCAGCAGCACACTTCCCAGCCACAGTCAGGCGCAACCTTACAATTCCCGGACGAGGCAAGTAAGCCAGCTTCATACAATCGGGAAGACTTTTTTCCCAGTCCTTAATCATTTCTGCCAAATAGGATTCCGGTACTCCCTGGGTCATGATAGTCTTGTTCATCAATGCCGGAACATTGAACGCTTTATGCAGCCGGGGGATAATTTGCTCTTCAGCTATTGCTTTCATCTCATAGGGAACTCCTGCTATAGAAATTACATGTGTATTGTCTTTTGTAAACCACATTCCCGGTGCAGTACCGTTGTTGTTGGTAAGGACAATACAGTTGTCAGGAACCAGTGCTTGCCTTCTGTTCGAATCAATGATCTCCCTTCCCCTGCTCTTGAAGAACCCCTCAATTTTTTTGAGAACTTCATCGTTCATAACCAGGTGACCTCCGAAGTATTTGACAAGTGTCTCCTTGGTAAGATCATCCTTTGTCGGGCCCAATCCCCCTGTCATTATTACAACATCGGTTGTTCCAATGATCCGGTCAAGTGTTGAAGTTATATGTTCAGGTGAGTCGGATATACTGACCATTTCAGAAACATTGATCCCCGCAGCAGTCAACTTACTACCCAGCCATGCTGCATTTGTATCAACAACCTGTCCTATCAGTAATTCATCTCCTATAGTTACTATTATTGCATTCATAATTATTGAGAGGCGTTTTTTCTGCCCCTCTTTTTCTTATTTACTTTATACTTTTTCCTTTTTACTTGTCACCCTCCATCGCCGTAATCCTTTGCAGCAAGGTAGGATGCGAATAGTGAAAAAACACATACAAAGGATGTGGTGTAAGATTACCCAGGCTATTCTTATAGAGTTTTTTCAAAGCAGAACTAAGATACTCAGCTCCAAAGTTCTCAGCTGCATAACGATCGGCCTGGTATTCATTTTTCCTCGAAATCATATTCATAAATATACTCACAAATAGCTGCAAAGGAGAATATAATATGGCGAATGCTATCAGTCCCAGGTGGAATTTTGCTACATCACCACCCAATGCCTGGGAAAATTCTGGTCGCGAAACAAATAAGGAAAAAAGATAGAACATTATTCCTGTCTGGAGGATACCAAGGATCATACCCAACAAAGTATGTTTCTTTTTGTAGTGTCCTATCTCATGCGCCAGAACTCCTACTATCTCTCTATTTTCAAGATCAGCAATCAGTGTATCGTATAAGACAATACGCTTTTTTGGACCCAAGCCAGTAAAATAGGCATTTGCTTTGCTAGAGCGTTTTGACCCATCAATTACATAAATGTTTTTGAGACGATATCCCACTTTAGCTGTAAAATCCTCAATCATTGTCTTCAATTCTCCGTCTTCAAGTGGCTTTTGCTTATTAAATAGCGGAACGATCAGGTTAGAATAGAACATGGATATAAAAATTGAAAAGAAAGTTGTCATTCCCCATGCCAATATCCAAAAATATGATTCAGTCTTCAAATAAAACCAAATTATTAGAAGCAAGACTCCACCTCCAACTATAACGGCAAGCAGCCATCCTTTTATCTTGTCTAATATGAAAGTTTTTACTGTTGTCCTGTTGAACCCATATTTCTCTTCAATAACGAATGTATCGTATACGTTAAATGGAATGGAGAATACATCAGATAACAATCCAATTATCCCAAAGAAAAGCAGAACTATGAGGTAATACGAATCAGTAATACTATTCAATTTTCCATCTAACCAACCGAAGAGGCCGAAAGCAACTGCCACAACCATAAGCAACAAGCTGAAAGTACTTGAAACAAAGGAAAATCGAGTGTTTTCCTTTTTATATAACTGGCTCTTTTTATACTCTTCCTTGTCAAATATTCCTTTCAGCGCCTCAGGCAATTCAGAAACTGTGTGTCGCACATTCATCAGATCCAACCAACGTTCCAACAAGAAAGTAGCAACAATTATGATCAGGATCAACCAAAAAATAAGATTTACCATATGAAAAGTTCATTTATTAAAACAGACCGACAAAGATAGCGCTAGAATTTGTTCTACCCAAAAAGAGAAAATATATTCTGATTGATTAAACTATGGACGGAAGTAATTCCAAGTACTCTAAGTACTCAAGGCACTCCCCATAAATAGATAAAGTTTACTGACTGATTCTTACCTGTTTATAAATATCCATTTTATTTAACAGTCTGATTTCCAACTCCTGTGTATAAAATTCGATTCGTGGAGATGGCCACAAGCTATTGGCTTTTTTGGAATATTCCATGGCCTTTACAAGATCATCTTCCAACTCGTAATAAACAGCAAGGTTATGGGCAGATTTGGCCGCCATTCGCACATCTTCAGAAGCAAGATTCATTTCCCAAATGTTCATGGCGCTATCCCAGTCTCCTTTGTCTGTAAATGATCTGGCCAGGCGAAGTTCTTTGTCATATCCAACAAAAACTATCCTTGTAATTTCATTCCATACAGGCACATTACGGATTCCGTATGTATAACCCACATCTGTAACTCCCATTCTAATCATGTCAACCGCGGAAAGGTATTTTTCAGAGGGGAAAGTATCCTGGGAAACAAAATAGAGGGTGTCATTGAAAGTATAAATGTCCAGCGGTTCCTCCTTTTCCGGAATATAAAGTGTCCATCTAACTTCGGGAACAAAAACGTAATCTTTTAGCATTTGACTGCCTACAATATTGTAATTTATGAACTCGATAATTTTAATGATATAATAATCAAATGAAATTAAAGCATCAAGATTGTATTCATGGCAAATATTCATTACCCATGCTTTTGGCAGTAATGCTTCTCTTGATAATGTGTCTTTTTTCCTGGCCGTCAGATATAATATGCTGTCCATATAAGGTAAAGAAGTTACACTTTTTCCTTCCTCAAATCCCCTGGTCATGGATCTGCTGATCATAGTATCAAGCATATATAAATCAGTATCATTTAGCGATTGTACATCGATTTGTTCAAATGACGTAAAAGATAAAGGTGAGCGATTCAGATAGCCAATTTTCTTAACGTTAGTAGGATACGTTATTGCTGCTGGTTCAAGAATTTCAAAACTGATAACTGATTTCGTTCCTTCACAGCTATTAAGGAGTGAAACAAAAAAGAAAATAATAATTAAATTTTTCAGTTTTGTCATACAGTATTTAAATTGCGTTTAATTCAAAAAAACCGGGAATATTCTTCCCGGTTTTAAAAATACTAAATGCTGGTTTATTCTGCTAATTTTTTAGCTCATTCCTCCACAAACTGAGATGGTCTGCCCTGTTACATATGACGAAAGCTCTGATCCCAGGAATACAGCAACATTTGCAACATCTTCAGGTACTCCTCCCCTTCTTAGAGGGATAGTCTTGATCCACTGCTCTTTCACATCATCAGATAATTTTCCTGTCATATCAGTAATAATGAACCCCGGTGCAATGGCATTGCATCTGACATTCCTTGATCCAAGCTCCTTAGCCACAGACATGGTGAAACCAAGAATTCCTGCCTTTGAAGCAGAATAATTCGATTGTCCGGCATTTCCATTAACTCCAACAACCGAACTCATATTGATTATAGAACCTGATCTTTCCTTTAACATGTACTTCTGTGTAGCTTTGGTAAAGTTAAAAACTGATTTAAGATTAACCTTAATAACCAGGTCCCACATTTCTTCTTCCATTCTCATAAGCAAAGTGTCACGTGTAATACCTGCATTATTAACAAGGATGTCAATCTTTCCAAATTCAGCTATAACAACATCAACAGTCTCTTGCGCCGCATTGTAATCACTTGCATCACTTACAAATCCTTTACATTTAATTCCTGAAGTGTTTAGCTCCTTTTCGAGGGATTCCATATTTTCATCCCTTGAGAGATCTGTGAATGCAATACTTGCACCTTCACTTGCATAAACCTCAGCAATCTTTCGTCCAATTCCTCTCGCCGCTCCTGTAATTAGCGCCACTTTTCCTTTTAATAAATCCATGTTGTATTAAGATTTTTGTTTCAAGTACAAATAAATGCAAAATATCCGAGAATTTAAAAAATTGGCTCACTACCTACTGCCCACTGAGTAAAACGAAGCTTGCCCCACCGCGATAGCTTTAGCACGCGGCTACCTACTAATTTATAGCCATTTAACAAGTTCCTCAGCTATATCCCCTGCCTTTCCCTTGAGAAAGATATCAGTGATCTCATGTGTATAAACGGTTCGTTCCGTGTTAAATTCAATTATCTTTGCACCGTTGTTTTTTGCCATTCTTGGGACCATGCTTGCCGGCATCACCTCACCTGTTGTACCTATCAAAAGCAATACATCTGCTTTCCCTATTTCTATTATCGAATCCTCGGCGGCTTTTTGTGGAATGGGTTCCCCGAAAAACACAAAATCAGGTTTTAAAAGGCCATTTTCCTTTTTACACCTGGGAATATCACTTGAAAACCCCTCCTCTCCAACCTCAGTGAGGTCTCCACAAACAGTACATACCATGCGATTTGAGTTCCCATGGTACTCTATAATGTTGCTACATCCTGCTTCCTGGTGAAGATTGTCAATATTCTGTGTGATAACACTCTTGAGGATACCCTTTTTCTCCAGTGTAGCGAGCATATTATGAGCTGCATTTGGTTTTGCTCCTTTGAAATATTGATAAAACAATTTATATATAAGCGGCCAGGTTTCTTCCGGATTTCTCAGGTAATTATCAATTTCAAGAATCTCCGGATCATACTTGTTCCAAATTCCATCTTCCCCCCTGAAAGCTGGTATCCCTGACTCGACTGATATTCCCGCACCGGTAAAGGCAACGAGATATTTACTTTTGGATATCCACTCAGCTGCTATCTTTAATTGGTTTTTATCCATTTTTGTTTGTTAACTGAAGATGCTTCCTAACTATGCCAGGCACTCCGCCATTTTGCTCCCTATTTCAGCGGGAGAAACAACTACATGTATTCCACACTCTTCCATTATCTGCATCTTTGCCTCTGCTGTATCTGCCTTTCCACCGATTATAGCGCCTGCATGTCCCATTCGCCTCCCTTTAGGAGCTGTTTGTCCTGCAATAAAACCAACAACTGGTTTGGTACCGTTCTCTTTGATCCAGTATGCTGCATCGGCTTCCATGCTTCCGCCGATCTCACCTATCATAATAATTCCCTTGGTCTGCTCATCTTCCATCAGCAGTTTAACAGCATCCAGGGTAGTTGTCCCAATTATAGGATCCCCACCTATTCCAATGCATGTAGATTGTCCCAGTCCAACCTTAGTAATCTGGTCAACCGCTTCATATGTTAAGGTTCCTGATCTCGATACGATCCCTATACATCCTTTTGTATGGATGAAACCAGGCATAATACCGACTTTTGCTTCTCCTGGAGTAATTACACCCGGACAATTTGGTCCTACGAGAATGGTTTCATGATCAGATAGATATTCTTTAACTTTTACCATGTCAAGTGTAGGAATTCCTTCAGTAATACATACCACGAGCTTTATTCCTGCGTTGGCAGCTTCCATAATGGCGTCAGCAGCAAATGGAGGCGGTACAAAAATGACAGAAGTATCAGCTTTTGTCTCCTTAACTGCATCTTCAACTGTATTGAATACAGGCAGATCCATATGTGACTGGCCTCCTTTACCCGGAGTAACTCCGCCCACAACATTCGATCCGTAAGCCAGCATTTGCTCTGCGTGAAAAGTACCTTCACTACCGGTAAATCCCTGTACAATTATCCTTGAATCCTTATTTAATAAAACGCTCATAGTTTGATTTCTTTTGCTGTTAAGATTAGGGAATAAAAGTAGATAAGAAACTGCTGAAAACAAAATAAAAAAAGTGAGAAGGATAGACTTGCTAAGCTTGAGAGAAAGGCTTCGCCTTGAGATATCTAACACGAGCGCAACGAGTTTGCACTTTTTTTTCTAACTTACACCTATGGAAGGAATCCTCTATATCGGTATCTCACAGGCCTTTTTTGCAGGCCTGCTGATTGTTACCCGGAAACCAAGGATGATGGCCAATCAAGTGCTGGCAGCATGGTTCTTCCTGATCTGCATAGAAATGATCATTGTGCTAGTCGATACCAACCTGGTGGAACTCTATTCACTCAAAGTATTGCCTTTTACCTATGGTCCTTTGATGTACCTGTATGCCATGTTGATGACAATGGAAAAAACCATATTCAAATATAGGTACCTGTGGCATTTTATTGCATTTATAGTATTTTTCATCGTTTCCATGATATTCCTTGATAAGCCGGTTATGCATGGCAGTAAGGGATTTCTGATTATTGACAGGTTCGTTTCTCTGCGAATCATTTACGGGGTTTCTTTTTTCATTTCAATCACTGCATATAGCGTTGCCACATTTGTTATCATTCATAAATATCAGAAACAATTGAAATCCTTCCTTAGCTACTCTTCAGCCAAGGTTACACTTAAATGGCTCATATGGATTTCCGTCAGTTTCTATGTTGGGTATGTACTTATGTTTATTTTCGGTTTAGTGGATATACTCATCAATTTCATGGATTTTGATCCGTATGAAATATCCTTTATTGGATTGACATTATTTGCTTTTGTATCAGGATACTATGGAGTTAGGCAACCTGCTCTTTTTGGTGAGATTATGCAGATGTCTCCTGACATTAATATAGTTCCGAAGGATGTTAAATACAGTCGGTCAGGTATGAAAAAGAAGGAAGCCGAAACCTATAAGCAAAAAATTCTGGACTACATGGAAAAAGATAAACCCTACCTGAACCGTGAGCTTTCAATTCAGGATATGGCTGGCACACTGGAGATTCCAAGACATTTCATAACAGAAGTGATAAATACCCAACTTGGTAAGAATTTCTACCTGCTCATCAATGAATACAGAGTCGAAGAATTTAAGATACGAATTAGTAGCCAGGAATATAAAAACCTGACTATTTTGGCAGTAGCATATGATTCGGGGTTTAATAGTAAATCTGCATTCAATACAATATTCAAGGAATTAACAGGTTTAACACCCAGTCAGTATCTGCGAGATCTTGATCAAGATCTAAAACCAATTCTTAAGAAGTAATACCAGTGAATTTAGTCTTCAAGGAATGTCAGCTTACCTGTTCCAACATCATATACAGCACCTACCAGCCCAATATCTCCCTTTTCCAGCATATGCTTCAATACCTCGCTCTCCTTCGTGATCATCTTCATGGAGTTTTTTACATTGAGCATGCTTACATTATTGGTAAATGGGATATTTTTCCCGTTCCGTTCAGATTGAATCTTGTTTTCAGCATTAATGGCAGGTTGAATTTTCTCAAGCACTCCTGATATTTTGCCCATTTTAAAGCTGTCACAGGCACTTTCAACTGCGCCACACCTGGTATGACCAAGCACCAGTATGAGCATGACATTTGCAACCGCGCATGCGTACTCTAAACTTCCTAGCACATCATCATTCACGACATTGCCTGCTACACGAATATTAATAATATCACCAAGGGACAAATCAAAGATCAGCTCGGCAGGTGTTCTGGAATCAACGCAGCCCAGGATTGCTGCAAAAGGAAACTGACCTTCCGCAGTTTGTTTAATCTGCTCCGGAAGGTCAGTATTATTTAATCTATATTGAAGGAAACGTTGGTTTCCCTCTTTAAGAATTTGCAATGCATCGCTGGCAGAAATAACTTCCCTGGTCATCTGTCTGTTTTTCTCTACTTTGATTTCGAATTAATCTGACAAATATAGTAAAAGGGAAATATTTGTCTCTTTGATGCAAACCAAAAAAAGTCTCTATATTTATTATTCTACTACTTCTTCTGCTGCTTCTGTTGCTTCTTCTGCTGCTTCTTCTACTTGTTCTGCTGCTTCTACTACTTCTTCTGCTGCTTCTACTACTGCTTCTTCTCCAAAGAAATCTGTATGTCTCGCCTCAATCTCCTTCATCCTGTCTTCAAAACGTGTCATAACAGTCTCCAGTGCCAGCAATTCGTCTTCAGATAATTCCATGCCTATAACAGACTTCTCCATCTCAAGCTCAGCCCATTTTGTCAGTACAGGTGCAGATTTCATTGCAACCTGAGCTCCTGCAGCAGTAAATTTAATCTTCTCTCTCATATTGAGCTCTTCAAATGTTTTTCCCTTGAACGCAGTGAAATCATCTACATTTTCATCGATTAATAAAGCATATTCATCAACTACCTCGGTCATTCCTTCAATATATGCTACCATTTCAGGATTATCTGCCAGTGCTTCTGGTATAACAAGCTCCATCTTTCCAAGTTTCTCAGCTGTTTGTTCCTCTTTTTTATTACCTCCACAGGAAGTCATTAGTAATGCAATAAGTAGCATGCTAACAAGCGAAGTTAAGTAACTAAATCTTTTCATTTGTGTGTGTGTTTTTTGGGGTTAATATCAAGAATCCAAGGTATTAAGAAATTCCCATAATAACAATACACAAAACTTTTATCGCAATATTAGCTTTATCAGTTTCATTTTGGAAGTGGTGTATGGAGGATATTTCACCTTTAACTCGAACCAGGTTGGCTTCTTTATTACAGTTTTTCTATGAGAGAAAGTTTCAAACCCTGCCCTGCCATGATAATTACCCATACCGCTCTCTCCAAAGCCACCAAAGGGGGTTGAAGCATTTACGAAATGAACCACAGTATCGTTTATCATTCCTCCACCGGAGCGAATTTCCTTTTGTATCTTCCTGGCCAGCTTAAGATTTTTCGAAAAAACATACAGGGCCAGAGGAGATGGCTTTTGCTTTAAATTCACCATCAATTCATCCAGGTTTTCAAATGTCAGAAATGGCATCAGCGGCCCAAACACCTCTTCCTGCATGATGGCATCATCCTCAGACACAGATCCAATGATAGTTGGCTCTATAAATAAATTTGCTTCATTACCACTTCCTCCCATAAGAACTTTGTCCCTGGGAATAAGCTTCATTAGCCGATTATAATGATTTTTGCTTATAATTCGAGGGAAAGCTTCGCTTTCAGCGGCATTTCCATTAAAAGTCTTCTCTACATTCCTCCTGACTTCAGCCAGTAATTCCTGCTCGATATCTTTGTGCACATAAATGTGGTCAGGAGCAACACATGCCTGTCCCCCATTATGAAACTTACCCCATACCAGGCGCTGGGCTGTTCTCTTCAGGTCACAGTCTGGCAGCACTATCACCGGGTTTTTGCCTCCTAACTCCAGGGTCAGCGGGGTCAAATATTTTGTAGCTGCTTTCATTACTACCCTTCCTACCTCCGTACTTCCGGTGAAGAAGATTTTGTCGAATCTGAATGACAAAAGTTCCTGGGTCTCTTTCACACCACCATATTGCGAATATAATATCTCTAAGGGAAATGCTTCGTTGATTAACTTTGTCAGAACAAGCGATGTGTGACTTGAAATCTCGCTTGGCTTTAAAATAACTGTATTCCCTGCTGCCAATGCTGAAACTATTGGAATTAGGGCCAGCTGAACAGGATAATTCCAGGGAGAAATGCACAATACATTTCCAAAAGGTTGCGGATACACCCTACAGTTAGCAGGAACATTTACAATACCTGGTGCAGGTCGAAGTGGCTTGCTCCATTTCCTGAGCTTCTTCAGGGCCATTGTAATTTCAACATAAACCAGGCCCAATTCGTTTTCCATTACCTCGAAATATGATTTCTGGTAATCTTCAAATACTGCTGCGGCAATTTTGTCTTCGTTCTGCTTTAAAAGTGCTCTTAGCTTAAGTAAATTCTCTTTCCTGGATGTAAGCGACAATGTTTTCCCTGCTAAAAAGTAGGATTTTTGTGCTTGTATAACCTCGGAAATACTCCCTATCTCTTGTTTTGACATACTTTTTAATTGTTTCTGTAGCGGATTTTATTCGATTCCTGTCAACTTCAAAATTTCCTAACATGCAAAAATAGAAATATTTATCCGTCCAGTCCGCTAAGTTTGGACAAATGTATTGGGAATAGCAGGTTCGCGCCACATGGTACGGACGATCAGGGATATTATTCAGCGTAGCTTTACAAAAAAAGAATAAAACTGTGAATAAATATCTCTGCATTTGTATATGCCTGATGCTTTCTTTACCGCTGAATGGACAAGGTTTGTTTGAATCTGCCCAGGAAAATGAAGATAAAACTGAGGCGAAGGCTAATCCCATAGGGGGCTTTATCAGGAGCGCCATGTATATTGGTTCTACAACTGATGAGGATGTTCCATACCTGCAAAGTATTTTTGGACAACTGGCCATCACTAGTGATATTGAATTAGGAAAGTATGGATCTGCTTATGCTGATTTAAGATTCAGGTATGGCAATGAATTTCAGCAGGATGTCTCGGAGCTCGACCTCAGGGAGGCCTATGTTGATCTTTTTTGCGGACCACTGAACCTGAGATCGGGGAAACAAATTGTCAGCTGGGGATCAACGAGCTTCCTAAATCCATCTGATCAGTTCTCCCCAAAAAATCCAATCGTTCGATCTCCGGATCCTGATGATATGAAGATTGGAACCTGGTCGATGAATGCTAAACTTTCAATATCCGGAAGTTCCTCCTTACAGATACTCTGGATGCCTCTTTACCAGTCCTCCGTGCTACTTACAGAGCCCTTTACCTTTCCTGGATACATTGAATTTACTGATCCTGACTGGCCGGCCCCTGAAATACGGAACAGCAGTTTTGGCTTTCTATACGATCTAAGGTCCTCAATACTTGATGGTTCTCTCTCCTATTATAATGGTTTTAGAAATAACCCAAAATTCACTCTCAAATCGGCTTCTTTTAATCAAAGCACTTTTGCTCCGGATCAAATTGAATTGTACCAGGAACCCTATAGAATACATTCAGCCGGACTCAATCTTTCTGTCCCGCTGGGAAGCTATATATTCAGAACAGAACTTGCCTGGATGGCTCCTGTAGATGAAGCGGAAGAGAATATATACCTTCCTTTTTCGGAGATCTCATATATTGGAGAAATAGAACAAACCGGAGCCAACGTAACCTTTATCGCCGGGTATTATGGGAAATACATCCTTTCATTTAAAGCTCCTACTGTCGAACCGTCAGGAATTACAGGATCATTTCCCGACCTCACAACATTGATTCCTCCGGGAGAGCCGGTAACACCTGAATTAATTGATGGTATAATTGCATCCCAAATTGATGCTTTTGATCGCTTGTACGACTATCAACTGGAGGAATTCTACCATAGCGTGTATGCATCCCTTACCATAAATCTGCTTACCGATGCGCTGACACTTGAATTGCCAGGGATGTACAATATAACAACAAAAGAGTTGATGCTAAGCCCTGGTATCTCATATAGTGTAACAGATGGACTGATAATTAAAGCAGGATATTCCTACCTGAAAGGTGAAGAAAATACCCTTTACAACATGGTTGGCCCTATACTTAACGCTGGTTACCTGTCATTTAAAGTATTGTTTTAGTGTTGATTAAGATGAAATAAACCATATATGGAAAATAAAATAATTAAATACCGCTGGTGGATCATCACCGCTTCTGTTGTTATAACCGTGGCTCTGACCACTCTCCTTTCGGATATAAAAATCGATCCTGATCTAAAGAATTATTTTCCCGATTCAATGGAATCTATGGTGAATACCGACAAAATCGAAGAGGTATTTGGCAACCAGGATATCATCATGCTGCTCTTTGAAAAAGATGAAATCATAAATAAGGAAAGTTTAACGAGAATCAAAAAAATAGATCGAAAACTAAAACGGGTAAAAGGGATTCAAAAAACCACTTCATTGTTTGGAGCCAACAGAATTTATGGTAAAGATGGCGCGATGTACGTGGAACCAACGATAAAACGGATGCCGGAATCGGAAGAGGAAATCGAAGAGATAAAAAGGACTATCAATGATAATGAAATGGTGAAGAATGTAGTTGTTGCAGACGATTTCAGATCAACAGCCATCATCGCTACACTCGATAAAAATGCTGTTGAAGACAGTGTTTTTAGTTCTATCGCTCAAATCCTTGAGGAGTATCCAGGCAGCGAAAAAATCCATTATGGCGGACTACCCTATCTTAGACAAGCCATAGGGAAAGACATAAAAAGAGACGGTTTAATTCTTGTTCCTATTGCACTCCTCCTGATGACTATTTTCCTCGGTCTTGTATTTCGGGAATGGCGCGGTGTCGTATTGCCTTTCCTTGTTGTTATCATGTCATCCATCCTGGCATTGGCTTTTCTTCCCATGATTGGATGGAAATTCTATATCATCACCTTACTTGTGCCCGTAATGCTTATTGCGGTGGCCAATGACTATGGGATACATATTATTGCAAAATACCAGGAAATCAATGCTGTAAACTCGGTTCTTAGTATGAGGGATATATCTAAGGAGATTATCAAAAAATTATGGAAACCCATACTTCTTACCGGTATAACAACCATCGCAGGATTGTGCGCTTTGTTAGCACATACTATGATTCCTGCCAGGCAAATGGCTGTTATTGCCAGTTTAGGCATCCTTTTCGCCCTATTTTACAGCATCGTTCTTCTTCCAGGGATACTTTCCCTGATGAAACGTTCTAAACCGGTAAGAAACCTGCAGACCAGGCGAACTGACAGTAAGAAAAATTTTTTAAACCGGTTGGCTTTCTTCATTATTTCCTACCATAAAAAGATTCCTTATGCTTCATTGATAATCACATTAATAATTGGCACAGGTATCATATTCTTAAAAGTAGATTCCAACGAAGAGAATTTCTTCCCGGAAAGACATCCGGTAAAACAAGCTGCAGCACTGATCAATTCCCATTATGGCGGGTCTGAGAATCTGTCTATCATGATTTCCGATGATATGCTTGATCCTGAAGTGCTAAAGAGAATTGATAATTATAAAGATCAACTTAAAGAACTGCCCGATATTGACCTGGTTATGACCTTCCCGGATGTGGTAAAGCAAATCAGCAAAGCGCTAAATGATCCGGGAACAGAGTTCTATGATAAAATACCCCCCACCCGCGAAGCAGTAGCCCAATACATTGAACTATACAATATGAATGGCGACCCTGAGAACCTGGATCAACTCGTAGATTTCAATTATGCAAATTCCCATATGATCATTAGAATAAAAAGTGTCGGCAATAAATCTGTGAACAGCATAATATCATTCATTAAGAAGATGACAAAAGATGACACATCTATTGCTGCTATTGGCGGCTATGGCTTTGTCAGGTCACAGTTGGCAAACACAGTAGTAAAAGGACAGTTCTACTCACTCACTATAGCCCTGGTCGTCATCTTTATACTGCTCTCCCTCATATTCAAATCGGTCAAGGCCGGACTTATCAGCAGTATACCATTGCTTATGTCCATCGTCCTTCTTTTTGGTATCATGGGACTTACAGGAGTACGCCTGGATGTTGCTACAGCACTATTATCCTCAATAATGATTGGCGTGGGCGTTGATTATAGCATTCATTTCCTGTGGCGCTACCGTGAGGAGCGGCAGCAACACCGGCCTCCGACAGAGGCAGTCATTACCACGCTGTCAACAACCGGACGAGGCATACTCTTTAATGCTATGTCTGTAATCGTTGGATTCGTTGTACTTATCTTCTCCTCATTTACACCAATCAGGTTCTTTGGAGTTTTAGTAGTTATTAGCATAATAAGCTGTCTTGTAGGCGCTTTAGTAATACTACCTGCACTTGTTCTTAATGGTAGATACAAATTCCTTGAGCCCAAAACCAAGCCAGTGGAAAAAGAAGATCATGACGACTTGAAAGTGGCTATTTAAACCAAATTAATTACAAAATTTTTACAGATGAAAAAGACAATCATTTTAAGCATAGGCATTGCACTAATATCACTACCTTCTTTTTGCCAGGAAGGCCGGGACATCATTCAAAAAAGTCACGATGCCGTGAAGGTGAGTTCATTTGAAGCCACTTCAACACTGGTCATTACTGATGGAAGAGGCAATCAGCGGGTTCGCAAAAATACAATGGCATCTAAAACTTTTGCCGACAATACTGAGAAAAGAATCATCAAGTTCATCTCCCCTGCTGAAATCAAAGGAACCGGAATTCTCATCATCGATCATGAAGAGAAATCTGATGATATGTGGATATACCTGCCTTCCATGCGTAAAACCCGGCGAATAGTATCCAGTGAGAAAAGCAAGGGATTCATGGGTTCAGAGTTTTCAAATGCAGACATGACAGCCCCGTCAATTGATGACTTTAGCTATGTTGTACTGGGATCGGAAATACAAAACAACAAAGAATGCTGGAAGCTTGAATCTGTTCCGGTAAATATGGATAAAGAAGATGAATACGGCTATAGCAAAGCTGTTTCATGGATTTGCAAAAATGATTATATTGTGCAGAGAACAGAATACTATGACTATGACAATGAACTTTTCAAGACTATAGAAACACAAGATTACACGATGCTGGATGTTGTGGAAAAGAAATATATGATCACTGAAATGTTCGCGGAGAATCACAGTAATGGGAGAAGTTCAAGCATGAAAATGGATCAAATTCAAATTTCTGACACCAATGAAGACTATTTCACAGTGGCATATCTTGAAAGGTAATATATATAGGGTTTTCCTAATTTCCTTGCTAACGGTAGTATCTTTTAACCTTTATCCCCAATCAAATCCAAACGGGTCGTTAATGATCACGTTAACAGATATTCGAAGTGATATAGGAGAAATTGTAGTTGGTGTTTATAGTGCTGAAGATCAATGGATTAATAATCCGGAATTTAGCTTTAAATGGACCAAAGAATCACTTGAAAACGGAAAGCTCAAGGTAGAAATACCAGGGCTGCCCTACGGCACTTTTGCCATCTCGGTGCTGGATGATGAAGACAAAAGTAACTGCATGAACTACTTCATGGGTCTTCCCTGTGAAGGTTGGGGAATGTCCACAAACCCCTCATTTCAAAAGCTCAAAGCACCCTCCTATGAAAAATGCGCCTTAGAATTGGATTGTCCTGGCATTAGCTGTGAGATTAATATGAATTATTTAAATAAGAGGAAGAAGGTTAGGTAGGTTTAAAATTTCATTATAGAATGAGATAAACTATCCTTCGGTAAACTCAGGAGACGAGTTCAATGAATATAAGGGGGATAGGATGTGGATGCGCTTCGAACAAAATGAGTGAATTATTATAATCATTGGGCCCAACTCAAGGCACTCGAAGTACTCGAAGTACTCAAGGCACTTCAACTTAAGTCACTTTTTTCTACCTTTGCACCTATGATTTTAGAATCCACCATATGCGCTGTTGCAACACCGGGAAACGGTGCCCTTTCCATCATCCGGGTGAGCGGTCCCGAAACATTTTCTATTGTTGAAAAGGTGTTTTTTGCTTCTTCCGAAAAGAAACTGTCCAAACAACTACCCAATACCATACATTTTGGTCATGTCAAAGAGCAAGAGGATGTAATCGACGAAGTGCTGACAAGCATTTTCAGGGCGCCCCACTCCTACACCGGAGAAGATTCCATCGAGATATCCTGTCACGGATCTGTTTATATCCAGCAGAAGATCATGGAGTTACTCATCGAAAACGGAGCTGAGCCAGCAAAACCCGGTGAATTTACGCAACGGGCATTTCTGAATGGTAAGATGGATCTTTCACAGGCAGAAGCAGTGGCTGATCTCATTGCCTCGGAATCCAAAGCATCACATGCAGTGGCCATGCAGCAGATGAGAGGTGGGTTTTCTCTAAAAATTAAGGAATTGCGAGATCGCCTGCTGCACTTCATATCCCTGGTTGAATTAGAACTGGATTTTAGTGAAGAAGATGTGGAGTTTGCTGACAGAAAGCAGCTTACCGCTCTGGTCACAGATGTGAAATCACTGGTTGACAATCTGAAAGACTCCTTCCAGCTCGGTAATGTACTTAAGTCAGGGGTACCCGTAGCCATAGTCGGCAGACCCAATGTGGGAAAATCCACACTTCTCAATGCACTGCTAAACGAAGAACGCGCCATTGTCAGTGAAATTGAAGGCACCACACGCGATTCCATTGAAGATACCGTAAGTATTGAAGGCGTTACTTTCAGGTTTATTGATACTGCGGGGCTACGTGAGACAGCAGATACCATTGAAAACCTGGGCATACGCAGAACTTATCAGAAGATAGAACAATCCTCCATCGTTATGCTGCTCGTTGAAGCTGGTGACGGAGCAGCGTTGATCAACAAATCACTGACAGCCATAAGAAAGCAAGTACAGACTGGAAAAAAACTACTGCTTGTTATCAATAAATCTGACCTCAGCTCCACTGAAAAACCAGGAGAACTTATGGGCTCCCTGAAATTAGAAGATAATGAAAATGCAGTTATAATCAGCGCTGACAAGCAGACCGGGATAAGCGAACTGGCCTCCCTCCTGCTTGAGCAGGTCAATTTAGGATCACTCAGAAACCAGGATGTGGTTATTTCCAATATCAGGCACTTCAATGCCCTGAAAGGCGCCTCAGAAAGCTTAGAAAGGGTTTTGAGCGGTCTCAGCGATAGCATCCCCCAGGATCTACTGGCGCAGGATATCCGCGGAACGCTTCACTACTTAGGCGAAATCACCGGAGAAGTCACTACAGACGAGATACTTGGGAATATATTTAAGAATTTCTGTATCGGAAAGTAAGTGAGACTAATTATTCCCGAGGCTTTGCCTCGTGAATAATGTAAGTCGAACTTATCCCGATGAGCGTTAGCGATGTCGGGATCTTCAAGCGTAATTTACTTCCTGGTCAATACATGCCTAAGATCATACAATTCTCAAAGAGTATATATGGATAGAACTTGAATTACCTTTGATCCCAAAGATTGGTGAGGTCATTGACCTTGAGTACCTTCAACTGAATGAATTTAAACGAGGCTATGTGCATTCAGTGTAGCACCGGATTGACGGTCTCAGTCAAAAAAAATATATCGAACTACATCCTCTTGACAATGAATACTAACGATGGAAAAAACTTGAGGAAGAGTATAACAGAGAAATCAGATGGAGGAGGAATTTTGTAAATAGTAATAAATACTAGACTGCTTGGACAAGCAGTCTATCGCTATATTTCATATATTTATTGTATGCAAGGATTGAAGGTTGAAGCAAGTAAAAATTTATTTTTTCTCAAGGTTCTACTATTTGGGACATTTTGGGAAGCCAACGCTGTTTGCACATATCCGCTGATCACACTAGCTAATCAACAAGCCGATATTTGCAAAAGAGTCCAAATTTATCCTGTAAAAACAGTATTACTATGAAAACTCGCCTTTTTGCTGTAGGAGACATTCATGGTTGTTTCGAACAACTTAAAGAACTTGTTGAAAATCAATTAATACTTAATAGAACTGACAAGTTAGTTTTCTTGGGAGATTACATTGACCGCGGGACAAAAAGCAAAGAAGTTGTAGATTTTATAATCAATCTTAAGACAAATGGATATAACATAACGTCTCTTCTTGGTAATCATGAACAAATGCTTCTTGATGCTTATTGTGATGAAAATAATATTTCTTTATGGATGCAAAATGGAGGAGCTGAAACATTGAATAGTTTCCATATTAAAAGCCCTAAAGAAATAGATGAGAAATACATCGATTTTCTAAAAAATTTACCCTATTATTTTTCGTCTGCAGAATTTCTCTTTGTTCATGCAGGATTTAATGATAATGCTATAGATCCTTATGAAGACAAATACTCAATGATTTGGAATAGTACTAAATATTATTCTAATTCTTTACTAATTGACAAGACGATTATTCATGGGCATCGTCCAATAACATTAAATTCTTGTATACAGAGAGTAATGACTAAACAAAAGGTTATCAACATTGATACTGGCTGTGTTTATAAAGATAAAGAAGGCTATGGAAAGCTCACTGCAATGTAAATATTAGTCCAAAAGTGTCCACTATTTCAATCGAAAAGTGTCCAGTTATC